>JAAEMK010000497.1 GCA_024225635.1 Desulfobacteraceae bacterium | reverse complement strand
GGAGGTGGCGGTAAGGGATCTTGCCCCGGCAAAGGAGGCGCCCATGGCCATGGTGACGGCGGCGATCTCGTCCTCTGCCTGCTCCACCACTATGGGAAGGGTCTTTGAAAAGGGGACCACATTGGAGATGATGCCGGTGGCTGGACTCATGGGATAGAAGGAGAAGAACCGGCAGTCCGAGGCAATGGCCCCAAGGGCGGCGGCCCTGGCCCCAGTCATGAGTATCCTGCCGCCCTTGTCGCCTTTCCAGTCAAGCTGCTTGGCAAGGCGGATGTCCCGGGCCGCATCATACCCCTTTCGGGCGGCTGTAACGTTCAGGGTTACGATGGTGTCTCCCTTGACCCTGAACCTTTCCGCCAGAATGCGCTCAAGGAGGGAAAAAGGAGCGCCCATGACGGCCAGGGCCGCGCCCGCGGCCACCGTGTTTGCCGCGATTACGTTCCCGGCCTCCTTTGCGAGATCCGCCACCGGAAGGTGCAGGGTCGAGGGGCTGGATTTCTCCCCGTCCCTTGAATTGATGATGGAGACGGCCGTGTCCGTAAGGTTGTCCCGGTTCAGTTCCACGGTCTTTTGGTCGATGGCAACCAGGATGTCGATGCGGTTGCCCGGGGCGGTGAGGGGGGCATCGCTGATTCTCAGGAGATTAAAGTTGTGCCCCCCCCTGATCCGTGATTCATAGTCATCCACGGAAAAGGTGAACAGGCCGGCGCCATGGCAAACCTCCCCAAGCAGGGTGCCGATGGTCTGGATACCCTGGCCCGCCTCTCCTCCGATTTTAAGTGTCAGGTCTGTCGTCATCTTTTCTCCTTAGGAAAGTCGTGGTTTATGGCCACCTGAATCGTTGCTGCATTGGGTAACAGAAAAGCAATATTCAGGCCACGGCCTGGGAGTTTGTTGTGGGGATGGAAAAAGGAACGGATGAACCAAGGGTAAAAAAATATTCCGGCCCCGGCAACCCCATATGGTACGAAATGTGTATACATATCAACTGATAAAAACAGTTTTCATTTTTATTACAAATGTGGTTTTGTGTTGTAAGCATCATCGCAATCCCACTTTTAAAACATGCTGATCACTTTTGTTTCATTTTTAATGAATTCTCCGGAACAGGGAATCCATAGCAAAGGATGAGTGGACCATGGAATATGACAGCGCTAAAGTATATTCGTTAAGCACCTGCAGCCACTGCAAGGCCGCAAAGCGGTTTCTGGGAGAGTGCAAGGTGAAGTACGAGTTCGTGGATGTGGACAGCCTGAGCGGGGAGGAACGCAAGGCGATCTTAAAAGATATCAAGGAACTGAATCCACGGTGCTCGTTTCCGACCATCGTAATTGGAGATACCGTTATCGTGGGGTTCCATGAAGATAAGATAAGGGAGGCTTTGGGAATGAACCATGGAGATTAAGACACTCTACGAGAACCTACGGAAAATTCAGGAGCCCAAGGGCTATTTCTTTAACAAGGATCTCGACCTTGTGTTCGAGCTCCTTGAATCCCTTCTTTTGAACAAGGAGAATTACGGGTATATGGCCTGCCCCTGCAGGCTGGCCGCCGGGGACCGGGACCATGACCGGGACATCATCTGTCCCTGCGATTACCGGGAGCCGGATGTCGGGGAGTATGGGGCCTGCTATTGCGGTCTCTACGTATCCCGGGAGCTGAAGGAGGGAAAAAGGAGCGCGGAGTATGTCCCGGAGAGACGGGACCCGGACAGGATCGTTTGATAAAGGAGGCGCACATGGATGAGTGCATGCCGGTAATCAACACCGGTCTCAGGGGAGTGGAGGTCGCAAGCACCCGGATCAGCCAGGTGGACGCCAAGGCCGGCAAGCTGATCTACCGCGGGCATCTTGTGGCGGATTTTGCCGAAAAGTCATCCTTTGAAGAGGTGGTGTTTCTGCTTTTGTACGAGCGGCTGCCCCAAAAGGAGGAGCTTGCGGATTTCACTAACAGGCTTAAACAGAAGCGGGGGCTTCCCCCCGGGGGACTTGCCTATTTAAAGAGCATCCCCAAGGACGCAAGCCCCATGGACGTTCTCCAGGCGGGGGTGTCCCTGCTGGTGCCGGCCGATCCCCATGCCGGGGCCAACAGCATGGAGGCGGCCCTCGGCAGTGCCGAATTCCTTGTGGCAGGGCTTGCCGCCCTCATTGCCGCCTGGGAGCGGACAAGGAAGGGGCTTGCGCCGGTGGAACCCGCCGACGATCTCGGCCATGCCGCCAATTTCCTATATATGCTCACGGGCAAGCGCCCCGACAGCAAGGTGGCCCGGTTCTTTGACACGACCCTGATTCTCCATGCGGAGCACTCCTTTAACGCCTCCACCTTTACGGCCCGGCAGGTGGCTTCCACCAGGGCCCACATCTATGCCGCCGTGTCCGCGGCCATCGGCTCCCTCTCGGGAGAGCTCCACGGAGGCGCCAATGTCCGGGTGATGGAGATGCTCAAGTCCATCGGCAACCTGGAAAACATAGACGCGTATGTGAATAAGACCTTTGAGGCAGGGGGAAAGATCATGGGCCTGGGCCATGCCGTCTACCAGGTGGACGATCCCCGGGCGGCCATCCTTGCCCCCATGGCAAAGGCCATGGGCGAGATGAAGAATGATACCCTCTGGTATGAGCTGTCAACCCGGCTGGAACAGGCGGCCAAGCAGGCGTTCAAGAAGAAAAAGGGGCGGGATATCTTCGTGAACGTGGATTTCTACAGCGCCTCGCTCTTTTACACCATGGGTATTCCCATGGATCTTTTCACCCCGGTGTTCGCCCTTGCCCGGGTGAGCGGCTGGGCCGCCCATGTGATCGAGGAAAAATTTGCGACCTCGGCCCCCAAGCCCGTGCTGTACAGGCCGGGAGCCGCCTATGTGGGTGATTATTGCGGGCCCGACGAGTGCCCCTATGTTGATCTGGATGACCGATAGGGAGAACATCAAATCATGAGACGATGGAAATGTACGATCTGCAACTATATTCACGAAGGGGACGCACCTCCGGCAAGGTGTCCCATCTGCAATGCCCCTGCCTCCAAGTTTATCGAGATAGAGCCTGCTCCTCCTGAAGCGCCGCCCGAGGTAAAACCCGTGGCGCCGGTCAGGGAAACACCCCTGGACAAGATCAAGGCGCTCATGGTGAAACACCATCTCCACCCGGTTTCGGTTCATTTTCCCAACGGTGTATTGCCCGTGGTGGTGGTGTTTTTCATCCTCTCCGCCCTGTTTGCCTGTGACAGCTTTGCAAAAGCTGGGTTTTACAACCTTGTGTTTGTGGTTCTGTCCCTGCCCGTGGTGCTGGTGGCCGGGGCTGTGGAGTGGGAGAAAAAATACAACCGGGCCTTGACCATCCTGTTCCTGATCAAGATCGTTGCCGCAAGCATCACCACGGTCTCCTGCTGCACCTCCCTTGTCTGGTTTCTTCTGGAACCCACGGTCATGGCCTCGTCCAGGGCATGGATATTCATCGGGCTCAACCTGGTGATGCTGGGATCGGCCGGGGTTGCGGGATTTATCGGTGGGAAACTGGTGTTCAAGGATTGATAAACCATGGGAGGAAAGATGGGAGATACCATTGTGCTAAATGGAGACGGTTCCCTTACCGTTCCTGATATGCCGGTTGTTCCCTACATTGAAGGGGACGGTATCGGGCCCGATATATGGCATGCCGCCAGAATGGTCCTGGACAAAGGGGTGGCTGTCGCCTACGGCAATGAAAAACGCATCCGATTCATGGAGGTGTATGCCGGGGAAAAGGCCCATGAACGATCGGGCAAGTGGCTTCCCCTGGAGACCCTCGATGCCATAAGAAAGCATCGGGTAGCCATCAAGGGACCCTTGACCACCCCGGTGGGAGGAGGGGTCAGGAGCGTCAACGTTGCCATGCGCCAGGAGCTGGACCTGTATGCCTGTGTGCGGCCCGTACGATATATCCCCGGGGTGCCAAGTCCTGTGAAAACGCCTGAAAAAACGGATATGGTCATTTTCCGGGAGAACATGGATGACCTATACAGGGGAATCGAATGGGAGGCCGGTTCAAAGGACGCCCTGGAGATGATTGATTTTCTCGCCATGAAGGGGATTGAACTTTCTCCCGACACGGGTATCGGAATCAAGCCCATGGGCGAGGCCAACACCCGGCGGCTGGTTGCCAGGGCCGTTGATTATGCCGCCAGGAACAACCGCGGGAGCATCACCCTCATGCACAAGGGGAACATCATGAAGTTCACGGAAGGCGCCTTTAAACGCTGGGGGTATGAGGCGGCCACCGGGATGTTTCCCGACATTGTCGTTACCGAAGAAGAGCTGTTTGAAAAACTTGACGGCAAGCTTCCCAAGGGAAAGATCCTCATCCGGGACAGGATCGCCGACAACCTGTTCCAGCAGGTGCTGCTCCGGCCCGACGAGTACGACATCATTGCCGCGCCCAACCTGAACGGGGATTATATTTCCGACGCCCTGGCCGCCCAGGTGGGGGGCCTGGGGCTTTCCCCCGGGGCCAACATCGGAGACGAGTGCGCCCTTTTTGAGGCGACCCACGGAACCGCACCGAAATATGCGGGCCTGGACAAGGTCAACCCGGGCTCCCTGATTCTCTCCGGCGTAATGATGCTGGAGCACATGGGGTGGAACAGGGCGGCGGGGGTGATCACCCGGGCCCTTGAACAGACCATTCTGGATAGAGTCGTCACCTACGATCTCGCACGCCTGATTCCCGATGCCATCGAGGTGAAGTGCTCTGAGTTCGCGACAGCCGTCTGTGTGCGCATGAAGGAGTGACCGTTTCTTGAAAAGAGCCCCCGGTGATTGCCGCCAGGGGCTTTTTTACGTCAATGCCCCTGGGGTGCCGGAGCATAGGGGTTGGCATCAGTATTCATGGTCGGCCAGGAAATCGTCATACATGGTCTCCAGGGCGAGCTTGTGTTTTGATTCCTCCTGCACCAGGATCTGGAAAATCTTTTGCAGTTCCGGGGTGGGTGACTTATCCCCAAGATCCTTGTACAGTTTCACCGCCTGCTCTTCCCGCTTCATGGCAAGCCGGAGGATCTCGGGCATCAGCATCCCCTCCGAATACTCTATTTCCACCATGTAGTCGCTGATTTTGAGATCGGGAATGTTTTTGACCTCGTATGCTTCAACCTTTGAGGCATCCTGGGACAGTCCCTGGAGCAGGGTGACATGCTTTTTCTCTTCATCTGCAAAGTTCTTAAAGGTTTCTTTTACCGACGCAAACCCCTTTTTTTCGCTCAGTTCCGTATAAAACGCGACGGCTTCCTCTTCCTTTTCAATGGCATAGGCAAGAATTTCATCCATGGATTTAAACGACATGTGATCCTCCTTTTCTGATGGATATCAGATCAAAGTTTTTTGCTTAGCATTTCTCAAAATTGATTCAGGTTATAGGTATTTTGCTTAGCATTTCTCAAAATCGATTCAGGTTATAGGTTTTCAGCTTTGCATTGCTTAAAATCGATCTGTTTGCCGCAACCGATGCAGACATGGTTTTTGTCAAATTCGTCTGAAAATATCTCGTTCTCCTTGCTGCATTCCGGGCACTTGCAGATAAATGATTTAAGGCTTTTGAACTGCTCAAACCCCGGGCAGTGCATTGGTGTGGTCATGGTTTCCTCCTGGAAAGGTGTTATGTGTTTAAAAGAATGTTACGGGTCTATGGTCCAATGATATCCAAGTTAGATTTGCAAGATCCAAGCCAGGCCGCGATAATGGTTTGCTGTTTCGGGGCGGCGGCTACAAATGCAAAACACCTGCCACGTTGTGGCATTCCTCTTGCTTCGATTCAGTTGTTACCGGGCTTATCAACCTGGCTGTACCTGTCCAACCAAGGCTTTTTTCCAAGGAGGTGATTCTCGTCAACGTCTCATTATAGTTGATACGTATAAGACATAAGTGTATCGCGATACACTTGGTGTATTGTGACAAATCGGACTCCAATCAGGAGGGTAGAATGAAAAAAGAAGATAAAAACACCAAATCCATGTCCGATCCTTTAAACTGTACTGCCTGCCAGTCCACGGCCAAGATGATCACCAAGGCCCGAAAGGACGGTGTCATTCTCAATTTTGACCGGGCGGATGACATGAAGGCCTGCCCCATCGGCGCGGACTCTGCCTGCTGTAAGCATTGCTTCATGGGGCCCTGCCGCCTCAATGCCCGGGATCCTTACAAAAAGGTGGGGGTGTGCGGCGCAACCATTGACACCATCATGGCG
Source organism: Desulfobacteraceae bacterium (assembly GCA_024225635.1). Taxonomy (GTDB): domain Bacteria; phylum Desulfobacterota; class Desulfobacteria; order Desulfobacterales; family Desulfobacteraceae; genus Desulforapulum. Next base: position 329,476 of record JAAEMK010000497.1, on the reverse strand, counting down.
CGGAATTTCGCCAGGGCCGTGGCCGGCGGGTCCGCCGCCCACACGGATCACGGCATGGCCATGCTGGAGCTGTTCCGGGATGTGGTGAACGGCAAGATTCAGGATTACGAGATCAAGGACCCCTTCAAGCTCGTGGCCGTTGCGAAATCCCTGGACATCGAGACCGAGGACCGGAGCGTCGAGGAGATCGCCACCGATCTTTATAAGGAGCTCGAGCGGACCTATACCCAGGTGGAAGGGGAGATTCCTTTTATGAAAAGGGTGCCCGAGGCAACCCTTGAGAACTGGCGAAAACTGGACATCGTTCCCCGGGGGGCCATGCGGGAGATTATGGAAATCATGCACCGCACCACCATGGGGGTGGACCAGCATTACGAGAACATCACCAAACAGGCCAGCCGGACGGCCCTGTCCGACGGATGGGGCGGGTCCATGGTTTCCACCGAGATCTCGGACATTCTTTTCGGAACCCCCACGCCCGTCGAGGTGGGGGTGAACATGGGGGTGCTCAAGGAGAATATGGTCAACATCATCATCCACGGCCATGAACCCAACCTCTTTGAATCCATGGTGGTTTCCGTGGGAAGCGAGGTCCTGGTCCAGGCCGCGAAGGATGCCGGTGCGGAAGGAATCAACCTTGTGGGCATGTGCTGCTCCGGGGCCGAGATGATGTCCCGCCACGGGGTTCCCCATGCGGGCAACTTCTCCTCAACCGACGCGATCCTGGTAACCGGGGCCGTGGACGCCATGGCCGTGGATATCCAGTGCATCAAGCAGGGACTGGCGGCCGTGGCCCATTGCTACGATACCCCGCTTATCACCACCAACACCCGGGCTATGATTGAAGGGGCCGTTCACCTGGAGTTCCATGAGCACGATCCAATGGCCTGCACCGATGAGATCGTAATCAAGGCGATCTCAAGGTTCAAGAACCGTAAACATCCCATCGAGATTCCCAAAGAGGTAAATTCCGGAATCCAGGGGTTCAGCCACGAGTATATCAGCTATATGCTGGGGGGCACCTTCAGGGGCAGCTACGCGCCCTTGAACGAAAACATCATCAACGGCAGGATTCGCGGGGTTGCGGGGGTGGTCGGCTGCACCAATCCCAGGACCCGCCAGGACGATTCCCACATCAAGCTTGTCAGGGAGCTGATCAAGAACGATGTATTGGTTCTCCTGACCGGGTGTTCCCAGATTGCTTTGGCAAAGGCAGGACTTTCAAGCCCCGAGGCGGCCCATTTTGCAGGACCCGGACTCCAGGAGGTGTGCGAAACCGTTGGCATGCCCCCGGTATTGGGACTTGGTTCCTGTGTGGACAACTCACGGATACTCATTGCGGCATCGGCCATGGTGGCCCAGGGCGGACTTGGCGACAGCCTGGCGGACCTGCCCGTCGCAGGGGCGGCCCCCGAGTACATGAGCGAAAAGGCGATCGCCATTGGCCAGTACTTTGTCGCATCCGGCGTATACACCATGTTCGGTGTCACCTTTCCCATTGTGGAGAACACAAAGTTCCACGCCCACCTGTTCAAGGAGCTGGAGGAGATGGGACTTGGCAAGTGGGGCTTTGAAACCGATCCCATCGCCATGGCGCACAGCATGATCGCCCATATCGACAAGAAGCGGGCAGACCTTGGCATTGACAAGGCAAGGGAGAGGGTGCTCGTGGATATGTCCGACAGACGGCAACTTTAATAACGGCAAAGGCGGCCGGATCACGGTATCCGGCCGCCATCTCCCGCCCATGGTCCCATGCGGGGCATTGCCGGTGAAACGATTTCGTGGTATGTTGATTTTGTCTCCACTTTATAATAATCGCAATTCATTTAAGAGGCACGGACATGGGAAAGCCCATTTCTTTTGGATCGCTTGATTTCAAACTCGTTTCGTCAATGGATGAGGCACGGGGGCAGCCGGAAGCCGAGACCCCGTTTCGGATTTGCATGATCGGGGATTTCAGCGGCCGGGAAAACCGGGCTTCCGCAAATCCTGTTGCCGTGCCCGATGATCTGCGTCCCATCCAGGTGGACAGGGACAATATTGAAGCGGTAATGGAAAAGCTTGGCGTTGAGGTACAGGTGCCTGTCGCGGGAAACGCGGATCATTCAATTACCGTTCAATTTACTGAGTTTGACGATTTCCATCCCGAGCAGTTGTATGAACGGCTTGGGGTGTTCGGGAAACTGAGGGAAACCCGTAAACGGCTCACGGATCTCCGGACATTTGAATCCGCCGGGAAAGAGGTCCGGGCCTGGGGCGGTGCAGGGAAAGCTCCCACGGAACCGGAACCGCCGCTGCCCGTACCCGAACCCTCCGGCAAGGGCTCCCCAAGCCTCCTTGACCGGATCATAGGGGAAGCGGAAGACCGGCCGCCGGATGGTCCAGGGGGGGCGGCACCTTCGGAATGGGATGGGTTCATGGAGCACATTGTCGGCCCCCACCTGGTTCCCGGGGAAGATCCCGGCCAGGGCGAACTTGTTGCGGCCGTTGACGCGTCCATTTCAGGGCTCATGGGCGTTCTCCTCCACGATCCGGGGTTTCAGGCCCTGGAGTCGGCCTGGCGGGCCCTCCGGTTTCTGGTCTACAGGGCGGAAACGGATGCATTGCTCAAGGTGTATCTGCTGGACATGACAAAGGCGGAGCTGGCCTCGGATCTGAAAGGGGCGGACGACCTGCAAACCACTGCGGTCTACGGGCTTTTTGTGGAGCAGGCCCTGGGGACTCCGGGAGGGGAACCCTGGGCGGTGCTGGCCGGAAATTACACCTTTGATCAGACACGGGAGGATGCCGGGATTCTCGGGCGAATGGCAGGTATCGGGCGGCTTGCGGGTGCCCCGTTCATTGCGGGGGCCCATGGCCGGATGCTTGGCTGCGACTCCCCGGCTGACTTTCCGCCCGCTGCTGATGAAGAGGACGCCCAGGCGTGGAAAGCCCTCAGGAAACTTCCCGAGGCATCATACCTGGGCCTTGCCGTGCCCCGGTTCCTGTTGCGCCTCCCCTATGGAGCGGATACCGACCCTGTGACTTATTTTGATTTTGAAGAGCTCTCTCCCGTTCCCGGGCATGACCATTACCTGTGGGGCAATCCCGCCTTTGCCTGTACGCTGCTGCTGGCACAGTCCTTTACCCGTTTCGGCTGGAATCTTCGTCCGGGTGTCATCCCGGAGATCCAGGGCCTTCCCCTGCATGTGTATAAAAAGCATGGGGAGTTTGTCACCAAACCATGTGCGGAAGTGCTGCTTACGGAACGGGCCATGGAAAAGATCCTGGATCTGGGGCTCATGCTGTTTATTTCATACAAGAACCAGGAGACTGTCCGGCTGGCCCGGTTTCAGTCCCTGGCAGATCCCTTGACGCAACTGGCCGGGGCCTGGGGCGGATAGATCAAATAAGGCCGAAAAGATAAAAAAAACGGAGTAAGTAAACAACCTGGCGGGATCAAATCAGGGGGTGTTGATGACAACCCTTGTCTCCGTCATGTCGATCACCGGCAGCAGAGGGATTTCCTTGATACCGTATATCTTTTCCAGGTGGCCCGGGTCGGGAACCAGGCGGAGCAGTTTTTCCGCAATCTCCTGGGCGGCCTGGCGGAACCTAAGCTTTGCATGGACGGTCACAGGGATGCCTTTTTTCAAGGCAAGCCCGTAAACCACCTCCCTGAACCCCTTGGGGGGGATGGTCTCGTTTTGGGAAAAGGTTTCGATCTCCCAGGGATAGATGGAAAAGTTCAGGTTGCCGTCCTGGCCCCGGGTGTTGAAAATCCTGGTTCCTTTGGCAAGCTTGCCCTTCTGGTCCGGGGTCCCCGTGGAGAGGAGAACCTTTCCGTCAGGACCCGCAGCCGTGACCTCCAGCCACATCTGGCGGATGTTGGTCAGGGAGGTGGGCAGGTTATGTCCGGCCCGGATATTTTTCACCCTGATTCTTATCTCGGCAAGCCCGCCGTTCCGGTAAACCGGAAAGACCGCTAATTCCGCCGCAGCCTTCAGCCGTGCCAGCGCCATTTCGTATTTCTCCAGGGCATTGGCCGCAAGGTCCTTGTTGCCGTTTTTTTCCGCGGCAAGGGCCGTCATCTTGTAGAGAAAAAGGTTGGCGCCGTTGAAAAAGTGGCGGTATTCTGCAAGCTCCGGCCTGACAAGCTCGTCCGCGGAGCGTTTAAAGGTCTTTGTATCCACCATGTGACAATCCTGGCAATGGATGCTTTTGGTGGAGTAGGGACTGTTTTTCCACTCCTGGTAGGTGGCTTCCAGGGGGGTGTGGGTGCGGTGGTTGAACACCTGGTGGCAGGATGCGCACAGCTCGGACGAGGTGTGCAGCTTTGATTCCACGCAAGCGTGGAACTCCTCGCCGCACCATTCATCCGGTGCAAGGGGACCGTATTTTGTCAGCTCCTGATCCGCCGTGCCGGGGGAGAGGATCAGGGAGCCGTTCTCGGGCTGGTGGTAGGGGGTCTGCCAGTGGGTGTGCCCCTTGACCGAGTGGCAGACATCACAGGAGACCCCGGCCATGGCAAGGGGACTCAGCCCCTTCAAGCCCGCTCCCTTGATCTCGCCTTTTACCACGGCCGCCGGGGTGTGGCACCCTTCGCACTGGCGTGCCGTGTCATGACCCGCTTTTGTGACTGCCAGATACAGCTCCCCCTGGTAGATGGGGTCCTGGAAGGCCATGGCGTGCATGGAACCCTGCCATTGTTCATACTTTTCCGGGTGGCACTCGCCGCAGGTTTCAGGTTCGGTGAAATCCGCCCCGGTTTTTTCCCACTTTAGCAGAGAAGGGGCATAGGGGTAAAATGCGGTGTCTGTCTGCATGTAGGGTGGGGCCGCAAGCCCCGGGCCGGCAAACAGGAGGGCTGCAACGGTCAAGAGAACGATGGTTGACGGTTTCATCCTGGCATCTCCCTGAATATACGGTTTTAAATGGTCAGTTCGAGTCCCACGGGACAATGGTCCGATCCCATGATATCGTTGTCGATAAAGGTGTTGGTGATCCAGCCCTTGTCAATGATATCCTGGGTTGCGAAAAAATAGTCGATACGCCACCCGGCATTGTTGGCCCTTGCATTGAAACGGTAGGACCACCAGGAATATTTGACGGTGTCGGGGTTAAAGTGGCGGAAGGTGTCCACATAACCGTTTGCCACGATCTTGTCCAGCACCTGCCGTTCGATGGGCAAAAAACCCGACCGCTTGCTGTTGGGCTTTGGATTCTTGAGGTCGATCTCGTTGTGGGCGGTGTTGAAATCCCCGGTGATGATCAGGCTTCTTCCCTGGTCCCTGAGCCGGTCGGCATGGTCAAAAAAGGCCTGGTAAAAGTCAAGCTTATACTGAAGCCGCTCCTCGCTCATCTGGCCGTTGGGAAAGTAGATGTTGAAGAGGATGAAATCATCGAGATCCAGCTCAAGGATTCGGCCTTCCTGGTCGAACTTCGGGATTCCCATGCCCGGGGTGACCGTCCGTGGGGAAGGCCGGGTGTAGGCCGCAACCCCGCTGTACCCTTTCTTGATCGTGGAATAGGCCCAATGGGAGGTGTACCCGGGAAGAGAGATCATCTCCTCGGTTCGCTGGTTCTCCTGGAGCTTGGTTTCCTGGAGCATGAGGATATCGGGATCAAGTTTTTCTACCGATGGGAAAAACTCTTTTTTAACGGCGGCCCTGAGGCCGTTGACGTTCCATGATATCAGCCGAATATTTTTTTTCTCCATATTATTCTCACCTGGTATTTTTTAATAGATTCAGGACACAACCTATTGGGGAAGGGGAGAAAAGTCCAGGAAAAATTTGCCCCGGGGGAGGGGAAACAGACCTTGCAAATGGCATTGGTTCGTTTATGCTTTTTTCCCTTTTAACGGCAGACGAATTATAAACTTGGCGCCGGAACCTGGGGAAGACTCCACACTCAGTTCTCCGCCATGGTTTTCAGTAATGATAAAATAGGAAACGGAAAGCCCGAGGCCTGTGCCAACCCCCACCGGCTTGGTTGTGAAAAACGGCTCAAACACCCGTTTCAGTGTGGATTCATCCATGCCCGGCCCATTGTCCTCGATCTCCATGCGGAGCATGTTTGTCTCTTTCTCCCGTGACAGGCGCAAAATAAACTTGGGAACCTTCCCATTGTTCTCTGCCTTGATTTCCTGCATGGCCTGTGCCCCGTTTCTTAAGATATTGAGCAGCACCTGCTGGATCTTTGCTCCTTCGCAGGCCACCATGGGCAGATTGTCTTCATACTCCCTTTGAATTTTGATGGTTTTAAAATCATATTGTCTTTTTAAATCATAATCGGTTGATGCCAGTTGCAAAATTTTTTCCATCAACTCAACCGGGTCGTGTAAGGAGGTATGGGTATCGCTTTTTCTTGCAAAAGAGAGCATGTTTTCAACAATTTCAGCCACCCTGCGTCCTGATTCGTTGATGGTCGTTATCATGCGCAGGATATCCCTCTTTTCCATATAGGTTTTAATATCATCAAGATCGATACCGATTTCCCCGGCGACCCGCCTGTTGGCCGGCATCTTGATATCCCGCAGCCGCTTGTCCATGACATCCGCGGTCTGCATTATGCCTGCAAGGGGATTATTGATCTCATGGGCCATGCCGGCAGCAAGTCCCCCAACGGACAGCATCTTTTCGTTCTGCACCATTATTTCGTCCATGCGCACCTTGTTCGTTACGTCATCAATACGGATAACCGCGCCTTCCAAACCATTGGAAATAAGGGGATAGATGGTCACATCTTCGTAAGAGATCCGATTGTCCGGCAGGTGGTATCTTTTACGTTCCTGGATTGTTTTCCGGTTTCGAATGCTTTCTGTAATTTTTGCCATCTCCAGTTTCATCCGTGGAAAAACGTCATGGATAAATTTCCCCCGGGCGGCATCGGCATCGATCCCTGTGGCTCGTTCCGCCGTCTTATTCCACTGGGTTACCCTGCCGTCTATGTCCACACCAATCAGTGTCGACGGCATGGAGTCAATGATATTGGACAGGTAGTGCCGCAGGGACTGAAGCTCTGTTTCCTGTTTTTTACGTTCGGTGATATCATGGCCAAAGCCGATGATTTCAACAAGGTTTCCATTTTCATCAAAATGATTCAGGAAATCCCAGCTGATGGTACGGGTTCCGCCATCCTTTCGCGTCAGTGTCATCTCATGGTTACGTAGCTGTCCCTTTTTACAATCACAAAATAATTGTTCTATCTGCAGGAGGTCTTTGTCAGGATGAAAAAGCCGCCAGCAATTCTTACCGATGATCTCATCCCGGGCGTATCCGGTAACCCTTTCTCCGGCAGGATTAACACCGTTACACGTCCCATCCGGTGCCATTGTACAGATCAGCGCCCGTGTTTTCCGGATGATACCCGTTGAATAATCCCGTTCAGCCTGCAACTCCTTTCTCTGCTGATTCATCTTTAAAAAAACGTTGACCTTACATCTCAGGATATCATCGTTGATCGGTTTTACCAGATAATCAACAGCGCCGCTTTTGTACCCTTTGAATTCAAATATTTCATCCCGGGCAATTGCCGTAATAAAGATGACCGGTATGTGAGATGTCTTTGGGTGACCAAGAATAAGGCCGGCTGCTTCAAATCCGTCGATATTGGGCATCTGCACATCCATCAGGATAAGAAAGAAATCGTACCGGTGCGCAACTTCCAGCGCCTTTTGTCCCGACATCGCGTTGACAATCTCCAGGTTCAGCGGTTCCAGGATACTTTCGTAAACACGGTGGTTGTTCGGCTCATCATCGACGATTAATATTATGGATTTCGTTTTGTCTGTCATATTAACCTCTTCCCGTATAAGCCTTTTTGCAAAGCACTTATCCCGCCTGCCGGTCCTCCCGGGACAACAGCCTTATACGGAAGCTTTTTTTCTGTATATTTTCTCTTTCCTGCCGTACACTTCAAATGACTCCTTGACGTTTGAGAATTCAAGGGATTCCTTCTCTCCCAGGATAAGGTATCCCCTGAAAATCAGACTGTCTTTAAGCAGGTTCAGCACTTTTTCCTGCAACTCCCTGTCAAAATATATTAAAACGTTGCGGCACAGGATCATGTGCATTTGAGCAAAACCATGATCCTGGGCAAGATTATGATTGGCAAAAGTGATCTTTTCCCTGAGGGACGCCTTCATCTTTGCCGCATTGAATTTTGCCTGGTAATAATCCGCAAAGGAGGCTTTCCCCCCGGCAGCGAGATAATTTTTTGTGAACAGCTTCATCTGTTCCGCCGGATATATTCCCTTCTCGGCAATCTCCAGGGAATGATTATTGAAGTCCGTTGCGTAAATCCTCGTCTTTTTGAGAAGTCCCTCCTCTTCCAACAATATCGCCATGGAGTATACCTCTTCACCCGTTGCGCATCCGGCATGCCAGATATTAACCCTTGGATAGGTTTTTAATTGACCGCAAACCTGCCGGCGAATTTTTTTGAAGACATGGGGGTCACGAAACATTTCCGTGACGGTAATAGACATATCCTTAAGAAATAAACCAAAGAAATCAGGATCATGTATTATCTTTGGAATCATCTCGGAAATGCTGGCAAGCCCGGATGACTTAACCCTGTGTAAAATTCTTCTTTCCAGGGATGCCCGTGACCAGTGCCTGAAATCATAGCCGTAACAAAACAGAATAGCTTCAAGCAATAGATTGGTTTCAATTTCATGTGTATCTTTTTTCTTCATCCGCCACCGGGTCCGTATATTTCTCTTCAAGAACGTTTGAATAACCAGATTCGCATTATGGATAACAGCTTCTTGAAATCTATGGGTTTCATCAGATATTCCGAGGCGCCCGCCTTCAGGGCCCTGTCCCGGTCTTCAGGCATTGTTTTCGCCGTGAGGGCTATGATGGGAATGTCTTTATATTCCGACATCTTGCGGATTCGTCCGGTTGCCTCGTAACCATCCATGACCGGCATCATGATATCCATAAGGATAAGTTCATAGCTCCGGTCTTTTTCCAGAAGTTCCAATGCTTCCTGTCCATGTTTCGCCATTTCGACATCAAGGCCGGTCTCAATGAGTTTTTTGGAGAGGGCATAGGTGTTTCTCATGTCGTCATCCACCAAAAGAACCCTCCGGTTTTTCAGAATGGCATCCTCGTCATGGAGCATGGGGACTTTTTCTTTGATGTCATCTTTAAACCCGGATTCAATATGGTGCAGAAAAAGGGATACTTCATCAAGTAAACGTTCCGGAGCCCCCGCCCCTTTGATAATTATTGCCAAAGAATATTTGTCAAGTTCCTCCTGCTCTTTATCGGTTAATTCCTTTCCCGTGTAAATGATAATCGGAGGCGTTATGGTCGATTTATCGTCCTTTATTTTTTTTAGCAGATCAAAGCCGGTCATATCCGGCAGGCCAAGATCCAATATGACACAATCATATTTGTTGGAATGAATTTGCGTATAACCGTCTTTAGCGGTACCAACGCTGTCAATCTGGACGCCGCTGTTTTCAAGGTGCCTTGTAATTGCCCGACGGCTGTCCCTGTCATCTTCAATAACAAGAATATTTTTGATATCGGTTATGGATAACCTTTCAATCTCTTTTAAAACACCATTCAACTGATCCTCCCGCACCGGTTTTGCTAAATATCCCATGGCTCCCTGAACTATGAATTTATCCTGATCTTCATCCCTGGCTGAAATTACCTGAATGGGGATATGTCTTGTTTTAAGGTTGAATTTAAGCTGCTCCAATACCTGATACCCATCCAGGTCAGGCAGCCCGAGATCTAAAATAATTCCACTAGGTTCATATTCGCCGGCCAGGTATATGCCTGCTCGGCCATTGCCCGCTACCATACATTTATAACCATGTTTTTTTCCATACTCCTTCAGTATCTTTGCGAAATTCCTGTCATCATCGATAATGAGAAGCGTTTTGTCTCCTTCCCGGATATCTTTACGGTCATCCTCAATGAATTGGGGCGCCTGATACGCTTGTGGGGCCGGTTCCGGTATTATCCCATTCTTTCCGGATTTTATTGTGCCTTCGCTCATCTGTTCGGAGAGAGAAGAATTCAGGAGGGCTTGGTCAACGTGTTCCTGGTCAAGTTTGTCCGGCAAATAGAGTGTAAAGGTGCTTCCTTCACCCACCCGGCTTACCAGTTGTATCTCTCCACCCAGAAGACGCGCCAACTCCTTTGAGATCGTGAGTCCCAGGCCGGTTCCACCGTATTGGCGGGTTGTGGAGCCGTCCTGTTGCTGAAATGCTTCAAAAATAGTTTGCTTTTTATCATCGGGAATACCGATGCCGGTGTCAATGACGGAAAAAGCAATAACCGTATCTGCAAGAATAGCGGTATTGGTGAATTTAACATCAGCCCCGGGCCGCATGATTCTCAATGTAATTGATCCGTTTTCCGTAAACTTAATGGCATTGGAGAAAAAATTCTTTAATATCTGTTCCAGGCGCTGTCCGTCACTTTGTATAAATCCGGGCAGATTGTCTTCAACGTCTATCCGGAAAACCAGATCTTTATCTGTTGCAAGGGGACTGAACAGATCGTGAAGATTGCGGGTCAATGCATCAAATCCGACCTCTTCAATCCTGATATCCAGTTTGCCTGCTTCAACCTTGGAAAGATCCATTATATCGTTGATAAGTGATAATAGGGTATTTCCTCCGTCATAAATGACCCTTGCATCCTCAATCTCGGATTGATCAAGATGGCCTTTCCTGTTATTCATCAAGCCTTTTGAAAGCAACAGCAGGCTGTTGAGAGGCGTCCTGAGTTCATGGCTCATATTTGCCAGGAATTGTGATTTATATTTACTGGCTAAAGCCAGTTCCCTTGCCTTGGTTTCAATCTCACTTTTCGCGGTTTCAATTTTGTCTTTTTGAGTTTTCAAGTCTTCCTGTTTCAATTCCAATTCCTCATTGGCCACCCTGAGTTCTTCACTTTGCTGCCTTAGCTCCTCTTCGGATGCCTTGAGACGCTGGGTTTGTTCTTCCAGGCTTTCATTGGTACTTCTCAGCTCTTCCTGCTGAACCTGCAATTCCTCCGATTGCTGTTGTGTCTCTTCAAGCAGAACCCTGGTTTTATCCTGTTCTTTAATGGTATGCAATATCATGCCGACAGGGTCCATCATCATTTCCAGCAACTCCAGTTTTTGATCGGATATCTCTTTAAATGAGCCTATTTCCAACACGCCCTGAATCATTTCATTATATAGGAAAGGAACAACGACAATGTTTCTCGGTTTTGAATTACCAATGGATGACTGTATCCGGACATAATCATCCGGTATATCCAGCACGGAAATGATCTGTTTTTCAAGGGCAGCCTGTCCGACAAACCCTTCGCCGATTTCAATGGTGTCACTCAAGCTTTTTCGTTTATGGAATGCATAACTTCCGGCAAGTTGCAGCAGGTTTTCGTCAATGATGTAAAATGTGAGAATTTGTACGTTCAGGTATCCGGCCAGAAATCGGCACACCGCTGTTGCAAGCTTGCGAATATCCGTTTCTCCCCGGGCCAGATTATTGATTTCGCCAATTCCCCCGGCCAACCATATGCTTTTTTCATTCTGTTCAATGGAAAGCTGAAGTCTCGTAATATCCGTATAACTTTCAATGGCTCCGGCAATACCGCCCTCCTCTGTTCTTAAAGGCGCCGAGGTGTAGGACACCGGAATGTTTTTCCCGGATGGGGCAATCACCGTTTCATCATTACATACGCAATTATCCCGCATGGCCCGAACGCCCAGGCATTCAGGCGTGTTGCAATTGGAGGTCCTGAGCAGGTCGTAACACTTCATTCCCTGAATCTGTTCAAGGCTTCTGCCGCTGATCTCCGAAACCGCGGAATTTGCAAACACAACATTAAATTCCTTGTCAATGGCTATTACCGGTCCGGGAACGGCATTCAGATAGCGTATCTTCAATGTGACATCCCTTACCATATCCCTGAGGATTTCAGTCATTTGCTGAATCGCCATACCCAGTCTGTCCTTGTCGCTCCTGGGCGTGACAATGGCAGAGTAATCTCCTTCTGAAATAGCATACGCCTGATCTACGACATCATTCAGGGTATCGGTCATATTATTAAAGGCCATGGCCAGTAAAGCAACTTCGTCCTTTGACGCGACTATTAACTTTTCCTGCTTGAAATCACCAAATGATATTTTCTTGGCTATGGCGGTCACTGCTGTCAGGGGTTTTGATATGGTCCTGCTGAAAAGTATTGCCAGGATTGTAGTGAAAATCAAAATTACAAATGCTGCAATTATAGTGATTTTAGCAAATGAAACAATAGGTTTGCTGATTTCCGACTCATCTATTTCCGCAATAAGCGCCCATGTCAAATCCCGGATCTTTATGGGAGTATAACTGGATAAAACACGGTTCCCATTATAGTCCAGTATTATTTTCCGGCCCTCTATTCCGGCAAGCGCCTCCCGGGCAGCCCTCGTATCCACTCCGTTCTCTTTAACCGTTCCCGCGAATGATGCTTCTACGGAATGCCCGATGGGATCAAGATAGGAATCCGATCGCAGACGTTTATCGGACCCCACAAGATAGGTCTCCCCGGTTTTCCCCATGCCCTGCCTTTCCAGCATGATACGATTTATCTCCTCAAGGGATATCTGAAAGACAAGAACCCCCAATTTATTCCCATGCTGAATTATGGGACAACCTATAAACATTGCCGGCGCTCCCCGGGAAGGTTCATATGCTTTCATATCCACAACAACAGGTTTCAATCCTTCCCTTGCCTTTCTCCAGAGTTCCGCCAGATGCGTCGTCCTGTATTTACCCGCGCTTAAATTCTCACCCAGATCACCTTCCTTTGCCCGGGAGTACATTACGTGCCCATGGTCATGGCATATTAAAAACAGGTCATAGTATCCGTAAATCTCGGTGTATTTTGCCAGGACGGAATTCACGTCGTCATATATGTCTTTGTACGTTCGGGAAAGGTTTGACTTTGAACTGCTCATATCAAATTCTTCACCAGGGCCTATGTCCATTTCCTTGTCATACTGATCAAATACGTTAATCGCATCAATAACATCTTTACTTTTAGCCGCAACCTCGATATCACCAAGCCTTTCCGAGAAATAAGTCTCGATCTGCATTTTTTTATTTCTTTGCACAGCCGTGAGTTTCTCGTAAGCATTCTTTTTCAAGGCAAATGAGGTCATTTTTGTGGAAAAACCGGCAATGATTAAGATGGAAATCATACTGACAACGGTGAAACTTATAATTATCTTTCCGCCAATACTGTTTCTCAATGAAATTTTGTCCTTCATTTTTCTTCCTTTTTCAAAGGCGGGGAGGGAAAAAAAGTGGATTGGATTATCCGTCCACCTCTTTGCCGTCAAGGATGTCCCGTATGATGGAGATGAGGGTCCGGGTGATCATGGGCTTGGTGACAAAAGCCATGATACCTGCGGATAGGGCCTTGTTGCGGTCCATTTTTTCGCTGTGGCCGGTGCACATGATGATCTTCTGGTCGCTTCTCAACTCAAGAACTTTTTTTGCAAGTTCGTAGCCTGTCATTTCGGGCATGGTCATGTCCGTAAGGATCAGGTCATATTCAAAGGGATTTTTTTGAAAGTCCTCAAAGGCCCGGGCGCCGTCCACATGGGTTTTGACCCTGTATCCGAAGTCTTCCAGAAGCGCCCGGGTCGAACTCCTGATGCTCTCATCGTCATCCACAACCATGATCGATTCCCTGCCCCCTGTTAACGCTTCCGTTTGCTCGATCAAAGCATCCGTCTTGCTTTCTTCCTCCACGACCGGGAAAAATATCTGGAAAATCGAACCGCGCCCCTCTTCGCTGTAGACAGTGATATGCCCATTGTGCTCATTGACGATCCCGAACACCACTGACAGTCCCAGGCCGGTTCCCTTGTCCTCCTCCTTTGTCGTGAAATAGGGGTCGAATATCTTTTCCCGGATGGTTGGGGCCATTCCGTGACCTGTGTCCTTTACCTGAAGCTTGAGGTAGTTGCCGGGCAACAGGTTCAGCCCGGGTATGACCTGGTTTTCCAGGATGGTGATCTCTTCCAGCTTGACCCCCAGGGTGCCCCCTGTTTCCATCATGGCATGGTAGGCGTTTGTGCACAGATTCATGATCACCTGGTGAATCTGTGTGGGATCCGCCAGCACGGAGGCATTTGAGAGGATGTTCTGCTCGATCCTGATGGTGGACGGGATCGATGACCGGATCAGTTTGAGGGCATCCTTGAGCACCAGGCTGATTTTCAAAGGTTTTTTTTCGTGGTCTCTTTTGCTGCTGAAAGCAAGGATCTGCTGAACCAGGTCGGTGGCCCGTTTGGCGCATAGCAGGATGTTGTTGAGATCCTTTGCCGCCCTGTCCGGATGGTTCAGGTGCTTTTGGGCCAGCTGGGAAAAACCAAAGATGCCTGAGAGAATGTTGTTGAAATCGTGGGCGATTCCGCCTGCCAGGGTGCCGAGGGCCTCCATCTTCTGGGCCTGGAGAAGCTTTTTCTCAAGGGTGTTTTTTTCCCGGTCAGCCTGTTTCAGTTCGGTGATATCCCTTGCTTCGGCGATGAGAAAGGCAATGGCCAGGTGTTCATCCACCACGGGTTTCAAGGAGAAATCCATGCTGCGGATCTCTCTTTTCTTTGACAGGTTCGTGGTCTCATAACGGACCACATCGCCCCATGCCGCCGTTTGAACAGAGGCTTTCAGCCGTTCCTGGAGATCTGTATCGTGGCGCCACAGGGGCGTGTCCCAGAAAAAACGGCCCATGACCTCGGATTCCATGCAGCCGATGAAATCAAGGGCCGTCTGGTTGATCTCCATGATCACCCCCGCGGAGGAGAGAATCGCGGAAAACTGGAAGGAGTGATTGAACAGGGCCTTGAACTTGAGCTCGCTTTTTTCAAGGGCGTTCCGGGTCTTGAGGTGGTCTTCAATTTCGTTCTTGAGCTGGTCGTGGTACCCGTCGAGCTTGTCCATGAACGAGTTGAAATAGCGGACAAGATCCCCCAGTTCGTCAGGCGCGTCGTAGTCCATGCGGATGGTGTCGTTTCCGATGGCGCCCGCCTTCAGTTTGCCTATGAACCGTTCCAGGGGGAGGGTTATGGAGGCGCTCACAAGGAAGCTTACCATGGCGGAGAGGAGAAAAAGGGTGATGATGGAGGCGATGAAGATGGTCCGGACCGTATTGAGGGGCTCGAATATCTCTTCCACATAGCCTGAGGAAACCACGAACCATCCATACTCCGGCAGATAATCGAACATGACTAACTTTTCCCTTGCCTGGGGTTCATCCGGGTTTTTCCAGAAATAGGTCAGCTTGCCCCGTTTTTCCCGGAGGATGATCTTCGCGAAATCCGTTGGAAACTCGGTGATCTCAAAGATATTGGTCTTTTGTCTTTTAGGATGAACGATGAGGGTGCCCTCGTCATCCAGCATATAGGCGTAGCCGGTTTTACCGAACCGGTAGGAGAGCACGCTGGTTTTGAAATCATCGATGTCGATGAGGTCTTTGAACTCCTCCCGGTATGAGGAGGCGGATATGATCCAGTCCAGGGGCTTGAAATAGGTCATGTAGAGGGCCTTGGGCCGTTTTTCCGTTTCTCCGGGATTTTTCCAGAAATATTCGAGATAGCCGTCCTTGATGCGGATCTGCTCTTTTATGAAGTCGTATTCTGAAAGATCGGTCCCCTCAACATCCCCCTTGGGATGAACAAGGGCCGTTCCTTTGCTGTCAATGCAGTAGATATAACCGCTATGGCCGATGGACTGGCACAGAAAGGCTTCCTTGATGGACGCAATGGCCCGGGATCTTGTGATGAGGCCTGAACGGTGCTTGTTATAGTAGTATTCGGCAATATCCAGGTTCTTTTCCGCGATTGCCCGCAACCGGTTTCGGATAGACACGGCGGCCGAGGTTTGAATCATGGTGACCAGGGAATCGGTGGTGTTTTTCAGTTCCCGTTCGATGCTGGTTTCCAGCACATGTTTGACCTGAACATAGACCACTCCCCCCATTGCCAGGATAATGGGCAGGGAAAAGAGCAGAAACGATACGAGCAGCTTGTTTTTTATCTTAAGCTTCCTGAGAATCATGGGATGTCCCCGGTGCAGTTTTTTTAAAAGTGGATATATGATTTCATAATCCATCGCCATGGGGAGGTCAATCCTTTTTTCTCTGCCGTCTCCGGGACCGAACCGGCCAGGGAGCGAAAAAAAGAATCAACGGTGTCACTTTTTTTGTGACCAAAGGTGTGGTATCTATGAATAATTGTTTGATTCCCCAATTTTCTCTACTCCCGGTTAAAAGGAGGTGCACCTTGCATTGGATCTTTTTTGCCTTTTTGCTGTTTATCCCTTCCATGGTCCCGGCAATGGACCCTTCCGGGATCGGCGAGGGACTCACCCTGATTGAACTTGCCGCCCCCGAGGCCCGGGAGATGCGGGAGTACCTGGGGCTCGGGAGCAACCCCACATTCACCATGGCGGATATCGGTGCCAGGGTCGTGATCGTTGAAATCTTCAGCATGTACTGTCCCTACTGCCAGCGGGAAGCGCCCAGGGTCAACCGGTTTCACGAGCTTCTCCGGAAACCCGGAACACCCGGTGCGGACGTCAGGCTCATGGGCATCGGGGCGGGCAACACCCCGTTTGAGGTGGATTTTTTTCGTACCGCCTACGGCATCTCTTTCCCCTTATTTCCGGATGGCGATTTCGCGATCCACAAGGCCATAGGAGAGGTCAAAACCCCCTACTTCATCTGTCTGGCAAGGTCGAAAGGGGGGGCTTTTCAGGTTATTTTCTCAAGGCCCGGGGGGATCGGCGATCCCAAAGCGTTTCTTGAGATGATCCTTGAACAAACCGAAAACAGGAGGTGACCCATGGGACTGCGTTTTTGGATCGTGTTGTTTATAATGGTGCTAATGCCGACTCCAGGCCATTGCCTGTCAACGGCCTTCGGCACATCCGTATATGACCCGGGTCCCTTGAAACCCAGGGACAGCCGGCTCAAGGTAAAAGTGGGGGAGACGGCCGTGGATTTCACCCTGCCGGCCCTGTCCGGCCGCAGGGTCGGCCCGGGTATGTTCCGGGGAAAGAAAAACGTTGTTCTCTCCTTTATCCCAGCAGCCTGGACCCCGGTCTGTTCCGACCAGTGGCCGGGGTATAACATCACAAAACCCCTGTTTGACCGGCACGATGCCGTGCTCTTAGGGATCAGCGTGGACAACCTTGCCTCCCTCCACGCCTGGACCCGGGCCATGGGCGATCTCTGGTTCGAAGTGCTCTCGGATTTCTGGCCCCACGGCCGTGTCGCCGATGCCTTTGGTATCCTGCGGAGTGACGGCACGGCAGAGCGTGCCATCATTATCATCGACAAGAAAGGAGTGATTCGATTCATCCATGTGTCGGACATCAACCGCCGCCCGGATCTCGGCATGATCGTCAAGGCCCTTGAAACCCTCACACCTTGAATTTCCCCACCATGGCGGACAGATGCCCGGCAAGTTCGGACAGATCCCGGGCATTGAGTTTCACCTGGGAGCTTGAGTTTGTCATCTCACCCGAGGAGACGGTCACCTCCGAGATCTCCTGGGAGACTTCCCCCGAGGCGATGGAGGCCTGGGAGACGTTCTCGTTCACCTCTTCGATGCCCTGGGAGGCCAGGGATACGTTCTCGGCTATCTCCCTGGTGGTCACGGATTGCTCTTCAACGGCCGTGGCAATGGTTGAGACAATGTCGTTGATCTCCGCCACCACCTTTGCGATGGTTGAAATCTGAGATACCGTATCCCGGGTGGAGTCCTGAATATCCTGGACCCGGGATTTGATCTCCCCCGTGGCCTCCGAGGTCTGGTTGGCGAGTTCCTTTATCTCGTTGGCCACCACGGCAAACCCCCTTCCCGCCTCGCCGGCCCTTGCAGCCTCGATGGTTGCGTTGAGGGCCAGAAGATTGACCTGCTCGGAAATATCGGTGATGGTTTCAACCACCTTGCCGATCTCCATTGCGGCTTTCCCAAGTTCGTTCACCCGGTCCGATGCGCTGCCGGTCTGGGAGACGGCATTGTTCGTTATGCCCCTGGCATTTTCCGCATTGGACGCGATTTCGCTGATGGTGGAGGTCATCTCCTCCGAGGCGGAAGCCACAATGGTGATATTGGTTGAGGCCTCTTCCATGGCGGCCGCAACCGAGGCCATGTTGGCGCTCATCTGCTCGGAGGCGGTTGCCACGGTTTCGGCCCGTGCGGCCGTCCCTTGTGAGGCCTCGTTCATCTGGTCCGATATCCCGGCCAGCAGGTGGGAGGAATCGGTAAGTTTCTCGGAATCGTCCCTTATATCCGTGATCATTGACTGGACGTTCTCAATAAAGAGATTGAACCAGTCCGCCAGTTCCCGGGTCTCATCCCCGGAGGTGGATTCTATCCTCTGGGTCAGGTCGCCTTCTCCCTCGGCGATATCCCTTAACATATGGATCATCTTTCTGATGGGGCCCACCACTCCCCTGGAAATAACAAGATAGCCGGCAACAAGGGAGATGACGATAATGCACGAAATCACCAGGCAGACCTTTACTACCTGGGAATATACCTGGGCCTTTATTTCCTCGGCTTTTTCATCCAGAACCGCATCCACATCGTCGGTATAGATGCCCGTGCCGATGTTCCAGTCCCAGGCGTCAAAGCGTTTGGAAAAGCTGAGTTTCGCAACAGGCTTGTCATGTCCGGGTTTGGGCCAGAGATATGCTACCATGCCCCCCTGCCTGCTGCTTTTAGCGGCCTTGATCAGTTCCTTCATCACATAGAGCCCGTTGGGATCCCTTGTGTCGATCATGTTTGTACCCTGGACCTCCGGCTTTACGGGCATAAGAATGTTAATCCCTGCTGAATCAAAAATAAAGAAATACCCTGTGTCGTCCTCACCGTAGCGAAGGGCGCCAATGGCGTCCAGGGCCATCTTTTTTATCTCGGTCTGGGGAATCCCCCTGTCCTGTCCGTCCGCCAGGTGATCCCGGGCCATGGCGTGAACGATCCTCACCATCTCCTTGAGCATCTGTGTCTTTTCGTTCATCACCCCGGTTCTGTACTCGCTGATGGCGAGTTCCCCCTCCTTCCGAAGGGCCGATGCCGAAAACAGAATGGCAGCCCCGCCAACAAACAGGAGCGATACAACAATAAGAAGGTTGACCTTGGTTCCAATTTTAAGCTTCATCTCTACCTCCTATATTGAGACAACAGTTGCTTTATTGGCATTGGGCGGGCATTTATATGGCAAGGGTGCCCCCCCCTTTAATCCCTCACACCTTGAATTTCCCCACCATGGCGGACAAATGCCCGGCAAGTTCGGACAGATCCTGGGCATTGAGTTTCACCTGGGAGCTGGAGTTGGTCATCTCGCTCGAGGAGACGGTCACCTCTGAGATCTCCCGGGAGACTTCCCCCGAGGCGATGGAGGCCTGGGAGACGTTTTCGTTCACCTCTCCGATACCCTGGGAGGCCTGGGAAACGTTTTCGGCAATCTCCCTCGTCGTCACGGACTGCTCTTCAACGGCCGTCGCGATGGTTGAGACAATGTCGTTGATCTCCGCCACCACCTTTGCAATGGTTGAAATCTGAGTGACCGTATCCTGGGTGGAGTCCTGAATGTCCTGGACCCGGGATTTGA
Organism: Desulfobacteraceae bacterium; assembly: GCA_024225635.1. Lineage (GTDB taxonomy): Bacteria > Desulfobacterota > Desulfobacteria > Desulfobacterales > Desulfobacteraceae > Desulforapulum. The sequence goes on along the minus strand of JAAEMK010000497.1, from coordinate 309,858 downwards.
TCTCCCCCGTGGCCTCCGTGGTCTGGTTGGCGAGTTCCTTTATCTCGTTGGCCACGACGGCAAACCCCCTTCCAGCTTCGCCGGCCCTTGCCGCCTCTATGGTGGCGTTGAGGGCCAGAAGGTTGACCTGATCGGAAATATCGGTGATGGTTTCAACAACCTTGCCGATCTCCCTTGCGGCTTTCCCCAGTTCGTTGACCCGGTCCGAGGCGTTGCCGGTCTGGGTGACGGCATTGTCCGTTATGCCCCTGGCATTTTCCGCATTGGACGCGATTTCGCTGATGGTGGAGGTCATCTCCTCCGAGGCGGAAGCCACAATGCCGATATTGGTTGAGGCCTCTTCCATGGCGGCCGCAACCGACGTCATGTTGGCGCTCATCTCCTCGGAGGCGGCGGCCACGGTATTGGCCCGGGATGCGGTTCCTTCGGAGACCTCGTTCATCTGGTCCGATATTCCGGCCAGCAGTTGGGAGGAGTCGGTGAGTTTCCCGGAATTGTCCTTTATCTCTTTAATCATGGCCTGGACGTTCTCGATGAAGTGATTGAACCAGTCCGCCAACTCCTGGGTTTCGTCCCCGGAGGTGGCTTTTATCCGTTGGGTCAGGTCGCCTTCCCCCTCGGCGATATCCTTTAACATGAGGATCATCCTTCTGATGGGGCCCACCACCCCCTTGGAAATGACAAAATAACCGGCAATAAGGGAAATGGCGATAAAAACGATGATCACAAAGCAAACCGTAAGTACCTGAGAAGATATCTGGGCTTTTATCTCCGCGGCCTTTTTATCAAGCACCGTATCCACATCGTCGGTGTAGATGCCCGTACCTATGTTCCAGTCCCAGGCGTCAAAGCGTTTGGCAAAGCTGAGTTTTCCAACCGGCTTGTCATGTCCGGGTTTGGCCCATAAATATTCGAACATGCCCCCCTGCCTGCTGCTTTTTGCGGCCTTTAGCAATTCCTTGATCACATAGACCCCGCTGGGATCCTTTGTGTTGATCATATTCGTCCCCTGGGCCTCCGGCTTTGGGGGCAGAAGAATGTTGATGCCGGCTGAATCGTAAATAAAGAAATACCCGGAGTCATCCTCTCCATAGCGAAGGGCGCCGATGGACTCCAGAGCATCTTTTTTGATTTCGGATAGGGGCGTCCCCTCTCTCTGTCCGTCCGTCAGGTGGTCCTGGGCCATGGCGTGAACGATTCTCACCATCTCCTTGAGCATCTGTGTTTTTTCGTTCATCACCCCGGTTCTGTATTCGTTGATGGCGCGATCTCCTTCCTTTTGAAGGGCCGATGCCGAAAGAAAAATGGCAATCCCGCCAACAAGCAGAAGGGATACAACGATAAGGATATTGACCTTGGTTCCTATTTTGAGCTTCATTTATAACTCCCTGTATTAAAACAACCGTTATTTTGTTAGCATCAGATAAGCAAAGTTCGTGCCAGGTGATTTGCTGGGAAACGAGCTGCCGGGAGTCAAGCCATCTTGTTTTTAACAATTACTCCCAGTAATTCTTGCTGGGGTATTTCTTGTTCTTGTAAAAAGGGTTCCGATTGCTATAATGCCACCAATTATACAGGGGGGGCGGTTGAAATGGCAACAGGTATTTCCCCTTCCCCGGGGCCCTGTTGATCCTGGGAAAATAATTCTAACGTTAAAGGAGGCAATGAGTATGCAAAAAAGATGGGCGTTTTCCACGTTTTTCATTTTGTTTTTTGTTGCTGTTGTGATGGTCGGCGCAGGCATGGACCGGGGCTCCGAACGGTTCTCCATGGACGGTGGAAAGCGGGGGCCGGTGAATTTTCCCCATCATATGCATCAGGATGCCCTGGGCGACTGTGAGGCCTGCCATGACCTTTTCCCCAAAAGCGCCGGGGTGATCCAGGAGATGAAAGCCAACGGCAGCCTCAAGAAAAAACAGGTGATGAACAGCAAGTGCATCTCCTGCCACCGGAAACTCAAGAAGGAAAATCAGGCTTCAGGGCCGGTGAAATGCGGTCAGTGCCATACCAGAGCCTGACTTGGAAAAGATAGGATTTGATAGCGGCGGGCCCCTTGCCGTGACGGCGGGGGTACGTGAACGCCTGACCCCATAAAATAGAAAGGATGGAATCGATGGTTGAAACAGCAGATGAAACAGTGATGGAAAAGCAGGAACAATTCGGACAGAGGATGATGGATATTCTCAATGGCGGGGCCCTGACCCTTGCCATGGCCCTTGGGTATAAACACCGGATCTTTGATGTCATGGATGACCTTGACGCGCCCGCGGCCCCCGGGGAGATCGCGGATGCGGCGGGATTGAGCGAACGATATCTGCGGGAGTGGCTGGGCAGCATGGCCATGGGCAGGATCGTCGAGATTTCAACCGGCGAGGCCGGCGAGCCCCTTTACCATCTGCCAAAGGAACACGCCGCCATGTTGACCAGACGGGCGGGGGACGCCAACCTGGGGGTTTATGCCCAGGAGATGCCCCTTCTCACCTCCTGTGCCATGGAGGCCGTAAGCAACGGCTTTGTCACGGGAGAGGGGGTGCCCTTTTCCCAGTACCCGGATTTCCAGGCTTTTATGGGGGAGATCTCCGATGCCCGGCACCAGAAGCTCCTGGTGGACCAATTTGTTCCTTTTGTGGACGACGGCCGTCTCCTGAAACGGCTGAAAGAGGGTATCCGGGTCTGCGATCTCGGCTGCGGTGAGGGAGTGGCCATGAATCTTCTGGCAGAAGCGTTCCCCAACAGCCGTTTCCTGGGGATAGACAACCATGAACTCGCCATTGCCAAGGCAAACGCCGATGCCGCTACGCTCGGGCTTTCCAATGCCGAGTATTGTGTGGCGGATGCGGCCGCCCTGAAGGATGACCCCGGTTATGAAAATCGGTTCGACTATGTGATGGCCTTTGACGCCATCCACGACCAGACCCGGCCCCATGAGGCCCTTGAGAGCGTGGTTGCCATACTGGCAAAGGGCGGCATCTTCTCCATGGTGGACATCGCCGCGGCCACGGACCCGGCCGGCAACATGGACCACCCCCTGGGTCCCTTTCTCTACACCGTGAGTCTCATGCATTGCATGCCCGTGGGTCTGAACTGCAAGGGGGCGGGTCTTGGGATGATGTGGGGACGGGAAAAGGCCGTTGCCATGTTGGAGAAGGCCGGTTTTGAAAAGGTCGATGCCCAGTCCATGGCCCACGACCCCTATCATCTTCATTTCCTCTGCCGGGCGTAAAAGGGGTCGGTTTTTTTGCTTTATTTCTTCTGTCCGGGGTAAGCGGGGTTATGCCTTTTGCCGCGTCATGCGTTTCTCGATCCCCGCCACACCCATGGAGCAGCAGAAGCAGACCGCAAAATAGAGGAAAAGCACGGTGATCCACACCTCAAAGGTCAGAAAGGTGGCCGACATGAGCTCCATGCCCTGGAAGGTGAGTTCCTGTATGGAGATCACGGAGACGATGGAGGAGTCCTTGATGGTGGAGATGATCTGGCCCGCCATGGGAGGGAGCACCCGCACCAGGGCCTGGGGAAGGATCACATGCCTGAGCTGCTGGAACCGGGTGAGGCCATGGGCGGCCGAGGCCTCCCACTGGCCCTTTTCAACGGATTCCACCCCGGCCCGGATGATCTCCGTAAAATAAGCGCCTTCGTAAAGGGCAAGGGCTGCGGTGCCGGAGAAAAAGACCGGCAGGTGGGAAGGGTCCGAGACAAAGGTCGTCAAAAGATTCCTTAAAAGCCCATCCTCCATGGCGGCGGCCCGGTCAAGTCCCAGGAACGGGACAATGATCTCCCCCAGGAAGTAATAAAAAATGAAGATCCAGACGATCACCGGCACGTTGCGGATGGTTTCCACGTAGGCCGTGGCCACCATCCGTAAATACCGGCTGGGTCCCCCCTTCATGATGCCCATCACCGTTCCGATGACAAGGGCCCCAAGGGTGGACCAGAAGGAGAGCCTGAGGGTGATCAAAAGTCCTGTGAGGATCATGCCGGGCACCCATCTTCCGGCAGGGTCGTCAAAGCGGAGGATGTACTGGGGAATGGTCTCCCATTGCCAGTTGTATTGGGATTCAAGGGTGATGGTCACCATGAGCCAGGCAACCCCCGATCCCACCAGGGCGAACACCACCAGGTCCAGTACCGTCAGCTTGGGATTCTTTTCAATCAATTGAGCCTTGTCTCCCACTCCCGGGTCTTGAACCAGTATGTTTTTCTCTCCTTGAACCACCCTTCGGATGCAACGTAGTGGATCCAGTTGTTGAGGAAGTTGATGGTGTCGAAATCCCCCTTTTTCACGGCAAAGCCGATGGGCTCCCTGGTGAAGGTATCCTCGAGGGGGAGAAACAGCTTGCTGGAATGCTTAATCACCTGGAATGCCGGGGTGGGGGCCGAGGAGACCACCCCGTGGACCCGGCCGTTGATGGCTTCCTGGAAGGCCTGGGCCTCGTCGTCGAACATGCGTATCCGGGCCTTTGGCAGGTGTTTCTTTATGGCGGCCACCCCTGTTGAACCCAGGCGTGCCGACAGGACGACATCGGGCCGGTTAAAGGCCTCGAGCCCTGAAAACCCCTTTGCCATGGTGGTGCTCGCCGCCATGGACATTCCCGTGTAGTCGTAGGGGTTGGAGAAGTTGACCTTGAGGTTGCGGCTGGGCAGTATCCCCATGCCGCCGATGATGATGTCGAACTTTCCCGTCAGCAGCGCGGGAATGATGCCGGACCACTTGGTGGGGATGAACTGCACCTTGACCCCCATGTCCTTGGCAAGCCTGGTTGCCACGTCAATTTCAAAGCCCATGAGCTTGCCGGTCTTGTCCTTCATGGCCCAGGGCACAAAGGTGGACATGCCCACCCGCAGAACGCCCCGTTTCAGGACCTGCTCAACCATACTGTCCGGGTTGGGCTTTGGTAGAGCTGCAAAGGCGCTGAATCCTGCCAGGCAAAAGACAACGGCGGCCATGATAAGAACGTTGATGGAACGGGGCAATGGTTTCATGGATATTCTCCTTGGGGATGGTGGATTATAAGATGAGGGGCTTCTTCCCACTGATAGAGAAAATGTCTAACAGAAAGGGGAATTTTTCCCGAGAATCTTGATTGTTTCCATTGTGCGATATCATAAAATTATCCGTTTGTGGACAGCTTTTTTTCCATGGCCCGGGTGGCCATGGAGAGGGTCAGGGTGACGGCAAGATAAATGGCGGCGATGGCGAGCCAGATCTCGAACACAAGATAGGTCTCGGCCATGATCTCCTGGCCCTTCATGGTCAGATCGTACACGGCGATGGTGCTCACCAGGGCCGAATCCTTGATAAGGGAGATCATCTGGCTTGTGAGGGGCGGCAGCATGACCCGGAGGGCCTGGGGAAGGACGATGTGGCGGTAGGTGTGGTACCGCCCCATCCCCAGGGAGAAGGCCGCTTCCCATTGGCCCTGGGGAATAGCCGTGATGCCCGCCCGGATGATCTCGGAGGCATAGGCCCCCTCAAACAGGCCCAGGGTGAGGACGGCCGCGGCAAACCGGCTGAATCCCATTGCCGGGGAGAGCACAAAGTAGATGAAAAAAAGCTGCACCAGCAATGGAGTGTTGCGGACAAGTTCAAGGTACAGCCTTGCCAGGGCCCTGAGGGAGAGAAGGTTTGAGAGCCTGCACAGGGCGGCCACAAGGCCGAACAGGCTCGACAGCACAAGGGAGAACAGGGAGACCTTGAGGGTGACCCCAAGCCCCTCAAGAAGCGGTCCCGGAACAAATCCCCGGTCACCAAGGGCGGCGATATACCGGGGAATGCGATACCACTGCCAGTTGTACTCAATGGCGCCGGCCCCCTTGTGGATAAGCCAGATGATAATAGCCGCTGTCATGGAGAATTTAACAAGATCCCGGAACCAGGCCGATCCGGTTGCGGGTTTTGCGGGCCCATGCCCCTCTTGCGCTTGTTTGATCTTTCCCTCCTGATTTGTGCCGTATTGTTGAGCCGTTTTACCCATGATCCGGGCAAATTGACAAATGGCCATAGTAGCACATCCGGACAGATATTCAATGGAAAATCCAGGGGATGCCGGTCCCGGCAGGCATGAAAATTGCTGTCCTACACCGGGGAAACAAAGGGACTTGAAAAATGAGTCCCAAAACTGTAGTTAATTTATAGACCTGCTTTGTTTACAGGGAGGTTCCATTGCCTGATACCATCTATTCAAAACAGTCCCGGATCAACGATTCCGCAGAAGCGCTCTTTGCCTGGCATGAACGGCCCGGCGCCCTGTTGACGGCTTTTTCCGGAAAGGATTCCCCCCATGTCTAAAACGTTGAAAATCTTCTTCTCCTCCATGATGATCACGGCCCTGTGCTTCGGGTTTGCTAATATCTATTTTCCCCTTGAGACCCTTGATTTAGAGCGGCTTCACATCTTTCTGTTCAACCTCTGTTCCGGCGGAACCATTCTTCTTTTGTTTTCCGAGAACCGGGACCGCCTGTCCGTCCGATCCGGGTCTTTTCTCGTGCTATCCATTGTCTATGCCCTGTCCGCCTTTCTGGAGCTCTATCCCGTGACAATCCTTCTCTCACTTGTTCTTGCCGGGATCGTCGAGTCGGTCCGGGTGGAGAGTTTTTCCCTCTTTCCCAGGAATTTTTTCTCGTTGACCGCGACGGTGTCGGCAAAGTTTCACCAGGCCTCCCTTTTGTGCCTTTCCATCGGCCTTGTCTTCTCCTCCCTGGTCATTGTCAACAACGAATACCTGCATTGGGTTCACATGGAGAAGCTGGTGCTGAACACCTTTTTCCTGGGGTTCTCCTTTCCCCTCTCCCTGATCACCCTGTCGGTGATCTTCTCCATGATTCGGCAGAACGGACATTCGGTGGCGGGGATCGTTTCCATGGTCTGTTTCTGGGTGATCAACCTGGGTGTGATCATCTTTTTCATCTTCATTCTCCTGGAACGGTACTATCCCCAGCTGGCCGTCACCCTTACACTGTTTGCCGCGGTTGTCACGGTCCTGATCCTCTATGGCCGGCTTGGCCGGCGGCTCCAGCAAAAGCAGTTCCTCTCTTCCGGAATCGGTTTCCTCCTGGTCACGGCCGTGTCGGGCATTGCCTACATCCTGCTCCAAATGGCCCCGGGATATGATCCGGAACAGACAAAATGGCTGTTGCGGCTCCACACCTTTGCTTCCCTGTACGGGTGGAACCTCTGCGGCCTTGCCGTGATCTGCCGGTACCGGGATTTTCCCATCCGTCTCCATTCGGGAGTGGTGATATCGGTCCATTGGCTCACCGCCCTGGTGCTGGCTCCCCTGGGAACTTTTTATGCGGTGTTTGCGATCCTTGCGGTGGCTGGTTATATTTTCATTGTGCTTGTTCTTTTTTTCAGCCGTATCGGCGGAGGGGGCCATGAGTAATATACAGAGACTTGAAAAATTGCTTGCCTGCTTTTCAGGGGAAAGCAGGGTGCTCATCGTCATCAATGCCGACCCGGACTCCATTGCCAGCGCCATGGCCGTGAAACGGCTGCTCTGGCGCAAGGTGAGCGAGGTTGCCATCACCTATTTCAACGAGATCAGCCGCCCGGACAACCTCGCCATGGTCCGGCTCCTGGATGCGGGCCTTATTCCCCTAACCCAAATAAATGAGCGTCATTTCAACGCCTTTGTCGTGGTGGACTCCCAGCCCGACCACCATGAATGCTTTGCCATGTTCCGCTATGACGCTGTCATCGACCACCACCCCCTCACCTGCGATGTGGGCCGGTTCAACGATATCCGCCAGGGGTACGGGGCCTGCTCCACCATGATGACCGAATACCTCAAGGCCGCGGGGGTCAAGCCGTCGGCAAAGCTTGCCACGGCCCTGCTTCTCGGCATTAAGACCGACACCTCGGGATTCCTGCGCCAGACGGGCCTTGAGGACGTAAAAGCCTTTCAATACCTCTACCGGTTTGCCAACATCCATCTGCTCACCCGGATCGAGCAGGCAGAACTGGGTGAGGAGCATCTGGAAGCCCTGGCCGCAGCCATACGGAGCCGGACCATCCTCCATAACCGGGTCTATGCCCATACCGGCAAGATCTCCAACCCGGACCAGTGCGTGATCATTGCGGATTTCTTCATGCGAATATCTTCGGTCAACTGGAGTATTGTCTCGGGGGTGTACAACTCAACCCTGATCATCATCCTTCGCAATGACGGCCTTCGGAAAAACGCGGGCACCACCGCAAAGCAGGCCTTTGAAGCCGTTGGGTCCGCCGGGGGGCACAAATCCATGGCCCGGGTCGAAATCCCCATGGAAGAGCTTGATCCGGGCCTTGACATTGGATTATGGATCATCCGGCAGGTGGAAAAGCACGCCGGTACAAAAATCGAGTGAGACACTATTATGCCTTGAAACGATACACAAGTGTCTACATGCGGACACCTGCCTCCTCTCCCGGGTCCTTCGCTAAGGGGTTTCTTTCTGTTAATGCGCTGAAAAAACCAGGGTTTATCGGCTCTTTTTTTGGATGGCATGGAAGTTGCTGTATCTATTGTCGTTGGATCAATCATTAATTGGAGGAGCCTAATGAATCTCAACGATATAAAAAAGAACCTTGATATCATCAATTCCGTTGACTGGAACATGACACCTGAGGAGGCGATCGCCCTTCACCTTGAATGGGGCCCGTTACGGGATCTGTCCTACTACAACTCCAGGGATAACGATAACGAGACAGTCTATTTTGTGCTCAACACCTGGAAAAAAACGCCCATCGTCACCCTGGTGCGGCGGAAGGGATTTGATTCCGAAGAGCTTGCAACTTTCCGGCTTCCCAGGAACCTCGAACAAAAAGTTATCAACTCCCAGGGTAAGCACCAGGGGGTATACGCGGTTGACGGCGAGGTAAGGGACTGGCTCAAAAAGGAGCTTGCCGCCTGAGAGTTTGTTACATGGGGGCGGGAGTTTTGACCATTAAAGACGATGTTCGACTCCTGCCCCACATCGGCCATCAGTCCTTATAAACCCTGCCCCGAACATGCCCGCACCAGAAAGATAAACAGCGAGATGAAAAATGGATGAATTCAATGCATACCTCATTGGCGTCGGGGGCCAGGGCATCGGTCTTTTGAGCGAAATCCTCATCCGGGCCGCCGACCACGCCGCCACGGTGGCGAAACACAGGTTGATCCCCCAAGTCCGGGCTCTGCATTACCGCTGGGCCATGGCGGATCTTTTGACAGGGGAGATGCTGTCGAACAACATGGCCCTGTTTGACGCAAAGAACGGAGGTGAGTGATATGGCCGATCCAGCCGAAGGTTACAGGGTTACGGTTTTTTCATTGTTTGATTTTTACCCGGGGCAGAAAATCCATATTGACGGCGGTCCCCGAAAAGGCGATTGGGAGGTGGTGAACCTGACGGAAAGGAAGGTGAAGCTCAGGTGTCCGGTCAGTTTAAGGGAATTTGAATGGGACCGTTTCTGTTACCATGTGGCGGAACAGGAGGTCAAGGCCTGGCCCCAGGAAGATTGACGCCGTTAAAATGACGAATTCAAATTTGATCAATGGGTAAAATGGGGGAAAAGATGAATCTTGAGACCTATAAGAACATTATCGACATGGCCATAGCCAACGAGATAGAGGCTTGGGAATTTTACGGGGCGGCCGCGGAAAAGGTGAAAGACCCCTATCTCAAGGAGATGTTTGAACACTTTGCCAAAGAGGAGAAGATGCATGAGAAACTTCTCAGGAACATCCTGAAAAGTGATACCATATCTCTCCATTTCAGGGAAGATATTGACTACAGGGTGGCTGAAACCGTTGATGAACCCAGACTCTCCATGGCCATGAAACCCTCGGACGCCATCGCCCTTGCCATGAAAAAGGAGGAACAGGCCTTGAACGAGTATAATATGCTTGCCCACAACTGCCTGGACAAGGAACAGAAAAAGGTGTTCCTCGATCTTGCCGCCATGGAGCGGGGGCACAAGCTGAAACTTGAACAGGCGTTCATGGATGTGGGCTATCCCGAGGTGTGGTAGGCCCGGGGCATCTGGAAAACAAAAGGCTCCCTCCGGGCTTGAGGCCGGGGGGAGCCTTTTGTTTATCTGTGATTACTCCTTTGAGAATTCGCTTTTGTCAGCGCCGCACACCGGGCAGACCCAGTCTTCCGGAAGATCGTCAAAGCTTGTTCCGGCATCGATTCCATTGTCGGGATCCCCGGTTGCCGGGTCATACACATAACCGCACAGATCGCATACATACTTGTCCATAATGGTCTCCTTTTGTTGTGGTTAATTCATCTTTTAAAACGCTTTTCCCGATTTAACCCCCGACGCCTCCAGAATGTGGGCAATGGGGCAAAAACCGGTGAATGCCGCCTGGAAAAGATTGGCGCCGACAAAGGCGGTGACCCATAGCCAGTGGATGCTGTGGGAAACCGCAAAAACAACGGTGATCAGTATAATGGCGCCTGCAACGGCAAGAACGATTCTGTCGATATTCATTGGGTTAAACCTCCTTTTTTTGCTTGGCTGGTTGGTTTTCACGGTTATTCCCGGTCACCTTTTTGTCGGTCCTTTTTTATTTTACGGGTCAGTACTCAAGGTCCTCTTCGGCCACTTTTCCCTTGAACAGGTTGTAGGCCCAGATCTGGTAGGCGATGACCAGGGGAAGAAAGAGCACCACCACAGTGAGCATGATCTTCAGGGTCAGGGGACTCGAGGACGCATTGAACGCGGTCAGGGTGGCCCCGCTGTCCGTAAGGGAGGGAAACAGGGCGGGGAAGAGACCAGCTATGCCGAAAAAAGTGGCCCCGACAATGGTGGCGGCCGATGAAAACCAGGCCTTGAAGTAATGCTTTCGGTTAAGGAAAAACTTGATCCCCAGCAGGGCGGCCACGGTCCCAAGGATGATCAGAAACAGGGCCGGGTATTTGACATAGTTGTCATAGAGGGAGGTGGCGAAAAAGCTTGCGCCAAGAAAGAGAACCGCCAGGGCGACAAGGAGGACCCATAGTTTATGGGCCGTTGCCACCGCCCTGTCGTGGAGATCCCCGCCGGTCCTGATGGCAAGCCAGTTGGCGCCGTGGACCATGAAGAGAACCAGGAAGAGGACGCCCCCGAGGAAGCCGTAGGGGTTGAGGAGCATGAGAAGGTGCCCATGGTAAATTCCCTGGCTGTCAAAGGGGATGCCCCTGAAGATATTGGCAAAGGCCACGCCAAAAAGAAGGCCGGGGGCCGCGCTTCCCACAAAGATGCAGGCGTCCCAGATCCGCTTCCAACCAGGGGAGTCGATCTGGCCCCGGAATTCAAAGGCAACGCCCCTGAGAATAAGGGCGAAGAGTATCAGCAGCAGGGGAGTGTAGAGGGTTGAAAACATCACCGCATACACTTTGGGAAAGGCGGCAAAGGTAACGCCTCCAGCGGTGATCAGCCATACTTCGTTGCCGTCCCAGAGGGGACCCACGGAATTGATCATCATCCGCCGGTCCGTATCGGTTTTCCCCAGAAAGGGATAGAGGGTTCCAACGCCAAAGTCAAATCCGTCCGTCATGAAAAAGATCGCCCATAAAAGGCCCCATAGAAAGAACCAGGTTGTCTGCAATATCATGATTGTACGCTCCTGTTTTTGTGAATATGAGTTTGAAAGAACATGTTAATGGTAAACCTTATGCTAGGCCTCTTCCGGAGCCGGCCCTTTGATGGCGTTTTTGGCCATGAGAAAGAATCCCACCGCGCCCAGCAGGCCGTAGACAAGGACAAAAGCGACAAGGGAGATCAGCACCTGGTAGCCCGCGATTGGCGAGGCCGCCTCGGAGGTTCTCATCAACCCGTAGACGATCCAGGGCTGTCGTCCCACCTCGGCCACCATCCATCCCATCTCGATGGCGATGTAGGGCAGGGGAATGGCCCAGAGCATGATCTTGAGATAGCCGGGGGACTCCATAAGACGGTTGCGCTTGATCAGGCCGATCAGGGTGAGGAGGATGAACAAAGTACCCAGGCCCACCATGACCCTGAAACCGATGAAGGTGAGAAGCACCGGGGGCCGGTCCTCCTTGGGAAAGTCGGCAAGGCCCCGAACCGTTGCGTTGAAGTCGTGGAATCCAAGGAAGCTCAAGAGGCCGGGGATGGAACCGAATTCCCAGAGGTTCTTTTCAGCTTCCTGGTCGGGCCAGGCAAAGAGAACGATGGGGGCTTCCGCCGTGGTTTCCCAGTGGGCCTCCATGGCGGCAAGCTTGGCCGGCTGGACCTCGGCCACATGGACGCCGTGGAGATCCCCGGTAAAGGCGACAACAAGGGCGGAGACAAAACCGAACACCAGAGCAATCCTGAAGGAGCGGTGGAATAGCTCCACGTGCTGTTTTTTCAAAAGGTGATAGGCGCTGACACCCATGACGAAAAATGCGCCAAGCAGGCAGGCCGAGGGAACGGTGTGGAGAATTTCGAGTATGGAGAATTTGTTGAACAACAACTCGGTGAAGTCGGTCATCTCAGCCCTGTTGTTGCGGATGGTGTAGCCCACGGGATGCTGCATGAACCCGTTGGCAGTAAGTATCCAGATGGCCGAGAAGTTGCCCGCAATGGCCACAAGCCACATAACACCGGCATGGGCCCTGGGGGAGAGCTTTTTCCAGCCGAATATCCAGATTCCGATGAAGGTGGATTCCAGGAAAAAGGCGACGGTGGCCTCAATGGCGAGCAGGGAGCCGAACACATCCCCCACATATTCCGAATACCTCGACCAGTTGGTGCCGAACTGGAACTCCAGGGTGATGCCCGTGACAACGCCGACGGCGAAATTTATCAAAAAGAGTTTACCCCAGAATTTGGTCATTCTCAGGTATCTTGTATCCCCGGTTCTGGCGTATTGGGTCTCCATGTAGGCGATAATGATGGAAAGCCCCAGTGTCAGGGGAACGAACAGGAAATGGAACATGGTTGCAGCGGCAAACTGAAGCCTTGATAGAAAAACAGGATCCATGGTTTCTCCTATGATTGGTGAATGAACATTGGTCCGGTCAGGACAACAGCGCCCTTGGGCAAGGGGAGTACGCCGTCGCTGATCGAGAATTGCCAATTAAATAATCTATAAACCAAACTTCCGGATTTTACCATGGGCCTTTTTAATTATTCCATGGATCGAAAGCTGAATTACAGAAAAGCAACTATTGTGCCAGAGGGAGCTTACCCTGGAAAGGGACCCGGGCCGGGAAGCAGACATGTCTCATTGCAACATAACCGTATCATACGATTTTGATGCAATGAGACAGGGGTGTCAAGGGCCGGGAACCCCGGATCAACGGCCCGGACGCCTTACCACTGCCGGAGCGGACCTGAAGAATCAAGGTGGCACGGTTGCTGCACTGTTCCATTCACGGAAGAAATCATTAGTTAAACAGGCGGGAGACTATTTCCAGATGCTGCAGAAACCATGCGACAACAACATTTTAAAGGCCCTTGAACTTGCGGAGCAGATGATTCTTCTGGCCCGGAAAGGGGATGAAGAGCGGGAGGATTCGGGATGCGGTATCTTGTACGGTGTTCTCCTGGATTCAGGCTTCAAACTGAGGGAGCTTGCAAGAAAAGAGAGGGATAACCACATGAGAAAGGGCTGGTGGAAGGAGTGCGAAAGAGACGTTGAAAAGACCGGAAATTGATTTGAGTGGATGTGTCCTTTGCGACATCTGCACCGATTTATGCCCCTACATTTTCAGAAAGAATCATGCAGGGTACATTGAGGTGCTTGAGACGGACGACTACCCGGAAGAGGATATTAATGAGATCATCAAGAGCTGCAGGGGAGATTGCATTGAATGGGATGAAGACGCTTAAGAAAAAGGTGCATGGGCTTCTTTCCCGGAATGACGGTCACACCTTTCCGGAGGAGATCCTGGGTTTCCCCCCAAAACGGGTGGTCAACCCGCTTTTCTCCTATATACAGAGCAGTGATGAAAGAATAAAGACAAGGGCCGTGGCCGCCATGGGAAAAGTGGTGGCCGCCCTTGCCGACCAGGAGATGGAGGCGGCCAGGATCGTGATGCGGCGCCTCATGTGGAGTTTGAACGATGAATCCGGCGGGATCGGATGGGGCGCGCCCGAGGCCATGGGGGAGATCATGGCCGAGCACGACGGGCTTGCCAGGGAGTTTCACAAGATCCTCATCTCCTATGTGGATTCAGAGGGTAACTATCTGGAGTACGCGCCCTTGCGGCAGGGGGCCGTGCTGGGCCTGAAACGGCTCTTCAAGGCACAGCCCCGGCTCATGGAGCCCTATGCCGAACTCCTGGGCACCCTGGGATGACGCGTCTATTTCGCGTTATTTTCGGCAAAGTTTTTGATCATCAGCTCACCAAGCTCGGTGGAGCGTTTTGATGCCGCTTCCACGGCATTGATCATGGTGGTCCTGAGGCCGCCCTGCTCCAGGGTATGAATGCCGGCAATGGCGGTTCCGCCGGGGGAGGTGACCCTGTCCTTGAGTTCGCCCGGATGCTCGTTGGATTCAAGGAGCATTTTGGCCGCACCCATGACGGTCTGGGTGGACAGGAAGAGAGAGTCTTTCCTGGACAGTCCCATCTTGACCCCTGCGTCCGCCATGGCGTCGATGACCATGAAGATGTAGGCCGGTCCGCTGCCGCTCAACCCGGTAAAGGCGTCCATGAGAACGTTTTCCTGGATAAAGACGCTCTTGCCCACCGAGTCGAACACGGCTTTTGCAAGTTCGATGTCTCCGTTGAGCACGTTCTTTCCCGCCGCGATCGCCGTGGCGCTCTCCTTGACAAAGGCGCAGATGTTGGGCATCACCCTGATCAGGCGAAGTTTTCTGTCCAGGCAGGATTCAATGGCGGCCAGGGGAACGCCCGCGGCAATGGAGATGATCAGCTTGGACATGTCAAGGGCCGGCGCCGTCTCCCTGAGAACGGTGTGGAGGATCTGGGGTTTTGTGGCATAGATCACGATTTCCGACCAGTGAACCACTTCAAGGTTGTTGGTTGTGGTGACAATCTTGTATTTTTCATGGACGGAATCGAGCTGGTCCGGTCTTACATCCGAGCAGATGATATTTTCAGGCTTTGCCGCCCCGGAAAGAACAAGACCGCTGATGAGAGCCTCTCCCATGTTACCACATCCAATAAAACCTATTTTTTTGTCATTCAGCATGCTGATTGCTCCTTAGGATTGATGACGTTGTATATATATTGCTGTTTCAGCGGGATAACCCGTGATTCTGTAATAAACGGAATGTCCATTAAAGTGTAGCTCATGTTTTTAGTCAAGGTAAAAAACGAACAGGAATCGTACCATATGTTGAAAAAGAGACTTGATGACATTTATCGCCGCTACAACAGGCGGGATTACGTGGCCCCCGACCCCCTCCAGTTCCTTTATGATTATCCCGGGATCGGTGAGCGGGAGATCGCAGGGCTTGTTGCCGCCCTCCTTGCCTATGGCCGGGTGGCCCAGATTCTCAAGGCCGTGTCCCGGGTGCTTGAAATCCTCGGGCCCTCGCCACGGGATTATCTGCTGAGTCGGGATGAGGGAGATATTATCCGTGATTTTAAGGACTTCAAGTACCGGTTCACCACCGGCGCCCACCTTTCCACCCTGCTTTTGGGGGTCAGGGATGTGCTCAACCGGTTCGGGTCCCTGGAAGCCTGCTTTCTCCAGGGGTATTCCCCGGACCACGTAACCGTGATCCCGGCCCTGTCCGTCTTTATCAAGGAGATCTCCGCCAGGGGGGAGACCGGCATACTTGCCGCTGATCCCGACAGGAAGAGTGCCTGCAAACGCAACAACCTGTTTCTCAGGTGGATGGTCCGGCAGGACCGGATCGACCCCGGCGGCTGGGAAAAAATTCCGGGATCGGCCCTGGTGGTTCCCCTGGACACCCACATGTTTCGCGTGGGCGTCCTGCTGGGCTTTACCCGCCGAAAACAGGCCAACCTCGCAACCGCCCTGGAGATCACCCGGGGGTTCAGGCAACTCTCCCCCCTGGATCCGGTCCGGTATGACTTTTGCTTGACTCGGTTCGGCATCAGGGAGGAGATGAGCCCTGGGGATCTTGAAATTTTATTGGAGAAATCATAGGAGCGCATGCAGGAAATGGCTTACAACGGACATGTATTACCGAAATTGATTCCAGGTACCCTTGTAAAGCGGTACAAACGGTTTCTGGCGGATGTGAAACTTGAAAACGGGGACGTGGTCACGGCCCATTGTCCCAATACCGGATCCATGCGGGGGTGTTCCACCCCCGGCGCAAGGGTCTATCTCTCCGAGAGCGATAACCCCAGGCGAAAGCTCAACTACACCTGGGAGCTGATGGAGCTGCCCTCCACCCTCATCGGCATCAACACCCTGGTTCCCAACAAGCTGGTCCGGGACTCCATTGCCGGGGGGCTTGTGCCGGAGCTTTCCGGTTACACCTCGGTTCGGCCCGAGGTGAAGAGCGGTGAGCACACCCGGCTCGACCTGCTGCTCTCCAACGGGGCCGGAGAGGAGTGCTTTGTGGAAGTAAAAAACTGCACCCTTGTTGAAGAGGGGGTTGCGCGGTTCCCGGATGCCGTGACCACACGGGGGCAGAAACACCTGGCCGAACTTGAGCGCCTTGTTTCCCTGGGCAAGCGGGGGGTGATCTTTTTTCTCATCCAGCGCATGGATGCGAAAGTGTTCAAACCCGCCGCCGACATAGACCCCGCCTATGCCCGGCTACTGGGCCGGGTGGTCAAGTCCGGGGTCGAGGTGATCGCCAGGGACACCCTCATGGGTCTGAACCGGATCTGCCTGGGGAAATCGATCCCCGTTCTCCTGGAATGACCTGTCAGTACTTGCCGTGAGGGGGCCAGCCAAGGCAAAAAAGACCCCGGACGCCATCTTGAACCAGGTCTCGAAATTTTCCGTTTGACCCGTGACGGTTGTTTTTAGGGTTTACACAAGGGGACGGAACATATAAAAAAGAACCATGAAATCAATCATGAAAACAATCGGCTTCGTTCCCCTGTTCCAGGGGCTTGACAGGGAAAACCTGGAGGAGATCGCCTCGGTGTGCGAAAGGCGAACAGTCAAAAAAGGAGAGGTGATATTCACGGACGGGGACCCCTGCAACGGGTTCTATGTGGTGGAGACCGGCAAGGTCAAGATCTTCAAGCTCTCCTTTGGGGGCAAGGAGCATATCCTCCATATCTACGGTCCGGGAAAACCCTTTGGCGAGGTGCCGGTGTTCACCGGCAGGCAGTTCCCCGCATCCGCCCTGGCCGTGACCAACTCGACCCTGATTTTTTTTCCGAGAAAGCGGTTTATCGAGCTGATCGCAACCCATCCAAACCTTGCCCTCAACATGCTGGCCGTCCTCTCCATGCGGCTCAGGGAGTTTACGGTGATGGTGGAAAATCTCGCCCTCAAGGAGGTGCCGGCCCGGCTGGCATCCTATCTCATGGCCACCCGCCGGGAACAGGAGCACCCGGGGCCGGTCCGCCTGCCTGTCTCCAAAACACAGCTGGCAGGGCTCCTTGGAACCACACCCGAGACGATCTCGCGAATCCTGACCCGCATGACCCATGACGGTCTCATCCAGGTGGACAACCGGATCATCACCATCCTCGATCCCGACGGGGTGGCGGATCTCTCCGAGCAGGGATAAGGGGCATGGGACATGGGACATGGTTTGAGACACTGCAGATACTGGGCCTACTCACCTTCCCAGGAGATGCATTCAGAGGGGCATGATTCCATCGCTTCCTCGATGCACTCCTCATCTCCTCCTTCAGGCATGATCACGATCGCCTTTTCATTGTCACTGTCAAATTCAAAGACATCCGGGCAAAGTTCAACACATGCCTCGCAGCCTGCGCATTCATCCTCATCGATGACGACGATTCTTCCCATGTTAAAATCCTCCCTGTTATTAGTACAATGGGACGATTCCCACCCGGTATTGGTTTATGAACCTTCAATAAACACCGGGATGAAATCACTTGACACTGTCTTGCGGGACCTGTAACAAACACGGCATCAGAGAAGAGAATCGTCCGTATCTGAATTTCGGGAATGACGATTTGCCGTAAGTCCCGACCGGTTTGAATTGTCTGATGTTATCAAATCTTTTCCGTGATCGGCAACAACTATTTTATGGAAGGCTGCGTCTCAAACAGCGCTTTGCCTACCTGCATGGGCTTAAATGCTATTAACCATGCCTTCTGTATTCCAAGTGTGTTAAAAGATCTGACAGTTTAAGCATATTTCAAAAAAAGATAATGGTTTTGTAAATGTTTCCGTTCTCAAGTGAACAGGTGTTTTTTTTAAAAGGAGTTAAATTGTGAATTCAGGTCAAAAAACCATTGATGTTGTAGCGAATGCCTTCGGACAGGCCATTAAAAGGACCCTGGAAAAAGGAACAAATAGAAAAATAAGTTATTCAAAAACGTTTCAAGCCATTCCACGGGTGCGGCTGCAACCGGAAGTGGGGTGTTTTGTTCCGTTTTCAGGGGATTATAACGGTCTTGTGGTCATGAATTTCAGCAGTGCGGCCGCAATGGATCTTTATTCAAGCTACATGGGCGCCATGGGGTTGCCGGAGAGTGAGCTTGCCAAAGAGCACACATCAAATGAAGTGATCGACACAATGGGAGAAATGACCAACCAGGTGATGGGGCGCGCCATGGGTATGATCAAGTCAAAATTCGATCTCACCTCATTCTGCGGCCAGCCCAAAGCCCTGGCCTTGAACAGTTCGATTACCTTGACTCCGGATATGGAGAATCAGGAGAACCGGCGGGTTTCATTTTCGGTGGGTTTCAGCAGCTTCCAGATGGAGATAGCCATGGAGCAGACCGAGTTTGTTCCTTTTGTGAAATAAGCCCGGTACAAAAGCCGGAATGGGCAAGGCCGCATTGAATTTGAGCGGCCTTGCCAGGTTGCCGTGGAGGCGTGCCACCGGGCGGGATCAGGGCATGGAGGCCCTTTTTATTTGAGGATTTCTCCCCTTGTGGAGATCACCGTGGTTGACAGGGGGATCTCCTTGCCTGAAAGTTCCATGGCCCGCTTTAAAATGCCGGGCAGGCCGGAGCAGCAGGGCACCTCCATGATCAGCATCGTGATGCTGTTGATGGTATTGGACGCGAATATCTGGGTGAACTTCTCCACATAGGCATCCTTATCGTCAAACTTGGGGCAGCCCATCATCACCACCTTATCCTTGAGAAAATCCGCATGGAAGGAGGCATAGGCCACGGGAACGCAGTCCGCCGTGACAAGGAGGTCAGCCTCCTTCAGGAAGGCTGCCGTGGGGGGCACAAGCCTGATCTGAACCGGCCAGTGGCCCAGGGCGGAGCCGGCGGCGTTCATCCGGGCAGGCTTGTTTGCCGTCTGGCAGGATTCTGCCTGGGGAAAGGTCGCAAGCTGTTCCGAAGGGCAGCCGCAGCCTGAGGTTGCCGGGGCTTCCTGCTGCTCTTTGGATTTGAGAAAGGCCTCCACCGCCTCTTCGTCAAAGGCTTCCGCCTCCCGCTCCACCAGCTTGAGTGCGTCCTGGGGACAATCTCCCAGGCAGGCGCCCAGGCCGTCGCAATATTGATCCTTGACTACCTTTGCCTTTCCGTCGATTATCTGGATGGCACCTTCGGCACAGGAGGGAACGCAGTTACCGCATCCGTCGCATTTTTCTTCATCTATTTCTATTATTTTTCGTATGATTTTCATTGTCTACTCTCCCTGGTTCAGCAGAACCGCTGTTGCGGTTTCCCTGCCATGTTCTGTGAGAAAGGATTTGGCGATGATCCTTTCAAGCCGGTCTTTTTTTATGGTGCCTTCCTTGTTCTCCTCCTGGAGATTGGTGATGAGGTCCGCATCGTACAGCACCTTGAAGTTGGTGGTTTCCATCTCCCGGGGATGATGGTGGTGGCCCACAATATCACACACCTCCTCGATGAGATCCTCCTTGGCGTTGAGCTTTTCAAGGAGGTTCCGGGCAATGGGCGGTCCTTCCAGCTCCTGATACCCGGGGGCGCTGGAGTTGTGTTTGCGTTCCGCCTCCTTGATGCCGATATCGTGGAGATAAGCGGCACAGAGGATGACGGCCAGGTTGCCCTGTTCCTTCTTGCCGATGGCTTCGGCATATCTCGCAACCCTTGAGGCATGGCCGATCCGCTTGAAATCCGTATGGAAATAGCGTTTCATCTCCACGGCCACCCGGTCCTTGAGCAGATCGTCCCTGTTTTGGAGAAACTCCTCGGGCAGGGTGCCAAGGCATTGCTCCGCATACTGGCAGTAGGCGGCGCACCCGAAATCCATGCCGGGATTGACCATCTTCTTGCCGCAGCCTTTGCACAGCCTTGCCGTGTCATCCTTGAAAAACTCGATCGTGGCGCCGCACTCCGGGCACGGAGTCTCGAAGATGGCGTCCTTGTTCCAGTACTGGGTGTCCTGACCCGGGCATTTCATGGGGGCCTCCTTCAGGGTTTAAAGTTTTTGTTTCAAACCATGGACATAAGATAGTGCATATCGGCCCCTTTTTCCTTGATTTGGATCAAGAAAAGTATATTTTTATCATTTTTAATGGGGGCTCAAATCAGGGGCGGCTCCTGGTCTTCCAGGTCGAGTACCCGGATTACGTCCTTCTCCACGGTCCACTTGAGATCAAAGTCAAAGAGCCGGATACCGGAAATCCGCCCGGATTCAGGATCGCTTTTCCGGCCGGAACGGTAGGCCGGTCTGGGATCGTTCTCCAGGATGCCGGTGATAATGGAAAGAAGGTTTGGAATGGTTTTCTCCTTTTCCCGGATCCGGGCCATTGCCGGCTCTGAAAACTGAACTTCAAGGCCGGTCCGGGGCGGGGCCGGGGCAAAACCGTTCCGGGCATCGGGGATGATATCCGAGTAAGGCAGGTACGGCTTTATATCCAGGATGGGGGTCTGGTCCAGGATGTCCACGCCGGAGAGGTGAAGAACCGGGCCTTTGTCACATATCTCGACGGACTCCAGCCGGACCGCGGACATGCCCATGGGATTCGGCCTGAACGGGGACCGGGTGGCGAAGACCCCCACTTTTTTATTCCCCCCCAGGCGGGGGGGCCTGACCATGGGCGACCATGAACCGTTTTTAGCCCGGGTTTCGTGAAAAAGGAAAATCAGCCAGACATGGGAGAACTCTTCCAGTCCCCGTACCGCCTCTTCCCTGGCGAATTCCGGGGTGAAGACCAGGCGGGCCGGGGCGTCTGCCACGAGATTGGGCTGCCTGGGAATGCCGAATTTTTCCTTGTAGCAGGTATGGAGAATTCCTATCGGTTCGAACCGGACAGCCATAAATCCCCCAAAGCGTTTACCTGGTTTTTCAAATGTGCAGGTCCGAAGACCTTATCCGCAATAAATGAATGCCGTGATCGGAGCATTCGTACCTCCTGTTAAAAGATTAATTTCAACTGGATAGTATACCACATTCTTTGCGGATTGGTCCCCCACAAAAAATACGGCCCGGGGCGGGCCTTTTTTTGTGAGGGACAGGCTGGAGGATGGTTTCAGGCGCTTCAGGATCTCCAGGAAAGTTTCCCCGGAGATCCTGGGGGGGGGTTAGTTGCCCTGCATCATGGCCTGGATATCGGCTTCAACCTCGCCGATGGGTTTTATGTCAAAGTTCTCCACAAGAACATTGAGGACCGTGGGTGAAACAAAGGCCGGGAGCGTGGGTCCGAGCCGGATTCCCTTGACCCCCAGGTGAAGCAGGGCCAGGAGTACTGCAACGGCCTTCTGCTCGTACCATCCGATGTCAAAGCTGATGGGGAGCTCGTTGATGTCGTCCAGCTCAAACACCTCCTTGAGCTTGAGAGCGATCACGGCCAGGGAGTAGGAATCGTTGCACTGGCCCGCATCCAGAACCCTGGGGATGCCGCCGATGTCCCCCAGGTCCAGCTTGTTGTAGCGGTATTTGGCGCAGCCGGCCGTGAGGATGATAGTGTCCTTGGGAAGCTGCTCCGCCACCTCTGTAAAGTATCCCCTTCCCTTTTGCCTGCCGTCGCAGCCGGCCATGACGATGAACCGCTTGATGGCGCCGGACTTGACCGCCTCCACCACCTTGTCGGCAAGGGCCAGCACCTGGTTATGGGCAAAACCGCCCACGATGGTGCCCGTCTCTATTTCAGTGGGCGGGCCACAGGTCTTTGCGAGCTCGATGATCCCGGAGAAATCCTTGGCTCCGCCCTGGGTCCTTTCGGGAATGTGCCCGACGCCGGGATAGTCCACGACCCCGGTGGTGAAGATCCTGTTGGCGTAAGAGTTCTCCTTCTTGATGGGGATGATGCAGTTGGTGGTCATGAGAATGGGGCCGTTGAAGCTCTCAAACTCCTTGTTCTGGTGCCACCAGGAGCTGCCGTAGTTGCCCTTGAGGTGTTTGTAGCTCTTGAACGCAGGATAGTAGTTGGCCGGCAACATCTCGCCGTGGGTATACACATCCACCCCTGTATTCTCGGTCTGTTTGAGAAGCTCCTCCATGTCCTTGAGATCATGGCCCGAGATGAGGATACCGGGTTTGTCTCCCACACCGATGTTGACCTCGCTGATCTCGGGATGGCCGTAGGCCGTGGTGTTGGCCTCGTCCAGGGTGGCCATGGTGGTGACCGCCGCCTCTCCCGCCTCGAGCACCAGGGCGGTCATTTCATCCACGCTGAGTTCCTTGGTGGTGGAGGCCAGGGCCTTGAGCATGAAGGCGTAAATCTCGTCCTTTTCCTTGCCGAGCACGGCCGCATGCTCCGCATAGGCGGCAATGCCCTTGAGGCCGATGATCAACAGCTCCCTCAGGGAACGGACATCCTCGTTTTCCGTGGCAAGCACACCAACGGTCTTTGCCTTTGCCTGGAACTCCTCCTCATTATCGGAAACCCAAAGGGCCGATTCGTCAATATCCTTGCCAATCTTTCCTTCCAGTTTTTCAAGGAGCCCCTGCTTTACTGCCAGGGCCTGACGAACCCAGTCAGCCAGGCTTGCATCGTCAAAATTGGCGTTGGTGATGGTGGTGAACAGCGCCTTTGTCGCAAAGCGTCCGGCCTCGGTGGTCACGTCCATTCCCGCCTCTTTGGCGTTCTCGGCAAGAACCGCTATTCCCTTGAGGTTGAAGATCAGAAGATCCTGGAAATTTGCGGTCTCCTCTTTTTTGCCGCATACGCCTGCTATGGTGCATCCTTTACCCTTTGCCGTCTCCTGGCATTGAAAACAGAACATGGTGGCCTCCTCTTTTTAGTTATGGAAAATGGTTTTGTTTCAAATCTTGTGCCCCAAGATAATGCATCATTGCACATCTTTCCTTGATGTGGATCAAGAAAAATATATTTTTATTATTTTCAATGGAGGGGCGTTACAGGGAAAGGTTCAGCTTTTCCGCGACGGTTTCCATGATGCCCCTTGCGCCGTCAAAATCGAATTCGGCCATGCAGCCATTGAGGTTGCGGGCCTCCTCTTTGAACCCGGAGCCCACCAGGAAGGCGCTCACCTTTTCCAGGTGGTTGTCGGCATCCATGAGACTTTGTGAAAGAAGGGTGTGCATTGTTTTGATCTCAGGGGTGATGTTTCCAAGGTCAGGCAACGGCTGCGCCGGTTGGTGGGGGGCGCTTTGGGAGGGGAGCCCTTTCAGGAGGGTGGTGATGGCGTCCGTAACCCGGTCGAGCTCCCCCTGCACCCTGTTGAAGAGCGGTTCAATGGCGACTGCGCCCTTTTTCAAGGCGTTTTCTAGTGTTGCCGTAAGTTGCGAAAGGGTGGTGGCCTCGATGTTTCCGGCCACTCCCTTGAGGGTGTGGGCCAGCTTGAGGGCAAGTTTTACCTGCTTCTCCTTTAATGCCGCCTTGATGGATTCAACGTCGTCGGCATGGTCGGAGACAAAGCGTTGTAGAAGCTTCAGGTAAAGCGCCTGGTTGCCGTCGACCCGCTTGATCCCCATTGAGATGGCGATCCCCGGCAGATCATCGGGTAAGACCGGTTGATCGGCGGGGCCGGTATCCGGTTCGGCCTTGTCTTCCGTGCCCGGGGAAAGACCGTTATAAGCCGGGCCTGCCCCCTTTGTGCGGCCCTGGGGGTGTATCCATTTTTTCAGGGTGCTGAAAAGGCGGTCCGGGTCCATGGGCTTTGTGATGTAATCATTCATGCCCGCATCAAAGCACTGTTCCCGGTCACCTTTGATGGCATGGGCGGTGGTGGCGATGATGGGAAGCCTGCCCGTGGCCGCGGACTCCCATTCCCGGATGGCCCGGGTCGCCTCAAGCCCGTCCATCTCGGGCATCTGCACATCCATGAGCACGGCATCAAACCCATGGGGCAATCTGGCACGGGAAACCACCATGGACACAGCCTCCTTGCCGTTACCGGCATTCTCGACGATGATGCCCCGCTGCTCCAGCAGCTCCACCGCCACCTGGCGGTTGATTTCATTGTCTTCCACAAGAAGAATCCGGGCCCCTTTAAGCCGTTCCTTGTTCCTCACCTCCGTGGTGATCATGGTCCGGGGCCCTTCCTGTCCGCTCTGTCTTTTCTCCTCGAAAAACCGGACAATGGTATTGAAAAGAAGGGGTTTTGTGATGGGCTTGAACAGGAATGCATCGATGCCTGCGGCTTCCGCCAGTTGAATCTCTGTTTCCTGTCCAAAGCCGGTGATCATGATGATGGGAATTTTCGATCCTCCCGGCAGCCGTTTTATTTGCCTGGCGGCGGTGATGCCGTCCATGTCCGGCATGCTCCAATCCATGAAAATCATGCCAAAGGCAGGGGCCTTGCCGCCTTGCCGGACCATCTCAACAGCCTCGGTTCCCCCTGGGGCTGTTTTTGGCCTGAAACCGAGGGTGTTGAGCAGGCGTTTAAGAAATCGTCTGCAGGTGATGTTATCGTCCACCACCAGGACACCCATGTTGCGGAGCCCCCCGGGAAGGGTATGGCTGGGCTCCCGCTCCCGGGGCTGGAGCCCGAAAATGGCCGTAAACGTAAAGCAGGTGCCGTCCATGGGATTACTCTTTGCCCGGATCTCACCCCCCATCATCTCCACCAGCTGCCTGCAGATGCTCAGGCCAAGGCCTGTCCCCCCGTATTTTCGGGTGGTGGAGGCCTCCGCCTGGGTAAAGGGGGTGAACAGGGCCTGGATTTTCCCAGGGTCGATGCCGATGCCGGTGTCCGTTACCGAAAACTTCAGCCTGACCCGGTCCTCCATGCGTTCCACCAGGCTTCCCGTGATGATGATTTCCCCCTGGTCAGTGAATTTGAGGGCATTGGCTGTCAGGTTGATGAACACCTGCCTTACCCTGAGGGGATCGCCCACCAGGGCGGACGGCACATCGTCGTCGATAATGAAAAAGAACTCCAGCCGCTTTTTCGCGATCTTGTCGACAAAGAGGTCCGACAGGTTGTCCCAGACATCGTCCAGCAGAAAATTCACATGATCCATCTTGAGTTCGCCGGCCTCTATCTTGGAAAAGTCAAGGATGTCGTTGATGATGCCAAGCAGACTCCGGGAAGCGCTCTCTATCTTTGCCAGGTAGTCCTGCTGCTTGGCCGTCATACGGGTCTTCAAGGCCAGGTTTGTCAGCCCCATGATGGCGTTCATTGGGGTCCGGATCTCATGGCTCATGCTGGCCAGAAAATCGCTTTTTGCCTTTGTGGCGACTTCCGCCGCCTCCTTGGCCAGCTTCAGCGCTTCCGCCCGCTTCTTCTCGGTAATATCTTCCAGCATTCCCTGATAATAGATCGGGTTGCCGCCGTCATCGACAATGGCGTTAACCGTGATCGAGACGGTGATGATGCTTTTGTCCTTGCGAAACAGCTCGGTTACAAAGCTGTCCGCTCTCCCCCGGGTATTGATCCGGTCCATCAGGCGTTTTCCCGTGCCGGGGTCCACATAGAGATCGCCGGCAATGTCAGAGACCGATTCCATGATCTCTTGGGGAGAGTCATACCCCAGGATCTTTGCCAGGGGGGGATTGGCCGTTATGAGACGGCATCCCGGGCTGATCTGGAAGATGCCTTCTCCGGCGTTGTCAAATATGTTCCTATATTTTTTCTCGGCCCGTTCCAAGGCCGTCCGGGATTGTTCAAGCTCAAGGTAGCGTGCCTTGAGCTGGCTGACCATCTCCTGGATCGCTTTCTGCAGGTTGGCAAGCTCCAGGGCCGATTGCTTCCCCTTGAGTCCGGCAAAGGCCATTCCCGAAGCGGTGCTCACGCTGATGGCATATTTTTCAATGGCTTTCAACGGTTTGATGACGCTCTTCATGATAACAAGGAAGATGATCGATACAAGACCGAGGATGAGCACAAAAAAGCCTGCCACAAGGTTGACAAGATGGTGGCTCAGTTCCTGCTTTCTTAATCGGGGGCTAAGGTAGATCCCGAGAGTAGCTATGACTGTATCGTTAAAGCGGATCTCGGTCTCGGAATAGAGGAGCCCGTTCCTGTCCGGTGTCGTGGCAAGGCTTTGGATGGTCCCGTCCCTTTGCCGGGCATAGCCGATGAATTGCTCAGGTTCCCTGACGTAGAGGGCCTGCACCTCCCTGTCCTTCATGAACGATTTCATGATCTTCGAGGTATCGGTAAAGTTCATGGTCCATATGGGATTTGCAAGGGCCGTGGATAATTGATCCGAGATGGTGTCGAGCTTGGTGTCCAGGGCGTTGATGTTGCTGGTGTAGTGCCAGTAATAGTCCAGGGCCACAAATGCGGCCATGACAAGGGTGGTCACCCCCAACAGGGTGAGGATCACTATTGCCGTAATGGATCTGAGCCTTTTTTTCAGGGTCATGGAACGCTTTTCCTTCGGTCGGAGGATGGAGCCGGTTGAACGGTCGGAAAAATCGCAACTTCAGCCATATTAATCATAGCGTATCAGTTCTCCCCTGGCGATGAGGTCATAGTAGCTCTGCTCGAGCCGTTTCAAGAGGGTCTCGGCATGGGGTGTGGATCTGCTGATGTTAAAGCTGCATTGCCAGCGGAACAGGGGTTTGATCACCAGGTTGGGAATGGGAAATTTCTTCAGGCAGTCTTCTCCTATGTATTTGTAGTTCAGCAGATAATCGGCCCGGTTTCTCCGGAGCATCCTGAAGGCCGCTTCATGGGTGTTTGTCTCATAGTATTTGACCCTGTTGCCTTTGTTCCGGATCCAGCCCCCCCAGTCCTTGTAGGTAAATCCTCTGATCAGAATAACGGAACGGCCGGCAAGCTGCTCCTTCCGGATCACCGGCTCCCTGTCTTCCCGGTGGTAGATCCTCATCTCCAGGGGAAAGAGGGTTTCCTTGCCGGAGATGGCGGACTCCTTTACCAGGGGGATCGAGCCGAGGCCGTTGAACAGGTGGATCTTGCCCTTTGCGAGATAGTCATATAACCTGGCTGCGGGATAACTTTCCATGGTATAGGCGATCTTCGCGTTGTCCAGGGTTTTAGTGGTGATCTCATTGACAAGCCCTGCGGGGGTTCCGTTTTTATCAACATAGGTGAGGCCGGGAAAATCAAAATAGCCCACCTTGAGCACGAAGCGGTCCGGAAGATCCTGGGCGGCAGTTGCCTTAACGGCAAAGACAACTGCCATGGCAATGAAAAAACGGGTTGCAGCGGTTTTCATGATACGCTCTCCGGGTTGGCGGAACCGGTCGGTTATCGGCCGTTGTTGTATGCGTCGATCTGCTTTAGCGTGCCTTCGTACCCCACCTTTATCCCCTGGTCAAGGTTGGCGTGGTTCCAGTGATAGTTGAGGTCTCCGTAGCTCATCTCGATGTTGATCATCCGGATCTTTTTTTTACTCTTCCTGTTGTGCTCCTCCAGTCTGTATGAGAAGAGCCGGATGTCGTCCTCCGATATGGTGTTAAAGGGGAGCATCACCCCGACCAGCGCCGATTCCACCAGGTCTTTCGGGGGGGCCGCCTCTTTGTAGTCGGCAATTTTTATAACCCATATCTCATCCAGATCCTTGTGGTCGTTCAAGAGCACGTCCAGGTTGACCGTATCTATGACCGCCCCTTCGCAATAGCGGTTTTCCTTTCCGTCCACGGTCCTGTTTTCCGTATAGTGCAGGACGCTTGACCCCGCCATCAGGGCATCGGCATCAATATCATTATAGGGATGCTCCAGTTGATTGATGAAGATCTCCATCTTTTTCCGGGAAAGATCGTAGGCATTGATATAAACGATCTTGTCGCACTTGAACAGCTGGTCGAAATCGATGAACTTATCCACGAACCCCTGGCTGCTGATGAGTCCCGCGATGCCGCTTTTCTCTATCTTATACTGGAGCTGGGCCATGAACCGCATGAAGGGATTCAAGGCAAGCCCTTCGCTGATGCAATAATAAAGATCACTCATTTCCCGGGGCGGGTTGCTCAGGAAGTTCCAGCCGTATTCGGCCATCCTGTGGGGAAGGAAAAGATAGCGGTAGGTGTTGAAATCAAGGATCTTTTCCATGAGCTTGCCGTAATCCCGGAGGTAATTCATCTGAAAAACCTTATAATTGATGGGAAAGCTCTCATAAACGTCATCTTCCAGGAATATCTGTTCCCGGAAGAATCGGTCCAGGGCCGCGATCCTGTCTTCCTCCGGGAGCAGGCTGTTGTAGAAACATCCCACCCAGCTTCCCACGCAGGCGCAGGAATAGATGTCAAAATCGATGTTTTTCTCTTCAAATGCCTTTAGCGCCCCGATCTCGATGCCTGCAACCGGTCCTCCCCCGGACAGTGCAATCGCCCGTTTCTTGGCCATTGTCTCCTCCTTTTGGGTTAAATCGTCAAATTGCCGTTTATCGGTCAAAGCCCTGGCAGGGCAGTGTGATGCCCGTGACAGGGATGTATTGAACCTGGATGTTCAATCCGTGAGGCGCTCCGGCCTGTGCTATAAAAATGTGCTGCTGAAGAAGATTGAGAATGATTCTGAAAAGGTAACTTAACCGTTGGGGGATGTCAATCAATTGTTGGCATGGTCCCCTTTGTTTGATATGATCGTTGCTCTTTAAAATAGGGACAACGGTATTGAGTTATAGAGGTTGCTGATCATCCCTATGGCACCTTGGAATCAAAGCGGCGGGAGAGGTTCATGGCAAAGGCAAAAAAGAAGCGCGGTAAAAATCGAAAGAAGGCAACCGATACCAAGGTACCCTTTGCAGACATGCCATTGGATCAGGTGGCGGCCAAGGGGGAGCAGCAGCTCTCCGCCGGAAATGCCCGTGAAGCCTTGAAGACCTTTAAATACCTTAAAAAAACAGGGTTTGATCCCGACACCCTTTCGACCTGTCTGTTCAAGGCCTATCTCCTGCGGTATGGGCAGCTGCTGGAAAAGAAAATGATGAAAGAAGCAGGGGTGGTCCTGGCTTCCGCCGTTGAATTCCTGCCGGCGGGAAAAGATCTTTCCCCGGCGATTTTAAAATCCAGCCTCACCCTCCTGCCCCTTGAAAAGGGCGTGGCCCTGTATGGGGATTTCCTGTCCTGCAACGATCCCATGCCGGAGATGGAGCGGCTGATCGGGAACAGGTCGGTTCTTGAAGACGGCCTTTCCCTTCTTGACGCCCTTCCCGGGCATACGGCCCTTGCCAGCGGGAAAGCCTGTCTGGAAAAAGCGAGTGTTTCCATGAATGCGGGCCATTGGGAAAAAGCCCTCAAGGAACTGAAACCGGTCCCCCGCAAATCGCCCTTCGCAGATATCAAGATCTTTGCCAAACTCATGACAAGCTTTGTAAATGATGATCAAAAAGGGATGGAAAAGGCCTCCTCCCTGCTGGGCAAGGAATTTCCCCTGACATCGGTGCCGACCCTCCTGACCGCATATGCCAAGGAGGGTGGGATACCTTCGGCCCCCGGCACCAGGGAAACCGCAACCCTGCTGTGGGGCAACGCCTTTTCCAGCGAAACCCATGCCCGGGCCCTGGGAAAAGGGGTTTCCGAAAACAATTTCCCGAAGATCAAACAGGCTGCCGCAGGGCTTGTGGCCGCCCTTCCCGCCGCCGATCGCGGTAAAGCCATGGAGTTTCTGGCAGAAACAGCCGGCCAGGGAATCGTAGAGAAAACCCGCCAGTCCGATGATGTTCTGGCCCTGTTTAAGAAGATGCTCCCGTCAAGGGCCAGGGCGGAGCGGCTGTTCATCAAGGCCCTTGCCCCCAAGGACCGTTTTTTCAATGACCTTACGGAAGCTTTCTGGCACCAGCTGGACCACCTCTTCCCGGACACCACCGAGCGCAACCTGGCCAGGGCCCATGTTCTGGTGGAGATCACCCAGGACCTCATTCTGAACCCGGACGGGGCGTTTACCGTAAGGAACCAGTTAAACTCCCTTTTTCGCGATATCGGTTTCAAAGACACGATTCAGATCAAAGATCAGGACTGGGGAGAGGGGATGGATCTCATCGCCCTTACCATCATCGGGCAGGCCCTGGCCCTGGACAATGGGAACCCGGACGCCTACGGATTGATGTTGCGGCTTCCCCTTGACTCCCCTGCCCTTCGCAAGGCCATCACGCCTTTGCTTGAAACCATGGCCGGGGTGTTCCCGGACGATCCCCGGCCCTGCCTCCGGCTGGCAAAACTATATTCCCGGAAAAGCGCCGTCAGAAAGGCCGAGACCGCCCTCAAGGAAGCGTTCCGCAGAGCCCCCCATGATGGCGAAGTCCTGGAGCAATATGCCCTGTCCCATATTATCGCCTCCAACCGAAAGCTGACCGTGCTGAAATACCGGCTGGCCATGGGGGATCTTGATGCGGCGGCAAAGATGGGAGTGCCCTCCCTTGGGGTCTGTATTGCTGAAAAACGCCTGCTTTGGGATCTCATTAAAACCGGGAAATTTTCCAGAAAGGTGTTTGAAGAGCTGACCCGGGGGTTAAGCCCGGTCCAGACCATGAAAGTGCTGGCCCTCTTCAAGATCGACCTGTCCGCCCCCGGCGCGGTCTATTCCAGCGCACCCAGGGGGATGCCGTCGGTTTTCAATGGACTCAAAAAACAAATACCGGAGTTGACCTCCCGGGAGGTCCTCTACCTGTTGAAGCCGGTTGACGAACAACTCAAGGAACTGTACCATGAATCCGACTGCGCGTCCTGGTTCATGGACAAAAGGGGAACCATCCTTACCCGTCTCAATTCCCGGGATTTGACCGAGATCGCCCCGGATCTGGCTGCCAGCGGCGCAACAGACCAGGTGATCCGGGAGCTTGCCAAACGAATCGCGGCCATGGAAGACAACACGCCGGAGTCGATTCTGATGGAATTCCTTCATCTTTCCCTGACCCACATCCGGGGAGACAGAATAAAAGCCCGTGCCTTTCCATCCATTATCGATTCTGCGGCAGAGCCCGTAAAGGAGAGGCTTCGGAAAATCTCAAGACGGCTTGCCCCCATGGCCCCGCACCATTTGCGCACGGCCTATGAGCAATTTGATTTCAGCCAGGTTGATTCCCCGTTCGGGAACGGCCCATTTCCCTTTGACATCGATCCCGACCAGCAGAACGCCCTTGAGGATATGATGGAGCGTCTCATGGATGGTTTCATGGACGAAGATGATGACGACTGGGATGATGACGACTGGGATGATGACGACACCTGGGAAGACGACGGCGATTGGAAGCTTTTCAAGGTGGCGGAGGTGTTTTGCAAGGGGCTTTATGCCGCAGAGATCTATGACCTGGTGTACGAGCTTAAAAAGGATGCCGGATGGGTCCTGAACAATGCGAGACACCCGGATCGAGAGCTGTATGCCTGGGACTTCATAGACACCTTTGAAATCCTTCTGAAGGCAGTGGGGAGAAAGGGCCTTGAGTCACAGAAGGAATTCAGACAGGCCGGGGTTCGCTTTGCCCTGCATGTTCCCTGTGCCCACGACGCCTTAAGCGCGTTCAATATTGCCAACAAGATCAGCGGGCACCATATCTCAAAAGAACTGGCCAGTTTTGTTCTGGGCATAAAAATGGGACTTTAATACAAAAGGACGGGAGATGTACGTTTATTACAGGTTATTGGGGGTGGGGGAGGACGCAGGGGATGAAGAGATCCGGCGCGCCTACCTGGATCTTGTGAAGCAGTTTCCCCCTGAAACCCATGCCGATCGATTCAAACGGATAACACGGGCATATGAGGCCCTGAAAGACAAGAGAGCAAGGGTGAGATCAAGGGTGATGGGCACAGCCGGCGCCTACCGGATCTGGTCGGAAGCCCTGGATGATTTTCTGCAAACTACGGCAACCCGGGAGAAGCCCTCTCCCGGTCTAAAGGATTTGATGGAGGCTCAACAAAAAGATGATGGAACCCATTAAGAATAAGATGAAATCGGCCAGGGAATTCTGGGACCAGAAGGTGACGCTCAGATCGTTGAAGGCGATCCGCTCCTTTTCAGACAAGCGGGTTCGTTTGAAAGAGGCCCAATACGGTCTGGAGCAGGATTGGAAGACCTTGGTCAAGGCGGATTTTGAATCATGGCTCATGGATCTGGAAGCGCCCGTGACGCCGGATGATCCAAACAGCGTCGATCAAATGGACCTTTTTACCCTGCTGGGTGAATTTGCATCCCTGAGAAAAGAGATCCACCTCCAGAGCAGGGAACAGGCAAAGAACGTCAAGGTCCTGAAAGATTTCAACGGCTTTGTCGACCGGACCGGGAAGCTGATCACCCTGATGGATGAAAAGATCACCCATATCGACGCCATGGAGCTCCGGATTCACGATTCGGCCGAGGAAAAAACCCTTCGCCTCTTCTTTGATGTCCGGGACAGCTTGAAACGGGGCATGGAAGCGGGCCGGAAGAGCGCGAAAACCATCTTTTTCTGGAGACGCAAAAAAATTCGGGCCCTGGTCCAGGGATACGGGATGGCATTGAACAAGTTTGACAAGGCCCTTGCCATGGCCGATACCTTTCCCATTATCACCGAAGGCGAAAAGTTTGACCCGGAAACCATGCGCGCGGTGGATCGGGTCACCGCCAAAGGGATGGAACCGGGCATGGTCCACACAGAGGTCTCCAGCGGTTTCATCCGCAAAAACCAGGTGATTCTGCCGGCCCAGGTGATCGTAACCGAGTAAAACAACAGGAAACAAAACATGAACAAACCCCTCATTATCGGCATCGATCTTGGCACCACCAACTCCGAGGTCGCCTTTGTCCACGCAACCCGTCCGGAGATTCTCCGGGACGGCGATGACGGGATTCTTCCCTCCTGCGTGGGGGTGGATGACAACGACAGGTTGATCGTGGGAACAAAGGCCAGGAACCAGGCCGTGGCCTATCCGGAGCGAACCGTTCTCTCCGTAAAACGAAAAATGGGTGAGGAAAAAGAGATTCCCCTGGCCGGAAAGAGCTATACCCCCCAGGAGATCTCCGCCCTCATCCTGCAAGAGCTCAAGGAGAAGGCGGAAAAAGCCCTGGGCCGGGAAGTGGCCCATGCCGTGATCACGGTGCCCGCCTATTTCACGGATGCCCAGCGCCAGGCCACCAAGGAGGCCGGCGCCATTGCGGGCCTTGAGGTGGTCCGGATCATCAATGAGCCCACGGCCGCCGCCCTGGCCTATGAGGGGAGCAATGCCGGGGATGACAAGCGCACCATCCTGGTCTACGACCTGGGGGGCGGCACCTTTGATGTCTCCATTGTGAGGATCGAGGACCGGGTGGTGGAGGTCCTTGCCAGCACCGGTGACAACCGGCTTGGCGGGGATGATTTCGATGACAGGATCATCCAGTGGCTGGTCCGGGAGCTCAAGCAGAACCACCGCCTGGACGTCACGGACAACAGGGCGGTGCTGGCCCGTCTCAAGTCCTGCGCGGAAAAGGCTAAGATCGAATTGTCCCGGGCCGATACCACCCGGATCGAAGCGGATCACATCACCGAAGAGATCCATCTTTCCGTGGAGCTTACCCGGGAGGCGCTTGAGGAGATGATCCGGGAGGACATCGACAGAACCATGCGGTCGGTGACCAAGGCCCTCCGGGACGCCGCCGTCACCCCGGGGGGGATCGACCGGATTCTCCTTGTGGGGGGCTCCTCCCGCATCCCCATGATCGCAAGGATGCTCAAGGAGAAGCTCAAGATCGATCCCAGCAAGGAGATCGACCCGGATCTGTGCGTGGCCCTGGGCGCCGGTATCCAGGCGGCAAGGGAGATGGGGGTCGACACCTCGGGGGTGCTGATCGACATCACCCCGTACACCTTTGGCACCTCCGCCGCCGAAATCAATGAGGAGGGCCTGGATCCCCATGTGTTTGTCCCCCTGATCCAGCGCAACACCAAGCTGCCGGTGTCCCATACGGAAACCTTCTATACCATGGTGGAAAACCAGGAGGTCGCCCTGATCCAGGTGTTCCAGGGGGAGAAACAAAATGCCTTGGACAATATCCTCATCGGCAGTTACCAGTTTGACCTCTCCAACAGCGAAGCCGGCAGCATGATCACCCTGCAATACGACCTGGACCTGAACGGCATCCTCAAACTGGAAGCCGTGGAAAAGAAGACGGGAAGGAAACTGAATGCCGTGATCGACAATGTTTTCGCCTGTGAAAATCCGGACCGGATACGAAACTCCCGGGAAAAGATCAATGGGGAAACCTCCATGGGGGCCGCCGAAACACCCGGCAAGGCCGATCCCGGAACCGCGACCATTCCCGCCGATATCACCGGCACCCTGACCCTGGCCAGGGAGAAACTGGACAATGCCGCCAAGGAGGACCAGGACGAGATCATCGATCTCATGGAAGAGATCACCGATGCCGTGGAAGATAAGGATTTTGAAAAGGCCAGGGCCATCTGCGATGAGCTGGAGGACCTGCTTTTCTATATTGACTGATAGGGGAATGTAATGATGGATGTCTGTCCGATCTGCAAGGCCGCCTATGCCGGCCAGGAAACCTGCCACCGCTGTCAAAGCGATCTTACCAGGTTTGAAACCATTGAAGGGGATGCCCGGGAAGAACTGGAAATAGCCGTGGCAGCAATAAAACAAAAGGACTACGAGTCAGCCCTTCTCCATGGGAAGCGCTCCTGCTCCCTGAAGCACTCAAAACTTGGGGAGCGGCTCATTTTCTACGCCAAAGCCCTGGGCAAGTAAAAAAGAGAACATTTCTCTTTCCAATACCAAAGAATGAAGGCCGCACCACCATAGGTGAGATCCTTTCAACCCAATAGAATGGAAGGATCTCGCTTCATGAGGAATTTAAAAAAATGAGCTATGAATTTCCTGTTACCGATAAATTTCAGGCCCGTGAAGTAACGGAACTGGACTTTACCATAGAACCCACCGATGAAAAAGTCTACGTGAACCTGGATTCCGTCAGGGACAAGAGTTATCTTGACCAGATCAAATTCACCCTCAACATAGATGATGATCAACTGCAAAGGATCACAAAAACGTACCACAAGATCATTTTTTCGGGGCATCGGGGTTCAGGGAAAAGCATCGAGCTGAAAAGATTCCACAATGGCATCAACAATAACGCCTGTTACCTGTCCGTCCATATTGATATTGAACAGGAGATGGAGGTGGGCGGATTCCAGCCTGAAGACCTGTTTGTCATCCTGATCGCAAAACTGATGGAGAGAATTGATGATGAAGGGATCTCATTCGAGTCGGATTATCTGGCCAAGATCCTCAATGACTGGCTTTCCGATAAAGAGATCAAATCGGAGCTGAAAAAAGACTTCAAGTTGAACCTGGAAGGGGAGATCTCCGCTGGAAATTCCTTCCTGGGATTTCTTAAGTTCAAAAGCGCGCTGAAATCCATCTTTTCGGCCTCCTCGACAACCTCGGAGACCATACGCAGAACCATCAGGAAAAACCCGTCAAACCTGATCGATCAATTTAACAGCATTCTTTCCGACCTTCGGGAAACATTACAAAAAGAGGGTAAAGCAAAAGACATTCTTTTTATTTTTGACGGAACGGAAAAAATACCTTACAGGATTTACGAGGCCCTGTTTGTTACAAACTCCTACTTCATCCGTGGGATCAATGCCAACATGCTTTTTTCAGTACCGATCAACTCATATTTCAATATTAAGGACAATCCGGCGGCTGATTTCTTCCAGGTACACACTCTCCCCATGGTCAAGCTCACGAATGAGAGCAAACCTATCCTGAAAAAAATCATTTCCAAACGAATTGATCCGGAAAAATTTATCGACGATGACGCCCTGGAACTCTGTGTGGAAAAATCAGGAGGCTGTATCCGGCAATTGATTCGTATAGTAAACAGGGCCATGACCATAGCGCTGGGAGAAAAAATCACAGCAGATATCGCAACAAAAGGTACTTGCAGCCTTGGTGAAGAGATGAAAAAGATCCTGAAGTCTGAACATCTGGAAATCCTGAAACAAGAGAACTATTATACTGCCGACGCACCGGTTCTTGATCTTCTTTCTTCCCTTGCCGTTCTCCACCACAATAGTACCAGAGAGGTCAATCCGCTGCTGGATGGGTTGATCAAATGAGCGTAGATCTTGTTTACTCAAAACGTGCAACCTGGCCGCAAGAATATCTTTAAAAAGCATCCCCCAAAACTCCCCCAGAAAGAAAAGAGCATTGCCGGAAACTTATTTTTGAGGGAAAAGGGGACCCTTCTATTTCCAATAACAACGAATAAAAGTACTCGCCACCAAAGCACTTAAGAGATACAAGATCGACTCTTTCTTTGCGCTTTGGTGGCTGAATGCCTTTTCAATCAACGGGGCTTTGCTTTTATGCTCACCCGTTATTTTTCAGGTTGACCCTTCTCAGCAGCAGGGAGTTGCCCACAACCGTGAGTGAAGAGAACCACATGGCGATGCAGGCCCATTCCGGTTTCAGGACCAGGCCCAGGACGGGGTAAAGCAACCCAGCGGCAATGGGGATCATGAGGAGGTTGTAGAAAAAGGCCCAAAAGAAATTTGCCTTGATGGTTCCCAAGGTCTTTCTGCCAAGCCGGATGGCCCGTTCAACGTCCAGCAGGGTGTTGTTGACCAGCACCACGTCCCCTGTCTCCTTTGCGATGTCGGTGCCCGACCCCACGGCGATGCCGATATCGGCCTGGGCAAGGGCGGGAGCATCGTTGATGCCGTCCCCTGCCATGCCGACCTTGAGCCCCTTTGCCTGCCATTTCTTTACAATATCGCTTTTATCCCCGGGCAGTACCTCGGCCTCCACATCATCGATGCCCACCTGCCGGGCCACGGCCCTTGCGGCCTTTTGGTTGTCCCCGGAAATAAGGGCGGTCCGGATGCCAAGCTTGTGCAACCTTGCGATCGCTTCCTTTGAATCGGCCTTGACCTGGTCGGCAAGGCCGATGATGCCGATCATCTCATTGCCGCACCAGACATATACGGTGGACTGGCCGGCATCCGACAGGGCCCGGCCCGCCTGGAGAGCCTCTTGTGAAAGCACGGCATCCCCATTCCGGGGGGTCAGCTTAAGGTTGCCGACCATCACCTTTTTGCCGTCGAGCTCCCCTTTGGAGCCATGGCCCGGAATCTCCGTGGCGTTCATGATCTTTGTCGGCACAATTCCTTCATCCGCCGCCTTTTGGACCACGGCCCGGGCAAGGGGATGAACAGAGTTTGCCTCGACACTTGCCGCGATTTCAAGCACCTCTGCTTCCGACCGGTTCCCCATGGGGTGGATGGCGGAGACCCGGGGTTTTCCCTGGGTGATGGTGCCGGTTTTGTCAAACAGGACAATATCCAGGTGGGAAATGGTTTCAAGCACCGAGGCCCGTTTAAAGAGAATGCCCCTGTCCAGGCCCACACCGCTGCCCACCATGATGGCGGTGGGCGTGGCAAGGCCCAGGGCGCAGGGGCAGGCCACCACCAGCACGGCGATCATGAGCTGAAAGGAGAAAAGAAAACGGGTTAGGCCCGGAGGAGCCGGATACGCGATCACAAAATACCATAGAAAGAATGTCAGCAGCGCCACGGATACCACCACCGGCACAAAATAGTTGGAGACAACATCGGCAAGCCTCTGGATGGGCGCCTTGTCCGCCTGGGCATCCTCCACCATCCTGACGATCTTGGATAGCATGGTGGCCTTGCCCACCCTGACGGCCTTGATGGTTATCACGCCGGATCTGTTGATGGTGGCGCCGGTCACAGGGTCACCATGGCCCTTGTCCGCGGGGAGGGGCTCCCCCGTGATCATGGATTCGTCAATGGAGGTGGCGCCTTCAACAATCTCGCCGTCCACGGGAATGGTCTCACCAGGGCGCACGGACAGCAGGTCCCCGACCTTGACCATGGACGCCTTGACCATGCGTTCCCGGCCGTTGTCGATCACCCTTGCCCTGTCCGCCTGGAGGGACATGAGTTTCTCAAGGGCCATGCCTGTTTTTCCCTTTGCCCTTGCCTCTATCATTTTTCCCACCATGATAAAGGTGATGAGCATGGCCGAGCTGTCAAAAAAGGTGTGGGCGGCCGGATCAAGGAAGAACAGGGAAAAAAGACTGTAAAAATAGGCCGCCGAGATGCCGAGGGAGATGAGGACATCCATGTTGGTGGAACGGTTTTTCAATGAATGATACGCCCCTTCGTAAAAAGTGCGGCCGGACACGAACTGTACCAGGGTGGCGAGGATGCACATGAGGTAGTTGGTGGTGACATGGCCAAAGGGCATGGTGTACATGAGGATGGTCAGGGGAATGGTCAGGGAGACGGCGAAAAGAAACCGGAATCTCTCCTTTGCGGCAAGTTGTGAATCGTCGGTTTTCTCCTCCCCTTCACCCACGGCCCTGTAACCGGCCCCGTTCACGGCCCCAAGCACGCCCTGTTCATCAATAAGGCTGTGATCATAGGCCACAAAGCCTTTTTCCATGGAAAAATTGACAGACACCTTTTGGATGCCGGGGGTTGCCTTAAGGGCCCTTTCAATGGTCCCGGAGCAGTTGGCGCAGGACATCCCCTCTATTCTGAAGGACAGCTCATCCAGCGTGTCATTCCCGGCCCCCCGGGCCCCGATGGACGGCGCCTCTACCATGGCGCCGATCCGCACCGGGGCGGGTGGGGCCTGGGACCCAATGACCAGGCCCGCCATGGAAGAATCGTTTGTCCCGAATCCCTTTGCCTGGATTACGTTTTTCAAGGTGGCAAGATCAACCCGTTCATCCTCAAAGGTCACTTCCGCATTGGATTTTTCAAGTGAGACAAGGGCGCTGCGAACCCCCTCCACCTCTTCCAGGGCCTTGGTAACCCCTTTCACACAATGTTGGCAACTCATGCCGGATACATGTATCTTCTCAACTTTAACCATGACGTCCATCCTATTTTTTGGAATATTTATAGACGGTCTCGATCAGCTCATTGATCTTGGCCTGCCCCTCCCCCTTTAGAATCGCCTCCTTGACACAGCTCTCCACATGGCGTTTCATCACATTTTTTGAAACCACGTTCAGGGCTTTTTCCGCCGCCGTGATCTGGTTGATGATGTCGATGCAGTATTTTTCATTTTCCACCATCCTGGCAATGCCCCGGATCTGTCCCTCTATCTTTTTCAGCCGGACCAATGAGTCTTTCTTGACCTCTTCGTTTATCATCTCTGCTCCTTTTCTGTGTTTTGTACCATACCCCGGTAGGGTACCCTGCAATAGAAAATGCAGCAGCAAAAACGCTTTGTCAACTCATTTCTGATAATATGGATTGGAATGGACGGTGGAGGCTTTTTAGGAAATGGGGGGGGTATTCACCATGGACTGGGGCCGGCCATGCCTGAATTCCAGGCCGGCCCCAATGCTTTAGTACGGATAGTTTCTAGTAGTCGCAGATGGAGGGATTCACGCTCTTGGGTACGCCTTCGAACGGGGTCCATTTGCTGCCCTTTATCGCATCCTGTCCCCTCATGTTTTTCAGGATCTCAATGCTGGTCTTGTACCCCTTGTACATCCGGCACATGTCCATTGCCATGCCGCACACCTGGGCCAGGGACTGGACAAGGGTGATGTCGTTGACGGAGAATTCCCAAGGCTCTGCCGTGTAGAGCCGGACGGCGCCGATGATCTTGCCGTGGGCGATGATGGGAACGCCCAGCAGGGAGGCGACCCCCTCCTTGGCGGCTTCCCCGGGGTATTCGATCCTGGGATCGTCCTGGACATCATAGATGGCGATGGGCACGGCATCCTTTGCTTCCTTAATGGACTGCATGAAGTGGATGGGGCCCTTGTTGAGGTACTCCTGGCTCAGCCCAAAGGAGGCGGCAAGCTTCAGCTCCCGGGTATCCCTGTCCACGAGAAAGACCGAGCACCCCTTTGCCTTGAAGGCGGTCTTGATGCTTTCCGCCGTTAACAGCGCCACCTCTTCGGGATCCCTGCAGTGGGAAATGGCATCGGTTACCTTGACCAGAGTGTCATAGTACATTGAATGATCTTCCATGATACCTCCTTTTGATATCGATCATTGTGAACATGCCGGTCCCAAAGGACCAAAATAATGAAAAAACAACCATTTTGCTGACGGGTAATAGGACAAGGCTACCGGGCCGGGCTGGTGACACGCCTCCCGCTGGAAGGATGTCCGCGACGCTCTGGCTGCATAGAGGATGAAAAGGAATTCAGAGAATATCTTGACTAACTATATCCCAGGAAAAATAAATATTCAAATGAAATCAGATAGATTTCCCTGCCGGGGATATTCCATGGTTCCGTTCATAAGCGGGCGTCATTGGCTCCACACACGCCGGGATGAAGGTTTGACGGATCTCAAAACGTTTTGACTTGTCCCTCTCCATGGATTATGCTCTGGTCAACTGCGAATATTTACACCCGGTGTAATATAACCCCTGGAGGAAATAATGAAAATACGAAAACCAACCCAAGAAAACTACGCCAAGGTATCGGCCCTGCTGCGTTCCGCCTTTCCCAACAGCCGTTACGAGGCGGGGCTGGTGGAACAATTCCATAACAACGAGACCCCCATCCATGAATGGGTCTGCATCCATATCAACAAGGTCGTCGCCTATATCGCATTCTCAAACGCCTACAACGGCGACGAGGCCTGCGGGCTTCACCTGGCTCCCCTGGCCGTGGCCCCCCAGTTTCAGCGCCAGGGCTTTGGCTCCGAGCTGATGCGGTTTGCCCTGCGCCAGAAACCCATCAAATCGAGCACCCTCTTTGTCTTGGGCGCACCCGGGTTTTACCAGCGGTTCGGGTTTGAACCATGCACCATGCCCGTCTGCCCGTTCACCAAGAACAACAAACACTTTTCAGCCCTTCGCAACACCACGACAACCCAGTTCACCGTGGAATATGAACCGGAGTTCGGACCCGCCCGATGAAAACCGGGCTCCTTGGCGGCATTCCCCTGAAATCCGTGGAATTCCTGCCCCTGACCCTTTTTCTGCTCCTGGCAAGGTCAATGGACACCTCTGTTCCCGAAAACTGGAAGCTCCCCTTTGTCGCGGCAGGCGGTCCGTCCCTTCTGGTAACCCTGGTGATGCTTCTGAAACGGATGCCCCTCAACCGGATCTTCCTTGGCATCAATCTCTACCTTGCGAGCGGCGCCCTTGCCTTCATCACCCGCCAATGGTGGCTGAACCAACTCTACGACCGGCTCCAGGCCTCGGGCATGCTGGCATGGGTTTGCCTTGTCGGGGTAATCACAACCCTTGCTGCGCCCAGGGGGTTCATCAACAGCCCTTGTCCCGGGAAAGAACGGATACTGCGTTTTTCAATCTATCTGCTCTGCTTTTCCCTGGCGGCATTTGCCGTCTCCTTTGGCTTCCAGGGCAACCGGGTAATGTCGGAAATGGTTCCCTTTATGGGCCTGTTTACCATCCAGGCCGTACTCCAATCCCGGTTATCCGGCCGGGAATAGCCCGTGTCTGCCGGTCCAGGTAATCAAGCGTCATCAGAATAGACGCGATCACTAGGTTTGCCGGGGCTGGCAACCCATTAAAGGACACAGATGCCTTCCATGGCAATTGTGTCCATTCCAAAACCGGCAGACAAAAAACTGTGCCTTTCATCAAACCGGGGAACTGTGTCTTGTTATTTCCAGTAAACCCTGTAGATTAATCCCATGAAACCGCATCCGACAAATTCGTCCCGTCCAATGCCGCTCTACGAAACCGTGGCGTCGAAGATCGTCGACCTTGTGGAGCGAGGCACCTTCAACCCGGGGGAGCGGGTCCCCTCCATCAGGAACCTGAGCCGACAGCTCAAGGTGAGCGTCAACACGGTCAAGACCGCCTACGCATTTCTTGAGGACAGGCGGGTGATCCAGGCAAAACCCCAGTCCGGGTACTACGTCTGCCCTCGGCTTCCCGAACCGCCCAGTGAGCCTGAGATCACCACACCTGCGTTTGATCCGGCCGTCATAAGCGCAAGCGACCTTGTGCTCCGCATCATGGGGGATGTAATGTCACCGGATATCGTGCAGTTCGGGGCTGCCATCCCGGACCCCTCCCTTGTGCCGACCGCGAAACTTACCCGCATGCTCTCATCCGAGGCCCGGCGCTTCCCCGATGAAAGCACGGCCTATGCCATGCCGCCTGGCAATATCCGCCTGCGCACCCAGATCGCCAAGCATATGATGAAAGCCGGATGCACCCTTCACCCGGATGATATCATCATCACCAACGGCGCTTCCGAAGCGGTCTTCCTGGCCCTCAGGGCCATATGCAAGCCCGGGGACACCCTGGTGATCGGCGCCCCCCTCTACTTCACCTTTCTCCAGATGATCCAGAGCCTGGGGCTAAAGGTGCTGGAGATTCCCATGTCCCCCACCCGGGGCATCAACCTGGAAGCGTTGGAGATCGCCCTTGACCGGCACCGGGTGCAGGCCTGCCTGCTCATACCCAATTTCAACAACCCCCTGGGCTTCTGCATGGATGATGGCCGGAAAAAGCGCCTCCTGGGCTTGTTGAAGCGCCACGCCGTTCCCGTGATCGAGGACGACATCAACGGCGATCTCTCCTTTTCCGGCACCCGGCCATCGGTGATCAAGGCCTGGGACAGGGACGGTGATGTGCTCCTCTGCTCCTCCTTCTCAAAGACCCTGGCCCCGGGATACCGGGTGGGCTGGATCGCGCCGGGCAAATATATGGACAGCATCCAACGCCAGAAGCTCATGATCAACATCGCCACCCCCACCCCGACCCAGCTGGCCGTTGCCGAGTTCCTGGTCAGCGGCGGGTATGAACACCACCTGCGGTCCATCCGAAAAATCTATGGAAAAAGGATCGTTCAGATGGCCGATGCCGTGGGCCATTATTTTCCTTCCGAAACCCGGGTCACCCGGCCCGAGGGCGGGTTTGCCCTGTGGGTGGAGATGCCCGGCAATGTCGACAGCATCGCCCTCTACGGCCTGGCATTGAAGAAAGGCATCACAGTGGCGCCGGGCAAGATATTTTCAACCACCGATCGCTTCAACCACTGCATCCGGCTCAATGCGGCATTCTGGTCCGGGGAAACCCGCTGGGCCGTGAAAACCCTGGGCAAGATCGTCTGCCAACTGTCCAGGAACAGTTAAACAACCAAACTACCAACCAACAGGAGACCGAAGATGGAAAATTTCATGTTCTACACCCTTACCGTATTGATCTGGGGTTCCACCTGGCTTGCCATCAAATTCCAGCTGGGCCCCGTCGACCCGATGATCTCCGTGATCTACCGCTTCAGCCTTGCAGCAATCCTCCTCATGGCCTGGTGTGTGGTCAAGCGCCTCAGGATGCGCTTCACCCTGAAGGATCACGCCTTCATGGTCCTCCAGGGCGCCCTCCTGTTCGGGGTCAACTACTGGCTCTTTTACGTGGCGGAACTCTATCTCACCAGCGGCCTTGCCGCGGTGATCTTTTCCACCATCGTGGTCATGAACATGGTCAACGCCAATCTTTTTCTCAAGGCGCCCTTTGATCCCAAGGTGATCGCGGGCGGCGCCCTGGGCCTTGTGGGCATCATCTTCGTGTTCAAACCCGAGCTTGCCCGTTTTCATTTCGGGGACAACGGCATGAAGGGCA
Organism: Desulfobacteraceae bacterium; assembly: GCA_024225635.1. Classification (GTDB taxonomy): domain Bacteria; phylum Desulfobacterota; class Desulfobacteria; order Desulfobacterales; family Desulfobacteraceae; genus Desulforapulum. Next base: position 266,035 of record JAAEMK010000497.1, on the reverse strand, counting down.
TGGTGCTGTGCCTGATCGCCACCTATTCCGCCTCCCTTGGCAACATCATCTCGGCCCGGAACCAGAAACAGGGGCTGCCGATCATCCAGACCAACGCCTATGGCATGGCCTACGGCACGATATTGATGCTGATGGCGGCCCTGGTCATGGGCAAAGAATTCACCCTGGTGCTGTCGACCACCTATGTCACCGCCCTTGTCTATCTTGCCGTGTTCGGCTCCATCGTGGCCTTTGGCTGCTATCTGTCCCTCGTGGGCCGCATCGGCGCGGACCGTGCCGCCTATGCCACCCTGCTCTTTCCCATAGTGGCCCTTGTCATCTCAACCATCTGGGAGAACTACCACTGGAGCGGCGAGGCCGTCACCGGGGTGACCCTGATCCTTCTCGGCAACCTGCTCATGGTGAACAAGCGCCCCCGGACTACCGGGGTCAGTTCTACACTCTTGACAAAAAACTCAAGAGGCCAGGCCTAGCTTATATTCAGGCCGGCTCCCAGCATATAAAGCAGGGGCATCAGGTACAGGGCCGTTTGCATGGCCCGTGACTCCCTTAAGCCGCCCATGAAGATCACCACAAAGAGCCCGGCGAACACAGACGCCCCGCGAAGGCCCATGGAAAGGTAGCTCCACTTGAGGATGGTGGAATCAAGCCCCGTGAACACAATGGCCGAGGATGCGGCCAGCACCACCAGGGCACAGGTCCGGATCAGCCGCAACGGCTCCATCCCGGCCGACAGGCGCGGCACCTTGGCGATCACATCCATGTACAGGTTGGTTGTGACCCCCAGCACCAGGCCCGCCCCGGTGCCAAGCACCACGAGAAGCAATCCCGCGGAAAAGAGCGCGGCAACGCCCGGGGGAAAGGCAAGTTTGAAGAAGAACGGCAGGGCCTGGGCGCTGTTGGCCCCAAGTTCCGGGTGCCAGGCCCTGAGATAAAGCCCGATGATGATGCCGAGGATACCGATGGGCGGGATCACAAGAGCGCTCAGGAAAGCGCCGTTCCGGGCCTGCCTGACGGTCTTTGCGGCAAAGATCGCCTGGAGGTAGATCTGGGTGGAGAGCACCCCCACGATCATGGAGCCCATGTCCACCAGGGTGGGCCCCACCCCGTAGGAAAAGAGGCTCAGGAACCGGCCCTCCCGGGGCAGACGGGCAAGGATCTCTTCAAATCCCCCGCCGTTTCGAACCGCAAGAACCGCGGATAGCACCATGATGCCGTAGAGCATGAAAAACTTGATTCTTCCCACCGTGCCGGCCCCGGCAATGCCGCCGGACACCACGAATACCACCATGAGGCCGGTGGTGATCAGCACCGATACCGCCTGGGAGAAACCGAACACGGACTGGAGGATGGCCATGGCGGCAAGGTACTGGGCGAGAATGTGGATGAACATGCCCAGGGAGTTGAAAAAGCTGCTGTAGTATTGAAAGCGCTCTCCAAAGTAGTTGCCCAGGAATTCCGAGACGGTGACCACCTGCTCCCGCCGCAGGGCCACGGCAAAGAAGCAGCCCAGGACAAAGCAGGAGATGCCGCTTCCCAAGGTGAAGATCCAGGCCGCCAGCCCGTGGTCATAGGCGGCCTGGACCGTTCCAATGGTGGAAATCCCTCCCACCAGGGTGCCGATGATCACCCAGGAAACCTGGGCGGAGGTAAGGGACCGGTCGGCAACGGAGAAATCCCGGCCGGTTTTAACGGTTTTGGACGTTCGGATCACAAACCATGAGATGAGCACAAAGGAAACGGTAAACACAGCGCAATACAGACAATTGTCCACGACACCTCCAACAACTTTTCATAGTCCGGGGCGGGGAAGGGTAAACACAACGCAATAGGAAAAATTGTCCACGACACCCCCGGAATCGGTTGATTTTCAATGAAATCAGGTCTACACCCTTTTTTCTAAAGGGTCAAGACCTCAACCGGCTCAGTGAAAGTAGTGATCGTGGACCTTGTCGGCAAAGGCCTCGAACTTCTCATAGGCCTCCTTGTCAAGGGATGCGGAATAGAGGTTCACCACAAGATCGTGGGAGATGTAGTCCTCGCTGATCTCCATGAACCCCTGATCCCGGGTCCAGGTCACCTTGCTCTCCTCTCCCCTGGAGACAATGCCGGAGATGGTGTGGGTGGAGTCGATGATGATGGACATGAACCGCTCTTTTTTCTCGGCGAGATACCGGTCCATGCGCCGGTGGGGCACAAGGTCCTTGTAACGGTTGTTGCTGCCGAAATAGATGCCGCGAAGGCACACCCCCCGCTCAAGGGCCCGGTCCAACTCAGGATAAAGCTCCTTGATCTCCTCCTCCCACACGGACATGGCGATCCGTTTTTCGGCCCCGTCGATCAGCTGTTTCAAAAAGCCTATGATATGCTTCCGCCCCCGGATCACCACCAGCCGGTCATCCTTCTTCTTTTCCTTGTAGAGCCTGGCGGTGTAATCGGAGACGTTGGAGAACACCTCGCTGTAGCTCGCCTTGAGGTTGCCGATGAAGGTGGCCGGCTCCACCGGATAGTAGAGCTTGTTCTTCTCCTCTTCCTGCTCCAGCACCATCTCCTTGGCCATCAGGTTTTTCAGGACCTCATAGATCCTCGATCTTGGTATGCCGGAAGCCTTGCTCAAGGCATACCCGTTCATGGGGAACTCCGCCAGCAGGGCAAGGTAGGCCTTGCACTCATACTCGGAGAACCCCAGCCGTTTCATGTCGTCCATGACAATACGAACCGTATCCATCTAAACTATTTACTCCTCCATTTTCAGATATTGGCCAAAAGCACGCAATAGGTTACCGCCACGGAGCCCAGAACCGGCACGATGATCCCGCCCCGGAACAAGCCGCAGGCAATGGTGAATCCCATGCCGGCAGCGGCGGCCATGGGCAAATCCGGGGTTGCCTGGAACGCGCCCGGGACGATCAGGGCCCCCAGGGCGGCCAGGGGAATGCATTTCAAAAACGCGTCCATACGCCGGGGAATCCTTCGATTGCCAATGAACAGCAGGGGGATCAGCCTCGGCAGATAGGTCACCACCGCCATTCCAAATATCAAGGGTATCAATGTTTTCATGGATTTTCTTCCTCTTTTTCAAACGTCATGAAAAAACTGCCCATGGATGCCACGATCACGATGCAGACAATGATGGTCCACCCCTTGGGCAAAATGTCCAGATAAACCAGCCAGGTGTTGAGCAGGGCCGACGAAATCGCCAGGATCAACGCCCGGAACGAGGCCTTGACCTCGGGCAGCAGGATGGCAAGGAGCAGGGCATACAGGGCCACCCCCATGCTCTTTGACAAAATCTCCGGTAAAAAGCCCCCAAGGATGAAACCGGCCACGCTGCCGCCCACCCATGCCGAATAGGCGCACAGTTCCACCAGAAACACATGGGTCTTTGAGATATCTCCCCTGGTAAAGGAAAGCACGGAAAACACCTCGTCCGTGATGCCGAAGGCCATGGGAAAAAGGTATCGTTTGGGCAGGTGGCCCAGCCGGGTTGCGAGGCTTGCGCTCATCAGGAAATGGCGGAAGTTCACCAGCAGGGTGGTCAGGACAATGCCCCCCGGCCCCATGCCCGAGACCAGAAGGTTCAGGGCGATGAACTGGCTGGCCCCGGCAAAAACCACGGCCGAAAAGAGAAAACACTCCAACAGCGTTACGCCGCACGCCTTGGCCAGTATGCCGAAGGCAACGGATACAGGAACAAACCCGATGGAAATCGGGAGCCCGGCCTTTAAGGCGGCTCCTATTTTTTGTTTCATAAATCTGTCTCCCCTGTTTGTTTTTGATTAGTGACTATTATAGTAACCACTACTTTTCTGTCAAGGGGAAAGGCGGTGAAATCTGTCAAGGGTATGGACCTGCCGACTTCAATCTGCTATCTTGTGGCCTTTTACCGGCGGGAGAAACGATGCATCAAACCGTTAGATCAAACATCCTACGACTCTACGTCATCAAGCTCTCCAAGTGGCTGATGCTGACCATGCCCATCGTGTTCCTGTTTTACCGGGAGAACGGCCTTACCACCCATGACCTGTTCCTGCTCAAGGCGGTCTATTCGGCTGCCATCGTTTGCCTGGAGATTCCCTCCGGCTATTTCGGGGATATCTGGGGAAGAAAACGCTCCCTGATCCTGGGAAGCGTGCTGGGATTTGTTGGATTCGCCCTTTACTGCGTCTCCACGGGGTTCTGGGGGTTCCTGGCCTGTGAGATCATCCTCGGCATAGGCCAGAGTTTCATATCCGGTTCCGACTCCGCCATGCTCTATGACACCCTCCAGGAAGCAAAAAGAGAAAAAGAGTACCTGAAGATCGAGGGACGCCTGATCTCCGCCGGCAACTTTGCCGAGGCCATTGCCGCCCCCCTGGGGGTTCTCATTGCCGTCATCAGCCTTCGCACCACCTTTTTTTTCCAGGCGGCAGTGGCATTTTCCGCCATCCCGGCAGCCCTGACCCTGTTCGAGCCCCGGCGCAGGGAGATGACCGGCAGCACCAGTTTTAAACAGATCCTCAGGATCGTGCGGTATGCCCTGTTCGAAAACCAGGGACTCCAGGCGACCATCGCCTATTCGTCCATCATTGGCACCGCCACCCTGACCATGGCCTGGTTTGTCCAGCCCTACTTCGTGTTCCTGGCACTGCCCCTGGCCCTGTACGGCGTCTTCATTCCCCTGTTGAACCTGACCGCCGGCGTCACATCCATGCACGCCTACAAGTTTGAAAGATGGCTTGGCCGGGAAAACACCATCCTGTTCATCGCCATCGGCATTGCCTCGGGCTATCTGACTTTAGGGCTGTTCAGCACCCTGGGGGCGCTTTTCTTTCTCTTTCTGTTCTACATCATCCGGGGAATTGCGACGCCGATCCTGAAAAACCACATCAACGAAATCACCCCCTCGGAGATCCGGGCCACGGTACTCTCCATCAGGAGCCTCATCATCCGGCTCGCCTTTGTCATCCTGGGCCCCTTCCTGGGGTGGTTTGCCGACCGGGCCGGGTTACCGTCCACCCTTGTTGCCGGGGCCGGTATTTTCCTGGTTACAGGCATTATGACCGCCATGTTTCTCATCAACGCTTTCAGGGGACATGAGTGCCTGCCCGGCTCGGAACAACCGGCCCCGGGCCGGCATCTATCAAGCAGGTAGACCCGGCCCCATCTTTTTACAAACGAAAATCTGTCAAGAGTGTAGACCCGGCCCCAGTTTTTTAACCACATCCGCATAGGGAAGGGTGCCGCCGAAAATATCCAGGGCGCTTCCGATGGTAAGGTCCACCCGGCCCTTGCCAAGGGTGTTCACCGTGTCAAGGTCGGCCATGGTGCTGACCCCTCCGGCATAGGTCACGGGGATGGCGGCATGGTTGCCCAGGATCTCCACAAGCTCCGTCTGGATGCCCTGCATCTTTCCCTCCACGTCCACGCCGTGGACAAGGAATTCATCACAGAACCCGGACAATTCCGACAGGGTTTCCGGGGTGACGGCCACATCGGTGAAGGTCTGCCAGCGGTCGGTCACGATCCAAAACCCATCCCCCCGTTTCCGGCAGCTCAAATCCAGGACCAGCCGCTCCGTTCCCACGGTGGCAACCAGTTTATCGAGCCGTTCCATATCGATCCTGCCCCCTGAAAACACATAGGAGGTGACGATCACATGGCTTGCCCCGGCATCCAGGTAGGAAAGGGCGTTGTCCGGGGTGATGCCGCCCCCCACCTGGAGTCCGCCCGGCCAGGCGGTTACGGCGTCCATCACGGCATCATGGTTGCCGGGCCCAAGGGCGATCACATGGCCCCCGGTCAGGTTGTCCTGCTTGTACATCGCCGCAAAATCCCGTGGGGACCGCATGCTCTCGAAATTGGTGACCGGGGCTTCTCCCCCCTGGTCAGTGAGGGTTCCCCCGACGATCTGAACCACCCTGCCGTTGCGCAAATCAATACACGGCCTGAACTTCATACCTTGTTCTCCCTTGCTGGAATCCTTTGAAATCAATCCTGTTGCCAATTAATTCGCACCCTATCGAAATCCCTTTTCCGATTCAACCATTATTTGCCATGGGACCCGGGCAAAGGAATTTCCATTGACACGGAAGGGTAAAAATCTGATAATCCCGGCCATGGCCTGACCCCATATCTCAATGGGCCGCCAAAGTGAAGTGACCATCATCACACCCGAATAGACATCTTAAAAAAGAGAACAGGGCCCAAGCCCCTTCATCACAGGAGAACCCCATGAAGATCGAAACCGTTTCCATCCCCGTCAACCAGGACGAATCGGTCTCCGGCATCCTTGCCGCCCCCGACACCCCCAACCACAACAGCGCCACCGGCCTTGTCTTTGCCCACGGCATGGCAAACGACATGAACCATCCCTCCATCTCGGGGGTGGCGGAGGGCCTGGCCGAGCTTGGCTATATCACCCTGCGCTTCAATTTTCCCTACCGTGAAAAGGGGAAAAAATCCGCCGATCCCGAACACACGCTGATCAAGGCATGGCAGAGCGCCATCGCCTTTCTCCGGGACACACCGGGTCCCCCCCTGGAGACCCTGGTGGCCGTGGGCAAATCCCTGGGCGGCAGGATCGCCTCCATTGCCGTGGCCAACAATGACATCACACCGGACCGGCTCATCTTCCTCGGGTACCCCCTCCACGCCCCGGGCAGGAAAGAGAAGCTCAAGGACGCCCACCTTTACGGCATCAACGTTCCAATGCTCTTTTTCGAAGGCACACGGGACCCGTTCTGCGATCTCGGCCTGCTGCAGACCGTTTTCAACCGGCTCACCTGCCCCCGGGAGCTTGAGATCATCGAGAACGGCGATCACTCCTTTAACCTGCCCAAATCCGATCCGCGAAAAGACAAGGATGTGCACGAACAAATAATAAAAAAATGCCGGGAATGGCTCCGGCACAAAAATCAGCCGCTCCGGTAACCGGAACGGCTGATCCGCGACTTTCAGCCCAAGGGCGTCACAAGGATTTAGAGGAACTGATCGATGACCGGCACCCCATCGGTTTCAGCCATATCTTCAGGAGCGCCTGTCTTCGTGCCTTCACCGCTTTTTGCAAAGCCCATTTGCGACAACAGCTCATGCCCCCATCTCCTGTCCATGACGCCTGGCTGCTGAAGCTGAGATTCAGGATTCTCCGTGGTTCCATCGGGATCAAACAGGTCTTCGACCGTCAGGGCATCAAACATATCGGTAACAAAGGATACCGGTTGCTCAAAAAGGTCGAGGATAGCGTGGTTCATCAGATTTCGCGCCATATCGCCAAAACCGCTGATCGTGTCAAGAACCGGCTGTGCGCCGGATTCCGAAGTAATCGGCACACTGCCGCCACCACCCTGCTCCCGGAGGGCGGCAAAACTTGTTTTCCTTTGATTCAAATCAAGGGCAAATCCGGTGAGTTCCTCCCGGTCAAACCCCAGCTCCATGGCCATTCCCAAAGCCGCCTGGAGATCTGAGCCGAAAAAAGCCCGGGCAAGATCGTTAATCTTTTCCAGAAGATCGGCAATTGCACCCAGTTCTCCATCATCAAGATCGCCTTCAACGGAAAATTCCATTCCGCCGGCCATGGCACCCACAAACATATTGAGGGTTGAACCGTCTCCCGCCTTTGCCCCACCCATAAATGCGGATCTTGCGCTGCCGATCTCGATATTGACAAGATCTCCATCCCGGGTGAACACCTGAAGGCTCACAATTCTTGTTTCACTATCCCCCGCGATAAACCCATGGGAGAACCCCACAGGTGCCGGAGCGGGTGAATTTTGCCTTAACGATCTCAATCCGTGCCGCACCAGGGAACGGGCCTTGTTCACCGGGACAAGGACATCATCATACGGTTCCTTTTCGCTCTTTTCCGGTACCGCCGGGTTCTCCCTGGCCTGGAGCTCCACCACGGTTTTCCGGTAGCCGCGTTCAACCCTCTGTTCGATCATTTGAAGCAGCTCGGCTTTCGCATCCCCTGTCCAAGGGACAGCCGGGGCTTCTTCAGGGGCTTCTTCAGGCGCTTCAAGCGGGGCTTCAGCCCCTGTGTCCGTCATCCCAGCCGGAACAACCTCAGGTTCAACCGGTTCCGGAGGTTGAGCAACCGGAGCCGTTTCAACCGCCTCAGGTGGTGGGGAGGCTACAACGGCCTCCGGGACAGTTTCCCCGCCCCCGTCCACCGGCATTTCCGGCACCACCGGCGGCTCCGGGGCCACGGTCCCGCCACCGGGAAAAGCACCTGCCAATTCGGCCTTGATACGGTTGAGGAGTTGCCCGGCAAAGGCAAACGGAGACTCCATGCTTCCATATCCCTGATCGATCATCCCGCCCGTATCAAAAAGACCGCCCATGGCATCTGTAAGGTTATTGAAGAAGGAATGAAGGGGAGAAACAACACCGTTACCGCCGATGCTGACGCTGTCGTAGCGGAATTCAAGCTGTGATGAATAGGAATAATTTCCCGACGTGTAATTGATTGATTGTGAATAGGAGAGACCCTGGGAGGTACCGGCAAACGCCTTCTCCGCCCGGTTCACCTTATTACCGGTTTTTAAGAACTCCGCCTGTGGCCTTCCCCGGGAACAGCATTGCCGCACACCATGATTAACATTACTTATCATAATGTCACCTCTTCATAAGAAAAAAACAATAACGATGACCCCCTTGTCCAACCACTGGAAAATGGCGGAAGAGGTATTCACCCGCATCCTCTTCGCCAGCCATGACTTGCAGATTATAGCGCCTCGCATATGGGGTAGGCCGGTTTCTTATCAGAATGGCCGAAAAACCCGGGCAATCAGCATCATGTTCATTCCAGGACAGGGAGCGCTAAGAAGGGAAAAACCGTTACCGCGAACCGAAAAATAATATGCCAAATCAGGCTGTTATCAATTATTATCGGTTTGCGGACCCGATTCATTAAGCAATGATTCCAAAACAATACCCGCCTTATCCCCCTATCCCCCGTGGCGGGTCGGAATGCACCCGGCCCGGTTATGAAAAAGGGGGTGGGCGAAAAATCAGATTCACCTACCCGGACGGGCGGTTTCCTGGTATGGTCGGGCGTCCGGTTTGATAACTTTTAACCACTTGGCAATGGATGGCTTCCTGTGCTCTACGATAAACTTGCTCAACATTTAGACCGCCTTCCCGGCGGTTTTCCTCCCACGAAACGGGGGGTGGAGATAAAGATCCTGGAACTGCTATTCTCAGAGGAAGAGGCGACCCTTGCCCTCTGCCTGACCCTGATATCGGAAACAGCCCGGACCATCGCATTCCGTGGGGGCCTGCCCCTTGCCGAGACGGAACAGCGCCTGGAAGCCATGTCCGCAAAGGGCCTTATTTTCCGGTCCAAACAGCCGGGCAAAGCACCTGCTTACATGGCGGCCCAGTTTGTGGTGGGAATCTGGGAATACCAGGTGGGCCGCCTCACCCCGGAACTTGTCACCCTGATAAACGACTATATGCCGGATCTCATGGACCCGAATATCTGGGAAAAGGCTCCCCAGATGCGAACCGTTCCCGTGGGCCGAAGCATCACCCCCCAGCTTGAGATCATGACCTATGAGCGGGCAGAAGAGCTGGTCAAAGCCAAGCGCCACTTTGTGGTGTCGCCCTGCATCTGCCGGAAAGAGCAACAGATGCAGCAGGAGGGGTGTGACAAGCCCCTGGATGTCTGCCTCTCCTTTGGTGATGACGAAGGCTTTTTTCTCAAGAACAAGATCGGCCGCAGGGCAAGCCTGAACGAGGTCCTCGACATCCTCAAACAGGCGGACCGGGCAGGCCTGGTGCTCCAGCCGAGCAACGGCAGGGAGATCACCTGGCTCTGCTGCTGCTGCGGATGCTGCTGCGGGGTGTTGAGAACCCTCAAGACCCATCCCGCCCCCGGGCACCTGGTTGCGTCGCCGTTCCAGGCCGCGCTCGCCCCGGATCTATGCACGGGATGCGGCGTCTGCGAGAAACGGTGCCCCATGGATGCCGTTTCCATGGACAGCCACCGGGCATTGCTTGATCCGGACCGCTGCATCGGCTGCGGCCTGTGCGTCTCCACCTGCCCGGCAAAGGCCCTTTTCCTTGAAAGAAAACCCGCTCCCCTTCAGCCCCATGTGCCAAAGGATATTGTTTCAGCCTCGTTAAAACTCCTGTGGAAACGGGGAAAGACGGGACCGGCAGGCCTGCTGTCCATGGCGGGCAGGTCGGCCATGGACCGTTACCGGTCAAAACAGACTGGCGCCCGGCCCTCCTGACGCCCCGGAATCAACCACGGGAGTCCGCCACGGAGGCCCCTTATTTCAGGTAAACGTTTGACAAGCCCGGTGGGAATCTGGTTTGATACCGTTTTTAGCGTTGAAACGGAGCCGAGGTTGTCGGCTGTTAACTTTATAAAGCTGGAGAAGGACGACAAATGGACCAGATATCCCGAAAAGTCAACCAATGGATCGACAGCGGTAAAGACCCCAGAAGCGCCCATTGGCAAGGCGGGCTCGAGGAAATGCTCAATCTTTTCACCCCCCATGTGGAGCCCGGCAAACTCACCCCGGTGGGTCCCCTTGCAGAGGCGGACATCCCTGTTTTCAAAGCAGCCCTGGAGGCCGTTGACCTCAGTCCCGACCTGATCGCCGCCTTTTTACCGCCCACCGTTGCGGGGGCCGTCATTCCCCCGGACTCGGCCGAAGAGCTCCTGCGGATCGATGAAAAAGAGCCATCCTACAAGATTATGATTGCCCGGCCCGGCAAGGAGCTCAGGATCGTGTGCGCCGAAATTTCCGACCGGGCCGCCAAGCCCGGGGCCGATATTTTTGAGGGCGGCGCCCTTCTCGGGACCTACGATTTTCCCTCCCAGGAGGTGTGCCTGTCCGAACTGACCAAGCTCATCCGGGCCCATGCCTGGAAAAAGGACAACTGGAGCCGTGAAGACCACGAACGGTACACCCTCAACTGGTTTGAGCGGAGCATGGATCTCTCCAGGGGCGACCTTGGTGTGGAAGAGAGCCGCTCCTTTTTCCACAGCCCCACCCTGATAAAGAGCAACCGGGTGGATGCCCTGTTCCTCCTCATCCATGAGCTCCTGATCCGGCGCTTCAGCGAGCCCAAGGATCCCCTGGGCAATGCCGCGGCATCCATCAGAGCCATAACGGACAAGACCCTTCGTTCAAGGAGAGCAGAAGACCTGGCAAGCCAGGCCGTCCTGCAATTCCTGAACCATATCAGACAGCTGGAGCTCATGAAGTTCGACGAATTGTCAAACGCTGAAAACGAGCGGTGCAAGGTCGAAACCACAAGAACCATACGAAAGGTTACGGACACCCTCGCCCGATAAAAAAACTTTCATAAAAACAGCCTGCTCCGTCCGGGGCAGGCTGTTTCACCAGGCCAAACACCGGACAACGCCATTGACATGGCCCGCCATGGAAGTCATACTGGATGGAATTGAAGTCATACGGTCTCCTTGAATCTGATTTTTTAAAAGAACAACGGAGAAACCTGAAACATGGCGCAACGCTCAACCCATGGCTCAAAAACTTTCAGCATGCTCATCCTTTTCCCGGCGCTTTTTTTCCTGGCCTCCTGCGCCCACCTGCCCATGGATTCCCGGTACCGGGGCCCTGAGCCCCTGCCGTCGGCCCTTGAGCGGGAATACAGCTATCCCGCCTACACCGGCCCCTATGACGAGCGGGTTCTCAAGGAGGAAGAGAAATTCGTTATCAAAAGAATCACCTTTCCCTCCACCCGGAACCTGATCCCGGCCGGGCCCATCGCCATAGATTACTACGACATCGGAAAAGAGGAAAAACATCCGGTGATCATGGTGCTGCCCATCCTCGGGGGTAACAACGCCATAGCAAAAATCTTTGCCGCATACTTTGCCGACAACGGCTATGCCTCGGTGATCGTGCACCGTCAAAAGGAGTACAAGAAGATCAAGCAGCTCCACCGGGTGGACCGGACGTTGCGCCAGATCGTCCTGGACCACCGGCAGGTGCTGGACTGGATCGAAACAAGAAAAGAGCTCGACACCGAAAGAACCGGGGTCTTCGGCGTCAGCATGGGGGGAATCAAGGCGGCATTGGTGAGCGCCCTGGACAAGCGGATCAGGGCGTCGGTCCTGGCCCTGGCAGGCGGGGACCTCCCCCATATCCTGACCTACTCCACGGAGCGGGGCGTGGAAAAGCGGCGGCTCAAATACATGGCGGCGAACAAGCTCACCCTGGATCAATTTTATCAACAACTGGCGACCACCATTGCCTGCGATCCCATGGCATATGCAAGCCACATCAATGCAGCCAGGAGCATGATGATCCTGGCCCTGTTCGACCGGGCCGTTCCCTTTGAAAAGGGCCGGGAACTCAAGGAGAGAATCGGGGACCCCGAGACCATCTATCTTGTGTCCGGCCACTACTCGGCCATCCTCTACCTCTATTATGTCAGAAGGGCCGCCCTGGATTTTTTCAGGCGGAAACTTACCCCCCGGGACTACTCCAGCGCCTTTTTAAAATCAAAATAGAACCACTTCTGGTTGCACGCCTTGCCCGACTCGTCGAGGGGATCGGAGGTGGTGGCATAGGAGGACCAGCTTTCAAGGGTTTCCGGCTTAAACACCACGTTCTGGATATTTCCCTTGAGGGAGACCCGTTTTGATATCTCCATGAGGGTGGGGGCATCAAGCCTGCCATAGGCTTCGGTCAATGCCCGGTGGAGCTTTTTGGCCCTGGCCCCGGCATAGAGGGCGTCATCCATGGCCGGAAATACATCGTCATCCCGCTCATCCTCCAACACAGTGTTCTCCCTGAAGGTTAGGACGCGATCCCTGTCCGAGATGAACATCAGGGCATTGGTTTCAGCCTCGCTCCTTTTGGCATCACTGATGAGATACACATAGGAACAGGTCCGTTGTGCGTTTTTAATCATGGCCACGGCCTGATCCAGGGTGGAGGCCTCCCGCATCAGCTTCCGGAAGAGAAAGACAAATGGGATTCCCTCCAGGGTTTCGTTGGGGGGATTGCCATACCCCATCTCCCCAAAGGCCATGTGCTGATCGTTCATCCCGGAGACGCACCCGATGAAGCCGGCAAAGGAGTAGGTGACCGAAGCATTGCCCAGGTCCGGTTCATGGACCAGGATCACGGGCCAGCGATGCACCCCCATCTTCCGGTTCCAGTCAAGAACCCGCATCTGGTACATGCGGCCGTCCGCCGTGGCCCGGTCAAACGCCACCATGTTGCTGCAGCTGGTGCTGGTGAACCCCTTTGAGAACCGCTTCTTGTACTTATACTCGGATACGGCGGGGATGGCATGGTACCAGTGGACCATGCGCAAGGGAAGGCCCGCGCCATGGGCAAGCCCCCGCATCTCCTCCTTTTCCGCCAACGGGATGTAGGGGGCCATGAGGTCGTACACCTCGTCCATCATCTCATGTTTTGCATAAAGGCTTGCAAGCTTCATCACGTGGGTGACGCTTTCGCGCACCTCCTTTTTGAGCAGGCGGCCGTGCTGAAAGCCCATCTCATAGGGGGAGCCCTTGAGGCGGACCACCTTGAGATCGTTCAGGCCCGGATCACGGCTGGAAAACACAGACGCCCTTGAAAGGATTTCAGCTTCCCTGTCCCGGTCCCGGATCTCCATGGAGCGCTGGAAAAGATCGAGATGGTTTGTGGGCAGGTTGGCGCAGGACGCGACCATCAAACTTACCAGACAAAAGCAAAAATTTCTTATCATGGGGGTCATCATAAGGTCTCCTTTTTCATCTGTTGGGGACAAGGGTTGACGGCAATCCATTGAAAAGAGAGGCGTTTCATCCATGGGGCAGGACAGGCGGTTTCCATTAATCTACCCCCGGCACCGGGCAAATGCAACCCATAATTCGGGCCTCCCGGCAGATCGCGGGCTTCATCGCCATGGGGATCGCGCGGGAGCGGCACGGCGATCCGGCCGTGGCTTTTTCAGACAGCTGTTGACAAATCCACCGAGACCATCTACAAATGATCGCTTTTCATGCGTTTAACCATTTAAAAACAAAAAGGATTATGTTCATGGCACTGCCCTGGAAAGTTATCGATCGATTCATTACCGAAGAGGAAGGGGCGCTGGAACTCCGCCAGCGGGGAAAACGTGATTTTATCATCACCCTTGGCACCCAGGTGCTCATGAACTCCATGGCCCAGCGCTCGGAGATCGCCCTGGGAGAGCTGGGGGCCGGGCCCCTTGCCGGCCACCCGGCCCCCCGGGTCCTAGTGGGAGGGCTTGGCATGGGCATCACCCTGAAGGCGGTGCTGGATACCCTGCCCTTGACCGCGACCGTGGTGGTCCGGGAACTCAACCCCCAGATCGTGAAATGGTGCCGGGGACCTCTCCTCGATCTCACCCAGGGCGCGGTTGCCGATCCCCGGGTGACGGTGGAGGTGGGGGACGTTGTGGAGGGCATTGGCAACGCTTCGGGCAAAGACAGGTTTGACGCCATCATCCTGGACCTCTACCGGGGACCCCATCCCCGCACGGACAAAAAGGACGATCCCTTTTACGGCAGCAGGGCCATCGAACGGGCCCGAAAGGCCCTCAACCCCGGCGGCACCTTTGCGGTATGGGGGGAAAACCACGACGAAGGATTCATGAAGCGACTTGCCAACGGCGGGTTTTCCGTGGAGTTCAAGCGGGCCGGAAAGGGCGGGTACTGCCATGCGGTTTTCCTGGCCACAAAGAAATAAGGGATTGGCTTTCGCAGATGAACAGGGCCCCTCTCTTATCATAATGGGAAGCGGGTATAAATCGTGGGGTCCCGGCCCAACGATAACAGTGGGCCGGGACCGGTATGGATTAAAGGCCGGAATTACTTGTTTTTATTGAACAGGCTCCTGGCCTTGAAGTAGGAGCGGTTGAGCCGGGCGATATTGGTGATGGAGATTCCCTTGGGACACTCCACCTCACACTCGCCCTCGTTGGTGCAGTTGCCAAACCCAAGGCAGTCCATGGCTTCCACCATGGCAATGGCCCGTTTGTCGGATTCGATCTCACCCTGGGGCAAAAGCTTCAGCTGGGACACCTTGGCGCCAACGAACAGCATGGCCGACGCATTGGGACAGGAGGCCACGCAGGCCCCGCAGCCGATGCAGGAGGCCGCGTCCATGGCAAGGTCGGACACTTCCTGGGCAATGGGGATGGCGTTGGCGTCGGGCGCGCCGCCGGTGTTCACGGAGATATAGCCGCCGGACTGGATGATCTTGTCCAGGGCGCTTCGGTCAACCACCAGGTCTTTGATGATCTTAAAGGCCTTGGATCGCCAGGGTTCCACCACCACCACGTCTCCGTCATTGAAATGCCGCATGTGGAGCTGGCACAGGGTGGTTCCCTCCTCGGGTCCATGGGCCCGGCCGTTGACCACGGCCCCGCAGGCCCCGCAGATGCCCTCACGGCAGTCGTGATCAAAGGAGATGGGGTCCTTGCCTTCCAGGATCAGTCCTTCGTTCACCACATCGAACATCTCGAGAAACGACATGTCCGTGGAGATATTTCTTGCCTCATATGTTTCCAGGGCGCCCTTGAGATCCGGGCCTTTCTGGCGCCACACCTTGAGTGTCAGGTTGATCAGTTTGTTTTCGTTCGCGGACATTATTTGTAACTCCTCTGGCTTAACTCAACATTTTCAAATGCCAATTCTTCCCTGTGAAGCGCGGGTTCTTCCCCTTCGCCCCGGTATTCCCATGCCGAGACACAGCAGAAATTCTCATCATCCCGCTTTGCTTCGTTCTCCTCGGTCTGGGATTCTTCGTTAAAGTGGCCCCCGCAGGACTCCTTGCGGAACAGGGCGTCGGTCACCATGAGTTCGCCAAACTCCAGGAAGTCCGCCACCCGGGCGGCATTTTCCAGGTTCTGGTTTAACCCGTCCATGGTGCCAGCCACCTTCAGGTTGGTCCAGAACTCCTTTTTCAGGTCCGCAATCATCTCTTTGGCTCTCAGCAGGCCCTCTTCGTTCCTGGCCATGCCGCAGTACTCCCAGAGAATTTTACCAAGCTCCCTGTGGATATCATCACAGGTTCTCTCCCCCTGGATGGAGAGCAGTTTCGAGTAGAGATTCTCCACCTCCTGGGCGGACTTGGAAAACTCCGGATGGTTTTCGTCCACCTCCCCGGGCCGGGTTTCGGCAAGGTAACCGCCAATGGTGTAAGGCAGGATGAAATACCCGTCCGCAAGGCCCTGCATCAGGGCGCTGGCCCCAAGGCGGTTGGCGCCGTGGTCGGAGAAGTTGGCCTCGCCAATGACGAAAAGTCCCTTCAGGCTGCTCTGGAGGGAATAGTCCACCCAGAGGCCGCCCATGGTGTAATGGGAGGCGGGATAGATCATCATGGGCGTGGTGTAGGGATCCTCGGCCGTGATTCTCTCATACATCTGAAAGAGGTTGCCGTATTTCCGCTCAATGAGATCCCGGCCGTCCCGGGCAATGGCGTCCCGGAAGTCCAGGTACACGGCAAACCCTGTCTCGCCGACTCCCTTGCCTGCGTCGCACTGCTCCTTTGCGTTCCTGGAGGCCACGTCCCTGGGCACGAGGTTACCGAAACTCGGGTATTTTCTTTCCAGGAAGTAATCCCGCTCCTCTTCGGGGATATCTTCTGGTTTTCGCTTGTCCCCGGCCTCCCTGGGCACCCACACCCTGCCGTCGTTTCTCAAAGACTCGCTCATCAGGGTCAGCTTGGACTGGTAATCCCCGTGAACCGGAATACATGTGGGATGAATCTGGGTGTAACAGGGGTTTGAAAAGAACGCCCCTTTCTTGAACGCCTTATGGGCCGCGGACACGTTGCAGGCCATGGCGTTGGTGGAGAGGAAAAAGGCGTTGCCATACCCGCCCGAGGCCATGACCACGGCATCGGCGGCATACTTTTCGATCTCACCGGTAACAAGGTTGCGCACCACAATGCCCCGGGCCTTGCCGTCCACCACCACCAGGTCCCGCATCTCCCGCCGGGTGTAGAGCTTGACCTTGCCCGCCTGGATCTGGCGGGACATGGCGCCGTAGGCACCCAGCAGCAACTGCTGGCCGGTCTGTCCCCTGGCGTAGAAGGTCCGGGAAACCTGGGCCCCGCCAAAGCTGCGGTTGGCCAGAAGCCCGCCATACTCCCTGGCAAAGGGGATTCCCTGGGCCACGCACTGGTCGATGATGTTGTTGCTCACCTGGGCCAGGCGGTACACATTGGCTTCCCTGGCCCTGAAATCGCCGCCCTTGATGGTGTCGTAAAACAGGCGCTTGACGCTGTCTCCGTCATTCTGGTAGTTTTTAGCGGCATTGATGCCGCCCTGGGCTGCAATGGAATGGGCCCGCCTGGGCGAGTCCTGGATGCAGAAGGTTTTTACATTATATCCAAGTTCAGCCATTGAAGCCGATGCTGAAGCGCCCGCAAGCCCGGTTCCCACAACGATCACGTTGAACTTTCTCTTGTTTGCGGGGTTGACGAGCTTTACATTAAAACGATAATTGTCCCATTTCTTCTCTAAAGGGCCTTCAGGGATCTTTGAATCAAGCATAACGACAAACTTCCTTTATGAAACCATTGAAATAAAAACAGGAATACAACCAAATCCAAACGCCACGACCAGGCTCAGGAAAATCCCGGCTGTCTTGAACTTCGACTTACGGCCGGCATTGCCAACCCCCAGTGTCTGGAAGGCGCTCCAGAAACCGTGGCTCACATGGAGGGCCGCAACAGCCATGGCCACCATGTAAAGGCCCACCATTTCCGGTCTGTTGAACCAGTTGGTCAGGATCGTGAGATCGCCGACCATCTTCTGGGCGGCGGAATGAAAGGTAAACAGATGAAAAACCACGAAAAGCAGAATCACGATGCCGGTGATGGCCATGCTTCGGGAACCCAGGGTTCTGCCGCCTGCGGTTTTGCTCACGGCATACCGGACCGGTCTTGCCTTGTAATTCTCATAGGCGAGAAAAAGCCCGGTGATCACATGGACGACAAACAGAATGAGCAGGACCCACTCGGCAATCTTGATCAGAACGCCCAGGGAGTGAAGGTGCTCCACATACCAGTTAAACAATTCCGGGCCGCCGTAAACCGTGAGGTTGCCAAGCAGATGAAAAACCAGAAACCCGCAAAAACTGAGGCCTGTGATGGCCATCACCCATTTTTTACCGATGGAAGACCAAATGGTGTTCAAAAAACTGTTCATATATCCCTCTAATACCCTTGTAATAATTATTAAACGAAAAAAATCCAGGCCCACGGTAAAGCAGGGTGCCCGGATCTCAATTGAATCCAATTGAACCAGTTTTTCCTTGCCACATACAAAAGACTGCACTGCCGGAACTACGATTGTCTCAAAAAACCGTCCGCATAAAAAATGATTATAAACAAACGACCGGGACTTACGTAAAGCGCCACAGAAAGTGCAGAACCTTTTCCAAGGTTTTACATAACCAATTTTTATAACGCCGGCGGATCAAAAGTGCCCGACGACTACGGCGTTCCCAGGCCGCCTCCCCCCCTTTCGCCAATCTTCTGGACCAAAATCCGTTAACAACGATCATTCTTTCACTTACTGTTCAGAGAATAATTCATACGCCATATTGTAGGAGGTGTCAAAAATAGTTTAAAAAAAAATTCAAATCCGCAAAAAAATTACATAATCGCCTTCACCAGCCCATCCACCGATTCCACCCCGTCCGGGTCAAAGAAAAATACCCCTTCCTGGAAAAACGATGCGTCCGTCTAAGCAACCACCCTGAGGCCCAGGTCGTTGATCATCTCCATATCAGTCTTGATGCTCCTGCCTTTGGTGGTGAGATAATCCCCGCCCATGAGGGCGTTGGCCCCTGCCGCAAAGATCCAGGACTGAAACTCCCTGAGGGTCTTTTCCCGGCCGCCGCAGATGGTGATATTCCCGGTTGGATTGATAAACCGGAACAGGGCGATGCTCTTCAAGGCATCCAGGGGAGTCACCAAAGGCCTTGACGCCATGGGGGTACCGGGAACCGGGTTTAGAAAGTTGATGGGCACGGTGTCCACATCAAGTTTGCCCAGGGTAAAGGCAAGCTCCACCCGCTGCTCCCAGGTCTCGCCCAGGCCCAGGATACCGCCGCTGCATACGGAAAACCCGGACTCTTTGGCGATTTTCACGGTCTCCACATCCTCCCGGTAGTCATGGGTGGTGCAGATCCTGTCAAAATAGCTTTCCGCCGTCTCCAGGTTATGGTGGTAATTGGTGATGCCCGCCCCCCTGAGCCGTCCGGCCATGGGCAGGGTCAACGTTCCCAGGGAGGCGCACACCTTGAGGGGGGTGGCCTTCCGGATCGCCTCCGCAGCCCGGCAGATGATGTCCAGGTCACGGCCCCTAGGGCTGAATCCGCTGGTGACCATGGAAAAATGGGTGGCGCCTTGCCCTGCCATGCGCACGGCGGTTTCCAGGATCTCATCCACCCCGCGCATGGGATAGATCTCGATGCCGGTGGGGTGAAAGGAGGACTGGGCGCAATAGGCGCAATCCTCGGAACAGCGCCCGGACTTGGCATTGATGATGGCGCATGAAAACACCCGGTCCCCTTTCTCTTTCTCTCTTATTTTTCCGGCGCAGGCGATCATGTCGAAAAGATCCGCCCCCGAGACCCGGGTGAGCCCCAAGGCCTCCTCCCGGGTGATCCGGCCCTTGGCCAGGATTTTTTCCGCAAGAACGGAAATAGCAATATTAAACATAGTTTCCCTTGAGTTTCTCTTTTTTGTTTGCCGTATGGGAGCAAATATGTTTTCTATTGTCAACCAAAATCCCAAACAAGGTTGACAATACAATACGAAACGAAACCGGTGCCTTTAAAAGGACCTGAGCATTCCCACCCGCGCCTGGTTGAGGTGGTCAGCCGGGAAACCTGATTTTAACCCTATGACAGGAGAAGAAAATGGAACGATGCAACTGGTCAACCAATGACCCTGATTATATTGAATACCATGATACCGAATGGGGAGTGCCGGTCCATGACGACGGGAAGCTCTTTGAATTCCTCATCCTTGAAGGCGCCCAGGCAGGTCTTTCCTGGATTACTATCTTGAAAAGAAGAGAGGGATATAGAAACGCGTTTGCAGAATTCGACCCTGAAAAAGTGGCCGGATTTACCCAGGAGAAAATTGAAACGATTCTCAAGAACCCGGGCATTATCCGGAACAAGCTGAAAGTCAATTCAGCCGTGACCAATGCCCGGGCGCTTTTAAAGATCCAGGAGGAATTCGGCTCTTTTGATCAATATGCCTGGGAATTTGTGAACGGCCGCCAGAAAGTAAACGCGTTTACCCGCATGGATCAGATTCCCGCCACATCCAGGGAGTCTGATGCTTTCTCAAAGGACCTGAAGCGGCGGGGATTCAAATTCACCGGTTCCACCATCATCTATGCCTATATGCAGGCCATCGGCATGGTCAACGACCACCTGGTATCCTGTTTCAGATACCACGAAGTAATGGAGGCCTGCGCTTAAACAATTAGCCCATGAAGGGCGCCATGATAAAATAGATCCCCAGCAGGATAATTGTGGAACCGGCGATTTTCCGGAACCACAGGCCTGCTCCATTCCATGCGCTGTTTTCAAGCAGTTTTTTTACAACAGCCGTTGAACTGCCCGCGATGACAATGGGCAGACAATGGCCGAGCCCGAACAATATAATCAGGATCACACCGGTGATGACCTTTTCCTGGATGGTGATGATCGCCAGAATCGGCGCAATAAAGCCAAAGGTGCATGACCCGGACAGCACCCCGTAGGCAAGCCCGAGCACAAGGGCCCCGGTCAGTCCCTTCAGCCTGAACCGGCCCAAAACGCTGCCGGGCATGGAACATTTTTCCACCCCGAGCATGCCCAGGGCCACCCAGATGAGAATCATGCCGATGAGAATCTGCCAATACTCGCCCACATCCCCCAGCATCCTGCCAAGCAGGGCACAGATGATACCGATCAGGGCGATCGTCAGAAACAGCCCCAGGGTAAAAAGCGCGGAATAGATCCCGGCCTGCCTGGGATGAATCATTTTTTCCTGCCCGCCGACATACCCGATAATCAGGGGGATGGAAGCCATGTGGCAGGGGCTGAGAAGCACACTGATCATACCCCAGACAAAACATCCAAAGGCGGCCAATGCGATTTCACCGGTCATCCATTGGTTAACAATGATAAAAAGTTGATCAAACATTTGCTGTTTCCTTATAACGATTCATCCATTTGCATCCGGTTGATCAACCCCCATTTTTGTCATCTGTTCAATGATGCTTTTCTCATCCAGGAACCCCACATGGCGAAACACCTCTTCGCCTTTTTCGTTAAAAAAGATCTGGGTGGGGATCGCCCGTACTTTAAACCTCGGTGCCTGGGACCGGTTCTCCCATACATCGATAAAAACGATATTGGCCTTTCCCTGGTATGCTTTCTCAAGTTTTGCCAATATGGGCGCCATCATCTTGCAGGGGACACATTTTTTCGCCCCCAGATCAATCATGGTCACCGCGCCTTTGGCCGGAACCTTTGAAAAATCAGCGGCATTGGCACCCGTTGCGAAAAACAGAACAATAACAGACAGGGATATCAGAATTTTATGCATGGTTATTCCTTTGACTCAATTTTTTATTTTCTAACATAGTAAAAGCATCACCCGAGCAGTTATTTTGCTCTTGATTTAACTTTATCCAGGTCATCGGCATCAAGATCGAAATCTTTGTTTTTCTCGATGCCAATATCCGTAATGACCATGTAGCGGTTATTTTCAATGCCGTTCTTCTCCAGGATGGCTTTGGCGCCCCCACCACCAACACCATATGGTCATATATCGATATTTAAAAGCATTTTTTTTAGGCCCTATTCTTTTCCAACAATATTATGACGGTCGATCCCCGGAAGCATCCGCTTCAGTTCCCGGATCTCAGACTCATCATCCAGCCAATGCTTCAAGTTTCCAATCATGCTGGCCGAATATGGGGACCCACTGCCATCGGAAAGGGAATAGTTCACCCACAATCCGTCCTTGAAACTTCTCACCAGTTCGGCATCTTCAAGGATTTTCAAGTGTTTGCTGACGGTGGACTGGGCAATACCCAGCACTTCTTTTATTTCGCAAACGCAAAAGGGACGGACTTGCAGCATCTTCATAATTTTAACCCGGTTCGGGTCCGACAGCGCTTTCATGACTTTTATAAATGTTTTCATGGTTTTCTATTACCACAGCCGAAGTCATTGTTTCAAGCCTGCCTGTGCTTCCAGTATGTAATTTTTCATGCTATTTCTTTCAGTACCTGCCCGAGACCGACAACACCTATCTGATGCTTGCCGACCCGGATGTGAAAAACCTGTATCATGTCGCCCCCTCAAGTAAATCGTTAAACCGGAATATGGCAATATATACTTTTTCTGTCAAGCCCTGAATAAAAAAAATACCGGCAAGCCCTGGTTCACACACGCGCCCCCCACGGGGTGCCGATGATCACCTGCCAAAAAAGGTGTTGACGAATTCGGTTCTTGCACTGAAAATGAACAGGAGCATTGTTGAAGGATTGCCGGACAATCTGAAACAACAAAAGGAGGAATAGCCAAATGACTCAAAACAATGGTCCCCCAAACGAACGAAAAATGACCAGTCTGTTTGAAAGGTATCTGACGGTCTGGGTCGGGCTGTGCATCATTGGCGGCATTTTGCTTGGCAAGGTCGCCCCGGATCTGGCCAAAACCCTGGACGGTATGTCCATAACGGTAAACGGCGCCCCGGTTGTTTCCATCCCCATTGCCGTCTGCCTTTTCTTCATGATGTATCCCATCATGGTGAAAATCGATTTTGCCTCCGTTGTAAAGGCGGGTAAGAGCGGCAAGCCGGTATTTTTAACCCTGTTCATGAACTGGTGCGTAAAACCCTTTACCATGTATGGCATTTCACTCTTTTTCCTTGGATTTTTACTCAAATCATTTATCGGGGCAGAGGAGATCGACCTGGTCAAACTGCCCTTCGGCCTGGATCTTCCCGTGGGCGCCCA
This sequence comes from Desulfobacteraceae bacterium, assembly GCA_024225635.1. Lineage (GTDB taxonomy): Bacteria > Desulfobacterota > Desulfobacteria > Desulfobacterales > Desulfobacteraceae > Desulforapulum. The sequence goes on along the minus strand of JAAEMK010000497.1, from coordinate 243,067 downwards.
GCATGGCGCGGGTGTGGTGGTTTTGCAGGAAGGCGTCAAAATGCTGCAAATTCCTTTATGGCGAAGCTACTTTGCAGGATGTATTCTCCTGGGCATCGCCCCGTGTACCGCAATGGTCCTGGTCTGGGGATACCTGTCCCGGGGCAATGACGGCCTCACCCTTGTCATGGTGGCCCTCAATTCCCTTACCATGCTGGTTTTGTACGGGGTCCTGGGCGGGTTCCTCCTGGGTGTGGGAAAGCTGCCCATCCCATGGCAGGCCCTGCTGCTGTCTGTCGCCATCTATGTGGCCCTGCCCCTTGTGGCCGGTTATTTCTCCAGAAAATGGATTATCCGGGCCAGGGGAGAAACCTGGTTCAAAGAAAAATTCCTGGGCGTCCTGACACCGGTCACCATCACGGCCCTGCTCGTGACCCTGGTATTGCTGTTCAGCTTTAAGGGCGAGGTGATAACGGCCAATCCCCTGACGATCATATGGATCGCCATACCCCTGTTCATCCAGACGATTTTCATTTTCGCCCTTACCTATGGCGCCGCCAGGGGATTGAAGCTGAAATATGAAGACGCAGCGCCTGCCGCCATGATCGGGGCGTCCAACCATTTTGAAGTGGCCATCGCGACGGCAGTGATGCTGTTCGGCCTTTCATCCGGAGCAGCCCTCGCAACCGTGGTGGGCGTTCTCATTGAAGTACCGGTCATGCTGATGCTGGTGGAGTTCTGTAAACGGACCACCTCCTGGTTTCACGGCTGACCCGCGATGGCATGGAAAAGAAGCAAAGTGAGCCCCGGGGCCAAGGAAGCCCGGGCAGGAAATTCCTGCCCGGTTCCCGTTTACCACCTGATGAGAAAAAAGTCATTATTCTGTTGACATCCTAATATTCTCATATTATAGGTTTTCACCAATAACGGCATCCTGAAGATGTCGCAAAACGAAATACAATTAGTAAAAACAGCACATACATAAGCCATGAAGGCCATAGATCTTACGTCTATCGACCTTGATGGCTTTTTTTATTTTAACGGCATCCCGGTGTTGATCCCGGGAAGAAAAGAGGAATGGAGGTAAAATTGAACAACGGATAATGTAACAGGGAAAACAGATATCGAACCCGTCCAAAAGTGCAATATCTGTTTTCCCGGCCCCGATCAGGAGCGGCTCCATCCTACCAGGACCCGCCCCTTTCGTCAATTATGTAAGCAATGCGATGGAAAGGATTCCCTTTCCCCGGGACAGGTGCGCCCTGCCGGGGGAAAGGACTTCCTGCCAACCGCCCGGCCCTGAAAGGAAACGTACCATGTTACACGGAAAAACAGAAATACGACGCAAATTGAACGTTTGGAGATCGTTCCCAAGCTGGACACTACTCCTGGGATCACTCATACTTTTGTCCCTGCCTGCCGCCGTTGCCGCCAAAGACAAGGCCCCCCCGGAGAACCGGACCGATGATTGGAAAAAGGTCTTTCACATCGGAACGATCAATGTCTCTGCCAATACGGACAACGAGGAGTTCTCCTTCACCCCCACGGAAACCCTGATCGACATCGATGAAATCGACACCCCGGGACCCACGCAGAACATCACCCAGATCGTCACCCGGTCGCCCATCTTTGATGCCAGGGGAGCGTCCGACCTTGTGCCCAGTGACGACTCCATCTATATGCGGGGATTCTCCGGCAAGCGGTTCACCACCGCCATTGACGGGATGACCCTGCGAAAGACCGGGGGGCATCAGTCCAGCCACATCGTTGATTACGGCCAGCTGCCCCCCTGGATGTTTGAGACCATCGAGGTGAAGCCCGGCCCCCACTTTGCCGACTATCCCGGCAAGAGCATCGGCGGTGTCCTGAACCTGATCTCCCGGGCCCCCCGGCAATACGATTCGTTAAAGCCGGAGGTGACGGTGAACCTCGACTACGGCTCCTACGGCACCCACAACGATTCCGCCCATATAAATGGCGGGGTCGGAAAATTCATCTACGATTTCGGATATCAGTACTATCACACCGACGGTTATCTCCGGCATACCGAATCGGACATCAAGACCGCCAACGCCAGAATCGGTTATCTCCTGCCCTCGGAGGGATACATCACCCTGAGCGCCTCCCGGTCCGATTCGGAAAGGGAAACTCCTGTCAAGAACCTGCCCGGCACCCCGGGCTCCACCTATGATGACGACCATCCCAAGGTCGACACCAGATATCTTGACTGGATGGCCCCCGTGTGGGACAAGGAGAGCACCTCCTACCGGCTGAGCATCCGGCAGCCCAGCCCCTTCGGCACCTGGTCCGTGGACGCCTACACCTCGGAGGAGGACCTGGTTCGGGACTACATGGACTGGAACAACAAAAGAAATCCCGCTGCCGGGAAATCCACTTCCTGGTGGGATTTCTACTGGGACCAGAAGGGAGGAAAAATCCAAAACGAGTTCTCCCTTTTATCCTCCCACCTCACCACCATTGGCGTCGACTTTGAGCAATTCCATGACCATTTCGGCAAAACCGCCCGGTGGAACCATCCCCTGGAAGATCACAAACGGTTCGAAGCCCTGTCCGGGTTTATCCAGGACAACTGGACCATTGCGCCGGGCCTGAGTCTCCTCATGGGATTGAGGTATGAGGATGTGAACATCTGGGTATCCAACTTTTCTCTCTTGAATCAGACCTTTATCACCGGCCGGGAGCGGTGGATAGAGCGAAAATGGAACCAGCTGCTCCCCAAATCCTTTCTCACCTGGGAACTGGACAGCCTTGCCGACGGCCTGCGGGACACCTCGGTTTCCCTTGGCGTCAGCAAGGTGTGGCATGCGCCCGACTACCACGGGTATTACAATTGCTCCTCCGTGCCCAGCGGGGCCTGGCTGGACCCCGAGCACGGCATGGGGTATGACCTGGTGTTCTCACGCAGGCTCGCGGGAGACCTCAACCTGAAGATCAATTACGCCTACTATGAGATCAAGGACTTCATCGCCCTGAACAGAAACTTTGCCTCCTTCACACCGCCCAAGGGAGACTACGATTTCCAGGGGCTGGAATACTCTGACTATATGATCAACCTTGAAAAGGTGGTCCAGCAGACCGTGGAATTCCAGGTGGAGGGCCACCTCCATGACAAGCTTAATGTCTATTTTGGCTACGCCTTCCTCGATTTTGACAGCAAGGGCGGAGAACCGTCCGGAAAGACCGCCTGCGACCAGCGGGCCAAACACCGGGTCTCGGCAGGGTTTGATTATTCCCTGTTTGAGCGCACCTCACTGCTGGTGGATTACCGGTACCAGGACAAGCAGATCACCGAGAAATCGGAGATGGTCGGTCCGGATGAATGGTCCTTCACCGAGGTGGCCATCGACGACTACCACGTGGTGGACGCAGGCCTTATCCACCGGCTGCCCTCCTCATGGTTCCCCCATTGCGAGGCCTCTGTGAAACTGTACGTGAAAAACCTGTTTGACACATCCTATGTCAACAGTGACGGATTTCCTGCTACGGACCGCACCGTGGGTGCAAGCCTGTCCCTTCGGTTTTAAAAAGGAGGTATGCCATGATTCCAAACAAAGAGGCACATCCGTCCGTCCATGCCCCCCGGCCACCGGCCTTCCCTTTGTCGGCCGGTCAGGAAGGGCTGTGGTTTTTGCACCGGCTGGCGCCGACATCTCCATCCTACAACGTCCCCTACGCCGCCCGCCTGACAGGCCCCGTGAACCGGTCCACCCTGAAAAGCGCCCTGAACACCCTCATGGCCGGGGACGACAACCTCAGGATCCGGTTCCGGGTTGAAGATGGCGAGCCGGTCCAGTACATCCATCCATCCCCCTGCTTTTCCTTCCGGGACTGCCCTGCTGAAGAAACCGGTGAACAGGCCTTCAGGGAGGAGGTCGCCCGGAGGGTCGGACAGCCATTCGACCTGGAAGCGGATCCCCTGATCCGCTGTTATCTCTTCAGGCGCTCCAAAGAGGAGCACTATCTGCTGATGGTGATCCCCCACATCCTTGTGGACGGGATATCCATCCACCGGCTGTTCCTCGATCTGACGGCCCTCTACAGGCTGTTGGAACAAAGGGGCGCGGGGCGCTCCCTGCCCTTGTGCAAGCACTCCTACGGGGCTTTTGTGCAATGGCAGAAAGAGGAGATTTTGAACAAAAAAGGCCCTGAACTCCGATCCTTCTGGTGTTCCAGGCTTTCCGGGGAACCGCCGTCGGCGGGGTTCCCGGCAGACACCCCCAAACGCGAAGGGCAAAGCCTTAAGGCCCCCACCTGCCGGGTGATCACCCGGCAGGTGCCGGCCCTGCTTGAAGAGAAAATCCTGAAAGCGGGCCATGCCTGCGGATTCAAAACATCGGCGGTGCTCCTTTCCGCCTATTATTTGCTTCTGTCCATCTATTCGGACCAAAAGGATCTCCTGGTGGGCATGCCCGTCTCCGGCCGTTCCAATCCGCTTTTTTCAAAGGTGCAGGGCCACTTTGTGAACCTTACGCCATTGAGACAGGAGGTGGACCCGGACTGGCCGGCGGGATCGTTCATCGCCCGGGTGCAACAGACCCTGGAGGAGGCCGTATCCCATTCGGACTACCCGTTTTCCGAGATTATCAAGGATTTGAAACGCTCCGGCGACAAGGCCTTCTTCAACACCCTGTTCGCCTTTCACAACTATTTCAAGCGAACGGGGCGTCACCATGCCGATCCCCCCGGCACCGGCCTGAAGTTCACGCCGGATTACACCGTAAGGCAGACGGGTGAGGCGGATGTGGTCCTGGAGGTTCTGGAGCTGCCGGAGGGGCTTGTGGTGAACCTGAAATACGACCGGGATCTTTACTACAAAGGCACCGCCCAGCAGCTGCTTTCCCACTACCTGAACCTCCTTTGCAGCCTGATTTCCCATGTGGACCGGCCCCTTAGGGAGCTTACGATCCTCTCTGAAAAAGAACGAAAACGGCTCCTTTACCGATGGAACAGAACCGACACCCCCTTTCGGGACCGGGCACTGGTACACGAATTGTTTGAGGAGCAGGCGGCGGCCCGGCCGGCGGACACGGCGATCTCCTTTTACGGTCAGCACATTTCCTACCGGGAGCTCAACGGCCGGGCCAATGCCCTTGCCCATGGGTTGAGGGCCCGTGGGATGAAAAGACAAGAGCGGGTGGCCCTGATCCTCGGCCGGTCCGTACAGATGGTCCAGGGCCTGCTCGGCGTCCTCAAAGCCGGGGGCGCCTATGTTCCCCTGGAGCCCTTCCTTCCCCCGGAGCGGATCGGCCATATTCTCCGGACCCTCTCCATCCGCTTCATCCTGACAGACACCGAAGGTCTTGAAACCCTGGACCGGGTGGCGGGCACCCCGGACGGCCTGTCCTGCCTGAAAAGCCTGGAGTTCCTGTTTACCCTGGATTCCCCCGGCCCCCGGGCCCGGGAATGGAAAAAAAGGGAGGTCACCCACGTCCCGGCCCGGGAGATAGCAGCCTGTTCCAGGGAGAATCCGGAAAGGATCAATGATGCCGGCGATCTGGCCTATATCATCTTCACCTCCGGCTCAACCGGAACCCCCAAGGGAGTCATGGTCAAACACCGGCCGGTGGTCAATCTCATCCAGTGGGTCAACACCACCTTTGAGGTGGGTCCGTCAGACCGGCTTCTCTTCATCACCTCCATCGGGTTTGACCTGTCTGTTTACGATATCCTGGGCGTCCTGGCCGCCGGGGGAAGGCTTTGCATGGTCACCTCCGAGGATGCCCGAAATCCCCAGGTGCTGCTGGACTGCATCCTGACGGAGGGAATCACCTTCTGGGACTCGGCACCCGCAGCCCTGCAACTGCTTGTTCCCCATATGGAGCAGATGGGAGACCGGCTGGAAAAGTCCCGCCTGAGGCTGGTCTTTTTGAGCGGAGATTATATCCCCGTGACCCTGCCCGATCAGATCCGAAACCGGTTCAAGGATGCCCGGGTGATCAGCCTGGGGGGCGCCACCGAAGCCACGGTCTGGTCCAATGTATATCCCATACAAAAGGTGAACCCGTGCTGGAATACGATTCCCTATGGCAAACCGATCCAAAACGCCAGGTACTACGTGCTGAACCGGGATCTCAACCCGGTCCCCATCGGGGTGCCGGGGGATCTCTACATCGGAGGCGACTGTCTCTCCTCCGGGTATGTGAACGATGAAGAGCAAACCGCAAGGGTATTCCTGGAGAACCCCCATCTTCCGGGAGAAACCATCTACAAAACCGGTGACAGGGCCAGGTGGCGGCGGGACGGCAACCTGGAGTTCCTGGGCCGGTCCGATTTCCAGGTCAAGATCCGGGGATTCCGGGTTGAGCCGGGGGAGATAGAGGCCGTCCTGGCGAAGATGCCCGGCATCAAGGGGAGTGTTGTCATCCCAATGGGCCTTGGCAAGGCCGGGGCATGCCTCTGCGCCTACTACCTCTCCCGGCAGGAGATCGACCGGCCTGAACTTGCGGCGTTCCTGGGCCGGTTCCTGCCAAGTTACATGATTCCCTCGTTTTTCATCCGCCTGGACAAGCTGCCGGTAACCGCAAACGGCAAGCTTGACCGGAAAGCGCTTCCCGCCCCCCTTCCCCCGGACGGCCCGGCCCGGGACCTGCCCCGGACCGATATGGAAAGAAAGGTGGCGGGCTTGTTCCGACAGGTGTTTGGCAATGACCGGAGATTCGGCATTTACGAGGGTTTTTTCGACATTGGCGGTCATTCCCTGCTTGCTGTCAAACTCATCTCCCTTGTCAACACGACCTTTAAGTGCTCCCTTACCGTTGCGGACCTTTTCAAGGCGCCCACCATCCATCAGCTGGCCGCCACCATCGGCCGGACCAGCCGGGGCAAAGATCCTTCCCCCCGGCTGGTCCGGCTCAACCACGGCCGGCACCTGCGGCCCCTGTTTCTCATCCATCCCGGTGACGGCGATATCACCTGCTTTATTGAGCTTGCCCGGCGCATGGACAAGGGACGACCGATCTACGGCATCCGGGCCTACGGCACCAACGGCCACGCCACGCCCTGCGCGAACCTCAAGGAGATGGCCGCAAGGTATGCTGTGGAAATCCGGGGCATCCAGCCCCTTGGCCCCTATCTTCTGGGTGGATTCTGCGCCGGCGGCAGTATCGCCTACGAGATCGCCCGGCAGTTGAAACAGCGGGCCCAGGAGACCGATCTTCTCCTTTTGATGGAATCCCTCAATCCCGAGGCCTATGGGAAATTCAGGGACGACACCGATCTTTACCTCTCCTTTCTACGGGATTTTGGCGGCGGCTGGGAACTGATGGAGCGGTATTGCAACCTCAGGGGCCTCGACCCGGGGGACGGCCTGGACGGGGTGAGGGGGGACATGAGAACCCTAACCCACGGCTCCGTCATCTCCCTTTTTTACCAGGCCGCCCGGGATGCAGGGCTTCATCCCGCCGACACCGCCCAGATGGACCGGCTCCTCAAGGTCTACCAGGGCTGTGTCAAGGGCCTTGCCGACTACACCCCCGAACCCTATGACGGGCCGGTGGCGGTCTTCAAGGCGAGCCATGGCTTCAGCGGTTCCCTGAAGCATACCCCCTACCGGGAAGAGGCCGGGGCCATGGGCGGCCTGGCCGCCCGGTTCGACTCCGACACCTGCCTGGGCTGGGACAGGGTCGTCACCCAAAGCCCCCAACTCCATCACATTCCCGGCGATCATTTCACGGTGATGAAACCGCCCAACGTCACCGTGCTTGCAGAGAAGGTGAACCAGTGTCTCAACGCATACAATTAAACCCAGCAACCACAAGGAAACGAACATGACCACGGATATCACAAAAGAAGAGCTTCAGAACAACCGGCGGGTGAGTTACGACAATTTTGACGGAAAGATGAACAACCTGAGGGATACGGTCTATGACATCCTGGGCGACCCGGAACGGTTCAAGGATTTCCATGAAAAGGACGTCTTTATCTGGTTGACCAACGCGTGCAATTCAACCTGCAAGTATTGCTACCAAAGCGGCAGCGCCAGGGGCGGAGGACTCCCCTATGGAGATGCACGGGGCATCATCGACCTGTTTCTTGACGACGGGTATTACGTCCACCCCATCGTAAACGAATGGCTGCCGGAATATTGGGGGTACCTGGATCTTCTCAGGATGTGCGGAATCCGGCAGATTTCCACGAACGGCATCATCGTGGCCCAGCAGCACAAGGAGTTTCTACCGCTCCTGAAGGAGAACCGCATCGAAGACGTGCGGGTCACCCTGTTCCCGGAGGAATACCATACCTTTTATACGAACAGGAACCGGGATATCTCCCTTGCGGCCATAAGGCTTCTCAAGGAAAACGGGTTTAACGTGGTGGCCAATTTCCTCGTATCCCGGGATACCTTCCCCCACATGAAAGAGATAGTGGCGGAAGCGGAACAGCTGGGTGTTGACGAGGTGTTTTTCCAGAACTTCATCTATACCGGCCGGGCAAAGACCTTTCGCCATGCCATCCTCTCCCCGGAAGAGATCGGCGACTTCTGGCAGGTCTATCACGAAATCTGCAAGCAGTATGAGACCTCGGCAGTAGCCATCAACGTTCAGGGGAACTTCGGGCCCAATCCCATTGGTGACAACCCCTTCAAGCGGGCGGCCCGCCATGGTCATTATTGCCTTGCCGGGAGCTGGAAGCATATGGACCATCTCTACGTTTCCCATGAGCTTGAGATCTACCCCTGCGTGATGATGGCCGATCCCCGGTTCAAAATCGGAAACGTGATCCGGGAAGAGGGAAGATGGGTCTGCCGGTTCGACGACGTCACGGCCTGGGAGAAACGGATTCCCGGGTTCGACCGCACCACCTGCGGCGCCCTGATGGACATGCAGAACCAATTATCCCGGGAGCAGAGGGTCCTTGACGGAGCATCCCTATGAAAACCACCGCGTCCGCCCCATGGCTGTTCGCCCTTTGCGCCATGGGTTTTTTAACCAACGGGGACATCTATTCCGGTGCCCCCCTTCTGATATCCATTGCAAATGACCTGCATGTCGGCATCAGCAATGCCGCCTTGTCGATCACCTCCTACATGATCGCCTTCGGGCTTTTCAACATCGTCCTGGGGCCCCTGGGGGATCGGTTCGGACGCTCCAGGATCATCATGGTGTCCTCCTTTGGCACCGCCCTGTTCAGCTGCGCCTGCGCCCTTGCCGACACCCTGCCCCAGCTGATCGCATGCCGGGCGTTGAACGGCGCGTTCGCCGCCGGCATCATGCCCATGGCCGTTGCCATCATCGGGGATGCCTGTCCAGAATCCCAGCGCCAAAGGTCGATCTCGACCCTTGTGGGCGTCATGCTCCTCGGGGGGGCCTCCGCCACGGCCCTGGGCGGGGCCCTGGCCCACTGGTTCTCCTGGAGAACCGTGTACCTGGCCTATGGCCTGGCCGAACTCTGTGTCTCATGCCTGCTTGCGGCCACCCTTGAAAACAGGCCCGGAACCCTGGCCCGGCGGGGGATGGGCGGCATATACAAAGAGGCCCTGGGAAACGGCGGGGTGGTTGGGTGCCTCTTTCTGGTGGCCCTGTCCGGTTTTGTGGTGTTCGGGTCCTTTTCCTACACCGGGGAACTGGTGCGCAGGGCCACAGGATCGGATCTCTTTGCCGTGGGCGGCATCCTCTCCTTTTTCGGCCTGGGCGGCATGGTCAGTTCACGGTGCAGCGGGGTCATCAAGGAGATCGCCCTGTCCCGGCTGTGCCTCTGGACCGGCCTGGGGGGCGGCCTTGCCATGGGCCTTCTCTCCCTGGCCGGTTCCGCGCCCGTTTTCTGCGTTCTGCTCCTGGTATGGGGATTCTCCTTTGTCTCCCTCCATACCTCTTACGTGACGGTGGCCCAGAACCTCATCCCCGGTCTCAGGGGGTCCGTCATGGCCCTGATGTCCCTGGGCATGCTGTCCGGCGGAGCCCTGGGCACCATGATCAACCGGACCATCCTGACCACTGCGGGAATTGACCGGATCTTCATGGTCTCTTCTCCCCTGTTTGCCTGCATCGGCCTTTTCACATGGATTGTCCTGACCTACGCCCGGCAAAGCCAGGGAACGCCCAAGAACGATGCCCGGAGCACTGCGGTTTCATAAAAGTGTCCAGGAGACTGTATTTGAAGAATAAAAGGGAAAGGGTAATGGAAAAACAGGCAAAAAAAATAAATAGACAGCTCCCGGCCCCGGCATGGGCCCACCGCTTGGTGGCGATTTTGCTCATGTTGGGGCTTTGGGGGCTCCTCCTCCTTTCGACGGCACATGCATCGGATTTCATCCTGGTGGAGGATGGCAGGGGGGTCAGGGTCAAGGTGCCAAAGCATGCAAACCGGGTGGTCACTGTCAGCGACGGCATGATCGAAGGGGTGATGACCCGGTTCGGTGTCACGGAGAAGATCATCGGCATTGGGTCCAGGGCCATTCCAATCACCATGGATTTCTCCTACCCGGCCCTGGATGGAAAAACCCATGAAGTCAAGGGCGGCATGAACACCGTAACCTATCTCAATCCCCGGTTCAGGGAGCTGCCCGTGGTGGCGCAATATGGAACCGGAATCCTGTACGAGCGGCTTGCCGGCCTCAAGCCGGATCTGATCATCGTCCGCACCGGGAGCTCCTCCCTCTACGAGGATGAAGGGAAAAACCGCGCCCGCCTTGCCCTCCTGGAATCCCTGGGCATCCCCCTGGTGGTGCTCCAGGGCCCCAACACCCATGACGCCCCCCAGGTCTCGACCCTGGGCCGGGAGATTCGAATCCTGGGCCAAATCTTTCAAAAGGAAAAGACCGCCGGGGACCTGGTCTCCTTTCTGGAAAAGACCCTGGACGGGATTGAACAGCGCACCCGGAAGATCCCCCCGGCCAACAGGAAAAGTATCCTGCTGCTGGGCCTATCACCCCGGTCCCGGCTTGCGGGCGGGGCGGGCTATGTCCGGGGCACCCGCACCCTCCAGACCCACCTCATGACCCGGTTTGTCCATGCAACAAACGCCTTTGGATCACCCGGCGCATGGCGGCTGTTGAACCTGGAACAGCTGCTTTCCCTGGATCCCGACGTGATTGTGCTGGCCACCTCCGGGGGTTACCATCCCCCGGGGGAACTCTATGACGCGCCCTATTATCAAAGCCTGAAGGGTATGCGGGCCGTGCGGAACCGCAGGGTCTCCGCCCTGCCCTTCACCCCCTGCAACTGCGAGAAACGGCTGGAGTATCCCATCGATGTGATGGTGATGGCGCAAGCCGCCTACCCGGAACTGTTCAGGGATATCGATCTTGCATCCTGGCTCCTGGACTTTTACCGGCAGCTCTACGGGGTCGACCGGGAAACCGCCAGGGGACTTTTGTCCAGCCAATGCATGGACTGGACCCTAGGGCATCACAAAGCGCCTTGACCCCATGAAACCCGGGGCCGGGTTTCATGCCTTCCTCTCCCGGGCGATGAGGGCCGCCCCAAGGGCGCCCATGGTGTCGGGCTTGTCCGGGATGTGAATGGTGTCGACCTTGAGGCTCTCCCGGAGGGCCCGGACCACCCCGCTGTTCAGTGCCACGCCGCCGGACATGGACACGGTCAGGCCGTCAATGTTTTGGGCCACCCGTTTGACCAGGGAGAAGGTCCTGGACGCGATGGCCCGGTTCATCCCCCTTGCGATCTCCCGCTGCTCGGTACCGTTGGCAATGAGGCTAACCACCTCACTCTCGGCAAACACAGTGCACATGCTGCTCAGCATAAGATCGCTTTCGGCCCCCCTGTCAAGGTCCCCCAGATCCAGGATATCCACCTCCAGGGCCCTGGCCATGGCCTCCAGGAACCGGCCCGTGCCTGCCGCGCACTTGTCATTCATGGCGAAATCCATGACATTGCCGTTTTCACCGATATGGATCGCCTTGGAGTCCTGGCCGCCGATATCGATGAGGATGCGGGTCCCGGGAACCGCCTCCCGGATTCCCCGGGCGTGGCAGGTGATCTCGGTGACCGCCCCGTCCCTGTTTTCCACCCGGGTCCGGCCGTAGCCCGTGGAGATGGTGGCGGCGATATCCTGCTCCGATATGCCGGATCGGTCCAGCACGTCGGCGGTTACCCGGGCAATGGCTTCCAGATTTCTCACCCCGGTGGGCACCACCGACGATGCCGCCACGTTTTTGGCGTCATCAATTAGCACTGCGTCGCAGGACAGGCTTCCGATATCTATTCCAAGAAAATACACTGGCTCGTCTCCCTATTTCATAAAAAACAATCATTACCGCCACGGCCCGGCTGTGCCGAGGAGCATGGCGTCTCAACCCTGTATCATCAACATGGTGCCGGTGTCCCGGCAATTCCCGGAAACTCCCCGGGCCGTGATTCCTTAACCTTGTATCATCTCCGTGAACGCCTCGATCCGGGTCTGGACCTGGCCCCTGGCAAGATTCCGCGAATCAACGCAATCGATCTCCAGGTTCAGCACCGGTACCCCGATCTCCCTGAGCCCGTTTGAGATGATCCCCCGTATCCCGGTTCCCTGGCGGCATCCCCAGTGGCAGGGGTTGATGGCCCCGTCAATCCGGTACTCCCGGGCAAGGGCCTGAAGATGGGCAACCCGGGAACCGGCGTTCCGGCTGAAGGGTATGGAGAGAATCCGCCGGGCAATGCTCTCAAAGGGGTTGTCCGGGTCCATGGGCTCCCAGGTGACATCATTGAGCTCGTCCGCCACGATCTTGGCACCGAAATCGGTGAGCATGGCCTCCATGGGGAACGGGTACTGGACCCGGTTCTGGATCCACATGAGCCGGATGCGCTCCCGGGAAGGGTCCATGGCGCCCGTGGTGACCCTGTGGCTGAGTTCGTCCCGGAAGGCCCGGCAGATGTCGACCCCTTCCCGGGTGCCCATGAACAGCGCCACGACCACGCCAAAATCCCTTAAAAACCGGGAATCCACCGGCGAGGGCTTCTGTTTTGCAAGACCATAGATCTCCCGGATAAGCACGGTGGCCTCGTTGGTCAGCACCAGGGCCTCCCCCAGGCGATTCCGTGACAGGGCCTGACCGGTATGACCGGCCACAAAGCCTGCCATCTCCTCGACCTGGCCGGCAAGAAACCTAACCGCGGCCGGGGAATCCTCCTGGGGAACGTTAAGCACGAACAGATCCCGTTTGTACGCTTTTGCCATGTTTTCCATCACGGCAAGCCCTGCCGTGCAGGGACTGCTGGTGCCGATGATGAAATCCGGTACCGGCATGGCCGATTTGAGCATGGCCCCGGTGACCGCCCGGTGGTAGGCACAGGAGTCCGCAGCATATCCTGCGTCCTCGGCTTCCTGGATGAAGTGCTCCGCCGTTTCCGTGGATGCCAGCATGGCCCCGACAAACTCCACAAAGCAGGAGGTGACCCCCATGGCATTGAGAAGGTCAAAGGGAGCGGTCACCCCGCACCAGGCAATGCGCGCATTCCCGGAATAGAGTCGCCGGCCAAGCTTTGCAACGGCCAGGGCATAGCGTTTCCGGGCATGGATGCCGCCGGGCGCTTGTTCAAGTTTAGCCGTGATCCCGTCCACGATGGAACTGAAATGATCGTGCATCATCTTACACCCCCAGCATTTCGGTAAAGGCTTCGATTCGTGTCTGCTGCTGCCCGACGTCGCCCATGGTGCAGTCCCCCTCCAGCATGAGAAAGGGCAGCCCGGCCCCCTGGAGGGCCTCCCGAATCCCGGGTATCCTGGCAAGATAGGGATCGCAGAATTTCAGGGTAAATCCCATCACTCCCCTGGCATTACCCGCCCCTGCCTGTTCAACGATCTTTTGGGCGATGGCGCCGGGCCGTGTCGTATCCATGGTCCGGGCACAGGGTGGCCCCGTCATATAAGAGCGGGCCAGGGCGTCAAAGGGATCCGCCATCGGGGATGGCCCCACGGGAGAAACAAAGCGTAACCCCGTGCAGAAGTCCAGGCTTGTCACATGCATATTCCACGCTTCAAACAGGTCAAACACCTTGGGATCAAACAGGAGGTTGCCAAACACGGACACCGGCGCATGGCCCTGTTTGGCGGTCCACCCGTTGGACACGATGGCGTTCGCCATGGCAAGGGCGGCATCCACGGAATCCGTGGCAGCCGTGTTGACAGCGATCTGAACAGCGGCTGCAAGCCCCGGATAAAAAGCCTCTTCCATCTTTGTCCCAAGAAAATCAAGGGTCCGGCCAAGGGCGTTCCACACCTTGATCCGCGCCCTGACCCTCTCCCGGGAAAACGGCAGATTGTTCCACTTGAAAAGGGTCCTGGCCATGCGGTCATACTCCGCCGCCAGGAACTCGATGCTGGAGGAGGAATTGGTGGAGGGCAGATCAAGGACCATCACCTTGTCATGGGGCCGTGCGGCCCGCCAGGCATCGGCAACCCTTCGCATGGCGTCGCAGGAGTTGACAAAGACCATGCCCGCAAGCCCGGGCAGATCGTTGGCAAGGGCCCTGTCAAGCACCCGTTTCACATGGGGGCAGAGGTTGTCGTGGAGAAGCTGGCCTGCCTGGTCCGGGCATTCTCCCTGGGGCAGGACCCGGAACGCCTGGAATCCTGCCGCCTCGATGATGGGCACCGGCGCATAGGCACAGGTGAACCCGAGGCGCTTGTTTTTCATTTCATCCCCTCCTTGCTGCAGTTTAGAAGAACGGTGCGAAGCACTCGTTTGGTGGTTTGAAGATCCTTGGCCGGGATATCGGCGAATGTGGTCTCGAGGATCCGGGTGATCGCGTCGAGAACCGGCCCCAGGGCATGGATGCCGTCGGCCGTGAGTTCGATTCTGCTGGCCCGCCGGTCCCGGGGGTCCGGGGTCCTTTTCACAAGGTTGGCCCGCTCCATGCGATCCAGAAGCCCTGTCATGGACGAGGGTTCAAGGCCCGCCCTTTTCCCGAGTTCACTGGGCCGCAGGCTCTTTTCTGTCCACAGGGTGAAAAGCACTCCTATGTAGGCGGGCTTGACATGGGGGGCCCCCGATGCCGCCAGTCCCTTTTTAAGGGCCGAGGTTACGGCGAGATATACCCTGGAGACAAGGTAGTAGGGGCAATCCTCCAACGCTCGAAACAGCATGAGATCCTCCCATGGGGCATAGTATTGATTCGAATATTACGTATGCGAACAACATTGTCAAGAACAAATATTCTTATCTCGACCACGAGTCGAAAAAGAAGTCGAAGTTCCCGGGAGAGAGACACGATCTATAAATAATGGGGGAAAGATGGAAATTTTTCAGGCTGGAGACAGGGGATCCGATGTCGGCGATGATCGCCCTGCAACGGCTTCCCGGTCACCCGTTTCATCATGGGACCGGTTGCGAATCCCAACCGCCGGCAGAATGCGATGGCATTGACATTGCCCGGATGGACCCAGAGCTCAATATCCCGGTTCCCCAACGCTTCCAGCGAGTTCAACCCGTTGGTATCGGCCTTTTTCCTGGGCCCATCACCACACCTCTCCGCCCCACCTATATACATATAACTCAAAGCATTTATCAGGATAAAAAACGGCCCTGAACATCAATATAATTAACAATTCCATGTTTTTCTTAAAAAAAAACACATTGAACAAGATACAATTCCATGTTAGGTTCATTACGTTTTTGTTCGACAACGGGCGCAGTAATGAACTTTTCTGCGCATTTGATAAAAAAACCAGGAAGGAGAACATGGACGACTTAGAAAGTCACCTCAAAGACGTTGATTGCACCAAGCTTTTTTTCACAGATCTAAACGGCCGGCTGATGAACCTGTCGGTCAACAAACATAAAATCAAAGATATTTTTGGCAACGGCGTCGGATTTGACGGCAGTTCCATTGCCGGCTTTGCCAACGTGGAACACAGCGACCGAATCCTCATGCCCAAATTGGAAACCCTTCGCAACATCCCCTTTTCCGATGAGACCGTTGGTTTTTTCATTGCCAATGTACTGAACGAAGAGGGCGAACCCGCAGGGGTGGATCCCCGGAACATTCTCCAGGATATGGTCAAGGCCGCCCGGGAGGAATTCGGCTTCAGCTTTTTTGTAGGACCGGAGCACGAATTTTTCATTTTGAAGGGGGATGAATTTGCCCTGACATCAAAAAACGGGTTTCCATCCGATGTCCATTCGGACAAAGCCGGGTACTTCCACTCCACCCCCCATGACCGGGGGCAGATCATTCGCCAGCAGATCACCGATGTTCTTGGAAAGTGCGGCATTGTGTATGAAAAAGCCCACCATGAAGTCACCCCCTCCCAGCATGAAATCAACCTTGAATGCACCGATCCTGTCAATGCGGCCGACCGAACCCTTCTGTTTAACTACATTGCCCAGCGGGTTGCCCAGGAAAACGGATATTACGCCAGCTTCATGCCCAAGCCGTTCAAGGAATACAACCGCAACGCATTTCACATGCACCTGTCCATCCAGGACCAGGACGGGAACAACATCTTTTACGACGCCGATGCCGATCATAACCTGAGCAGCCTGGCGCGCCAGTTCATTGCCGGCATTTTGAAATATGCCAGGGAAACCTCGGTGGTCATGGCGTCCACGGTCAATTCCTACAAAGCCTATGTGGTGGAGAAAGAAGCGCCCATCGTTCGCGGCTGGGGTTTTCGCAACCGCAGCTCCATGGTGCGGGTACCCTACACCAACAGCCCCCAAGCCACCCGGATCGAATTGCGTAACCCCGATCCGGCCGGGAATGTCTACCTTCAGATGGCGACCCTTATCGCCATGGGGCTTCAGGGAATCCGGGAGCAGCTCCCCCCCGCCGCTCCGGACAAGGGCAGCACCTACAAACGCGATTACAAAATGAAAGTCTGGGACGACCGGTTCTTACCCCGCACCTTGTATGAAGCCCTGGTGGAAGCGGAAGCCAGCTCCTTTTTGAAAGATGTTCTGGGCGAAAAACTCTATGACAATTTCATGGCGTTGAAAATCCAGGAATGGGAAGATGACAGGGTTCATATTTCTGCCAGAGAGCAGCGGCACTACCTGTCCATTTAATCCCCAAGGAACGCTCATCCATGGAATGTTCCCCATGGATGAGTCAAACTTCCATTTAATGGGACCGTGGCTGGCAAATTCCTTTTTGCCTGGGCCATCAAAGAATCAACTCGCCACATACATACAATTCAAAGCATTAATCAGACAAAAAAACGGAACCCCGCCCTAAAATAATTAACAATTTCACATTTTCGCTTTCAAAAAAATACATTGAGTCAGATACAAGTCCGTGTTAGGTTCATTAGATTTTTGTTCGGCAACGGGCGCAGTAATCAACTTTTCTTTTCTGCGCATTTGATAAGATAGAACGCTATAATGTATTGAGCAAATTCATATGATAGAGTATCAAAATGTAAAAAAAATTTATGGTGATGGCGAAACAGCCGTCACCGCTGTCAATGATGTCAGCTTTAAAATAGCCGAGGGCGAGGTGGTGGTTTTCCTGGGGCCTTCGGGATGCGGCAAAACCACCCTGCTGCGGATGACCAACAAGCTGGAATCGGTCACCGGGGGTAGCATATCGGTTGGCGGGCGCAACATCCGCGAGATCGACCCGGTCCGCCTGCGGCGCAGCATGGGGTATGTGATCCAGCAGATCGGCCTCTTTCCCAACAAGACCATTTTTGACAACATCGCCATGGTGCCCCGGGTCCTGAAATGGGACAGGGAAAAAATCAACGAACGGGTCGCAAAGCTCCTGGAACTGGTCAAGCTGGACCCGGACACTTACAGCAGCCGCTACCCCGTGGAGCTGTCCGGCGGCCAGCAGCAGCGCATCGGCGTGGCCAGGGCCCTGGCGGCCGACCCCAAGATCCTTCTCATGGACGAACCCTTCGGGGCCATCGACCCCATCAACCGGGACAAGATCCAGGATGAATTCATGCGCCTCCAGGCCCGGCTGAAAAAGACCATCGCCTTTGTCTCCCACGACATCCACGAAGCGATCAAAATGGCGGACCGGATCGCCATATTCAAGGCGGGACAGCTGGTCCAGTACGACACCCCTGAAATGATCCTCACCCAGCCCAGGAACAAGTTTGTATCCGATTTTGTGGGGGCCGACCGCGCCCTCAAGGTGCTGGGCCTGATCCGGGCCCGGGACGCCATGAACAAAAACCCAAAAAATATCCTCAGGGCCGACACCCCCTGCCCGGAAGCCGTGAAATTCTTTTCGGAAAAGAGCAGAGCCTCCGCCATCGTGATCAAGGACGACAAGCCCATCGGGTATGTCACCCCGCGGCTGGTCAAATTCGAGGAAGGGCCTGTCTCGGGCGTGGCCGAACCCTACCAGGTATTTGTTGAGGATGACGAACCCCTCAGGGACGTGCTCTCATCCATGCTCATGGACAGCATGACCACCTATTGCGTGGTGGATGAAAACGGCAATTTCAAGGGTTCCATCACCTACCAGAACATCCAGAAAAAAATTCTGGAACTCTATGAAGACGATACGGATTAGGAGGCGAATCCATGGAACTCCTGACGTTTATAAGTGAAAATATCGACCAGGCCCTCTTTCTGACCTGGGAACACATCTGGATCGTGTTTCTGTCCCTGTTTATCGCCATGATCACGGGCATTCCCACGGGCATTGCCATCACCCGGAACGAGGCCCTGGCCAAGAAAGTCCTGGACACGGCCAACATTCTCATGACCATTCCCTCCATTGCCATGTTCGGTATCATGCTGCCGGTCCTGGCGCCCATGGGCTGGGGCCTGGGCAAGGTACCGGCGGTCATTGCCCTGGTGCTGTACAGCGAACTGCCCATCATTCGCAACACCTACATTGCCATCAAGAATGTGGACCCGGCCCTGGTGGATGCGGGCAAGGGGCTGGGACTGACCCGGTGGAAACTGCTTGTGGAGGTGGAAATTCCCCTGGCCATCCCGGTGATCCTGGCCGGTCTCAGGACCGCCGCAGTGATGAACATCGGCATCGGCGCCATTGCCGCCTATATCGGGGCCGGCGGGCTCGGGGTGTTCATCCAGCAGGGCATATCCAGGTCCTATGAGGCCATGATCATCACCGGGGCTCTGGGGGTTTCCGTGCTGGCGATCCTGGTGGATTCCCTGATGGCCCTGCTGCAAAGGGCGCTCACATCCCAGGGACTGAAAATTCAAGGAAGGCAGTGATGAGCAACTACATGATCAAACTATATAGATTTTTTTTGGCGGCAATTCTCTTCATCTGCGGGGTAAAGGCCCAGCAGATCGGACTGGTGGAATACCTTGCCGACCCTTATGAGCTGGAGTATGTGCTGGAGCTTATGAAGCAGCACCTGCACCTGGTGGGAACGAGCATGTTTTTTGCGACCATCATCGGACTATCCGCCGGCATTCTCCTGACCCGGGACAGGTTCCGAAAATTTTCCTCCACGGTGATGTACGTCATCAGCCTGGGCCAGACCATCCCCTCCCTGGCGGTGATCGCCCTGGCCATGAGCGCCCTGGGCATCGGCACCCGGCCGGCCATCTTCGCCCTGCTGATCTATTCGGTCCTGCCCATTGCCCGGAACACCATGGCCGGCATCAACGCCGTCTCCCCCGGGCTCATCGATGCGGCACGGGGCATCGGGCTCACCCCCCTTCAGGTCCTGTTCTCGGCCGAGCTGCCCAATGCGGCCTCGGTGATTCTCACCGGATTCCGGATCGCCCTGGTGATCAACGTGGGCACCGCCCCCCTGGGCTTTCTCGTGGGCGCGGGGGGCCTCGGCGACCTGATCTTCACCGGTATCGACATGATGGAGCCCACAAAACTTCTGGCCGGCGCCATCCCCACCACCCTCCTGGCCCTTACAGGGGACTATCTGTGTGAACTCCTGGGCCTGGCGCTCATTCCCAAGGGACTACGATTACAGAACACCTAAGTTTAACCATAAAAGCATAAAGGAAAAAAATGCGTACCCATTTGAAAAAAGGACTGACCGGAGTGGTCGGCCTGTTGTGCCTCACCCTGTTTACGGCTTCCGGCGTCATGGCGGAAAAGGCCATCACCATTGGCGGAAAGAACTTCACCGAGCAGTACATCCTGCCGGAGCTGGCCAAACATCTGCTGGAAAAGAACGGCTTCACCGTCACCCTTAAAACCGGGGTCAGCACCTCCCTCGCCCGAAAATCCCTGGAAACCGCACAGGTTGACTTCTATTTCGAGTACACCGGCACCGCCTACACCCTGTTTTACAAGGGAAAAGATACTGCCGTGATGACCGATCCCCAGAAAGTGTACGACTGGATGAAACAAAAGGATGCTGCCAAAGGGTTGATCTGGCTGGATAGTGCCAACCTGAACAACACCTTTACCCTAATGATGAAAAAAGAGGAAGCGAGCCGGGCCGGGATCAAAACCATAAGCGATTTGGGCGCGGCCATCACCAAGGACCCCAAAAAATTTGTTCTTGCCGTCAGCTCGGAATTCTGGGAAAGACCCGATGGCATCAAAAAACTGATGAAAGTATACGGTTTCAGGGTTCCGGTCTCCCAAATAAAAAAAATGGATCCGGGCATCACCTACATGGCGCTGAAAAACGGCCAGGTGGATGTAGCCATGGGATTTGCAACGGACGGACGCATCGTCTCCTTCGGCCTTGTTAACATGGAGGACGATAAAAATTTCTTCCCGGTTTACAATGCCGCGCCAGTGATCAGAAAGGAGGTGCTTGATGCCTATCCTGAAATCCGGGAGATCCTGAAGCCGCTGACGGAAAACCTGACCACGGAAGAGATGCAGACCCTCAACAAGGCCGTGGATGTGGACCATAAAAAGGTATCAGCTGTGACCTTGAACTGGCTCAAGGAAAAGGGGCTCTTGTAATCACATAACATATCTTCCCCACTTTTCTTCCCGCATCCCCAGGGCCCGCTTGCCTGGGGATGCTTTTTTTTAGTTTCCCCCCTCCCGGCATCCCACTCACATTTAAATCCCATGTTTCAACATTTTTATGACCCCAGGGTTGATCCCGGCCGGGAAAGGTGTATAATTCCTGTTTGTGCTTCTTTGGCGGACGAGTGGAATCCCGCCCTATAAATTCTCCCTCACTATATTAATTAAAAGTATG
The DNA here is from genome assembly GCA_024225635.1 of Desulfobacteraceae bacterium. GTDB lineage: Bacteria > Desulfobacterota > Desulfobacteria > Desulfobacterales > Desulfobacteraceae > Desulforapulum. The sequence goes on along the minus strand of JAAEMK010000497.1, from coordinate 222,067 downwards.
CTGCGGATATGGAACAGCATGCAAAGGTGGCTATGCTTACAATTACCAAAGAATTCAGATTTGATGCGGCCCACAGGCTGTATCTGAAGGATCTCACAGAAGAAGAAAACCGTGGGATCTACGGCAAATGCAGTGATTTCCACGGACACACCTACCGCCTCCAGGTCACGGTTTCCGGCAAGGTTCAGGCAACCGGCATGATCATCAACTTCACCGATCTAAAGCAGCTCGTTGTGGACAGGATCATTTCGCGGTATGACCACGCCTGCCTCAACGACCTTGAGGAATACAGGGACCTGCCCACCACGGCGGAGAATATGGCCCTCCATATGTTTGAGGAACTTTCCGCCCGCCTGGAAGAAAAGGGCATCACCGTCACCCGGGTGCGCCTCTATGAGACCCCGGATTCCTGGGCGGAGGTGACCCATAATGCCTGAGAGTCCCCGCGACAGCCATTATATGTCCCTTGATGTCACGGAGATCTTTACATCGATCCAGGGGGAAGGCCCCTTCATGGGGCGGCCCGCCGCTTTTGTGAGGCTCAGCGGCTGTGTAAAACCCCTTTGCCCCTGGTGTGACACCAAACATGCCTGGGGCCCGGGTGAATCCATGCCCGTAACCTGGGTGGCGGACAAGGTCTGCGGCCTTGGCAACGACCTGGTGGTGATCACCGGCGGCGAACCCCTGCTTCAATGGGCCTCCGGCTTGAATCATCTGGAAGACCGTCTCATCAAAAAAGGGCTCACGGTTCAGTACGAAACCAGCGGCAAGGTCCTGATACCGGCTGAATCCAAAGGGTTCAAGGTCTGCTCCCCCAAATACCTGGACGGCCGCTGGCATTATGTTCAGGACAACAATCAGCGGGCGGATTGTTTCAAATTTGTCGTCAGGGAGGATCTCGCCGGTGTGGAAAGGTTTGTGAAAGACCAGGGCCTTTCCCCAAACCGGGTATGGATCATGCCCCTGGGCGACCATGGAACGGATCAGCTGGCGTTGTCACCCGGCCTGTGGGAGTTTTGCGTAAAAAACCGCTTTAATTTCTCCCCCCGGCTTCACACCCTTTTTTTCAACAACCAACAAGGAGTTTAGCATGATCGATTCGGTCATCGTATTGTCCGGCGGCATGGATTCGGCCGTGCTGCTGGCCCACACCCTTTCCCAGGGAAAAACCGTTGAAGCGGTCAGTTTTGATTACGGTTCAAAACACAATGACCGGGAACTTCCCATGGCGGCAAACCTGTGTGAAGCGTATGGCGTGAAGCACCAGGTGATCCGGCTGCCGTTCATCAATGAGCTTTTCTCCTCCAGCCTTCTCTCGAGCGGGGAAGCGATTCCCGACGGCGCCTACATGGAAGCCAACATGAAAAGCACGGTGGTGCCCTTCAGAAACGGCATCATGCTCTCCATTGCGGCCGGGTATGCCGAATCCGTCGAGGCCGGAGAAGTGTTGCTGGGCTCCCATGCCGGGGATCATCATATCTACCCCGACTGCCGGCCCGAATTCAACCAGGCCTTTGCCAGGGCCGTTGATCTTGGAACGGACGGACAGGTAAAGATCCGGTTCCCCTTTTCCAATATGGATAAAAGGGATATCGGCGACCTTGGCAGGACCCTGGGACTCGATTTCAAAAAGACATGGACCTGCTACAAGGGCGGCGAGCACCACTGCGGCACCTGCGGGGCCTGTGATGAGCGAAAACATGCCCTGCGATATGACCAGGGTCTCGATGTTACCACCTATCTGGTATAGGAAGGATATACCCATGGAAGAGAACTTGAATAAAACCATCCCCCTGGGCAAAAAAGTGGGCCACAGTGAAACCTACGATCCCACCCATCTCTTTCCCGTACCAAGAAAAGAGTCCCGAAAAGACCTGGGGATCGGCGCATCCCTTCCCTTTCATGGGGAAGACATCTGGAACGCCTACGAACTCTCCTGGCTTACTCCAAAGGGAAAGCCCTGTGTCGCCATGGGGAAATTTTCATTCCCCTGCACAAGCGAGCACATTGTCGAATCAAAATCCCTGAAGCTCTACCTGAATTCCTTTAATCAGACCCGTTTCGACACGCCTGGAACCGTTGCCGAGACCATCCGGAAAGACCTTAGCGCTGCCAGCGGCGCCCGGGTGGCGGTAAAACTCCTGATGCCCGAAGAATTTGAAAAGATGCAGATCCACGCCCCCCATGGCAAGAGCCTGGACGGCCCGGACATTGAGATGGACACCTACGCCCGTGAACCAGCGTACCTGACCACGGGTGCCGGCAAGGCCGAAGAACAGCTTTACTCCCACCTGTTGCGAACCAACTGCCCGGTGACCGGCCAGCCCGACTGGGCAACGGTGATGATCGGGTATTCAGGCAAGGCCATCGACCATGGGGGCCTGCTTCGCTACATCGTTTCTTTTCGACAGCATACCGGCTTCCACGAGAATTGCGTTGAACGCATATTCATGGATATCCTGAACCAATGCCAACCGGAGAGGCTTACGGTGAATGCCCGGTTTACCCGGCGGGGGGGCCTTGATATCAACCCCCATCGTTCCACAGGGGAAAAAACGGTTTCCAACATACGGCTTGCAAGACAATAGGGATTTATCCTTGTGTCACCTGCCGGACCCAGCGCAGCACCTCGACCACGGGCTCGATGAGATCCGAGGGGATGTACTGCTCCGCCCGGCCGTGCTCGAACAGGTTCCTTGCAAGGGGGATGTTCTGCATAACGGGAATCCCCTCCTCCCTGGCCACCTCCACAATGCGTTTGGCAAGCAGGTTCTCGCCCTTGGCCAGGATCAGGGGCAGCTTGCCTTCCTCCTTGTCGTAGTAAAGGGCAATGGCCAGCCGGGTGGGGTTGGTGACGATGACGCCGGCCTTTCTTGATCTCTCCACGGCGTCGTTCATGGCAAGCTCCCTGTGGAGTTGCTTGCGCTTGCCCTTGATGATGGGGTCCCCCTCCATCTCCTTGTGTTCCTTTTTCACCTCATCCTTGGTCATCTTCAGTTTCCTTGTGTGCTGGAACCTTTGCAGAAAGTAATCCGCCACCGCCACCAGGATAAAGGCCCCGGCGGAGAATACGGCGATCTTTTGGGTGATTGAGCCAAGGAGCGCCAACGCCTGGTCGATCCCGCCCAGGGGAATCCGGGTCAACGGATCGATGGCCCCCCGGATCACCTTGTAGACGAGATATCCCAAAAACAGGATCTTGACCATGGACTTGACAAGTTCCATGAGGTTATTCATGGAGAAGATCTTTTTTACGCCCTCGGTGGGATTGATCTTGTTAAGGTCCGGCTTAATGGCCTCAAAGGAGAAGAGGACGCCGACCTGGGCGTAATTGGAAACAAGCCCCAGGACCATGGCAAGCCCCACAATCGGGGCCGACAGAGAAATAAACCGGGTCAGCGCGCCGTTAAGGACAACGGTGAGGGCCTCCTTAAAAGGCATGCCATAGCAGGCTGCGGGAAGAAGCATCAGCTCCTTGAACTCCTCCCTGTAGAAGTCCCAGAATATCCAGATAAAGGCGTATATGCCCACGATGATGGCGGCCATGGAGGCCCCCCGCTGGTTATCGATGAAATACCCCACCCCCTGGGCCACCCAAAAAAGAATCCCGGCAAAGAACCCGATGAGCATGCCGATGACGATCTCCTTGAACAGCACGGCCACCAGGGAGAAGGAGATCTCGAGATCCGCCGGGATGGTGGGGGCCAGCATGGGATAGAGGACCAGCATGTAGCTTAAAAGGATGCTGTTTCTCACAAGCCCGTTGATCACCTGCCCGCCCAGAAAGGGGATCACGGCAAAGGCGGTGAGCATCCGGGGCAGGCACACGGTGATGGTGAGGATCACATGCTTGTATTCGGTGATTTCGATCATTTCAGGATCACGGGAAACGTGTCGTAGATGTTGACGGCATAGCTTAAGATCTCCCCGCCGATCCAGCGGGAAGTGAGCATGATGGTGATGATCACGGCCACAAGCTTCACGGCAAAGGAGATGGTCTGCTCCTGGACCTGGGTGACGGCCTGGAACAGGCTGACCAGGATGCCGGTGACCGCGGCCACGATGATGGGCGGCAGCGACAGCATCAGGATGAGGATCAGGGCCTTGACCGTGAACCGGATGAGCAGGGGATCGATCATGGGCTTACCTGTACGTGAGCACCAGGCCGTGGATCAGCCGGGCCCACCCTTCGATGAGGACAAACAGCAATAGTTTAAAGGGAAGGGAGATGGTCATGGGGGAGACCATCATCATGCCCATGGCCAGCAGGATGTTGGAGATGACAAGATCGATCACCACAAAGATCAGGCAGACGGGGAAAATCCGGTCCCCCCCCTCCCGGGCAAGGTCCAGGTTCAGGCGAACCCGGTCGGCCCGTTCATCCGGGCCGGAGGGATCAAGCCCATACCCTGTGACCGACGAGCGGGTGTCGGCCCAGGCGTCAAAGGCGTCCAGAATTTCCTCCAGGGCCACCTCCACCAGGGCATTCCCAAGCTCCGGGGGAAGATCGGCCAGGGCCTCGTCCCCTGGAAACCCGGGAAGGTTTTCCATGAAAAAAACTCCCGGCACGATCACCTCGAATCCAAGGCCGTCCACGGTTATGGAGAGGACCGCCGATTCCCGGATCTTACGACCAAAGGGCTTGAAGGTTAGATTGCAGCGCGTTGTTCCCAAAAGGAACCCTGCCCTGCGCTCGCCTGTACCGAACAAAAGATTTCCCAAGCTGGCCTGGGCCCTATCCAGATGCTTCAAAACCGCCGGTGTTGCCAACATTGCCTCCATTGTCTGTTATCGCCCATGACATATGATTTGAGCCCGTTTCTTATCACAAGGGATAGGGCGGGCATCAATTCGAGTGCAAACATCAATCGTCCTGTTCCTCCCATTCATTCACAAGGTCCCGTCGCTGCCTGGAACGGCCGTCGGAGTGGCCCGGGTCAGAGCCCTGGGAGCAGCCCGGATTTCCAGGTTCCTGTTCCGGCTTGCCCCGGCCCGCCATGAGGGCGGAAAAGAGCCGGGCCTGGTCTGACAGGTCGGCCTTGGAGCGGTTGTCGGCCTGGCCCCCAGTTTCCATCTTCCCCTTAGGATGTTCATTTGAAATTTTCATCATCCGCTTCCCCTGCCCGGTCCCGTACCATAAACGCTTCCATCTCTTTTTCCTGGAATCCCTCGATCTCCTTTTTCCGTGCCGCCATGAAACGCTTCCGGTGCTCCCGGATCTTGGCTGTGCTCCGGACCGCCGCCTTCCATGCCGTTTGGAATTGGGCCATTGCAGCCTATTCCATGGCCTCGGCCCTGGGATCCGAAGATCCCATGATCCCTGTTCACGCCGCAGAGTGCCATCTTGCCCTTTCCCGGTATGACGAGGTCCTGGACGGCCTGGAAAACGCCCTGGCATGGGCCCGGGAGCCCATCCCGGTTACGGCGCCATACAGCCGGATCAAGCCCGGGGAATCGCCCCGTTATCCCCCGGGACAAACCAGGAGGCCCAGGCTGCTGACATCAAGTATCACATCCAGGACGCGGACCTGCTGGTCCAAAACACCCGGGAGATGATGCGCAATGTCAGGGCCAGACTGTCCGAAATCGAGCAGGCAAACCACCAGACCATGCAGAGGATCAACCGGATTTAACGGCCCCGATTGACAGGCACAATCCAATTGACAGGAAAAAAGCGTGTGACGGCACTTTTGGGCCCCCGGAGTACCGGCACACGCTTCTTTTTTTGGGGCCGGTTTTCCTGCCCCCTACCCGGCGGATAAGCATCCGGCAGTCACGGTAATGTTGAAATAGGGAATCGCCTATGGTATGAAACCCTTATTGAAATAACGCCAACGGGAAAAAATCGTTTCCATGCCTGAAATGAAAACCCAGAGAAAAAAAAACCTGCGATTCAAACTAATCGCAAGCACCCTTGTCCTGCTTTTGTTTGCCCTGGGCTTCAATGCCATGCTCAGCCTGGGGTCCCTTGAAAAGCTCTACGCCGATGCCATCGTTTCCAAGTACAGCGCCACGGGCCAGGACCTGCAGCAGCGCCTGACCAAGGCCATGGGGTTCGGTAAAAAAATCGACAAGTTCGTCAACATGGACCGGCTGCTCAAGAACGCAAGGCAACACCTGGTAAAGGCGAGCGTCATCCGGGGGGACAGGACAGGCCCGGACGACGCAGACCTCAACGTGTTCATCGCACTGCCGGACGGCACCATCCTCTACAGCACGGACAAGGCCCTGGTGGGGCGGGTGATGCTCAAAGACGAGCTTTTCTCCTTTAAGGACCCCGCTCCAACGGGCAAGCCCTTCCGGGTCAAACGGCAAGGCCCTGAATACCGGATCGTCCTTCCCGTGGAACACCCCGATGGGAGCCTTGCGGCCACCATCAACATCACCTTTGACCGGCACCGGGTAAAAAACGCTTTCAAGGCCGTACTGGATCAGAACATCCGGCTCATCACGGTTATCATGGCGGGCGGCGGCCTCCTGCTCTTCCTGCTGGTCTCCGGGGTGGTCCGGAGCATGCCCGCTTCAGGCAGGTTTCCCAGGAACAAGATCTTCCTTGTGGTGTTTCTCATCATCGGAGGGGCCCAGATGCTCTTCTCCGGCATCAACATGGCCACGGTAAAAGACAGTTTTATTGAGATCAACCACGACAAAGCCCTGACCATCCTTTCCCTGGTCAGGGACGACGTCCGCTACCTGCTTGGCAAGGGCATCAAGGTGGACCGGCTCAACAAGATGGACAAGAAGCTGGCCGAGATCACCACCGCATCCCCGGAGCTTGGCACCCTTGCCATCTCCTTACCGGAGAAAACACTTCTCTATGGGGCGGACGCGGGGCAAAGCCTGGACTTCCGGAACGCTGAAACAGGCGAGGCAGACCGGGTACGCCACCACCTGGACCAACTGGACCCGGCTTTTCGCATGGACCTTCCCCTGACCGTGAATGGACGCCTGCAAGGGCACCTGGAGGCGGAGATATCCAGGGCCAACCTCCACGCAAAGCTCAAGGAGACCGCAATGGACTCGTTGACCGTGCTGGTCATCTCCCTTCTGTTTCTCTTTGACATGCTGCTTTTGATCTTCATCGTTGTGGAAAGGGAGATGGAGGCCAACGGACAGCCCCGGAAAATCCATTACGGGCTCATGCGGCCCGCCGCCTTCATCTTTCTCTTTGGCATCAACGTCTCCATCTCCTTTCTGCCCCTTCACATGAAAAATCTCTACGTGCCCCTGCTGGGCCTTTCCAGGGACATGGTCATGGGGCTGCCCATCTCCATGGAGGTGACCTTTGCCGGCCTTGCCATCATCTTCGCCGGGAGCTGGCTTGACAAGAGGGGCTGGCACGAACCCTTTATCATCGGCCTTTCCCTGGTGGGTGCGGGCTTTTTCTACTCCGCCATTGCACCCAATGCCGTCCACTTCATCCTCTCCAGGGGGGTGGTGGGGCTCGGCTACGGACTTGCCCTCATGGCTGGCCAGGGATTTGTCATCGGCTGCACCGACAAGGAGAGCAACGCCAGGGGCCTTGCCCAGTTCTTTGCCGGGGTCTATGCCGGCAACATCTGCGGCGGGGCGGCCGGGGCCATGCTGGCCGAACGGCTCGGGTTCCGGCCCGTGTTTGTGGTGGGCGGCATTGCGGCCCTGTCGGTGATCGGGTACGCCTTCCTCTTCCTCAAGCCCGCCATGAAAAAAACCGGGATAACAGCAAAAAACAACGCGCCCACGACCCCATCGGCGCCCCGGCCTGAAGCGCCCCAAGGGTCCAGGCTGACCCTGTTTGTCCGGTTTCTTTTCAACCGGAACATCCTCGGTCTCGTCCTGTTCAGCAACATACCCTACGCCCTGGCCGTTGTCGGGTTTCTCAACTACTTCTGCCCGGTCTACCTGGACGGCCTGGGCGCCTCCCAGTCCAACATCGGCCGGGTCTACATCATCTACGGCATCTGCCTCATCTATGTGGCGCCTTTCCTGACCAGATTCATCAAAGCCTCCAAGGAGAAGCACTCCCTGGTTTTGAGCGGGCTTATTGGGGGTGCGGGCTTCCTGATCTTCCAGGTATTTGACGGGCTTTTGGCCGTTGGGGTGGCCGTATTCGCCCTGGGCCTTGCCGGCAGCTTCGGCGCCCCCAGGCGCTCCTATATCCTCAAATTCAAGGCCACCCACGACCTTGGGGACGGCACCAGCATGGGGATTTTCCTCTCCACCATCCGCATCGGCCAGATGCTCGGCCCTGTCCTGTTCGGGTGGCTCATGATGACCGTGGGCATCAGCCGGGGCATCACCTGTTTCGGCCTGGCCTATGTGGCGGCGACCGCTCTCTTTCTCCTCACGGTTCAGAGCGACCAGTCCATTGAAAAAAAGAACCTGTGACACAAGGGACGATACAAAGATCCATGACAAATAGAGCTCCATCAACGGCAGACCATTTGATGAACCTGGTGAGATCCCGGGTACCCAAAATCGACCACACCCTTTCAAACTTTGGCAAAGAGAAGGTCTCCGACTACCTTGCATCCGTCCTTGCAGGTCCCTTTCCCTCCCCCCTCCAGGAGAGGGAGGACCTTGTAAAAGCCGTACACCAACAGACAGCGCGGCTCATGGGCCGGGACACCGCCGACCGGGTGGCCGAATATATGAAAACCTCTCCCGTCATCAGCACCGTCAACCACATGGGGGTGGATTTCACGGCCCACACCCTCCAGGGCAACCTGCTCTTTGCCGCCGGGGCCATGGCCCGGCGGCAAAACCCTTGCACCACCCTCCCGGTCCTGTCCTGCGGCAACATCCCCCTGAACAACTCCACCTTTCCCAAAGGGGCCCTGGTCTACAAGATTCCGGAAAAGATGGCCGAAACCCTGCCCGTGAAGGTGCCCCTGTTTCCAAAGCGGTTCAACACCCGCATGGTCCATGGTACCCCCGCCTTTACCCGGGAAATGGTGGACACGGCACAAAAGCGGTTTAACACCCTTGTCCGGGAGGAAAAAATCGCTTCCGACCTTGGATCTTCCGGGGACAAGCTGTGCAGCCAGGTGTATGCCGCCCCCTCGATCCTGGCCCAAGACTCCTACCCGGACCAGGCCTGCCTGCTAAACAGGGGCATCTTCAGGGGCCTTTTCAAGGCGGAGTGCACCCCGCCCGAGCTTGTCTTCATCAACATGGAGGAGGTGGTTATGGCCCTGTTGAAAAAGGACCTGGGCCGCCCGCGCACCCTTGCCCATGACCTGTTCTTCACCCCGAAGCTCCTGGACCGGATGATAACCGCCCTGTCAGGCTTCAGGGGATGCTGGGACAAGGCGCTCCTTGCCGGGCGGCTGGCTGCTGACTACAACAGGATCGATCCTTGGGAGAAGTCCCGGCTCAAAGGGTGCGGCACCCTGCTCTTCTGGGGCATGAACGAAAAAAACCGGCGGGTGCCCCTCCATCTCGCCCGGCACCGGAACGGCGCCCCCGCACTCAAGGGGAAGGACGAATGCGGGGAACTCTTCCAGGTGGATTTCAACGCCCCGGCCCTGATCACGGCCATGGAACAGGGACGGCTTTTGCCCTCCAACTTCACCTGCTTCCTGGTCCTGGCCTTTGCCAGGGGCCTGGTCTGCGTGGGGGGCTATTTCCAGAGCGAGTACCTCCCGAAAATCAGGAATCAGCTGGTCCGTATGCTTCTGGACACCGGGGATGAACGGCTGGCGGAATCGGCCCGAAAAGTTGCGGCCGTGCCCTGCGACCGGTTCTTCTCCGCCATGGCAGGGGTGATGTGCGGCAACCGGACAGGCCAGCTCTTTCCGGCAGGGGCCCTGGAGATGCTGGCCGCCCCCTTAAGCCCCGGAGATATGGCAAAGATCCGGGACCTCACCGTGGAGGAGGCCTTTTACGCCTCCCTGCTGGACACGGTAATGGACGTGATCCCCCGGGATCTTGTGAACGGCAGCTGGAAAGGCCCCCTCTCCTTTGAGGTGGGAAAAAGGCTTGGGAACAGGGTGGTGGTGGTATAGGGGGGAGGGACAGGCCCGGGTCCAGAAGGCCCCGGGTCTGTAGAATGTATAATCTACTCCTGGAAAATCTCGTCCGCGGCGCTCAGGACATCGATGGGCGGATCGTAGCCGATCATCCGGGCGGTGTTGAGGTTGATGGCGATCTTGGGGGGCGCCTCAAAGATCTGGTTGAGGTCCCCGGGCTTTGCGCCGTTGAAGATCCGGGCAATGGTGTCGGCGTAGAACTCGCCCACAAAGCTTAAGTCGGACCTGGAGATGCTCATGAGAATTCCCTTTTCCACGTGCTTTGACCCGTACTGGGAAAAGGTCGGTATCTGGCGCCCATTGAACATGGCGACCAGGCCGGGCAGGCTGTTGTCGTTAACCCCGTTCTGGGTGGTGATGTAAAGGGCGTCCACCTCTTTCATGAGCTTCCCGTAGCAGGCCCTGACACTCTCCTCGGCCTCGGTGCGGCTGGGGGTCTGGTTCTTGGAATGGCACACCTTCACCTCAAATCCCCTCTCCCTGGCCACGGCCCTGACCTTTTCAATGGCGGAAATGCTCCTGCCGCTCAAGGAGTCCTCATAGGCCACCCCAAGGGTCTTGAACCCCATGATCTCATGGAAGATGCGGATCTGACGCTCGAACCGCTGGGGATCGATACGGGCATGGAGATGGCCAAACCCCGAATCCTCGGGGCTTTTAATGATTTTGGAGGCCACGGCATCCGAGCAGGAGATGACAATGACAGGGGTTACGTGCCGGTTGTTGGCCAGATCCTGTCCGGCCCAGGTGCCGGTGGCGATCATCAGATCAATGTCCTTCTTTTGGGCAAGGCGCCGGATGATCCCGGCCCGCATGGTCTTTCTGAGCTCCTTGTCCCAGGATGCGCTGTAATGGGCATCGGCCACAAACTCAATATAATCGCTCTTCAGCCCGCCCCTGGCAAGCCAGGCCCACAGTTCCTTGGTCTGCTCGGGCCGAAACTCCGGTAGCGGTTTGTTTTCGATCCATCCCAGGTGCTGAAGACCGTTCAAAAGCCCGATGAAGTTTCGCTGGTAATCCACATACTCCCCGCCCTCGTACATGGCCACGCGCCATTTTTTTCCCTTGTTCAAGACAGGGGCATTCCCTCCCGCAACGGCGGAAGCCGTGTGAAAAAGCAGTGCCACGGCAAGGAGGCAACAGCAAACAGACAGCATTTTTCCGACATTCATTTTAACCGACCGTTTTCTCATTATATCTCCAGTTCATCAGTTTTTCTGATTTAATTGAGTTTGGTTTCCATCCTTTTTCAGCCCCCGGAACACGTCATGGTCAGGCCGATGGCAAACCGCGCCACCTTTTCCCGGGTCGCTTCCGGGACCCCTGTTTCAAGGAACTCCCGGGCCACCGCCCGGATGGTCCCGATGATAAAATCCACCTCCCGGACCTGGATGGTCAAGGGCGGCGAGATGCGCAGCACATTCTGCCGCACCCCGTAGAACCCGATGTAAAGTCCTTTTTCCACACACCGCATGGCAAAATATTTCCCCAAATTTTCGTCCTTCCCGGTGTCGATCTCAAGGCCGACCAGCAGCCCTTTCCCCCGCACCTCTTTCAGGAGGGAGGGAAACTGCTGCCGGACCCTGCCAAGGCCCTGGACAAGACGGGTCCCCATCCCGGCGACATGGTCAATGAGCCCGTTCTCCTCAATGACCCGGATGGTCCCAAGGGCCGCCGCCGAAGAGGGGGGATGACCGATAAAAGTGCCGATCTGCTTGCCCGGCTCCATGGAATCGATCACCCCGGCCCGGCCCACCAGGGCCGATACCGGGGCATACCCGCCGGCCAGGGCCTTTCCCATGATGATAAGATCCGGGATGATACCGTAGTGCTCGATGCTCCACCATTTTCCGGTCCGGCCCATGCCGTTCTGGATCTCGTCAACGGCGAGCAGCACCCCGTACCGCTTGAGCAGGGCGGCAAGGGAGACAAAAAAAGTGTCCGGCGGGCAGATCACGCCGGCATCCCCCTGGATCGGCTCGATCACCACACCTGCCACATCCCCTGCGGCAAGCATCTTCTCCATGTCGGCCAGGATGCGGCGGCCCGATGACGGGGAGGATGGATAGGGCAGGGGGGCGAACATCCGATGATAGAAGTCCCCCAGTTTTTCGCCGTGAAAGCCCGACACCCACTGGGCAAGCCAGGTGGCGCCATGGTAGGCATGCTCAAACACGATGATCTTCTGCCGCCGGGTATACTGCCACATCACCTCCAGGGCATTTTCAAAGGCCCTGGAACCGCTCAAGGAGAATAGCACCTTTTTGGAAAACGTCCCGGGCGTAATCCGAAAAAGGGTTTCGGCAAGCTCCAACACCACCTCGGAGGGAGAATAGGAAAAACAGGTGTGGGGAAAAGCAAGGGCGGTGTCGTGATAGGCCTCGGCCACGGCATGGAAGTCATACCCGATATTGGTGGAAGCCGCCCCTGAAATACAGTCAAGATAGATGTTGCCGTCCAGGTCCGTGAGAAAGAGATCCTCACACCCGGCAATGGTGATGCCGTAAAGCCCCATGTAATTGCCCCGGCCAATGGTCCCCTGGAGCCGGTCCAGGGCGGCAAGGGAGCGGGGGCCGGGGGGGGAAACCCGGATCACCGGTTTCAGCTTCGCGTTCATGTCTTTGTTTCTTTTTTCCATATTCAACCGTTATACCGAATCATGAGCATGGCGATGTCATCGGACTGGGGGGCGTCCGCGGCATGGCGCGCCACCTCCGCCATGACATTTTCAATCATTCCCTCGATACTGTCCCTGGCCCCGTCATTCACCACCGCCAACAGCCGCTCGTCGGAAAAGAGGTTCCGGTCCGGGTCCATGGCTTCGGTGACCCCGTCCGTGTAGAGCAGAAAACCGTCCCCCGACGAAAGATCCACGGACAGCTCCTTGTAGTCGATGTTCTCAATCACCCCCACCATGGGGCCGCTCTTGTCCTTTTTGTAAAAGCACTCCTCCCCTGAAGGAACAAGGATGGGGGGATTGTGGCCGCCGCTGGCATAGGTCAACGCCCCGGTGCGGAAGTTCAACACCCCGATGATGAGGGTGACGAACATGGCCCTGGGATTGTCCTCTCCCAGGATGTTGTTGATGTGGGACATGATCCTGGCCGGGGAGAGTTCATGCTCTGCCGTGGTCTTGATAAGGGTTCGTGTGATCACCATGAACAGGGCGGCCGGCACCCCCTTGTCCGACACATCACCCAGGGTGAAACAGATATGATCCTCGTCCAGAAGAAAAAAGTCGTAGAGATCGCCCCCCACCTCCTTGGCAGGCTGTATGGTGGCGAACAGGTCAAACTCGCCGTACTCGGGAAAGGTGGGAAAGGTTTTGGGGATTATGCCCATCTGGATCTCCCTTGCAACGGAAAGTTCGCTCTGGATGCGCTCCCGGGCGGCTGTGACATCCACCAGGTTCCGGATGTTCTTTTTCAGCTCCGACTCCATGAAACCAAAGGACCGGGCAAGCTCCCCCACCTCGTCCCTGGACCGGGAAAACCGTTTCGCCATGGGAAACGCCGCTGACTCCGTTGCCGCTGCCGTAAAATCCTGCTCCGGCAATTTTTTGGCATAGGCGGCAAGCACCCGCAGGGGAGAGGCGATCCTTGCGACCATGAAACTTGCGCCCACAAGCCCCAGGGCCAGCATCACGGCAATGACCCAGCTCTGGCGCAGCACCAGGTCCCGGGCCGGGCGCCGGATCTCCCGCACCGGCACCGTAACCCCGATATACCAGTCCAGGGCCTTGAAATAGCAGATACTGGTGGTCATGGGCTCCCTGCCGGGATCCAGGGAGGAGACATGGACAAGCTTGGCATTGTCCGAGGCGGCGGCCGCCATCATGTCGTCCAGGATGGGCTTTCCGGTCCGCTGGTTGATCCCGCCGGCAAGATTCCGCTCCACCGCCGCCGGGGGGGAAATGATGAACTCCCTTTTGCCGGTGAACATGAAGGAATAGCCGCCCTTGATCATCACCAGCTCTTTGGCGGTGGCGTTGAGGACCTTGATAATCTCATTGAGCTTTTTTTCGGCCTCGGCCTGAATGTCGTCGATATCCAGGGTGGTGACCAGGGTGCAGCCCCAGGGGGAAAAGGGAACAAAATAGGCCAGGCGCCGCTGTTGCCCCCTGTTGATCACCGCATAGTCCCCCCTGGCCGAGAGCCTGTCATGGCACATCACCTTGCCAAGATTCCTGCCCTTGACGTCGGTGAGGGAATGAAAGGTCCTTGCCTGAAACCTGGGATCGGAACTTGCAATCACCCCGGCTTCCCGGTTGAGCAGCAGGCAATGGATCGTCCTGAAGGGTACCGTCGCAATCCACGATTCCGCGATCTCCCGGCCCCCCTTGCCGCCCTGGAACGATTCATAGGAACAAAACACGGACAGGGCCAGATGGGCCGCCTCCTTGAGCTGGGAGCGTTTTTCCAGGGCCATGCCGGTCTTGGCCCGCAAGAGATTGCGATACTCCTCCTGGGTGTTGAGCCGGACATATTCCAGCATCTTTTCCGCCGCGTCCCTCTGGGAGACCAGCATGGCATTGCCCACATCCCGATGGGTGAAGTAGATGTTGAATCCGGCCGCGACCGTCATGATCAAGGTGATGGAGATAAGAATCTTGAATTTGATGGAAAAAAACATGCCACGTCCTTATTCGGTTTTATTGATGACCAGGCCCAGGATATTCCGGTTTTCAGAACGCTCATAGGTCACCCCATCCATCAAGTTCCGGATCATGGCCACCCCCAGCCCGCCAATGGGACGCTCCATCAGGTCAAGACCGATATTGGGCTCAGGCTCGCCAAGTGGATCAAAGGGGATACCGGTATCGATGACGCGAATCACCACCCGAAGGGGATGGTCCTCAAATTCGATGGCGATCTCCCCCTTCGGGGTATCGGCATAGGCGTGGTTGATGATGTTCATCACCGCCTCTTCAACAGCAATGGCGACCTGAACCACCCGCTTCCGAGGAAGCCCGGCACCTGCTGCCAGGATCTCGACATACGCCTGGATGGGGGGCAGGGAAGCAAGATCGGCGGGCCATGATTCTCCTTTCACGAAAACAACCTCCAACAACCTTGCACTCCCGGCAGTGGGAGCGCCTGAAATCATGCCGCAAACGCTTCTTCCACGGTGTCATAAATCTTAAACAGGGAATAAAACCCGGAAATATCGAAGATCTCCTTTACATTGCCCGATAAGGCCGCAAAACCGACCTGTCCCTGGCCCCCATGGAGCTTTTTGGCAAACAGAAGAATCACCCTGAGACCGGCACTGCTGATATATTCAAGTTCTTCCATGGAAACGATCACATTATGACCGCCCCCTTCCAGAATCTCTCCAAAGGCCGCGTCAAGTTCCGCTGCCGTTACAGCGTCAAGGCGTCCCGATATTCTAACGAGAACCCCCTCGCCCCTGTTTTCCACTTTGATCTCCATTCTCTGCTCCCCACTAATGGTTAAAAGGTGTCACCACCCGTTCACGTCATCCAACGGTCCTGGCTGCCGGCTTAAATCCCCAGACAAACAACGCCGCTCCCAAAGGATGAGCCCCCGGGGACGGCGTTTGTTACAATACTTTCTGGGAATAGTATGAAAATATGGTTCTAAAATCAAACGAATTTACCGGACTCCCTGTTTTTCAACCCGCATCATTCCGGGCAAAGCCATGATCCCCCTCACCCTGGCAGTCCAGGCACTGGCGGCTATCCGGAAGGAAACTCCCCGGGAGGCGGCAACAGCTCCATGTCCGGCGAGACTTCCCGGGCTGCGCCGGGGTGCTCCGGACATTTTCCCTTGCCGTCCAGACCGACCACGGTGGAAATGGTCTTCACAACAAAGCTGATCTGCCTTGCCTGCACCTTCATCTCCTCTGCCGCAGCCGCATTCTCCTCGGCATTGCCGGCATTCTGCTGGATCAGTTTATCCATCTCGCTGGTTGAGGTGTTGATCTGCTCGATCCCCTGGGCCTGCTCTTCAGAGGCTGCGGCAATCTCGTTGATCACATCCCCGACGCTTGAGAACACCTCATTGTTAGTGGTCAGGGCCTCCACAAGCTGACGGTTCAACTGATCGGCTTCCACGATCTTGCCATTGGCCGTTTCAATCAGGGTGGCCGTGAGCTTTGCGGACTCCGCGGCACGGATGGCAAGGTTTCTCACCTCATCGGCCACAACGGCAAACCCTGCCCCAGTTTCCCCGGCCCTGGCCGCTTCCACGGCCGCATTAAGAGCAAGCAGGTTGGTCTGGAACGCGATCTCATCAATGGTCTTGATGATTTTCTGGGTTTCCTCACTGGACTTCACCGTTTCCGCGATCACCTGCTTCATCTTTTCCGTTCGTTCGCTCATGATCCTGAAATTGGGGATCGCCTCATTCTCCATGACGTTTTTCGCCTCCAGCGCCCCCTGGGAATTTTTCTTGACCATGGACTCCATCTCTTCAAGGGAGGCTGCCGTCTCCTGGACCGAAGCGGCCTGGGTGGAAGCGCCTTCTGCAACCGATTTGCTTGCCGTGGCAACCATCTCGGAGGCGGAGGCTACAAAACCGCTGGTACTGATCAGTTCACCCACGGAGCGGCTGATAGTCTTATAAACACGGGTGGTTATTCCCCAGACGATTCCCGAGAGAATTAAAATGGAAAACGCCCCCAGCCCCATGATAATCCGAACCATGGCGTCAATGGGTTCGGTATACTCCTCCATTGGCACGGAAGTTATCAGCATCCAGCCCATTGGATCGTAAGCTTCCATGAAACTGATCTTCTCCTTCCCCTCGTAGGAGTAGACAAGGCTGCCGCTGCCCTGGGCAAGCATTTGCCTTCCAAAATCATACTGGGTGATACTGGAAAAAAGCCGTCCCTTCTCAGGATGGAAAAGGACCCGTCCCGTCTTCTCCACAAGAATGGCATACCCGCTGTTCCCAACCTTGATCGGTCTGACAAATGCGCTGGTGAACCCCTCAAGCTTTGCGGTCATCCCCAGGCTTCCGATGATCTTTTCACCCTTTCTTATGGGGGCTGTGACCAGGATGACCGGCATCTTGGTTGCCGGCGATAAGACCACCTGGCTGACCCAGGTCTCGCCTTTTTTCGCCCTGGCGATATTCTCGGTAAATTCCTTGACCTCCCCGGCCTTTTTTCCCGCATTCTCCGGGATAGCGCCGACCATGATCCTTCCTTCAGGGTCCATGATAAAAACATCTTCAAACATAAGGGACTGTTCCTGATAGAGCAACAGATGCTTACCCGCCTGTTTCAGGAGTTTCCCCCTGGTCGCAAATTGAAACAATCCATTGCCCGCGAGCAGAACAGCTTCGCGTTTCCTCTCCTGAATCCAGTGGTCAAGTTCAAAGACTACCCGGGAAACCGTATTTTTCATGTTGGTTACCTGGTGCTCCTGAATGGAGGTTGAAGCCATGTGGGAGGAGATGAAAACCAAAACGCCAACACAGCCGAAAACCACCGGGATGATCGTCAAAAGAAGTTTTTTCCTGAAATTTGTTGTTTTCATGGTCTGACTCCCTTTATTCGATAATGGTTGCGGCCGACAGAACGGAATAGGAAAATTCAACCCCCATCTTTTCAGCGGCTTCAATGTTGACGAAAAAACTGGGATCCGGGTCCGTCTTTACCGGGGTGGCCCTGATGGATTTTCCCTTCACAAGGACATCCGCAACGGATTCCGCAAGCATCCGCCCAAGCTTGTTATCATCGGCGACAAATCCCCCCAGGGCGCCCAGTTTTACCGCCCTGCCGGAATAGGATACCACCGGGATCGCGCCTGCCGCCGCAACGATCTCATCGGCGCTGTCAAAAAGAAGGCTTTGATTTCCGATGATCACGGTTGTCTGGTTATTTTCAACGGCCCTGACCGCCTTTACGGCCTCATCCACGGCAAGGCACTCAACCTCTTTGTAGGAGAACGAAAGGTGGCGGCATGCGTTTTTCGTCCCCTGGCGATCAACTTCGGCAGACGGATTCCCCTTGCCCACCAGCAATAAGACCGACCTCATCTCGGGAAGGATCTCCTGAAAAATATCAAACTGGTTTTCCACCGGCAGGAAATAGGTGACCCCCGTGATATTTTTTTCAGGGGATTCAAGGCTCTCAACCACTCCAAGCTGTTTTGGATTGTTGCACCCACCGATAAAGGTTGGCACGGCAAGGGTCTTGCCGGCCAGCCATTTGGCCGCATTGGAGCGCAGCAAGACGATCCCGCTTTTTCGCTTCTCCCACATTTTCACCACCCGGGCAAGCTCGTCAATGGAAGAGAGTTCCTTTCTGTACTCCACCTTTACCTGGGGGGCAAGCTTGCTCATCCCCGCGTCAAACCCCGCCGTCACCCGCTTTGCCATGCCCGATTTTCCAACCCAGGCAAGACCGATTTCAACAGCATTGACCGTTGGCGCGAAACAAACCATCAAAAGTACGATCAAAAACAAAAGCCCCCTTGATTTCATCATGTTGCCCTCCTGGTGATTTACATTAAACGAGAATGGCTGCCCTTTACCAGAAACCTGGGAAACCATTGTAACTATAAAACGCAGATTTTTTGAGACTCTATTAAAGGGTGTTGAAATCGGCCACCCTTATGGCAATAATATCAATACGTTAGGCGCATAAGCGCCTATTCTACACAACATCTTGAAATCATTCGAGATAATGATTGAAAAACACCATCGATTTCAACACCCTTTATTAAGGAGAATTGACAGGGTGTTCCAACAGAACACTTTTTACGGGGTGCGAAAAAATCAAGCAGGGCAAAGTGGGAATCTGTGTATTGAAAAAACCTGAGACGAAACAGCAGCATAGATACCGTTAATTGTCCAGACCTTTTATTGAAGGATTCCCCATGATACCCCCGCTATCATCTCAAGTCAACATCAAAGCAAGCCGGACAACCGCTTTTTTTTGAACGATTCCGCCCCGCCCCTGAAGCTAAAATTAAAAAGGTGATCAATAGCATTTGAACTTCTTTCCCATTTGTCTTAGATTAAGACTTTAAAAAAACGAAAACCTGCCAAAGCGATCAGCAGAATAATTTGCAAACCAACAACGCCCCGGAACCATCCCAAGGGAGGATATCAATGGGAATCATCAGATCCGAGGATAAAAACAAGACTTCTCTTTTACAATCCGCGACAGCCGAACAGATTGAACGCTACACCGAACGGGTAAGAAAAGGCCTTGTTCCCTGCGGTCTGCCTCCCTGTCCAACCTGCGGGCTTCCCCCAGACCGGTTTAAGCGGCACGAAAAACGAAAACGCAAATTTCATGTTGTGACGGATCAGCTTGTTGTTACCCTTCACGGTTTACTGATCCGCTGGAAATGTCCGGGCTGCAACAAAACCAGGACGGACTATCCCGGTTTTGCGCTGCCCCACAAACGCTACACCCGCCCCACCATTCTGGCCTTTAGCGGTGCTTATGTGAAAGATCCTATCAGCTCCTATCGCAGCCTGATTAATGCATACCCATTGCAATACGAATCAAAACCGGATCTGGAAACGAACCAGGAGCAAATGATGGAGCATTCCACCATTCACAGGTGGGTGACGACCCTTGGCGAATATTCCCACACCAACAGGAATGCGACACATTTGATTCTTGGGGCCGACCCGAAAACCAACCTTTACCGGGATCTGGCGGGCCTGACGGTTCCCGAAAAAAAATACGCATCCACCTTCAGGAAACAGTCGTTGATCGGCTGTTTCAGACTGGTATTCCTCGAATCTGTCTTCCAAACGGTGTTTCAAATCTCTATTTTCCCCAAGTTGGCAACAGATTACGCTTATACCTGAGGTAGGATTACCTCCAGAAGCACAACGGAGGTAATTCTTGGATAAAAAAAGCGAGCTTTGGACCATTTTCCCGTGCTATCGTTAAGTCCGACTGCATATTCGGAGGCTACGAAGGAAGAGACGCGCCGATATCTGAAATCCCCTACGCAAAAATCGTCTTGATAAATCCACCGTTACAAACAGAGCGTCCCCTTCAAACCATAAAAACGATGAGGAGGTCACGGAATGAGATCCATAAAACAGGAATCCACAATGGGAACCAGCGTGATACTCTCTGCGGTATCCCACTCCCAGCTGTTGTTCCGCTGCGACTACCTGAGATCGGAATTGGAATCGGAATCCGGCCATGCCGTCTATTCACGGTTAAAGACCGGAAACGAACATTCTCCTATCCACCCGAATTTTGCCAGGGCAGGTTTTGTATCTGAAACCCTGGAAGATGCCATCGAGTCATTACGGCTCATGGGCGATTTCCTGACCCGGAACCCGACAGCAAGAATTTGGGCACATCCCATGGGCATTTTTTACCGGCAAACGGGATTGGAGCCAGCGGGAAAAACCGTGGCCCTGTTCGCGGGCCAGGGGGGGCAGTATGCAGGGATGGGCCGCTCCCTTCGGAACCTTTTTCCGATCTTACAACAGGGGTATGACCACATGGACACCCTTCTTGAGGAAATCGGGTTTGCGCCCATTTCAAAGATCCTGTTTCCGGCCCCTCCCTTGAACAAAAAGGAGAAGATCCTGTTTGACAATACCCTGAAGAAAACCGAATATACCCAGCCGGCCATTGGGGTTTTCAATACAAGCCTCTACCGGCTCCTGGAACGCCTGGGGTTTGAGGCGGATATTACGGCCGGCTTGAGTTGCGGAGAACTTCCTGCCCTGTGGGCGGCCGGGGCCCTGTCGGATGAACACTACTTTGACCTGGTCAGATCCCGGGGCCGGGCCATGTCCAGATTCAATAGACAGTCGGTGGAAGAGGAGGGCATGCTGGCCGTCACGGGAGATGTGGATAAGATAACGGAACGGGTTGAAACAGTGGAAAATGTGTTTGTGGAAGCATGGAGTTCCATAAATCAGGTGGTTCTGTCAGGGCTTAAGAAGCCGCTGCAAAATCTGCAGTACATCTTCCAGGACAGGGGATGGAGCGCCTATATGCTTTCTGTTTCAGGCGCGTTCCACTCTCCGTTTATGGAGAACGCCAGGCGGATCTTTGCAGACCATGTTCGCGCCACACCGTTTAACCCGCCCAGAATACCGGTCTATTCCAATGTCACCGGCTCCCCCTACCCCGAATATCCCCAGGCCGTCAAAGAGATGTTGATAGACCACATTGTCAGGCCGGTCCGGTTTAAAGAGCAGATAGAAAATATTTACAGGGCTGGCGGCACCCGGTTCATCGAATTCGGACCAAAAAATGCCGTCGCCGCCCTTGTCGGCGCGATCCTGGGGGACAAACCCCATGGGGCTATTGCCCTCAATTCCGGGAACAGAAGACGCAGCAATGTCCATGAGTGCATACAGAGCTGCACCCTGCTTTTTGCCGGCCATCCCCCCATCCATTGTAACTCGGTAAACATTTGCCAGGGTGGCGTCGGACTTAAAAATCTGCCCAGGACCCTGGGAAATGAATTACAAAAGGTCTCCATCCTCTTTCATCTGAATGGCCACCGGGAGCCCGTGGAAGGGCAGATGATATGGCGACAGGGGCGCTTTGCCGGGGTACAGCTATTCAAAAAAGAGCATGAGCTCTCACTGCTGAAACGGCTTGGATATGATGAAGGGAAAAATCCAAAACCTGTTTTTGTCAAAGATAGCTTCCGGGAGCTCCAGGAGGCCGTTGTCGACCTCATTGTATCGGGGCTTGCCCTCAAGCCCCTGGAACGCCTCCTGGATGGAACGGTGGCAAGCCCCGCATTTTCACTGCCAGGAACACCGGTATCGTCAGAAATTACAGCGCGTTCCCAGTGAAACCGGATCGTTGTCACGGCCTGCTTCATTCAAAGTACCCCTGGATCACGAAGGTGGTCTCTTCCAGGTCGGGCGTCCTTACCTCCCGGAGCTTGACTCCGTACATGGTCCGCCCGATCACCAGGGAGGCGCGCTCTCCCTTGAGAATGGTGCCCTTCTCGATCATATTCCTGACCTTGATCTCCGGGCTGAAGGGCAGAAACCCCTTTTCCTGGTCCATTAGGAAAAAGTCTTTTTCAATGGAAAGCGACGCGATCTCCGTTTCAAGGGTTTCGATCTCCCCGGCGGAGGCCCCAATGCGCTGTTCTATGACGCCCATGGTCGCCTGATACTCGGCTTTCAGCCGCTGGGTGGCGTTCACCGCAGCCCTGTACATCCCTGATTTTTTGTCCAGGAGCGCTTGAACCGCCTCCTGCTTCTGCTCCAGGGGGAGCATGGCGAACCGTTCCACGATCCCATGGAGAAACTCGTGGGCTTTGGAGCCCCTGGCGAACCCGAGAGTCCCTTTGAAATTACTCAGCAGATCGTCCAGCACGGCCGGGGTTTCAATATCGGCGAACCCCAGCATGGAGCGCATAAAGCCAAGGGCGCTCTGTTGCTCTTCATACTCCTCCTGCACCTTGACCTGATGCTGGAGCCGGTCCGCCATCCCTTCGTGCTCCTCGTCGTGCCTGAGAAGCCGAAGAATTTGCTCCTTGTGGTCAAGGAGCTGGTTGATCTCCACCAGCCGGCCGGTTTCATGGCGGCCTATCCTCAGGAGGGAAGAGTCCTTGCCCCTGGAATAGACATTTTTTACAACCATTCCCCCCTGGGCAAGGATCACCGACGAAATCACATCCGCCCCCGGCGCCTGGAAACTGCCCTTGGTGACGATCATGGCGTTTTCAATGTTCCGGCTCACCACCACATTGCCCTGGGACTCGATCCCGGCCTGCTCCCCGGTCACATCCTTCCGGGTGACGCTCTCCCCGACGGTGCCCTTGATCTCGACGCTTCCCGAGGCAACAATCCGTCCCAGCACATGCTGCCGCACCGTCAACCGGTTGCAGGCAACAACAGCGCCATGGCCGACCGTCCCCTGGATCTCCAGGTTACAGTACTTGCAGTCTTCAGAGGTGTCCTCCAGCACATCCCCCTCGATGACCTTGAGAGGAGGATCCTTGACCGGGGGGATGACGAACAGGGTTCGCTCCCGGTAGAGGACGGGATTGCCGTCAATAGCCGCAACATAAGAAATGCCGTCGGCACTCTCCACACCGGTTCCCTTGGCCAGGTAACAGGGATTCACCTTGTCCGGGAAGATGACATTCCCAAACACATCCCTGCCCGGGGTTCCCTCCGTGTGGGGGGTTCTTCTCGCGATCAATTCCCCCTTTTTCACAAAGGGCACCGTATCCGGCTCCCCATCCTCCTCCCGGGGACAGTACCCGGTATCAAAAAAGAACTCCAGGGCACCGTCCACGCCCTGCTCCGGCGGGTCGCCCCGGGCGATCAGGAACTCCTCGCCAGGTTCCCCAAGGGAAAGAAAGGTTTCGATCTCGCTGTCCGGGACGATCCCGAACCGGATGCCGGCAAGCTTGATCCAGTTTTGCAGATTGTGAACGGAAATCTCTTCAAGGAGCTCGGTCCTCTTGACAACAAAGGCCTCAAGCTTTGTCGTTGGGATACGGTATTCAAACAGCTGCCCGAGCCGCCGGTTCATCTTGATTTCCGAATTATAGAGGTGCAGGGCCTTCTCCAGGTTGAGCCGCTGCTTCTCATACTCCTTCTGCTCCTGGAGTATGGCGATGACGTCCTGGTCGGTGAGGGCGAACGCCTCCTTGAGGACCTCCCCCAGGTAGCGCCTGGGCTTGCCCTGTTCCGTCTCCAGCTTCTGCTGTTTCAGGGCCTGGTTGATCTCCTGGATGGTGAGATAGCCGTTCTTGACGGCGATGACACCAATTCGCTTGTTGATCTCGATCCACTCCAGCTCAGATCCGGCCAATTGGTTCATGGCTTCGGCCAGGCACTCATCCTTGATGCGGTCCTGGGTCAGGAGCACAGCCGTGCAATCGGCCAGGGTGATATCCTGGTTGGCAAGGAGAATATCGCCGATCAGCTTGTGCTCCCGGGTCTCCCGGAAGTGCCTGGCCTGAATATCCAGGGCCTTTTCCACGCTCTCGTAACCGGTGAACCCGTTGGCAATGGCAAGCTTGCCAAACGTCTTCTCCAAACGCCTGATCTCCGGGTGATCCTGAACAGCCAGCAGAAAATCGATATCACGCGGGGAGAGGCAGTCGTTACGCCGGAAAATCTCCAACACGGAAAAGCCGGGATCGGCCTGGAGCTCTTGGATCAGCTCCGCCAGGATCGTCATCTCCTGGTCAGGGGAGATCAACTTACAGCGCACCGCCAGTTCCACAAGATTGCGGTTCTCCCGGTCCATGGTCGTGATAGCGTGGTTTTCGCTCATAAAAACCCTTTGTCCAGAGTTGACGCTCCCCGAAAGAATTCAGGGCCTTTACGGAAAAGAGCGGGGCGCACCCTCCCTCTCCAGGCCTGTTTCATTCAAAATACCCTTGGATCTTGATGGTCGTCTCCTCGGAACCGGGGGCCTTTACCTCCTGGAGCTTGACCCCGTACATGGTGCGCTGGATCACCAGGGAGGTGCGCTCTCCCTTGACAATGGTGCCCTGCTCGAGCTTGTTTTTGACCTTGATCTCCGGGCTGAAGGGCAAAAAGCCCTTTTCCTGTTCCAGGAGAAAGAAGTCTTTTTCAATGGACAGCTCCCCAATCTCCTCTTCAAGGGCCTCGATCTCCTTGGAGCAGCTGGCCATGCGCTGCTCCACGACATCCAGGGCCGCCTGGTAGTCGGCTTCCAGCCGCTGGCTGGCGTTCACCGCGGCCCTGTACATCCCTGAATTCTTGTCCAGGAGGGCTTGGACCGCCTTCTGCTTCTGCTCCAGGGGAAGTGTGGCGAACCGTTCCACGATCCCGTCGAGAAATTCATGGGCCTTGGAGCCCTTGGAAAACCCGAGAATCCCTTTGAAATTGACCAACCGATCCTCCAGCACGGCCGGGGTGTCGATGTCGGCCTCCACCAGCAGGGACCGCAAAAAACCAAGGGCGCTCTGCCGCTCTTCGTACTCCTCCTGCACCTTGACCTGATGCTGGAGACGGGACACCATCCCTTCCAGCTCATCTTCATGCTTGAGGGTCCGGAGTTGCTGCTCCTTGTGTTCAAGGAGCTGGCTGAGCTCCACCACCCGGCCGGTTTCATGACGGCCGATCCTCAAAATGGAGGAGCCCTTGCCGCTGGAATAGACATTTTTCAGCACAATGCCCCGCTGGGCAAGGATCACGGACGAGATCACATCCGCCCCCGTGGCATGGAAGCTGCCCTTGGTGATGATCTTTGCGTTTTCGATGTTCCGGCTCACCGCCACGTTTCCCTGGGCCTCGACATCGGCCTCCTCCCGGGCCACATTCATCCGGGTGATGCCCTCCCCGATGGCTCCCCTGATCTCGACGCTCCCCGAAGCAACCACCCGTCCCAGCACGTGCTGCCGTACCGTCACCCGGTTGCAGGCAACAAGGGCGCCATGGCAGACCGAGCCCTGGATCTCCAGGTTATAGTACTTGTAATCATCAAAGGTGTCCTCCAGCACATCCCCCTCGATGATCTTGAGGGGAGGGTCCATGACCGCGGGGGTGACAAACAGGGTCCGCGCCTTATAAAGGGCCGGATTGCCGTCAATGGCCGCGACATAGAAGATGTCGTCATCACTCTCCACCCCCTTTCCCTTGCCCAGGTAACAGGGATTCACCGTGTCCGGTAAAATGGCGTTCCCAAACACATCCCTGCCCGGCGTTCCCTCCGTGTGGGGGGTTCTTCTCGCGATCAATTCCCCCTTTTTCACAAAGGGAGCCGGGCCTGTCTCCCCGTCCCCCACCCGGGAATAGTATTCGGTGTCAAAAAAGAACTCCAGGGCACCGTCCCCCCCCTGCTCCGGCGAATAGCCCCGGGCGATCAGGAACTCCTCGCCGGGTTCCCCGTCCTGAAGAAAGGTTTCAATCTCATCCTCCGGGACGATCCCGAACCGGATGCCGGCAAGCTTGATCCAGTTTTGCAGGTTGTGGACGGAGATCTCTTCGAGGATCTCGGATCTCTTGACAACAAAGGCCTCAAGCTTTGTCCGGGGGACCCGGTATTCAAACAGCTGCCCGAGCCGCTGGTTCATCTTGATTTCCGAATTATAAAGATGCAGGGATTTTTCCAGGTTGAGGCGCTGCTTCTCAAACTCCTTCTGTTCCTGGAGGATGGCGATCACGTCCTGGTCGGTCAGGCCGAACGCCTCCTTGAGAATCTCCCCCAGGTAGCGCCGGACCTTGCCCTGGCCGGCCTCAGCCTTCTGCTGTTTCAGGGCCTGGTTGATCTGCCGGATGGTGACATGACCGTTCTTGACGGCAATGACACCGAATCGCTTGTTGATATCGATCCGCTCCAGCTCGGATCCGGCCAGCTGGTTCATTGCCTCGGCCAGGAACTCATCCTTGATGCGGTCCTGGGTCAGGAGCACGGCCGTGCGATCAGCCTGGGTGATCGCCTTTTTGTCCAGGAGAATATCACCGATCAGCTTGTTCTCCCGTTTTTCCCGGAAGAGCCTGGCCTGCAGGTCCAGGGCCTTTTCCACGGTTTCGTAATCGGTGAACCGGTTGGCAATGGCAAGCTTGCCGAACTTCTTGTCCAGAAGCTTGACCTCCAGGTGGTCCTGCACGGCAAACAGAAAATCGATATCACGGTGGGAGAGGTAGTCGTGGCGCCGGAAGATGTTCAACACGGAAAAGCCGGGATCGGTCTGGAGTTCCTGGAGAAGTTCCGTCAGGATCGACTTCTCCTGTTCAGGGTTGATCAGCTTACAGCGCACCGCAAGTTCCACAAGGCTGCGGTTCTCCTTGTCAATGGTCGTGATGGAATTGGGTTTAGTCATTAAAAAACCTTTTTCCAGGGCAGGGTGGGATTGCCCGTCCGGGCCCCGGGGATAAATTGCAGATTGTAAGAATTTCTTTATTCAATATCCAGCATTCTTGGATATTCTTCAACGTTTTTTTCCCAAACCGGCAGGGGCAACGGCGAAGATTGACGCCGGGGTTGGTTTGTTTCATGGATTGATGGCGCGTTTTGTTGTATGATTGCAGCCAACACACAAGGCAATGACAACATGATTAACATGGGGTACTGGTTTTATGAAGGTGAATTTTCTTGGAAAACGGCTGAAAAGCCCAACGGTCCTGGCCTCCGGGATACTTGGCAACAACTTTGACATTTTAGAACGGGTCCATGGGGCGGGATGCGGCATCGTCACCATGAAATCCATCGGGCCCGCTCCCCGTGACGGTCATAACAACCCAACGGTGATCGATCTCGGCCACGGCCTGATCAATGCCGTGGGCCTGCCCACCCCCGGGTATCGTGATATGGATGAAGAATGGAAGGCCCTGGAAAAAAGAGCGTTCCCCCTGAACGCGAGCATCTACGGCGGCTCTGTTGACGAGTTTGTCGAGGTGGCCCGGTTTGTGGCGGAAAAAGGCCCGGATTTTATCGAGCTCAATATTTCCTGTCCCAATTCCGAAAAGCACGGGATGCTCTTTGGCACCAACCCGGAATCGTCCTTTGATGTGGTCAGCGCGGTGAAACGGGTAACCGGACAGATCCCGGTGATTCCCAAGCTCACCCCCCAGGCCCTGTCCATTGGTGAGATCGCAAAAGCGTGCGAAGACGCCGGGGCCGATGCCCTCTGCGCCATCAATACGGCGGGGCCGGGCATGCTCATTGACATTGAAAGCCGGAAACCCATCCTGGCCTATAAGAAGGGGGGACTCTCCGGCCCCATGATACGGCCCATTGCCGTGCGCTGTGTCTATGAAATCCGCCGGCAGACCTCCCTTCCCGTGATCGGGCTTGGCGGCGTCACCACGGGCAGGGATGCCGTTGAAATGATCATGGCCGGCGCCACCCTGGTGGGGGTTGGCAGCGCCGTGAATTTCAGGGGCATCGATGTATTTTCAACCATCACGGGTGAGCTTGCCCAATGGCTCGAGGACCACGGCACAACACTTGAAGAGATCAGGGGTGCGGCCCATGGGTAACCGGGCGAAAAGCATGCCGAAACAGGAAGGAAAAATAACAATGGAAAAAAAACCTGTCATGCTGAGGATCGACGAGGTCCAGCGCCATAACGAAAGCTATGCCACCCTCTTTTTCAAGCATGAGCTTCAGTTCATCCCAGGCCAGTTTGTGATGCTCTGGCTGCCTGAAATCGATGAAAAGCCCTATACGGTTTCCTCTCATTCAAAAGAGCGGTTTGGCGTCACGGTTGAGGCCAAGGGCAGATTTTCCACGCAAGCCGTGGCATTGTCGCCCGGCGATCTTGTGGGGGTCCGGGGCCCCTTTGGCAACGGCTTCTCCTTTGACGCCCATGCAAATGTCTGTTTTGTGGCCGGGGGCTGCGGGATTGCCCCACTGGCGCCCATGATTGAATCGGTGCCCTGCGGCAAAACCATCATCCAGGGGGCAAGGAGCGGCGACCACCTTCTTTTCAAAGAGCGGTTCGCCGCTTCGGATGTCCTCTATACCACCGATGACGGCAGCTTCGGCCAAAAAGGGTTTGTCACGGAGGTACTGGCAGACGCCATGGCAAAGAACATGTTTGACATGGTCTACACCTGCGGCCCGGAAGTGATGATGAAAAAGGTGTTTGACCTGTGCGAAGCCAACTCCGTCAGGTGCCAGATCTCCCTGGAACGCTACATGCGATGCGGGTTCGGGGTGTGCGGCGCCTGCGTGTGCGGCAAAGAGAGGGTGTGCGTCGACGGGCCTGTCTTTGAATCCCAACGGATCAGGACCCTGGACGATTTCAATAAGAAAGCCCTGCTGAAGTCCGGAAAAGAGGTGACCCTCACCGACTACTTTTCCTGGCGGTCGGCGTAAAAACGAACCACAATGATTTTGGAGACCTATAATGGGGTATAAAGAACGATTTATCGAATTTCTTGTAAAATGTGACGCCATCAAATTTGGCGAGTTCACCTTGAAAAGCGGCCGAACCGCCCCGTATTTCATCAATACGGGGATGTTTGATACCGGAAACAAAATAAAAGAGCTGGGCACCTATTATGCGCAGGCTGTCACAGAACACTTTCAAAGTGATTTTCATGCCGTCTACGGCCCTGCATACAAGGGAATCCCCCTGTGCGTCGCAACAGCCGTGGGGTTGAGCATGGCGGGCATCGACAAGGGATATGTGTTCAACCGGAAAGAGGCAAAAACCTATGCCGATAAAAGCACCCTGGTGGGCATGGACCTGACGGCCTCAACGGAGCTGATCCTGGTGGATGATGTGATCACCTCGGGAAAGGCGATCCGAGAATCCATCGAGGTGTTGAAAGAGAACAAAAACCCCAGGGTCAAGGGAATTGTAATCAGTGTCAACCGCCAGGAAAAGGGCAAGACAGATAAAAATGCCCTCAAAGAGGTTGAGGAGGAGCTTGGCATTCCCGTTTTTTCCATCGTTACCATCAGCGAGATCAAAAACTATCTGCACAACCGCCCCATCAACGGCACCATCGTCATTGACGATGCAATGCTTGAAAAGATGAACCGTTATGCAGAGGAGTACGGCGCGGCATAGCAAGCATGCTCAACTTTCGGCGAACAGGTTTTCCATGGCATTCCGTCCGGACCGCCCTCCGAAGGTTGAGCAACCACCCGCCCCCCTGGTGCCGGTCCGGGGACCTGCCCCTCCGTCCGCCGGGACCTAGGTTCCTCCCTTTGCCCCATCAAGCATTTCACGGATCTTATTGGCCAGGTCTTTTTTCGCGATGGGTTTCATGAGAACGTTTTTAATCCCCAGGCATGTGCTCTTGTTTTCGGGGATTTTCTCACTGAAACCAGTACAAAGCAATATGGGAATATCAGGCCGTATCTTTATCAGCTCAGCCGCCAGTTTGTCTCCGGACATGTTCGGCATGGCCATATCGGTGATAACCATGTCAAACTGGTCCGGCTCGGCCCGGAACCGCTCCAGGGTCTCGAGGCTGTCAACGTATGAAACAACCTGATAGCCAAGGCGTTCCAGCATCTGTTTCTCCATTTGAATAATGGCATCTTCATCATCCACCAGCATGATGCGTTCGGTTCCCCCCCGGATCGAGTCCTTTGGTTGTACGACCGTCTCTTCCGGCTGCTCCTTCCCCACCGGCAGGTAGACATGGAAATCCGTTCCCTTGCCCGGCACACTGCGAACCTGGATGGCGCCGGCCATGCTTTTGACAATGCCATGGACAACCGACAACCCCATTCCCGTTCCTTTACCTTTCGCTTTGGTGGTAAAAAAAGGATTGAATATTTTTTCCGTCATCTGTTTATCCATGCCAATGCCTGTATCACTCACGGTAAGGCAGGCGTAAAGCCCGGGCTTCATATCCGGGGTGATCACTTCATGTTCCCCCAGCCGGATCTCCTTCAGGATCACGGACAGCTCGCCGGTATCCTCCATGGCATGATAGGCATTGGTGGTCAGATTCATTATAATCTGATGAATCTGTGTGGGATCCGACTTGACGCTGCCGCAATCGCTCCGGATCTCCTGTTTGATCTCAATACTGGTTGGAATCGTGGACCGGATAAGTTTCAAAGCTTCCTTGATAACCGGTTGAACCCTGATGGATTTCAATTCATTGCGGTCTTGATGGGAGAAAGTGAGAATCTGCTTCACCAGATCGCAGGCACGCAGGGCTCCGCTATAAATCCCGTTAAGGCCGTTGCGCAAGGGAGAATCGTCAGGGGTATCCTCTATCAGCATCTCCGTATAGCCGACAATGGGAGAGAGGATATTGTTGAAATCATGGGCAATCCCTCCGGCCAAGGTACCGATGGATTCCATTTTCTGGGCTTGCTGGAGTTGCGCTTCAAGTCTTTTTTGTTCGGTAATATCCCTGAGGAAACTCAGAGCGGCGGGTCTTCCCTCCCATTGAATAAAAACGGTGTTGAGCTGCACGATTTTTTCAATGCCGGCTTTATTGATGATTCTAAAGGAATAACTGCTGACAATCTTTTCACCCTGAAGGCGTCGTGTGTGCCGTTCCAGGACCATCGCCCTGTCTTCCTGATGGATCAGCTTGCCAATGTGCATTGTAACCAGCTCTTTTGCGGAATATCCGGTCAGTTTTTCCGTCTTTGGATTTGGGAATTTTATCACTCCGTCCTGGGCGATAAATATGGAATCATTGGCGTTGTCAATCAACAGGCGATATTTTTCCTCGCTTTTTCGCAGGTCAGTTAACGCCAGGTCCCTCTCCTGCTCCCTTATGGATAGATATTCGAGCATGCTGTTAAACCCTGAACAGAGCACGGCGATCTCATCGTTACCGCCACCAGGCGCCCTGACCGCAAAATCCTCATTTACGGTGATGGCCCGGGTCAAGCCCGCAAGATGGAGGATGGGACCGGAGATCAATTTTTGCAGCCAGGCAGCCAGTATTACGGAAATGAAGAACAGGGTCGCCATGCCGGGGAGAAGGCTGAAAAAAAGCGTCTTTGTCTTTTTCCACAATTCAATGGTATTGGCGCAGATATGAATGATACCGTAGTGTTCCCCCTGGTAAACAACAGGCTGAACGATATGAAGAAATCGCCGGTGGAACGTCCCCTCGGTCAGGGGCGGCGCCCGCTTTGACACGGCAATTCCCTCATTCCTGCGGAAAACACTGAAAAGGTCCCCCTTTTTATCAAACAGGTGGGCCGCCTCGATGGTGGGAACCGCCTCAAGTTTTTTCAGGGCCTCTTCAGCCCCGGCCCGATCCTGGAATGTCAGGGTCGGTACACAATATTCCGCCACCAGTTGAGCATTGACCTTCATATTCTGCTTCATCTCGGTCTTGAGCATCTTATACTGCAGCCACCCGTTCAGGGCGTATGCCAGCAAAATACTGACGGTGGCGACAAACAGAATAATGCCGATCAGTTTGACACGGATAGAATAATTTTTACCTGACATCATCATACCCCGCTTGAGGATTCAACCAGCTTGGCAACCTTGAGAAGAAGATAGCTGATCGTAAGCCCCGATTGCCGGGCGGCCTTGTGGTTGATCTCAAACCGAACCTGTTTTTTTTCCACGTACATGTTGATGTGTACGCCCCTCCTGCCATATCCGGTGCTATCGGAAATGGTCAGCACGGGATAGTCCCGGATAGCGGCAAGGATCTTCTCCAGGATCTCTCCATCGGTTTCCGGGATGAAAAGCATGTGACAGCCGTTAATTTCCTCAACGGTTTCAAGGTATCGAATTTCAACGGTTTTCCCCTTGATGGGTTGATCGGCATAAACCGTCTCAAGAATGGAATCAAAGGGATTATGACTAATGATGCCAATGACAAACGGGGTTTCGGCACGCTCAAGCCCTGCTTCCAAAGGCCACTCCACAAAGCGGGTGAAACGTTCCAGAAAAACGGCCTTGAGCAGATACTCCTCGGATTTTAAACCAATCTCCTGGGAAAGCGCCCCCACAGGGATAAACGAGAAAAGCAAGACTGAAGTGACCATGAGCTTGATCATAGTGGAAATTTTCTTAGTCATATAAGAATACAGATTAATAAAAAAGCTGGGGAAAAGAACAGCATCCTAATTGAAATCAAACATGCCTCAGCAATACAAACCGTATCCCCGACTGGTTAATTCGATCCCCGAGGCTTGCCATATGATCGCATGCCTTGTTCCGGCAAACCTGAAAAATGCTATTGATGGATCATTTTTTGTTACGAATGGTTCTCGACAACAATGATCATATACGCCATATCGTGTCAAGTTTTTTTAAAGAATGGGGGTTGCTTAATGGTGACGGGCCACAGGTTTATGACCGAAAGAACAAGACCGGACGCTGTATCCTGAAGTCCTTCCGCCAATAATAGCATGGCGGAAAAACGACATCTTTATGGAATAGCGACCGGCCTTTGGAGTTGATCAACCGTTGTTCCTTTGTTTGCCGTGGATCACGATGGCCAGAACGCTGCACACGAACAGCAGCCAGCAATACTGAACATTGGCGATCACCGTCAACGGTGAAATGACAAAAATGGACGCGGCCAGGAGAATCTGGGCCCCCCAGGGAATGATGCCCTGGCAAATGCAGGAAAAGATGTCAAGGATGCCTGCGGAACGCTTGGGCTCAACCCCGTTGTTTTCCGCAATGTTCCGGGCCACGTCCCCTGTGACCAGGATGGCCACGGTGTTGTTGGCCGTGCACAGGTTGGTCAGAAAGACCAGCAGGCCGATGCCGAGCTCCGCAAACAAAATCTTGTTCTTCCCGGAGGAGAACCGCTGAATGAACCCCTCCACCTTCCGCTCGAGAAAGGCCAGTCCTCCCTGTTCCTTCATCAGGGCGCCCAGGCCGCCGATGAAGATCGAGAGGATGAAGATCTCCTGCATGCCGGTGAATCCAGCATAGATGTTCTTGGCATAGGAGAGAAAGGTGAAATCAGGGACGGTGAGGAACCCTGCAACCCCTGCCAGCACCACACCGGTAAAGAGCACGGCAAAGACGTTGAGACCCGCAAGGGCCATCACAAGGATGGTGGCATAGGGAACCACCTGGAGAATCTGATAGGGCTTGTCCCCGTCAACAACGCAGTCACCGCCCTGGAAGGCCAGGAACACCACGGTGATCAGGGCCGCTGGGACGGCAATGAAAAAGTTGACCCGGAACTTGTCCTTCATGTTGCACCCCTGGGTCCGGGTGGCGGCAATGGTGGTGTCTGAAATGATGGAAAGATTGTCACCAAACATAGCACCGCCCATGACGGCTCCCGCCACCAGGGGCAATCCAAGCCCGGCCTTGGGTGCGATGCCAAGGGCAATGGGGGCAAGGGCGGCGATGGTTCCCATGGAGGTTCCCATGGCCGTGGAGATCAGAGCGCCCACCACAAAGAGGCCCGGCAACAGAAAGGCTGAAGGGATCACGGCCATGGCAAGGTTGACCGTCGATTCAACCCCTCCCGTGGCCTTGGCAACGGAGCTGAACGCACCGGCAAGCAGGTAGATCATGCACATGGCCATGATGTTGGAGTGGCCGGCCCCGGAAAGAAAGTTCTCCACGGTCTGGTTCAAGGGTTTTCTGGAAAGGACCACGGCCAGCAGAATGGCCGGAAGGGCTGCAACAGGGGTTGCAACCTGGTAAAAGGCGAAATCGGCTCCCGTGGCCTGGAAATAGACGCCGCTTCCCACAAAAATGGCAAGAAACAGGGCCAGGGGGGCCAGGGCGCGTTTGGAAATGGGTGTTTCAGAACTCAATGGACGGTATCCTCTTTTAATAGTAACAGTGTTAAATTATTGCCAAATGCCGCACAAAACAGCAAGATTGGCACCGTATCAGCAAAGGGCCGGTCCGTCAAGCCTGGCAGGTAAAAATACGCGGTCTCCTTTTAAAACGTTCTTAACGCCTGATTGCCCCCACCGGCCCGACCGGGAGGGAGTTCATTTTTTTATTGACTTTTCAGAACGACTGTTTTAAATATAGACTGTAACCTTATTAAAGAGAGAGTATCATGGCCCGTTGTAAAGAATATGATTGTCAAACCGTTTTGGACGCCGCAACCCGTGCATTCTGGGAGAAGGGGTACAAGGGGATTTCCATCAACGATCTGGTCAAGGCGACGGGACTCAACAAGCACAGCATGTACCAGGAGTTCGGCAGCAAGGAAGGCCTGTTTGGTGAGTGTATCGACAACTATGTCCATGCCCTCAACCGGGATTTCGGCCGGGTGCTCAGGCGCAAGCCCCTGGGCCTGAAAAACATCGAGGATTTTTTCCGCAACAGGATCGATTACGCAGCTTCCGGAAAGAGCATCGGGTGCCTGCTGGTTTCCACGGTGGTGGAAAAGGAGCAGGTGGACGAGGCCGTGTTCGATCGTGTCAAGCGGCACATGGCATTGCAGGAAGAAGATTTCTGCCGTTGCCTGATGGCGGCCCGGGAAAAGGGTGAGATTCCCCCAGACAAGGATCCCAAAGTCCTGGCCGGTTATCTCTTCTCCTTCTTGATGGGCCTTGCCGTGATGGGCAGAACCAATCCCAGCAAAGAGTCTGTGGAAAAATTGTATGGGATGGTGATCTCCACCGTAAAAAGCTGACCCTATTTTTTGGCAGAAAACAGAACAAACGTTTTAATCCCCCCCCGGGCCGGGCACCATCTTCTGAAGATCCGCTTCTGTCAAAAGGTGGGAAAAGCGTTCCCCATGGCGGCTTTTCTCCTTAAAAAACCGGATGCAGTTCCCAAGGATGGCGAGCACCTCCTCTTCCGTATAAATTCCCGGCAATTCCATGGCAAGCCGTGGATGGCGCCCCAACCGCCCCCCCAGCTGCACCCGGTACCCCCTTTTCTCTTCCATGAGGGTGCCGCGGGGGCATGCCGAAATACACTGACCGCACATGAGGCAGCGGTCAAAGGCGATCCCGGGTGACTCCGGTTCCCCGGCAAGTTCAATGGCGTTCTCCTTACAGGCGGTCACACAGGCCCCGCAACCTACGCAGGGCTCATCCGTCACCCGGGGAAGAGCTGCCGCAATAATCCCCACCCCCTTGATCTGGGGCTGGGAACAGGCGTTGGGACACTCGGCGATGGCCACCCGGAACTCATGGTGAAACTTCAGATCGCCCTTCACCCTCTCCCTTAGAAAGGAGAGAAGATCCGCCTCTTTCAAAAGGGTTTCGATTTTCGAAAGCAACCCCTCCCCGGCATGGACCCGGTTGGGACACCCACCGCTGCCAAAGCAGGTTTCAACCTGGTACCCTTTGATCTCAGAACTCATCTTTGAGAGAAACCGCGCCTGGGTGACTTTCACCTGGGCCAGGGTCACCTGCCCTTTCCCGGCCTTTGCAGCCTCCCCTTCCACGCGTTTGCGAACCTTTTTCCTCACAAAAAAGGGAACCTTCCGGATCGCCGCCTCAGCTTCTTCTGTCCATTTCATGACCATCTCACTTCCCAAACAGTTACAGGTTGCCCATCTCCACAGGCCGTTTCACAACGATCAGGAGCATTTTAAACTGGGCGGTGGCATACAGGGCATGGGGCACATCCGCCGGCATGACCACGGCCTGGCCCGCGGTGGCCGTGATCTCCTTCCCGCCCACGTCGATCAGGGCCTCTCCGTCCAGAATCTGCACCATGGCATCTCCGGGTGCGGAATGGGCACTGATCTCTTCGCCTTTGTCAAAGGCAAACAGGGTGATGCCGACTGATTCCCGGCTTGCCAGGGTCCGGCTCACCACCCGCCCCTCTTCATAGTCCACGAGACCCGCAAAATCAACAGCTTCCGAAAAAGGTATGTTTTTGATCAGCTCTTTTTTATTCATGATAAACCCTCCCAATGGATTTTAAACTCATATCGTTAAACCGGCCGTAGCCCTTTCAAACCGAAGAAAGAAACTGCCGATGTTGAAAGACAGTATGGCAGTTTCAGTTGATCATTTCATTGATCCAGATCAAAAAAAAACAAAAAAACGGTATCCCCCCTGATAATTCTATTATCTCTGTTCGGCTTTGCCGCAACCGCGGCAGCCGGGCCCTTTTCTATCATGACTGAAGAATACCCGCCTTTCAATTATACTGAAAACGGGCAGTTGACCGGTCTTTCCTACGATGTCATGGCAGAGTTGCTCAAGCGTGTCGGCCATCCCGACAACATCAAGGTCCAGTCCTGGTCAAGATCGTATAAGTTGATCCAGACCAGGGACAATCACATCCTCTTTTCCATGACACGGACGAATCAGCGGGAGCCCTTATTCAAATGGGTCGGGCCGGTCGCTGAAAACAAATGGGTCTTTTTCGCGAAAAAGGGCAACAGTCTCAAGATCAATTCCCTGGAGGATGCCAGGAAAGTAAAAAAAATCGGCACCTATAAGGATGATGCCGCTGAGTTGTTTTTAAAATCAAACGGGTTCACCAACCTGGACAGCGTGATTGACGATTCGGTCAATGTCAAAAAGCTGCTTGCCGGCCGGATTGACCTGTGGATCGTCGGCTATCTTCAGGGACTCCACAAGGCCAGGACGGCGGTCGGCGATTCGGCAGTACTGGAAAAGGTGTTTGATGTGAAAGAGACCCAGCTCTATATCGCCTTCAGTAAAGCAACTCCTGACGCCGTGATCGCCCAATGGCAGGCAGCCCTGGATGAGATGAAAAAAGACGGAACCTACGATAAAGTCCTGAAAAAATATATGTAACAGCCGAATATCCGCCATCCGCCACCCGCCACCGGAATGAGGATAAAACAGCCTGTTCCCGCTATTCTTCATAGAACGGGCACCCCGCTTTTATGCATTCCCTGTTTTGCGCCATCTGCTCGCAGACCACGTTCCCGTTTGCGGGCAGTTTGATATCAAGGTATCGTTCGGACAGCTCGGACACTTTCAAAAGGGTGATCCAGCTTTCCCGCTGGCAGCATCTTGCGGCGCTTATTTTCCCTGTTTCGCCTGTAATTTCCGATACGATTTTCTGGACGACCTGCCGGGGACCGGGTTTTAAGGGATTGGCATTAAGAATGACGCCAAAAGCGATGCCTGCCCCCAGGGGAGCCCCGCATCCCCCCCAGAAGGCGCATGAACCGCCCGGGATGCTCCGCCCCCTCTCCAGGGCGGTCAGGATATCCTGATCGGTCATATCTCCGCCAAGGTTCCGGTAAACCGTTACGATGACCCCCGGTAATGCATAGTGATGCTCCGGGCCATGGAGATTGAAGGAGGGATGAGACCGTATGGTATTCAACAGGTCGATGAGATCGGTCTCTTTTGTGTTTATCAGCAATTCCTTCACAAATGCCAGGGCGTCCATGCCGTGGCAGGAATCACACACAAAATGACCATTTTTGCAAACGGCATTTGCCGGGAATGTCCTTGAGCAGTAAAAGCATGTTTTACTCTCCCCGGCTTTAAGATAGTCTAGCTCCCGGCCGCAGATCATGCAGTCTGTCCGGCTTTTAACCGGGGGGAGAGCAATTATCCCGGGGAGGACCTGTTTTTCTTCCAGGTACGGAGAACAGCAGCCCGCTTCCGGGCCTGGCTCAAATGAGCAATTGCAGGCATTATCAGCATCAATATTTACTGCATTCCCCATGGCATCGAGGATAAGGACCGGGGGGGAGGGAGATTCGGGAGTAAACGGTTTTTCCAGACTGCGTTTTTCTCCCCTTAATAAAAGTTCGCCATGGTCGGTCACCACTGCGGCATAGGGCCCCGGATACACCCCCTCCACGGTTTCCCCTGCCCGGGGTTTCCAGGCCGTATAGGTAAGGGAGAAAAAGTCATGATCCTTCACCCGCCTGTAGAAAAACCGCTTCAGGATCAAGATGTCGGTAAACCCCAGGGATTCCAGCATCATAAACAGGTCGGGCTGAACCATTGCCCCTGCGATGCACTCCCCGCGAAGCTGTTCATCATTCTGGATGGACGGCGGCGTCACCGTATCCGTGACAACATCTGAAATGACCATGCGGCCGCCGGGCTTGAGCACCCGATGGATCTCCCTGAACGTCTCGGGCTTGTCTTGGGACAGGTTTATCACGCAATTGGAGAGGATGAGATCCGCCAGGCCGTCATTCAAGGGAATCTGCTCAAGATATCCCTTTTTAAATGAAACATTGTTATACCCGAGGTTTTTCGCGACATGGGGAAGGGCCTGGTTGGCCTTGTCAAGCATATGGTCAAGCATGTCTATGCCGTAGACTTTTCCGTTCTTTCCTGCTTTTTTAGCAGCGATAAAACATTCGACGCCCGCCCCCGAGCCAAGGTCGGCGACCACTTCGTTTTCCTTTATATCCGCATCCAGGACAGGACTTCCGCAGCCATAGGATTTTATCCTTGAATGGCCGGGAATGTGGAGAATCTCCGCTTCAGGGTAGGACACAGGGTTGACGATCTCCTTGTTTCGTGAGTCATCTGCCCGGGCATAGAAATCACCGACAACCTTACGGGTGTTTGAAAAGGTCAGTACGCAATTTGAATGGGTAAGGGAAACGCCGCCACCCTCTGAATGACATTGCAAAAGCCTGTCCCCCATTTTCAGCAGAACCCGGGGTAAGGGGGAAAACCGTGCCGTTTTGGCATTTTCCCATATGATCCATGGAATCATTTTTTCATACAGGGGCAGATAGGGATCATGGCCTTCAAACGTCCCCCCGTGAAAATAACTGTGGTCCATGTCCCCGCCGCCCGTGAGGTATTTAAACGGGGAATTGCCATGGGCCGTTGAATCCCTGACGGAGATTTTCCTGATCCGCTCCAATACTCTGGAATGCCTCCACACATTTTCCATTCCCTTATCCAGGTTGCCGCAGTTTAGGGCAGCCTGCCCCACCATTGCCGCCGTGGGATAGATATTCTTGTCAGGCCCGACGGCCAGGGACCGCCATCCCGCATTTCCCAGGTCATATTTAGTGCCTGACGGGGAAAACACCTGGGATTCCATGTTTCTTATGTTATCGATCTCGATCCCTTTTGGGGCGGCATAATGATACGCCCTGACCAGGTTTGAAAATATGACTTCAGGATCGACAAAGAGTTCCGGCGTTGCGCTCCCTGTAACCATCAGCCAGATGAAATGGACCGCAGCCATGTCATATCTCTTTGCAAGGTCAATCATCTCAGTCATCTGCCCGATGTTTCCATGGTGAACCACCATTGCGATGGTATTTCGGGTGCCAAGCCCCCTTAACGAGTCAAGTCCGTTTACTAGTTTCGCAAACCCTCCCCTGCCCCGTATTTTATCGTGGGTCTCTCCGATACCGTCAACGCTCACCTGGAAAAAAAGGCGCTCTTTGGGAAAAGTTCCCAAGAAATCCATATATTGGGGAAAAAGGATGCCGTTGGTCATGACCACAAGGGAGGTATCCGTATACTCTTTCAGGATATGGTTGAGTATCTCCCTTATCTCTTTATGGACAAAGGGCTCTCCCCCGGTAAGATAAAAGATTCTCGCGCCAAGGGCATGGGCTTCATCAACGCTTTTTTGTATATCCCCAAAGGAAAGGGCCGTCTTTTCTTCAGGAGAACATGAGAAAAGACAATGGGTGCATCTCAGATTACAGGTGTCTGTAACATGGAGCCAGCACTCTTCAAGATGGGACAGCTTTATATGTGCGGACCTTCCCCTGTACGCGTCGTGTAACGTCTCCGGAAAATTATTCAAAAACTTCCTTTTGCTTATTTCCCACAGGATTTCATCCCCTCCGGCGGCAGATTCCAAGGAAGGCATTTCCCCTCCTCCCCGGAATCCCATTTTTTTTAGAAGATTGTCCCCGGCCCGGTTTACCGCGATCCAGTTCGGGTGGTCAGGATCGATGTAAATGGGTGTGTTCTCAAACTCAAAACGGATATAACGATCTATCCTGGATTGCTCCTTATTCTTTTCGGGACTTTTCAATTTAACCTCCCAATCATCCTTGGGAATTGTTAAGGTATTCATGGTTACGCCGAAGGGCATTTTCACTGGGATAATTCTCCTGATGATACAACCTTTAAGCAGATTTTCAAATTATTTTCCCACAATATCCCCTGCCGTACCAGGCCGGAAGGCAGAGCGTCCCCTTACAGATATGGGGACCGGGCTTGAAACGATTGCTGCGATTTCATGTTGCAGCTTTTTTCTTGACATAGAATTACAAGCGTAATAGTTAAATTATTACAAGTGTAATCAAAACAACAAAAAACCAAGCAGGGAGCCATGGAAAAATATCCTAAAATTTCAGAAGCCGAATGGCAGGTGATGAAGCAATTGTGGACCGATCACCCCACCAGCGCCAACGAGATTGTGAAAAAACTTGCGAAAACCGCATCCTGGAAACCCAATACGGTAAAAACTCTTATTAACAGGCTGGTTCAAAAAAAAGCCGTTGGTTTTGAGAAACAGGGCAGGCGCCATCTCTATTTCCCCCTGGTGGCAGAGGAAGAGATCGTCAGGGAGGAGAGCCGCAGTTTTCTCAACCGGTTCTTTGGTGGCACCCTGACGCCCATGCTGGCCAGCCTGGTTGAAAACAGGGACCTGTCCGAACATGAGATCAAAGAGTTGAAAGCGATTTTAGACAAGGCGGACGAACAAGCCAAACAGAAATAAACAGCAGGGGGCCCGGCAAGGAGACATGGATATCATGAACGGAAATCTGTCCGGATTATTTTTACACACCATGGATGTATCGCTCCAGGCAAGCGTGATGATCCCGGTGATCATGCTCATCAAACAGGTTCTGGGAAAACGCCTGTCGCCAGGATGGCATTACGGGTTGTGGTTTTTACTCATCCTGCGCCTCCTCCTGCCCTGGTCCCCGGAAAGCACCATCAGCATCTACAACCTTTTTCCCCTACCGGCCCAACTGGGTTTTGACGGCGGCCTGTCCGGTTTTCCGGCACCAGCGGCGGGAGCCCCGGCACCGGGGCCATTTCACACCGCCCCTGGCGTCTCAGCCTTGCCACCTTTTATAAAGGCGCTTCCGTTTATCTGGATCTTTGTCGCCTTTGCCATGTTGGCCTATATTTTCATCCGGTCCCTCGCCTTTCTCATGGCAGTGAGGAACCACAGCCAGGTGACCCGTGAATCCGCATTGAACCTCCTGGAATCGTGCAAAAGGGAACTTGGAATTAAGACCGTGCTGGTAATCATGGAAACGGATCTGGTGCAAAGCCCGGCCCTGTTCGGCTATATCCGCCCGCGGATTCTGCTGCCCCGGGGCATGATCGGCAGCATGGATGAAAATGCCCTGCGCCATGTATTACTCCATGAACTCAGGCATCTTAAGAATCACGATATCCTCACCGGCCTGATCGCGGCCTTTCTGCTTGCCCTGCACTGGTTCAACCCCCTTGTATGGATCTCATTTTACCGCATGAAGCGGGACAGGGAGTTCGCCTGTGACGCCATGACCCTGTCCCACCTGACCTTGCCCGAACACAGGGAGTACGGCCTGGTGCTCTTGAATCTTAGCTGTAGCAAAAAAGGCAACAACGGCAAAACCGAAAAAAACCCCTTCAGGGGCCTCACCGGAATCATGGAATATAAATCGGAAATCAAAAGGAGAATCGAAATGATCGCAGCATTCAAAAAAAGATCGCCCTGGTACACCCTGGTTGTCACAGCCTCTTATCTCCTGTTGGGATTGACGGTCCTGACAAGTGCGCAGATCTCCGCGACCAAATCCCCCACAGACCTCACCCGGGTTTCAAAGACATTGGTGGATCACCTGGTTAAGGGAGAGTATGAAAAAGTAACCGCCCACTATGATGCAACCATGGCCCGGGCACTGCCCCCGGAAAAGCTGAAAGCTGCCTGGGAAGGCCTTATCATCAATACCGGTGCTTTTAAGGCGATCAAGGGCACCCGGTCCGGTCAACATGGTGAATTTGATATCATCTTTGTCACCTGCGATTTCACCAACGGCCCCCTTGATATCAAGTTCGTGTTCAACAACGAATCACGGATCAGCGGCATGTGGTTTGTGCCGGCACAGCCGGAATAAGGGGGGGCAGTGCTGACAAATTACAGATATATCTTCGTACTGGACCTCATGGCCAAGGGGCTGCTTGCGCCCGCCCCGAACGAAGATTAGCCATGAATCATGCGGTTCAGGACACGGTTTTCATGGAACGCTCCGTCGTCTCCCCTGTGGATATCATGGGATGCCACCACCGCAGAAAGGTTGATGGGACCGTAGACATGGGGAAATTCCTCCCCCCTGCTTTTCAGGTCTTCCGACTTCCAGGGAACCACAAGTTTTCCAGGATCTATGACAAGCAAAATCACGGTTTCCTCTTTTAGATAATGCTTGTTCAGGACCCAAAGCGTCTGTTCCGGGTAGCTGCAATGGATGAACCCTTCCTTTAGAAACCTTGCATCATGGAACGTTTTCCTGGCCTGGATCTCTTCCCACTCCCCAGGTGTGGCAGTGTAGATAAACATCTCGCTTCTCCTTACCGTCAAATCATCGCTCCTTTTTCAATGGGAAGAGTTCACTGAAAATGGGGATCAGATCCCGCTCCCCCAGGCCTTCCTGGGGCCATCTGACACAATCCACCTGGTCAAGGTAGGTCTGGGCAAGCTCCTTTCCAAGCCATTGAATCGCCCATTTCTTGTCATGTTTCTTTTCTTGTGAGTTTTCATAAAGTACGAGAAGCCCCTTTCTCATAAGCGCCTTATATAATGGGATGCCAGCAAGAAGACTGGAAAGGCCCAATTTTTCTCTGTTTTTATTTATGATCTTGGGGATCTCAAGGCCATCTGGATCCAGATCTCCGAAATACCAGATGCCACAAGATTCAAGCTGTGTCTCGATGGACAGAAGACCGTCTTCTTCCATACTCTTGGCGGCCGCTTTATATCCTTTCCCGTAAACGACGGCAGCAAAGGTTTTCGTTATCGCATTGGCTTGCCAACAGCTTCTGTAAGTGTTGGAATTTTCAACCACCAGGAGCGGCTTTCCCTTTATCTCTCCCAGATCCATGGAAAGGGGATGAAAGGCAAGGGGCTCGGGGTAATAAAAGCAGTCCAGGTCTTCCAAGGAAATGCGGCCGGAGAAAAGATCCTTTTTAGAACAACTGTCCAGGAATTTTTCATCCCCGAATATCTGGAGAGACCGTTCCCGGACAGGGACCTTGGGCTGATCTGTCGATTTCTGGATCAGGTAATCGTTCACGGCCGCAGCTTTTCTGTAGTCCTCCACCTTTGTCAGGCCGGGCCGACTGTGGACGATGGGAATCATCATCTTTGGTTCCCAGGAGGTGTTGTTCCGAATCTCTTCGATCTCTTCCCTGTTCGCCTTTTTTTGGGCCTCTTTCTCCCTATCGATCCGGGTGACGTAGTGGGGCAGCCCGGTTTTGTTGCGATCCCACCCTTCGCCCTTTTGAGAGGGAAGCTTGATCTCTCCCTCTTCAGCCAGCTGTTGCAGAATCTTGAGCAATATCTTTAGAACGGCCATATCGCTGTCCTGGTCCAGAGCATTTGCTCTGGCAGCCTTGAAAAGC
The DNA here is from genome assembly GCA_024225635.1 of Desulfobacteraceae bacterium. Lineage (GTDB taxonomy): Bacteria > Desulfobacterota > Desulfobacteria > Desulfobacterales > Desulfobacteraceae > Desulforapulum. Next base: position 178,253 of record JAAEMK010000497.1, on the reverse strand, counting down.
GGACCAATTTCTATTGTTTTTGCTTTTGGTCCCGAGATAATCTTCTGCAGGGCTTTGCGAATCTTTGCATCGATCATGGCATTAGTCCCGGTCCTCCACGTTCTGCTCGATGATCTCCAGGCGATTGTAAGGCCTGCCCCCCACCTGGAGCTGCTTGCCGCTCTGGCGGATGGCCACCCGGTGCTGGAACAGTCCCAGGGATTCCCGGTCATTGATCCCGGTAAAGTAGACGCACTGGATGCCCATGGCCCGGGCCACCTTGAGCTGGGCGTCCAGAAAGTCCGAACGGTTGCACACGCCCAGAGGGTTGTCGGCAATAAGAAAGGCAGGAATGCGGTCATCCTTCTTGTTCCGTCGCTTCCGGCGCATGGAGGTGAGCAGTGAGTAGAGGAGCACCGCAGTTGTGAGGGCCTCCCCCCCGGATCCCAGGTCCTTGCCCACAGGTTCATAGTTTCGGCCGGTGGCGTCGCACTTGAGCAGCCGGATGCCGAACTCCTGTTTGGCGGAAGAGGTCTTGAGCAGCCGGTAGAGGAGCTCGGTTCCCAGGGTGTCCCCGGCCTTGGCGTTCACTTCAGGCATGCGGTTATCCTGGATCAGCTCGTCCAGCCAGTTGTCGATGGACTTTTTGTAGATCACCCCGTGCCTTGTGAAGTCAAGACGGGTGCCGGCCTTGAGAATGGCATGGCCGCCATAGACGAACACGTTCTCGGGCATAAGCTGTTTTGAGGCGCTCTGGAGTTTCTGGTAGGCCTCTCTCACATGCTGAAGCAGCTGGTCCACCAGGCTTTCCACAAACTGCTCGGACCGGGAGAGGTCACTTTCGATGTTGGCCGCAATATGACTGCACTTCTCCATGAGTTCCCCGCTCTGGGCCCCCAGGGTTTCAGCGTCATGGCGGGAGAGCTCGTCCACGATGGCCGGCAGTTGCTGCTTTAGTTTTTCGTCCCTGAGTTCCCCCTGGAGCCGGTCAAAGGCCCGGCCCATGTTCTTGCGGCTGGCCTCAATTACACTCTCCATCTTATCCCGGGAGTTCAGGATCTCCCGGATTTTTTTCCTTAAAATAACGGCGTTTTCGGCCGGGTTTTCCACCCGGACCAGGTCCGGCCACTCTCCACGAGGGGAGAGGCTGTCCCAGCAGGGAGCCTGGCCGCTCACCGTGGCCAGGGCCAGCTTAAGTTCATTTTTCCAGTGACGGTTCCCCTCCAGGACAGCGCTTTGCCGTGCCCCGTTCCGCCGCAGCTCTTTGAGCTTCTCCTCTTCGGTTTGGGCCACCTTCATGTAGTGAAGGATCAGGCCGTCGGGATCGGTCTTTTCAAGCTCCGCCGGGTCGATATTGGTATGGATGCCCTTGCTGGACAACCGTTTCAGTTCCTGGCCGCAGCGGCCCCTGTCCCGTTCCCGGCCTTCCAGCTGCCCCTTGTGTTTGGCCCGCTCCTCCTTTGTCCCCACCAGAAGGGCAGAGATATCCGAGGTGCGTTCATCACGGTCCCGGCTGCTCTTCTTGGCCCATTTTTCGGCAATCGCCCCGTCAAACTCGTTGGCTTCGGCGTACCGGTCCAGGGCGTTGGCGGTCTTCTGAAGTTTCCCCCGCACCAGTTCCAGGTCCTTTTTCAGCCCGGCGATGCCAAGGTCACTTGCAATGCGGATGGCGTCGCTCTGGGCCTCTTCATACTGCTTTCGCAGGGAGGAAAGATCCATGGACAACGCCTCCTGCTGCTGCTCGTCCGTGAGGGTGAACCCTTCCGTGCCAGGGATGTCGTCGGCCCGGTCTTCCAGGTTTTTCAACTCCGCCTGCTTCCCGGCCATGGCGCCCTGGAGCCCGGCAAGGGTCTCCCTGATTTTATTCTCTTCCGCCTGGGTCCGGGTCACCCCGTGAGTCATCTCCACCCGCTGGAGATCCCCCTTTTCCAGGGCCGTTTCCCAGGCCTTGATCTCCCCATACTGGGAGAGCCAGTTTTCCACCTGCCTGACCACCTGTTCCAACCGGGCCATGGTACCGGTCTCGGTCTGGAAGCCATGCTCCAGCTCCTTTTTCCTGGCAGCCTGTTTTTCCCGTTCACCTTCCACCTCCCGGATGTCGGACCGGATGCGGGAAAGATTTTCTTCGGCGGTCTCCACGTCCCTTGCCAGACGCGCCACTGCGGTGGCATCGGGATATCTCTTTCGATAATCCCCAAGCGATCTTGCCGAAGCCTCCAGGGACCGGAGCCTTGAGATCCGTTCAGAGACCTCTTCCTTGAGTTCCACCACGCTCTTGCCCAGCTTTTCCTTCTGCTCTTCCAGATAGGTCTTGCTGTACACCATGGGGTCGGGCGGGGCGATCACCGGGAACTCAATGCCCCGGACCCGGTCAAGATCCATGGGGGTGGAGATCACCACGGGCTTATGGAGCCAATCCGGGACAGGGATAGTTTCAACCTTTTCGATCACCTCATCCGTGACCGCCATGATGCCGGTGAACCGTCCCGGATCCCCCTCCACCACCCGGGCGATCTCTTCGGGATTTTCGTACAGGCCGGCAAGGTAGTCCGGAAAGGGCTTAAGCTCGGCAGGGGAGAGGCCCTGACCCGTGTAATGGTCGATGAGGCGCGCCACCTGATGGTCCACGGCCAGGGTGTCCATGTTTTCCAGGCGTTTCAGTTCGTTTTCCGTTTCCAGAAGCTTCAGCTGGAGCGCTTCGCTCCGGGTGCGGGTCCGGGCCATGGATTGTTCCAGGCTCGTGGACAAATCCGCCCGGGTGGGCTCGAACATGGCGGTTCCGGCAATGGCTTTAAGGTTGGGGTCGGCAAGCAAAATGGCTCTTTCGGCCTTCTCCTCCTCCCGGCTGACCCTGGCCTGCTTCACCGTTTCCTCCCCCTGGATACGGGATCTCTGGAGTTCCTGCCACCGGCCCTGGGTCTGCTTTTGGCCGTCCTCAAGTTCAGCCAGCTGGGTGGTGATCCGGGTGAGGCTTTCCTTACATGCAGAGACATCCCTTTCAAGCCGCGCCCTTGCGTCCCAGGGCTCTTCCCCGGCTGCAAGCCCCAGGTTCGACCGGGCGGTTCGGGCCGCCTTGATCTGGGCGGTGAGCCGGGCAAGCTCCCCGTTCAGGGCCAAAAGCGCCTTCCTGAGATCGGCAAGTTTACTTTCCAGGGCCTTCTGCTTTTCCAGGGCCGCCCCTTTCTCCTTGTCCATGGCAATGATGGCGGACTGGGCTTCAATGCGCTGGCTGTTCAACTGGGCATGGTACTGTCCCGCCCGGAGCTCCACCTGCTTCCTGGCCGGTTCCAGCTGGGAGTCCTTGCTGGCCAGGATTTTCTCCTTGGATTCAGCTTCCGCCCGGGACTGCCTGAGATCTGCCATATATTCGGCAGCCTTGAGGGCCACCCCTTCGCCCTGTAAATCTGCAAGCCGCCTGTCTGCGTCCTCAATCTGCTGTTTCAACTCCCGGGTTTCCCGGGCATGCTTGGCTTCCTCCACCTTGACCTGGTTGGCCTTGGCGGTCTCGCTTGCGTCCCTGGCCTGCTTCTGCCTGTCACTGTTGGTTTTTACCACAGCTTCAGACTCCCCAAGGGCGATATCCGCCTCCTTTTCCGCGGCCGTGAGCAGGTGCGCCGCCTCCCCCAGCAGTGACCTGAAATGGTCGATATCCTGGCGGGCGTTTCGCCACTCCTTGCCCATGTCATGGAACTCACCCATGTTTTTCTTGAGGGAGAGCACGGCATCCAGCTGTTTTTTCTTTTCGGGCCGGTTTCGCATCTTATCTATTGTCTGGGCAGTGTTGTCCCTCAGCCGCATGGCGGAATCAAGATCAGCCACGCAACCCAGGAAAAAGCTTAAAAACTCATCCTCGCTCTTGAACTTGAACGCATCCTTGATCCCGCCCTCGCTCCGGGAGAAATCCACCTGGCGGTTCATGAGCCAGGGGTCAAGGCCAATGGATTCCAGCTTGTCCTCCCACTCCTTCTGGGTGCTGGTCTGGTGAACCTTACCGCCCAGGAACTCCTTGACCGATGTGTAGGGATGGGTCTCCCCGGAAAGCGTACTCCACTCCGACCGGAGGGAATCGAAGAATTCCGGGTCATTGGCAATAAAATAGCTTCTGTCGATCTTGTCCGGGGCGCTCTTATGGCGATAGAGGATCTGGCCCAGCACCAGGTGCTCCTTGGGGTGGGCATCGAACAGGGTGGCATCCAGGGGAACCGAAAGGTTGAGCAGCACCACGGCCGGACGGCCCGGCACCAGATATTGCTCCAGTGTCTTGTCTCCGCTGGACTGGAGGTATTGCACAAACCGCCTTTTCTCAGGCGTAAACACGCTGAACAAAAACGAGAGCAGGGTGGTCTTGCAGGAGCCGTTGGCCGCAACGATGATGCCGTGGTCATCCCGTTCATGCTCCTTGGAAATGGGAAAATAACCGTTCCTGAGGATGTTCTCCCCGGCCACGATATCGCTTATGAAAAATCGGCTGAGCCTATACATGGGGCGTCTCTCCTGAATGATCCTCGGTGGTGATGGCCATTTTACGGTCCGCTACAATCTCCCGGAAGGAGTGGAAGGCGTACACCGCAGCCACCCGCATGGAAGCCTGGTACGCCGGGGTTGGGCGGTACTCCACCTCCTCACTGTCTTCTTTGAACTCCAGCAGATAACCGGTTGAGACCATGTGCTCAAGGACCCTCGTGATCAGCTCAAGCCAGCTGTTTCCGCCCACGGCCCGCTTGCTGTCCGGGTTCTCCTCGGGAAGCTCCCTGAGCCGTTTGGCCGCGGTCCTCACCTCCGGGTGCAGGATCTCATCTTCAGGATCCACGGTCTCCTCGCCCTTGGCAAACAGCCGGAGGATCTCGATCACATCACCCGGAACGATCACCCCCAGATCCTCCACCGGCGCGTCCAGGTCCGCTTCCGTGGGAAAGAAAGCCGTGGCCACGGCACAGTGCACACACAGGAGTTCCGCCGCCTTCAGCGGGGTGCGGGCCAGCATCTTACCGTAATCGGTGAGGGTGGCGGCAAAAAAACTGGCTGAGTTCCGGGCAGAGAGCCTCAACGCAAGGGGTTCCACCTCCAGAAGCTGGAGCTCCATGCCCCGCAGATTTTCCAGGACCGCCTGCTGAAACGACTCCTCCGCCTGGAACCGCTGGAGCAGCTCGACAAGCTCGGTTTGATGCTCGGTCACAATCCGTTTGTTGCCGTTGCTGTATGCCAGGCTCAGGTAGACGAGCCGGCTGATCTCATAAATATTTTCCATGGTGATGTCTCTATATCTTATGCCGGGGAGTTAAGCCCGGCCACGTTTCTCTTTGAATGCTTCTGATCAGTTGCCCAGGGCCGGGAAATCCGGTTCCACAGGGGTGAGCACCAGCTGGTGTCCCCGGTATAGCCTGCCCCCGGGCAAGGGCAGGGTGAACTCTTTCTCCGGATCACTGAGCCGCACCTGAAATCCGTTCCGACTGCCGTTGGCATGGCCAATGATGGACTGGAAGATGGTCAGGGCCACGGCCGTGGATAAAAGCGGGCTCTCCTGGTCAAGGACAGCCTCTTTCAGAAGGTCTTCCATCATGGTGCCCTCGGATTTGGCCACCCGGTTCCGGATCATCCCTCGGGCCTGCTTCATCAGGGGTTCGGTGAGTTCCGCCTCGTAATGGGCAACAGACTCCCCGTCAATCTCCTGGAGGGCCTGTCCCCTGTCCCCTGCGGTGGCGCGACGGTCCAGGGCCTGGCAGACGGCGTCGATCATGGATCCCGGATCAAACAAAGGGGGCTGAACCGGGGGGTCGAACATGGCGATGAACTCCCGGCCAACCGCGGCCGCATCCGTCTCTTCCATGCGGCACACCCGGCGCAGGACCTCGTCCAGGGCAGGCAGGATTCCCGCATTTCGTTTTCTGAACAGTTTGTAGCTGTTCTGGTGATAATCGTCGGGCAACCGCTGGAGCTCCCCCACAAGTTCCATCTGCCGCAGGTTCAGGCGCTTGAGATGCCGGGCCAGCTGCCGGAGCTTGAACTCCTGGGCCTCGTTTTCAGTCACCTGGAGGTTGTCCAGGACCATGTAGTGGAGGCGGCTGCTCTCCCGCTGGATCTGGGTGGCCTGGCCCGTACCCTCGTCGGCCATGGCGTTGATCCTTCCAAAATCGATGGAATGGATGTTCCGCTGGATGGCCCGGCGGGTGTTGCGGATGTCATGGGCCTTACGGGTGCACTGCTTGTTGTTCTGCTCCGCCACGGCAATGGCGTCGTCCACGTTGCCCCGCTCGATGAGGAGCTTGATGCGCAGGTTTCCAATGGCCGTGGAGTCAAGTGCGCTGGTTTCGTATAGGCCGAAATAGGCGGCATACCCCTCTTCGGTCAGGGAAAACAGGGCCTCCTGGCCCTTGCCCGTGTACACGGCCTTAATCAGCCAGAATCGCCGGGGCTTGAACGCACCGGCCGCCCCGTCAAAATAACGGTATTCAAAGGGGAGATAACGGTTGTCCCGGTTCACCAGATGGTCAAACACCTTTCGTAACAGCTCGGAAAGCGCCTCTTCAGACGGATCGCCGCCGGCAATCCGCACCTGGTTCCGAATGGCCGGGATCACCTTTTCCAGCACCTCTTTCCGGGTGGCGCCCACATGGTACTCCGTGAGCTCGGACACGGCGTCCAGGATGGCAAAGGCCACCCACATGAGATCCACAAGGTCCCGCAGGTCCTGGTCCTCCTCCCCGTCCGTGGTGAACCTGCGCCCCTCCAGCTCATAGATGGGTCGCATGATAAGGCCGGAATGCACCACACGGGTCACGTCGGTTTCCCGGGTTCGAATTGTCTGGGTGGGGGCGATCTCCAGGGGATCGGCTTGGTTGGTCACGTCTTGTTCGGCTCCTCGTCCATTTGCCAGGGTGATTGATAACAGGCCTGCCCTAGCGGGCGGATGACAGGCACACTGCCCGACCGTCAAAAATATCCCCGATGCGCTCTATTTACAACCCTTTTTTTTAGGAACGGGGTCAGACTTAGCTTTTTTTAAGAACGGGGGCAGAGATGAATAAGCTAAGCCTGACCCCAGCGGAGTTTAACAGGCAAAGGAAAGGCCCCAAGGTCTTATTCTTTAACCCATTCGAATTTCCGAATAAGATCATGATAATAAGACCATTTTTTAGTGATAAACTGATACTGCCCGGCAACAATTCCAGGACATATCCCCAATCGACGTGCAAAAGCTTTAATTTTAGCCTTACTGGTCAGCTCTGGTATTTCCGCTCTGTATTATATGATTTCACGGGCCATGATCTCGCCTTGCCGTAATTGCTATTTATATCCATGGCTGCTCCCTTATCGTTTCAAGTGTAGAGTTGAAACGGTGTACCCTTTTTACGGGTATCAAACTTAAAAAGGCTGATCAAGGCCTACTTGGTTTTAGAAGAAAAGTCTTTGCCGGGGGAAGGGGGAGGCGTATCCTCGCCGCCTGGGCCCAGATCCATCTCCATCCTGACCCAGGAGATCGCCTCGTCGTCCAGTTCACTGATCAGGGCATGGCAGCCGTTTTCATCAAAATGTTTCAACTGGAGGCTCACAAGGCCGTGGTTGCCAGGGTCGGGCACCACCCTAAGGCTATCCTTAAATTCATGGATGAGCAGGCTCTGGAGGCGCGCCTTGATCCGGTAGCGCTCCCGGGTTTCCCGTTTGCCCCTGTTTTCCTTGGTGGGATTGATCCTGTGGATCAGGCGGATCAGCTCAAGGGCGGTGACAGGGGTCTTGCCGGCCAGGATATCCTCCGGGTCCATGGGGTGTTTCCGTTTGTTCTTGCGTCTCTTGGCCAATGCTCCCCCTTCCATCCGCAGTTATTTCCATGATACCTGAACATGATTAACACCGTAATATTGGGACATTGCCGGTTGGCTGTTTGATCTGGAATGGTATCAGAGATTGACGATAAAAAGAAGGGGTCAGAAAAGAACGGGGTCACAGAACTGAATCAGACTTAGCTTTTTCAAAAACGGGGTCAGGCTTAGCTTATTGTCGTTTTGGAAAAACGACAATAAGCTAAGCCTGACCCCGAATATAAGAGCGGACCCCGAATACAGGGATGGATTACTGGGAAAAGGAGAGGACGGCGGCGACCTCGTCCATGGCCAGGGCCTTGATCAGCATGCACACCTCTTCCAGGGAGAGTTCCAGGAGGCCCGGCTTCTGGATGAACTCCGTGAGGCGCTCAAGGGAAAACACCTGGGCCGTGCCCAGGATGAACTGTTCAAGGCCGTGGGCCGTTTCAATGGCGGCGGCAAGCTTTGGCGCGGTGAGGCTCTCGAGCTGCTTGATCCTGTCAAGCTTGGTAATGCCCTGGGCAAGCCTTCCGAAAAACTCGTCCAGGTCCGCGGGTTTCATGGCAAGGGTGGATCTCAGGATCAGGTGATCCCGGGGTTCAAAATTGGGAGCCTCGAGACCGAACTGGGAACCGGGCCGGACAATGACGCCGGTATCTTTCCTGAACCGCGCATACCCCATGAACCAGGCCATGAGATCCGTGCTGTCCCGGATGCCCAACGGCAAGTGCTTCCTGGGAAAGCTTGAGAGGATGTACCAGCCGGCATCGGGATCGTTGATGGTGAAGAACTCCTTGCCAAGGGAGCGGTTGATGGTCGCAACATGATGCCTGGCACGGGCCAGCTGGCCTTTCACATACCCGGAGTTGGCATCGATCCAGGAGAGAGGGGTAAACGCATAGGCCCCCAGTGCCCCCTTTTCCGCGGACACCTCCACCCCGTCCGAGCCCTCATGGCCAAGGACGTTGCCCATGCGGGTGATGATGTCGTCCAGGTCCCCGGGAATCCGTGCGTTGGACGCGGCAAACCCGATCCTGGCCGAGGCATACCCAAGGGTCTTGGAGGGAGAGACGATGGTCACGGTGTAGTCGAACATGGCCATGGATTTTGCGGAGTCATCCTCCATATCGAGGCGGTCGCCGGTGAGGGAGGCAATGGAAAGAATCTCCAGCCCCTCCTTGAGGAGGCTGCCGTTGTACACCTGGTCCGCCACCACGAACACGGGGTCTTCCGGGTGGCTGGCGTTATACTCGAGGATCGCCCGGGCAATGCCCCGGATCTGCGCCTCCGGCATCACATCCCCGGAGGGGTTGGCCACCACGCTGAAGTAGACGGCCTTGATATCCTCCCGGTTTTCAAGGGCCTCCCTGATATGCTCCTCATCCATCCGTTCGATCACCTTGAGGCGGCCGTTATGGAAGGAGGGGGCCTTGACAAGGCTCTGGTAATGGCCCCTTGGCACCAGGATGGTGCCGGGCTTTGATTCCCGAAAATCCCTGCCCTGGGCGTCCACCCGGACCTCGCCTTTCATGAGCACGGTCATCAGGGCATTGAAAAGGTTCTTGAATCCGGTGCCCATCACCACCTGGTCCGGTGTTGCCGGAACCTGACGCCCCTTGAAATAGTGGGCCATGAGCACCAGGGTTTCCGTCTGGCCGTGGCAGTGGTCAAGATAGCCTGTAGGAAAGATTTTCTCCTGTTTCCGGAGGTCCAGGAAGCAGCCGAATTCAAGATGACGGTGCCCGGAGCGCTGCCACAGCTCTTCATAGGCGACATAAAGATCGATGAAAAAGCCGTTTTCCGGGGAAAATTCTTTCAAAAAATCCGCGAGCGGCAACCCCTTCTTTTCGGCCTCTTGGGCCAGATAGCCGAGCAGGCCGGTGTAGTGCAGCGCCTGGTGACGCTGGGCCCCGAGGGCCATGGGGTGGGGGGTTGAGAAAAACTGGCCCCCCACATGGGCGTTGAACGCATTGGGGTTGCCGGTGATTTTTGGGGCGGCACAGCCCATGATCCTGCCGATCTCATCATAGTGAACCACGGTTCCGGGAAGGGGACGGTCCTTGGAAATAATTGCTTCTGTCACTTGGGGCACCTCTGCTTAATTGTTCAAAATCTGGTTGAGGAACTGCCGGGTGCGCTCCTCTTTGGGATTGGAAAAGAACTCCTTGGGGGTGGATTTTTCAACGATCCTGCCCGCATCCATGAACACCATGGTGTCGGCCACCTCCCGGGCAAAGATCATCTCATGGGTCACCACCATCATGGTCATGCCGTTCATGGCAAGCTCCCGCATCACGTCCAGGACCTCCTTGATCATCTCCGGGTCCAGGGCCGAGGTGGGCTCGTCAAACAGCATGATCTTGGGCTTCATGGCAAGGGCCCTGGCAATGGCCACCCGCTGCTGCTGGCCGCCCGAAAGCTGGCCCGGATACTTGTTGGCCTGTTCCAGGATGCCCACCCGCTCCAGAAGTTCCAGGGCGGTCTGTTCAGCCTCTTTTTTAGGGATGTTCCGCTCCCACACAGGGCTGAGGGTGATGTTGTTCAGCACGGTCAGGTGGGGAAAGAGATTGAACTGCTGGAACACCATGCCCACCTCCTTGCGGATCTCGTGGATCTTTTTCACGTCCGGGGTCATCTCCACCCCTTCCACGATGATCTGGCCGTACTGGTGCTCCTCCAGGCGGTTGATGGTGCGGATCAGGGTGGACTTGCCCGACCCGGACGGGCCGCAGATCACCATGCGTTCGCCCTTTCTCACCTTGAGGTTGATGTTGTCCAGGGCGTGGTAATCGCCGTACCACTTATTGACCTGGTTCATCTCTATCATGACGGTTTCATTATCGATACTATGTTCCATGAAATTTTTCCTGTTATAACTCTTCGCTTATGAATTGAGCCCGTTTCCTGTTGCAATGGATGCGGCTGCGGCAACGGCAACGGCAAAGATCAATTCGAGTACAATCATCTACAGCTGGTAACGCTCTTCCAGAATCCGGCTGAACTTGGAAAGGCTGTAGCACATGATCCAGTAGAACAGCGCCACAAAAAGATACGCCTCTTCGATCTTACCCAGCCACTTGGGGTTGGAGGTGGCGGCAAAGGCCACCTGCAAAAGATCGATCAGCCCGATGATGCCCACAAGGGAGGTATCCTTGAGAATGCCGATGAAATTGTTCACCATGGGTGGCAGAACGATGCGCAGGGCCTGGGGCAGGATGATGAACCCCACCTTTTTCCAGTAGCTCAGGCCCAGGGCGTCGGCGGCCTCGTACTGGCCCCTGGAAAGGCCCTGGAGCCCGCCCCGGATATTCTCGGCAAGGTAGGCGGCAAAGAAGAGGGTGATGCCCACCATGGCCCGCATGATCTTGCTGAACTCCATCTCCGGGGGAAAGAACAGGGGGAGCACCACCGAGGCCATGAAAAGGATGGAGATCAGCGGGACTCCCCGGACAAGCTCGATATAGGCCACGCTCACCGACCGGATCACGGGCATGTCGCTCTGGCGGCCCAGGGCCAGGAGCACGCTTAAGGGAAAGGCGCAGATCATGCTGACAAGTGAGAGAAACACGGTGAGCATGAGACCGCCCCACTGGGTGGAGGGCACATACTGGAGATGGAAGATCTCGCCCCCCCGGACCAGGATGAAGATCACCACCGGGGAGAGGGCCCAGCAAAGATGGAGCACCCGCTGCTTCCTAAGACGACGGAAGCAGGTGGCGATGATGAGAACCGCCACAAGGCCTGCGGCAAGGGCCACCCGCCACCGCTGGTCACTGGGATAGGTGCCCACCATGAACACGGGCCACATGTCCTGGATAAAGGCCCAGCAGGCCCCGTGGTTGTCCTTGCAGACATCGGGCGAGGTGCCGAAACAGGCGTTGGTCACCCCCCACTGCCACATGGGGGAGACAAGGAGATAGAGAAGGATCGTGGTCACCACCGTAAGCACGGCATTGTACCAGGGCGAAAATAGATTGTTCTTCATCCAGTTGAGGACGCCGCTCTTTAGAATGGGCGGGCGGTCCCCTTGATAGGGCTGTACTGTGGTTTTCATCGCTGTATTAACCTGATTTTGGCGTTGTACCAGTTCATTCCAATGGAGATGATAAGACTGATGATAAGATAGACGGCCATCCAGATGCCGATGACCTCGATGGACTGGCCGGTCTGGTTGAGAATGGTTCCCCCGATGCTCACCAGATCCGGATACCCGATGGCAACGGCCAGGGAGGAGTTCTTGGCGATGGCCAGGTATTCGCTGGTCATGGGAGGAATGATCACCCGCAGGGCCTGGGGCAGGATCACCAGGCGCATGATCCGGCTTTCGGACATGGAAAGCGCCCGGCCCGCCTCGGTCTGGCCCTTGGATACCGACTGGATGCCGCTTCGGATGATCTCCGCGTTAAAGGCGGACACATACACGGTAAGTCCCGTGACAAGGGCCATGAACTCCGGGGTGAGGGTCATGCCGCCCCTGAAGTTGAATCCTTTCAATACGGGATAATCAAAGTGGAAGGGCGCGCCGGTAAAGAGGCAGACCAAAGCAGGAAGCCCGATCACCGCCCCGAGGCAGGGGATCACAACCGGGATCTGCCTGCCGGTCTCCCCCAGATGTTTCCGGCCATGCCGCCACCAAAAGAAGGCGATCACCAGGGAAAGAAAGACGGCCACGAAAAAAAGGGCGAAGTTCTCCTGGGACACGGGCCGGGGCAGGTACACCCCGCGATTGTTGAAAAACACGGTGTCAAACAACGAGGCGCTCTTTCTCACCCCGGGAAGCCGCTGGAACACGATGAAGTACCAGAAGAACAGATGCATGAGCACCGGGATGTTACGGTTGATCTCGATGTAGGCGTGGGCAAGCTTCTTCAACAGCCAGTTGGGCGAAAGCCCGGCAAGGGCAATAAACAGCCCCAAGAAGGTGGAAAGCACGCATCCCAGCACGGACACCTTGAGGGTGTTGATCAACCCCGTAAACAGGGCTGTCACATAGGTGCTGGCATGGGTGTAGGTGTAGGTTTCCACCATGGATATGGAGGTGTAAAAGCACCCAAGGGAGCCTGTGAAGAGAAGGGCTCCTGCCGTAAGCATGATCCGGTTTTTCCCGTTGCCTTCAGCCTGGATGAGGGAGCGGAAAAGCAGAAAGAGCCCTGAAGTAACGCCCATGGTGGATGCGATAAAATAGAAGAACCCGGGATTGATAACGGGGATGGACGATGTCTCTCCGATGCCGAAGCCGGCTTCGTTCAGGAGAAACCCGAACCCCGTGTTGATGCCCCTGAGGGTGAGGTTGACCAGGGTGTTCCGGTAGATGACCAGGGCCAGTAGCACAAGGCCTGCGAGCACAAGGGCCTGGAACCCATAGGCCCGGATGGTTGGATGTCGCCAGAACGGAATCTTTTCCGGTGCCGGCATGGAAGTGCTGTCTGTCATAAAGAATCTCGACTCGATGATCGGTCACGGCCTTACGGCCGCCACCGGATTACAGCTTCTCGCAGATGAACGGAGGCCCGTTTTTTATCACAACTTAAGCAGGCAGGCATCCATTCGCGTACGAACATCTATAAGGGTCGGGCCGGCGGGAGAAGATCGCCGCCGGCCCTATGCCTGTTAACGGAAGGGGGGAGTGTAGAGTACGCCGCCCTTGTTCCAGAGCTGGTTCAGGCCCCGCTCCATGCGGAGGGGGGTGTTTTTACCCAGGCTCCGCTCAAAGATCTCGCCGTAGTTGCCGACGGTCTTGATGATTCGGATGGGGGCGTCCTTGTCCAGGCCCAGGTCCTGCCACAGGGTGCCGGTGATGCCGAGCATCCGCTTGATCCCGGGGTTGGTGGTGGTCTTTGCCACGCTCTCCACATTGGCCTGGGTGATGTTGTTCTCCTCGGCGGCAATGGTTACGTTGATCACCCATCTTGCGATGTCGTTCCACTGGTCGTCCCCGTGGCGGGTGAGGGGCGCCAGGGGCTCCTTGGAGATCACCTCGGGCAGGATCAGGTGCTCTTCGGGCTTGGTCATCAGGGTACGCTGGGCCGCAAGGCCCGAGATATCCGTGGTATGGCAGTCGCACCGGCCCGCGTCATAGGCCTTGCGGACATCCTCCTGCTTTTCGAACACCACCGGCTTGAAGGTCATGTTGTTCTTCCGGAAATAGTCGGCAACGTTGAGCTCGGTGGTGGTTCCCGTGGCAAGGCAGACGGATGCGCCGTCAAGTTCCTTGGCGCTCTTGACCCCAAGTTCTTTCCTAACCATGAAACCCTGGCCGTCGTAGAGAACCGTGGCGGCAAAGTCGAGTCCCATGCGGGTGTCCCGGCTCATGGTCCAGGTGGTGGTCCTGGAGAGGAAATCGATCTCACCGGACTGGAGGGCGGGCAGGCGCTCCTTGGAGGTCAGGGGCACATACTTGGCCTCCACATTGACGGCGGCTGCCATGGCCCGGCAGAAATCGATGTCAAACCCGATCCGCTGTCCCTTGCTGTCCAGGGCTGAGAATCCGGGATTGTTGGGGTTGACGCCGCACTTGACGTAGCCTGCGGACCGTACATCGTCCAGGGTGCCTGCCCAGGCGGGCAGGGCCGCCATGAGGGAGGCGACCATCATGAGTTTCAGTGAACCAAAAAAGCGCTTTTTCATACCTTTCTCCTGTTCCATTGATTGGGTAAACTGCTAGGGGAGTGAATCCATGGCCAAAGGGTGTGAATCCATTCCCTATTTCTATTGACACAGGAGTATTATCAGGAATTTAATTTGTCAATTTTACAATTGCTCACTGGAAGATTTTAAACATCCAACCACGAAATCAATAGGAATTCTCCGGTTTTGTTTTGATTTTTCCACCAAAACAGGCTAAGGGTACTCTCCATGGATACCATTCAGCGCTATTTCAACCACCTTGTGGCCGAAAAGGCCGACGACCGCACGGGCATGCCCGTACCGACATTTGACGTGGCCACGGCCCAAAAGCTCCTCCGCCGCATCGAGGCCATCAACCTCCACGCCCACACCTATTCCTTCAACATGAACTTCAAGTACAGCGGCTACGACCTCCAGGACCTCATGAACTTCGCCTATGAGAACGGCCTGAACGGGGTGGGGATTCATATCGACTACGGCAAGGGCAAGGGGCTTCGGAATAAATCCATCAGAGAACTGGAAGATATTGAAAGACTTGCCCGTCAGCTGAACCTGGAGATGGCGCTTGAGATCAGCAACACCGCCCCCCGGGAGATCAACCAGGCCGTGCGGCTGGCAACGGTTCTCGGCATCCGCCGTATCCGCCTCTACATCGTCCACGGGGGACGACTCAGCTCCATCATGGAGCGGGGCATCCGGGATCTTGCCGAGGTGGCCCGGGTGGCCGAGGCCAACGATCTTACATTCGTGCTGGAATCCCACGAAGCCCTCAAGGCCAAGGAACTTGTCCGGATCATCGAAACCGTGGCAAGCCCCAGGATCAAGCTCCTCTTTGACTTCGGCAACATGATCAACGCCAATGAGTATCCTTTGGAGGCCCTGGCCGCCATGGCGCCCCACATCCGCCATGCCCACATCAAGGGGGTCTGCCGGATCAGGGACAAAAAGGGATTCGGCCACCTGGGGGTTCTCCAGGGGGAGGACGACCTTCCCCAGGCAAAGCTATTGTTCGATCTTCTCATGCTGGGCGGCACCCGGCCCCAGGTTTCGGTGTTTGCCCTGGAGCAGGTGGTGGGCTACCGGTCCAGGGGAATCCGCCACGACAAGGAGGGGCCGGACCCCCTTCTCCCGAGACGGGAGCCGAGCCAGACCGAACCGGACGAGCACCTCTCCCTGGAGGAAAACCTCCGCCTGGAGAGACGGTATGCCTGCGAACAGGTGGTCTATGTGAAAAACCTGCTGGAACGGTTGAAAACCCTGGCCCGGATACGCCTTGAAACCGCCGACGATAAAGCTTAGGCACTCGAATCAATGTCGCTCCCTGTACTGGGTGGGGCTCATGCCCACCCGCTTTTTGAAGATCGTCGCAAAATACTGGGCCGAATGAAATCCGCAGGCAAGGGCGATCTCGACCACGGCCTTGCCCGGCTGGGTGCGAAGCAAGGTCTCGGCCTTTCTGATCCTTAAATCCGCCAGGTGCTCCATGGGGGTCCGGTTGGTCATCTTCCGGCAGTACTGGGTGAACTGGCTTTTTTTCAGTCCGCACTGCTCGGCCATGAGATCCAGGCCCCAGTCCACGTCCAGGTGATTCACAAGGTCTGCCAGGAAAAGATCCACGGCCTGCTGGGCCGTGGCCCGTGACGCCCGGGCCGACGGCAGGGAGCGGTGCTGGATATCGTGAAATCTCACAAACAGCTCGTTGATGTGAAGCTTGAGGTGGGTCTCCCTGGAGGAAATCCCACGGATGTGCAGATCCTTGTGCATCTTCTTGAAACAGGTGTCTATCTCAAGGCCTGCCTGCCACACGGCCCGGGTGTTAAAGCAGAGGAACCGGGTCATCTGGTCCAGGTCATGGCGGGAAAAGACAAGCCAGTCCGGCCACTGCCAGGCCCCCGGAACAGAGGTGAGGGATTTGACGTCCAGGGCAAACCAGTAGAGCTGGCAGGCATTAATGTGGGGCGCACCCACCTTCTGTGACTGCCAGGGCCGTGTGATCACAAGGTCCCCCGGCCTGAGCTGCAGCCCGTTGCCGTCCAGCTGAAAATCCACCTTGCCCCGGGCCACGTAGGTAAGCTGCAAACGACGGCTCACATGCTCCTCAACCCCCCATAGTTGATCCCTTGAAAAATCCCAGGTGCCAAGGGAGCAGGCCTGATCAAGGGCCTTGACGCCAATGGCGATACCGGGAAAGAATCCCTGATTCAGCAATCCGCGCTCCCCTGGGCCACCATGAAGATGTCCGTTGTGACAGAGCCGTCCTGCTCCTCATACTCGCCCTCAAGGGTCTCCACCACCGCCAGGTGGTTCTGTGCCAGGAGCGCCGTTATTGTGTCCCTGTCATAGTAATTGAAAAAGATCTCGTCCTCGGAAAAGCTGGTAGTTTCAAAGCCCTGGCCCCGGCCCTCCATGAAACTGAGATAAAGATGCCCCCCGGATTTCAGGATGGTGCCGATCTTCCTGATCAGGGACGCGGTCTCTTCCAGGGTAAGGTGGACGATGCAGAAGGACGCCACCACAACGTCACAGTGCTCTTTAAAATCAAGCTCCCTCAGATCCGTTACCCGGAAATCCCCTTCCGGTACATGGGCCTTTGCAAGGCGCACCATCTCCCGGGAGAGATCCAGGCCGGTGATCCGGACGCCCTCCATCCTTGAAAGGATGGCGGCATTGTTGCCCGGACCACACCCCAGGTCAAGCAGGGTTGAATTTTCCTTTACATACCGGTCCCTGAACCTGCGGATCTTTTCCCCATAGGGCGCGAACGACATGAATTTATCCGCATATTTTGCGGCGTTGTTGTCATAGGCCAGGGTTGTTTTATCCATCATTGCCTCCGTTTGTTTTCAGCATTGAGTTGCAGACGTTGGTTTGCCGCATCTGTTCCAAGGCAGCAACGATCCTCTGCCACGCCTTTTCATGGTATTCCCGGTCATAGAAATTTCCCAGGGCCGGGTCCGGTTCAAGGGAGGGGTTGCAAAAACCGTGGCCCGCCCGGTCGTAGAGCACAAGTTCACAACGGCCTTGGGGCCGCCCGGCAAGGTCCCGGAACACCGTAAGGTCCTCCCGGGGCACGATCCTGTCCTTGAGCCCGTGGATGATCAATAGATCGCAGGGGGCGGAATCCAGCCCGGTAAGGGCGTTGAGATAGCCGTAGACCGACACCGCCAGCCGGACCCAAGGGCATGACCGCGCCACCCCAAGGGCGGCCCATCCCCCCATGGAGAAACCCAGGACCGCCATGCAGGGATGGGTTTGAGAACCGATGCATGCCATTGCCTGGTCCACCCCCAGCCGGGCCCGCCTATCCATCACCCTGGGATTGGACTTGAGAAAACGGTAATGGGGATAGGCCTCTCCATGATTGCGGGGCCGTATTTCCCGCCCGTAGAGGTCCGCCACAAAGACGGCAAATCCCCGATCAATCAGATCCATGGCCTTGTCCGTCATGTGCTCTTCCATGCCCAGGTACTCATGGAAGAGCACCACAAGGGGAGGGCAGGTTCCCCCCGGGGTTGAAAACAGCCCCAGGAACTCCTCTTCCCCGTCCCGGTAGGTGATTCGCTCCACCCTCCGGACGCCTGCTTTTTCAAACTCCGTCATTCCTGTGCAACTCCTTGCTGTCGTAAACCTTCGCAAACTCACCTCACTTCCAAGAGGACGTGCCCGATCTTCATACCATTTTTCCGCAAAAGAGTCGCCCCCATAGATGTTTGCACTCGAATGGATACCTGCTTAACCCGTTTAGAATGGAAAAGCTCCTCCCGGGGACCTGCTTTTCTGTGACACACCGTCCCCGGGGCGCTATCCTCCGGGGCCTTCCATGGGGAGGGGTTGATTTACCCCGGCATCTGCATTAGTGTTTACCAAACAACAAAAGGAGCTATTATGAAAATCATCACCTTGATGGGAAGCAGCAAAAAAAAAGGCAACACAGCCACGATTCTGGGATGGGTTGAGGAACGCCTCCGGGCCAAGGGACATGAGGTGGAATCGATCTATCTCCACTCACAGGAGATCAATCCCTGTCTGGGCTGCGCCAAGTGCAAAGAGAATCCCACACAGGTTGCCTGTATCCGGAAGGACGACGGTCTTGGTATCCTGGAAAAAATGGCCCGGGCAGACCTGACCCTGTTTGCCTCCCCCCTCTACTTCTGGGGCTTGACCTCCCAGACAAAGGCGATCATGGACCGGAGCTACAGCCTTGTCACCAACTATCACAAGCCCGACCACGCCTCCCTGGTGGAAGGCCGTCGCCAGGCCCTCCTGGTCACGGGCGGCAGCGACTTTACCAACAATGCGGAGCCCGCCTTCACCGCGTTTGAGCGCCTGGTGAACTTCTACAAGGGAAAAAGCGCAGGCGAACTCTATGTCAAGTGCACCGTTCCCGAAGCCCTGGACCTTGATGTGAAAAAACAGGCCATTGGGTTTGCCGACAAAATCGCGGGATAGTCATTGAACACCGGTCCGGCCGGTGTTCTCCCACGGCCCTGGAACCAGCAGCAGCCCATGGGGGTGTTGCTGGTTGTTTTTTTTTACTTCCATGCGCCCTGGCCGCCCCGGAAGGAGGAATATCCCTTTTTTGTTTGACATCCTTGTGTAGTAAGGATAATTTCGTAGGGACAGAGCACTTTCCTTTATATTTAATTCCAACTCAGTTCAGCCCCTGTAACCGCCTAAAAACAAGTGGATGGGACAATGCCGAGCGAACCGTCAAAATCGACGATCCTGGTCGTGGACGATGTTGCCGAAAACATCGATATCCTCCTGGAGATCCTGGCCCGGGACTACCGTGTGATGGCAGCAAACAACGGAAAAAAGGCCCTGGGGATCGCCAATTCAGCAACGCCCCCGGACCTCATTCTACTGGACATCGTCATGCCGGGGATGGACGGCTACGAAGTATGCCAACGACTGAAAGCCGCTGAAAAGACCCGTAAGATCCCCGTGATCTTCATCACCTCCAACGGGGGCGACACCAACGAGGCCAGGGGATTTGCCCTGGGCGCCGTCGATTATATCCGAAAACCGATCAACCCCGCCGTGCTGAAGGCAAGGGTCCATGCCCATGCGGAACTCAAGCGCCACAGGGACAACCTCGAAAACCTGGCCCAGGAGCGGGCCAGGCAGCTGATGCACTCGGAACGCCTTGCAAGCCTTGGAACCCTCGCCGCCGGTATTGCCCATGAGATCAACAACCCCCTGACCTATGTCATGGGCAACGCGGAGATCCTGAAATTTTTGTTCGACTCCATGGCCCGGGAGGGCGTAATCCTGGATTCGGAGAATTTCGCGGCAAATATCAGAGAAAGCGCCCAGCGGGTGACCGAGATCATCAAAGGCGCCAACATGATCAACGCCATTGTCGACGGCATGCAGCGCTTCTCACGCCAGGACACCCATGCCCGCGAACCCATCGACATAGGCGGGTGCATAAACAATGCCATCACCCTGTGCCACTTCCACCTGAAGCACCTGAAACGGGTTCGCCTGACCATTGAACCGGATCTGCCCCGGGTGATCGCCAATGGCCGGCAGATCGAGCAGGTGCTGATCAATCTGTTAAAAAACGCCTGTGACGCCATAGGAGAAGACGCCAAGGGCTCCATAGAAATCCGGGTCCAGGCAGCCTATGGCAGCGTGACGATCACGGTTGAAGACAACGGCCCCGGAATCCCCGGCCCCATGCTCAACGTCATATGGAAGGCGTTTTACACCACAAAGCCCAACGGCTTGGGCACAGGGCTCGGGCTTTCCATCAGCAAAAACATCATCGAAGAGCACAAGGGGCGAATCTGGGCGGAAAACCGCCGGCAAAAGGGGGCCCGCTTCATCATTGAACTGCCTAGTTCCTAAGCGAAAGAAGAGGAGAACCATGGAAGGTGGGAAGGAAAGACAGCCGGGGAGTCTCAAGATTGACACGGACGGCGAGAGCCTGGAAACCTTTAAGGCCCTGGGCATCGACATCCAGGAGGGATTGAGGCGGGTTGGCGGCAACCGGGGACGCTTTGTCAACCTTCTCCGGAAGTTCGCGGTCAACCAGGCCGCCACGGTTTCCGCCATCAAAACGGCCCTGGCGTCAGGGGAGCGACAGGAGGCCCTGGACCATCTCCACACCCTTAAAGGGGTGTCTGCCAACCTGGGGGCCAGGGACCTGGAACAGGCCGCAGGCGACCTGGAAACAGCCATCAAATGGAACAAAACAGCGCTGGGGGATTCCCTGGTAGCCCTTTCCAGGACCATGGACCGGCTCTTTGCCGCCACCGCCGCCCTGGCACCTGCCAGAGAGACAGGGCGTTCGGCCGATCCGGCCCAATCTTCCGGCCCCGGGAACGTGCCGGCCCTTGCCCGGCAGCTCAAGCGCCTCCTGAACGAATCGGACACCCGGTCTGCGGAAATTCTGGAACAACTCAAGGGGATGGTCATGGAACCCGTTCTGAAGCAGCGGCTCCAGGCGCTGGACAAGCCCCTTGCAAACTATGATTTTGAACAGGCCCTGGCGGTGCTGGACGGCATCCCGGACGTTTAACCAACCGCCGACAACCTGGGAGATCCCCATGGAAGCAACCGATTTCCGACAGACCATCCTCATCGTGGACGACACCCCGGAAAACATCGACGTCCTGAACACCCTCCTGAAGGCAAGCTACAGGATCAAGGCCGCCACCAGCGGCAACCAGGCCTTGAGACTGGCAAAATCCCGGCCCATGCCCGACCTGATACTCCTGGACATCATGATGCCGGACCTGGACGGATACGAGGTGTGCCGCAGGCTCAAGGCCGATACCGCGACCCGGAAGATACCGGTCATCTTCATCACCACCCAGGGAACCATCGAAGATGAATACAAGGGATTTGAAAGGGGATGCGTCGATTATATAACCAAACCGGTCAGCCCCCCCATTGTCAAGTCCAGGGTCGCCACCCAACTGGCCCTGTTCGACCAGAACCGGGCCCTTGCCAACAAGGTGGCCCAGCGCACCCGGGCAATCGACCTTACCCGGGACATCATGATCCTCGGCCTTGCCACCCTGGCCGAGTCCCGCGACAACGAGGCCGGCGGCCACATCATGAGAACAAAGAACTACATCAGGTTGCTGGGCCAGTATATGAGCAGCCGGCCCGGAAGCACCATCCGGCTGGACCGGGAAACCATCGTTCTTCTGGAGAAATCAGCGCCGTTGCACGACATCGGCAAGGTGGGGGTAAGGGACAGCATCCTTGAGAAACCGGGCAAACTGACCCCGGAAGAGTACAATGAAATGAAGATGCACACCATTTGCGGGTACGAGGCCCTGAGCCGCCCCCTCAAGATCCTGGGCCTGGACATTGAGGACTCCTTTCTCAACTTTGCCCGGGAGATCACCCTCAGCCACCATGAAAAATGGAACGGGACCGGCTATCCCCAGGGACTCAAAGGGGAGGAGATTCCCTTTTCGGCAAGACTCATGGCCGTTGCGGACGTCTATGACGCCCTGATCAGCAAGCGGGTCTACAAACCCCCGTTTCCCCATGCCAAGGCCGTGTCCATCATCGAGCAGGAGGCCGGGGCCCATTTTGACCCGGAGATTACCGGGGGCTTTCTGGCCATTGAAAAGGAGTTCCGGGAGATCGCCCTCCACTATGCCGACCATGAGGAGGAGCGCCGCACCCTCAAATCCTCCTGCTGACCGGCATTTAAACCTTCATGATCTTCATGGTGAAAACCGGTGGGACTCAACGTGCTGATCGTTTCCCTCTTTTTCAGCTTCAGCGTGCCGGTTTGATAGGTACGGCAATCCCGGCCACCATCCAGGTGACATTGTCGGCCACTGCGGCGATACGCTGGTTCACAAACCCGGCCATGTCCCGGAACTGCCGGGCCAGGGCGTTTTCCGGTACAATGCCCGTCCCCACCTCATTGGACACAAGGAACACCGGGCATTGGGCGTGTTCAAGGCTTGTGGCAAGGACCTGGATGTGCTGGTCGATGCCCGGCTGGTCAAGGCCCTGGAACATGAGATTCGAAGTCCAGAGGGTGAGGCAGTCCACCAGTATCACATCGGCCGTGGCCGACGCCTCGTCAATGGTCCCTGGAATCTTAACGGGCACCTCTGCCGTGACCCAGTCCTCCCCCCGCTCCTGCCGGTGCTTGGTCACCCTTGCCTCCATCTCCGTATCCGTGGGCACGGAGGTGGCAATGAAAATTTTCTTCTTTCCGGGGAGGGCGTTTGCCAGGCCAAGGGCATGGCTGCTCTTTCCGCTCCGGCATCCGCCGATCACCAATGTTGTCGTGTTGTTCATTGCATGCCTTTCATCCATCAAACCGGAACAGGACCGCCGGACGCCATGCCTGTGGCATCCATGAGCCGGTCCAGGTCGATGTGGTGTTCAAAATGCTCTTTCAACAAAATGTAGTCCCGCTCCTTGGAGGAGATCCCGGACAAACCCGAAATCTTTATGCCAACGCTCCCAAGCCATTTTCCCAGGATAACAGGGGTGTCGAACAGCCCGTGCATATAGGTGCCGGCCACAAGCCCGTTGCCGGAAACGCATCCGTCAAACTCGTTGCCGTCGCTGCAGTCGTTACGGTTCCTGGAGGTCACCTTGAACAGGGGCGCGCCAGACACCCGCTCTGTCCGGCCCATGTGGATCTCATACCCCTCCCCCGGGGCGCCTTCCCATTCAAAGGTGCTCAGGGTGGTGGTCTTGGGGGCTTTTAAAATGGTGGTCACCGGCAGCAGGTCCAAGCCCTGGATGATACCCGGGGCGCCCTCCAGGCCTTCGGGATCTTCAATGGCCCGGCCCAGTATCTGGTACCCCCCGCAGATGCCAAGGAGATGTCCCTGGTTGGCCACATGCTCCCGGATGCGGGATTCCCAACCCTTGCTCCGAAGCCACTCCATGTCCGCCCGGGTGTTCTTGGAGCCGGGGATGATCACGGCCGAGAACAGGGAAAGATCCATGGGGGTATCCAGAAAGGCGAGCTCGACGCCGTCAAGGCCTGCAAGGGCATGAAAATCGGTAAAATTGGCGATATGGGGCAGGCGGATCACGCCGATGGCGGGTTTACTCCGGTCCAGTGAGCTCACCGTGGGCCACTGCTCAAGCTCCACGGAATCCTCGGCATCGACCCTGAAATGATGGTACCAGGGAAGCACCCCGAACACGGGCTTGCCGGTCTTCTGCTCGATCCACTCCACCCCGTCCCTGAACAGGGAGATATCCCCCCGGAACCGGTTGATGATAAAGCCCTTGATCATGTCCCGGAACTCCCGGGGCAGGCACGCAAGGGTGCCGACGATCTGGCCGAACACACCGCCCCGGTGAATGTCCGCCACAAGGATCACCGGGGCCCCGGCATAGGCCGCCATGGGAAAATTTACGATGTCCGAATGCATGAGGTTCACCTCGGCACAGGAACCGGCGCCCTCCATGACCACGAGATCGTACCGGCGCTTGAGCCGGTCGTAGGCCCTGCAGGACTCCTTGAAGTAGAGCTCCTTTTTGGTATGGTAATCGGCGGCGGTCTCGTTTGCAAAGGCCTTGCCGTTGAGCACCACCTGGGAGCCCATCTCGCCCGTGGGTTTTAACAGCACCGGGTTCATGTCCACGTGGGGGGCGATCCGGCAGGCCTCGGCCTGGACGATCTGGGCCCGTCCCATCTCAAGGCCCTCAGGGGTGATCCCGGAGTTGTTGGACATGTTCTGGGACTTGAAGGGCGCCACATTCACGCCCCGGTCCGCCAAAGACCGGCACAGGGCGGCATTGACGATGCTCTTTCCCACATCGGATCCGGTGCCGAACACGGCGATGGCGTCTGTCTTTTTTTTCATTTCTCTATGCCGACCCTTGCAGGCACGCCCGCCTGGTAATAATGTTTGATCTCTTTCATCTCGGTCACGAGATCCGCCCGTTCCATCACGGCAGGGGTGGCCCCGCGGCCCGTGATCACAAGTTCCACATGGTCGGGTTTCATCTCCATGAGATCCAGGAGCTTCTCTTCAGGGAAAAGGCCGCACATGACAGCCACGTTCCCCTCCTCCACCACCACCAGATCGTGCTCCCCCTGCTTGAGGATGCCGGCCACCCGCTCATACCCCTTTTGACCGGCCTCGATATCCTCCGGCGAGGGCTTGCCCTTGACAAAGCGTCCCAGGCCGTACTGCTCAATGGTGATCTGATCGGAAAAGCGCTCCAAGGCCTTGATCTCCGAATAATCCCCCTGCTTCAGGAACTGGACGATGAACACCTTGAATCCCGCGCCCGCCGCCCGGACCGAAAGTCCCAGGGACGCCGTGGTTTTTCCCTTGCCATTTCCCGTGTAGACCTGAACATATCCCTTCATTACCTGCCTCCGATGATGATTAAAAGAAAAGGAGCCATTGCCTATAGATCGTACTTGCCGGAGTATCCCCTGGGAGTGTACATGAAGTCAAGGTATTCCACGGATGCCTGGTTGCCCACAAAAAGCACCGTCTGCATGCCCACCTCGGCCCGGTCCAGTTTTTCCAGGGATACCACCGACACCTGCTGGTTTTCCCGCATGGCGGAGGTCACGATCCCCACCGGTGTTTCCGGCTTCCTGTACTTGAGGATGATCTCCCGTGCCCGGTTGAGCTGCCAGTCCCGTTTTTTGCTCTTGGGATTGTAGATGGCAATGACAAAGTCGGCCGAGGCCGCCGCCTCGATCCGCTTTTCAATGGTCTCCCAGGGGGTGAGCAGGTCGCTCAGGCTGATGGCGCAAAAATCGTGGGTCAAGGGGGCCCCCACCAGGGACGCGCCCGAGGCCAGGGCCGGGATGCCGGGAACCACCTCGATCTCCAGCACCTCGCCATCATCGCTCCTTGTCCAGTCACTGCCGTGGCGAACAAGACGAATCCCCTTTTTTTCGCACATCTCAAACACAAGGCCCGCCATGGCATAGATGCCAGCGTCCCCCCCGGAAATCAGGGCGCACACCTTGCCGCCCAGGGCCTCGCCGATAGCCTTGTCCACCCGGTCCACCTCTTTTTTCATGCCCGTGGCAATGATCTCCTTGCCCTCGATCACAGGCTTGATCAGATCAATATAGGTGGTATATCCGGCAATGGCCTCGGCCTGTTCCAGGAGGGTGAGGGCCCTGCCCGCCATGTAACTTACATCCCCGGGACCGGTCCCGATGACAAATAGCCGGCCGGTTTTCGGGCCACGGCCAGGGTCACATTCCCCTGTTTCTGCTTTGGCACAATGAGCTTCCCGTTGTTCGCTGCCAGAATCGCTGCTGCTTCGCATACGCTTTTTACTCCCAAATGTTTCTCCACCACCCTGGATGGATTCTGAATCGTGGTTACCGAGTTGAGGCTCGGTTTATCATAAAATCGAATATCAAGCCCAAGTTTTTCACCAAGGGCCAGGAGGCCTGCTTCATCGGCCTTTACGTCGGTGGTGGCCAGCAGGGCGATGCTGCCGGGACTGAGTCCCCGGTCACGGAACAGGTTGGTCAAAAACCCGTGGATCTCTTCCATGGCCGTGCCCCGGTTGCAACCGATGCCCACGGCCAGGGTCCCGGGCCTGAGCACAAGGGTTTCACGTGGAAGATCCACCACCCGGTCCGTGCACACAACGGCAGGCCGTGTTCCCGTGGGTCCCGCCGCCCTTGAAATAACGAACCGTTCCGGAAGATGGGGAACGACCAGATCAAAGGGATCCTGGAGTTCCACGGCCCGGCCCTGCAGAAAGGCCATGTTGATGGTCTTGATCATTTCAGGATTCTCGATCAAAAGACCGTTCTCCTTTGCCACCATATCAATGGAGGGCAATTGGTTCACGTCCGTGGCCGTGGTGATCACCGGCCTTGCCCCGACAAGCTTCCCCACCCCCAGGGCAAGTTCATTGGCGCCCCCCAGGTGGCCGGACACCAGGGAGATGGCATTCAGCCCCCTGTCATCCACCACCACCACGGCCGGGTCCTCGAGCTTGGATCTCAGCAAAGGGGCGATCATCCGCACGGCAATGCCCGTGGAAAAAAGAAAAATGTGGGCCGAATACGCGTGGAACCCTTCCCCCAAAGCCCTGGAAAGGGATTTAAACGGCCTGGCCCCCGTGGGAAGTTCCCGGGTAAGGGAAAGCTTGTCAGACACAAAAAAGTCCGCCAGGTCCATCCCGTTAAATAACCGTTCCCCCAGGCCCACCCCTCCCGGGGTGATGGCCCAGATGGCAACCTTCTTTGTCCGGTTCTGCTCCCGGGTCACTTCTTCTCCCTGAAACCGTGGGAAAAGCCCGCATCATAGAGTTTCGACTTGATCACATCGCCCTTGTCCCTGGCGGCGGCCACGGCCTTGCCAACGATGATCAGGGCCTGGCGGTTGAGCTTCTCGGTCTCCACCGTGTAACTGAGTTTCTCCACGGTGGTGAACACGATCCGCTCTTCAGGGTGCCCGACCTTATAGGCGACGGCGCATGCGCTCTCTTTCCCATAGTGCTTGCCAAGGATCTCCTCCACCCGTTTCACGTGGGCAATGGAAAGATAGATGGCCATGGAGCTCTGGTGGGACGCCAGTTTTTCCAGCTCCTCCTGCTCCGGCACCGGGGTCCTGCCCGAAATCCGGGTGAGGATCAGGGTCTGGGTCACCTCGGGCAGGGTATACTCCATGCCCATGGCCGCGGCTGCGGCAAAGGCCGCCGTCACTCCGGGGATCACCTGGTAGGTGATATCATACCGCTCAAGCTCCCGCATCTGCTCAAAGATGGCGCCGTAAAGGGAGGGGTCCCCGGTGTGGAGCCGCACCACCCTTTTCCCAGCCCCATGGGCCGTGCGGATCATGTCAACGATCTCCCCAAGATCCATGGAGGCGCTGTTGACAGCCTCGGCCGCCTCCTGTTTCCACTTGAGCAGGCCCTCGGGCACAAGGGAGCCTGCATAGATGATGAGATCAGCCGCAGCAAGGGCTTTCTGGCCCTTGACCGTAATGAGATCCGGGTCCCCGGGTCCCGCGCCTGCAAATATAACTGGATAGGTTTCCATAGACATATATTGTTTCCTTAGATTTTTTCACCTGAAATCACCCACACCGGGTTCAACGCCTCCAGGCGTTCCCCCACCGGCATGGATCTTGATTTGGATACCTGGACCTGGACCAGCCGGGATCGAAATCCCATCTCTTTGAAGAGGGCCAGCACCGGCTCCATGTTCTGGATGAGCACCGTATTCACGACCATCACCCCGCCTTTTTTCAGCCTTTTTCCGGCCGCCCGGATGATCTTCCCGAGATCCCCGCCCCCGCCGCCGATGAAAATCCGATCCGGATCGGGCAGGCGATCCATCACCCCGAGGCTGTTTCCATGGACCACATCCAGGTTGGTCACCCCGAAGCGCGCGGCATTTGCCCGGATGTCGGCGAGCCTGTTTTCGTTCTTCTCCACGCTGATCACCCGTCCACGTGGAACAAAGGCGGACACCTCGATGCCCACGGACCCGGAGCCTGCGCCAAGATCCCAGACAATGAAATCGTTGGACACAAGCTTGAGCTTGGACAGGGAGATGCTCCTCACCTCGGCCTTGGTGATCAGCCCCTTTTCATGGACAAAGCACTCATCCGGCATTCCCGGCCAGATGGCAGATGTTTTCGTCACCGCCCCCTCGCCGTTTACCGTGGCCGGTTTCAACACTTCACCCGGAAGCTCCGTGCTTCCCGCCTCCCGGGAGACCTCCCCTTCGGAGGATTCAATCCGTTTCAGCACCACCACATTGGGCGTGGCAAAGGTCATCTCCGCCACCCCGGCCATGTCATCATACCGGGAGATGGCCTGCTCTTTGGCGCCAAGGCGCTCCAGCACCCACATGCCGAACCCGGGGATACTGTTCCCCAGGAGGATGTTTGCGATCCAGCCGGGCGTCCGTGTATGATCCGTCAGAATGCCGATCCTGTCATGGGCTTTCAGGATCTCGACCAGGTCCGGCACCTCCCGTCCATGGAGGCTGATGAGCCGGGCATCCTGCCAGGGCTCCTTGATGGCGCTGAAGGCGGCAGCCAGGGAGGAGACGTTGGGATGAACGGTCACCTTTTCTTTCCCGAGCTCCCGGACCAGGGTGGACCCGATGCCGAAAAAGAGGGGATCCCCGGAGGCCAGCACCACAATGCGCTCTGATTCCATCCGTTGTTTGACGGTTGCAACCACATGGGAAATATCCTTTGAAATGGGAAGGGTCTCCATGCCAAGTTCCCTGAACAGCTCAAGGTGGCGGCGCCCCCCCACCAGGAGATCGGCCCTGTGGATAATCTGTTGATGCCTGCTGGTGAGGTCCTCCCCACCCAGCCCAATGCCGATGATATCAACCCCCATCATGCCCCTCCCTGGTAGATAGAACAAAGCCGGTCATGGACCGGCGATTTTTCTGACATGGCTTCTTCATTTTCCGGCCAGGATCAGGGTCCAGTAGTTGGGGTCCCGTGTCTCAAGATCACCCAGATTATCGATGATCTCCTCCCCTTCCCTGCCGCACTTGGTGATGGCGACCCCGTTTTCAAACAGCCCGGCCTCCTTGAGGGCCACATTGATGTCGGTAGTGTTCTTATAGGCCTTGAGCAGCACCACATTCTCCACCCCCGCCATGCTCTTCCTCAAGGGCTCACCGCCATAGGCGCCCGAGGAGATCAGCAGGGACTCTTCCGCTTCCACCAGGGTCCGGTTCAGCCTTGAGGCCGCCGCATGGAAGGAAGTGATTCCGGGAACGGTTTCAATGACGGCATCTGGCATCACGGTTTTCAGGCTCTTGAGCACGTACCCGTAGGTGGAGTAGGTCATGGGATCCCCCAGGGTGAGGAAGGCCACGTTCTTTCCCTCCTCCAGCACCTTTGCGATCTCCTTTGCGTTGTTATCCCAGGCCGCCCTGGCCTTGTCCTTGTCCTTGCTCATGGTAAAGGAGAGGGAACGGATGGTTGCCTGCTCGGAAATATGGGGCCGGGCGATCTCCACGGCCAGGCTGTAGGTATTCTTGGTGGATGCCGCGGTAAAGATCACATCCGCCTGGTTGATCAGGCGCACCGCCTTGAGGGTCAAGAGTTCCGGGTCCCCGGGGCCGACGCCGATACCAAAAAGTTTGCCAACTGTTTTCATACTATTTACTTCCTTGTTTTTGGGGCTCCATCTCCCTGGATCATTCGGCAAGGGCGCCGAACAGTTCGGGATAGAGGATCTCCCCTATGGTTCTAATTCCCTGTAACAGCCTGAATCCTGGCCGTGACACGATCATCTCGTCAATGAGATATACCTGGTCGTTCCTGACCGCCTTGATAATACCAAAGCCGGGTTCGTTCTTGATCATCCCAAGGGTAACCTGGTTCATCACCCCCTGCTGGGCAAGGAACACATCGATCTCCTTGCCGTGGGAGAGTATCCTCTCCTTGCCATAGTTGCCGATGTTTGTCCCCCTGGAGGAGACGGCATCCCCGGCAACGTTGATGCCCCCCGCGGCCTCCAGGGCAAACAAAGCCACGGAGCCGGGAGTGAAGGTCTTCATCCGGGAATGGATCGCCTCAAAATAGACCCGCTTTTTTGGCGTCACCCCCTGGGTGAGGGAGCGGTAAAAGGCCACCTGCCGCTGAAAGTCCGCCACCATTCCGGCCGCCCGTCCGTCTTGTCCCGTAAGAGAGCCAAGGGATAGCCAGTAATCGTACATCTCCTCAACCGTGGCGGGCTGCAGCGAGGCGACCGTGATGCCAGAGCGCTCAAGCCGCCGTATCAGTCCCGGATAGCCCCGTTCGATCATGGGCCGGACCAGCACAAGGTCGGGCCTTGCCCCGAGGAACTTTTCCGGGTCGTCATGGTAGGAGAACCAGGGCTTTGATGAAAACCGTTTGTCGTGGGAGTCGCTCCGGGCCACACCGATGATCTCCCGGTCCAGGCCCAGGAAGCTTAAATTTTCCGTATGGGCCCCGTAGAGGGAGATGATACGGGAGAAGGGCTTGTCAACAACGATCGTTCTGCCCCCCTGGTCAACGACGGTTCCGGCCCCTGCCGTTGTTGATAAAAAACAAAGCACCACCCCCAATATCATCCTTGCGAACCGACCCGTCAATGGAAACACCATCTTCCCTTCTCCCTTGTTTTATCCATGGGCGCCCGCCCGAAAATAAGCCTGCCTGGCCCCTGCATATTCGTTGAACGCCACCCGGGACTCAACCTCAAACACTTCCTTCAACACCGCCTCGGTCAGCACCTCCCGGGTGTCGCCCGCGGCAACCACCCTCCCCGCCTTCATGAACACGAGGCTGTCGGACCAGGCAGAGGCAAGATTGATATCGTGGAACACCGACACAACGGTCTTGTTGGTCCGGTCCACCGCCTCCCTGACAATGCTCAACAGGCGCAGGGTGTGACTGATATCCATGCTGGAGAAGGCCTCGTCCAGAAAGAGCAACGGGGTATCCTGGCAAAGGGCCCTGGCAACCACACAGCGCTGCCGCTCCCCGCCGCTCAGTTCCGTGATCCGCCGGTTACTGAAACCGTTGATGCCGGTTTTCTCCATCATCTGCTCCACGATCCTCACATCCCCGGCTCCCGGGGGTGAGAATCGCGGGATATAGGGATGCCGCCCCATCATCACCACCTCTTTCACGGTAAAGGGAAAATTGATGTCGTAGTTCTGGGATACAAGGGCGATGGTTTGGGCGATCTCTTTCCTGGACAGGCGATCCAGGGGTCTTGCCCGGTCGCCCAGGGTGATGGTGCCGGCATGGGGCCGGGTGTGCCGGATGAGAAGATCGAGCAGGGTGGTCTTGCCGCAGCCGTTGGGACCGAGAATAGAATAGAAGCGTCCCGGTTTGAAATCAAGGTCGATGCCCTGGAGCACGGGGGCGCTGTCATAGGAGAAGCTGAGATTGCGAATGGACATTTCCATGGCGGTTCCTATTTGCCCTGGCTCCGTTTAAAGATCCAGCAGAAGACCGGCCCGCCCATGAGGGCGGTAAGCACCCCAATTGGAATCTCATGGGGAAGAACGGCCCGGGTGATGGTGTCCGCCCCAAGAAGCAGAATGGCTCCCATGAGCATGGACAGGGGAATGAGCTTGCGGTTGTCCGGCCCTGAAACCAGCCGCACCATGTGGGGCACCAGTAGGCCGACAAACCCGATGATCCCGGAGACCGAAACCGAAACCGCAGCCAGCAAAGACCCTGTGATGAGAAGAATCAGGGTCACCCGGCCGGTATCCACCCCCAGGCTTGCGGCGGAACGCTCCCCTAAGGAAATCAGGTTGAGATCCCGTGCAAAGAACAAAGAAACCCCAAGGCCCCCTGCAAGGAACACCAGGGTCAAGGCCACGTCGCCCCAGGTCTTTGACGCAAAACTGCCCATGAGCCAGAAAATGATGACGGCGACCTGTTCGTCGGCAATGTATTTCATGAAACTGATGCCCGCGGACAAAATCGCGGCAACGATGATACCGGAGAGAATCAGGCTGTTGGAAGAGAAGGGCGAGGTCCTGTTTTTCCCTGTGTAGGAGAGAAACATCACAAACAACAGGGTAAAACAGGCCCCGACAAAAGCGAACAACGGAACCGGGACAAGGGTTGAACCGAGGCTCAACACAATGGCGACACAGGCACCAAAAGCTGCGCCGGCTGACACCCCGAGGGTGTATGGATCCGCAAGGGGATTGAGGAGTATTCCCTGGAAGAGAACGCCCGAAATCGAAAGCGCCCCCCCCACGGCCGCGCAGGTGAGAATCCTTGGAAGGCGGACCTCCATCACGATGGTCCTCAAGGTGGAATCCAGCCTTTCCACACAAATTCCACCGCCCCCCAACTCACCCGCGACTATTCTCACGATCTCCGTGAGTCCAATCTGCATATACCCCATGGATGCGGATACACCTATCATCCCGATAAGTAAAAAAGAGAACAGGAGCACCAGAAACCCTGTTCTCTTTTTTGATATGGCGGTAACCGGTACACTCACTTCAGTGCCATATTCCTTATGGTAACCGTGGGGATTTACATCCCTGATCCTTTATATTAAGTCAGTAGATCGGTCTTGGAATGCGCCATGCTCTTCTGAAACCAGCCCATTGTTTCATGTGAAACATTTCACACGCCAAGGTCCGCTACTGAAACACACCTGCTGTTGGCCGTATGTTCATCCCGTGAGCATGTGCCCCGCTCCCGGAGCAAAAAAAAACCCATACCGACAATCAATCGATATGGGGATCCCGTATTCATCCTCACAAGACAACATATTGTTAATCCAGCCCAACCGCGCAGGCACAAAAGGATCATTCTGTTCAGGCAGGTTTTCTGACTCCCGGATCATCTTACTTGCTGCGTCTTCCCGTCCTTTCGGACAGTGACACTCAGCAGCGTTCATCCCCGGTCACAGCGGCGGGTCCGTTCCTGATTTTCACAGGATTCCCTCTTTACTACAAAGTCACCTGAACCTTGCGAAAAGATATAAAACGCCTGCATTTAAATGTCAATGGATTTCTTTACTATTTTCAATAAATTCGTGGTACTTTATTGCCCATGAAAATACTACACCTTATCAGCCAGATGCCGGACCTCACCGGCAGCGGGAAATACCTCCAGGCCCTGTTGCGGTTCTGCACCCGAAACGGCCACGAGAACGCCCTTGTGGCGGCCATCCAGGACGGTTTCACCCTGGATGGAGACCTCATCGATCAGGCCCGAACCAGCTTTGTCCGATTCAAGGGCCCGGCCTTGGGCTTTCCCATCCCCGGGATGAGCGACGTGATGCCCTACCCGAGCAGCGTGTTCTCCACCCTGACGCCGGAACAACTGGCCGAATACGAAATCGCTTTCAAAGAAAAGATCAAGGATGCGGTCACCCGGTTCCAACCCGATCTCATCCACAGCCACCACCTCTGGCTCGTATCCGCCTTTGCAGCGGAAGCAGCCCCCGGGATTCCCCTGGTGGTCTCCTGCCACGGCACCTGCCTGCGCCAGCGCGCCCTCTGCCCCCACCTGGCGGAGCGGCCCACCCTGCTCTCAACCCGGGCAAGCCGGATCATGGCCCTGAGCCGGGCCCAGAAGCAGGAGATCCTCGCCGCCTACCCCGGAACCGGGGACAAGGTGGAGGTCGTGGGCGCCGGATTTGACGATAACCTTTTCGCCCCGGGAGAAAAAAGCATGCCCCCGCCGGTTGAGCTGCTCTATGCGGGAAAACTGAGCCTGTCCAAGGGGGTGCCATGGCTGCTGCGATCCCTTGAAACGATCCGGGCCCTGCCCTGGCGGCTCCACCTTGCAGGCGGGGGCAGCGGAGAGGAGAAAGAACTCTGCGAGCGCCTGGCGCATGGGTTTGGAGAGAAGGTGGTGCTCCACGGTTCCCTGAGCCACCCCGACCTTGCCGCCCTCATGAAACGCGCCCATCTCTTTGTGCTGCCCTCCTTTTTCGAAGGACTGCCCCTTGTGCTCATGGAAGCCCTGGCCTCGGGATGTTCCGTGGTGACCACTGCCCTTGCCGGCACAAAGGAGGTGCTGGGCAACGATACCCGCGGTCGGGTCACCCTGATCGACCTGCCACCGCTTGCCACCGTGGACACCCCCCATGACGCGGACATGCCCCGCCTGGAAAAGACCCTGGCCACCACCCTGGCCCAAAAGATCGAAGCTTTTATCACCAAAGGGGTGCCCGATCCGGAAAAGGCGGCATCAATGGCAAGCGGCTACACCTGGGAACGGGTGTTTGAAAGAATAGAGGGGGTGTACCGAAAGGCCCTGGAGAAAGACGCCTGATCAAAAGGCCCCAAGGATGGAGGGGCCCAGGCAAAATCACGCCCGTTGACCACCCACCCTGGCGTTGTTCCTAATAAGCCTTCCCTGTGAGATGTTAAAGGCGGATGGAGATGGCGGCAATATCGTCGTGGCATTTGAACCGGGGATATTCCCGGCACAGGGG
The DNA here is from genome assembly GCA_024225635.1 of Desulfobacteraceae bacterium. Classification (GTDB taxonomy): domain Bacteria; phylum Desulfobacterota; class Desulfobacteria; order Desulfobacterales; family Desulfobacteraceae; genus Desulforapulum. The sequence continues at coordinate 143,979 of JAAEMK010000497.1, read as the reverse complement.
GTCTGTCTTTTCAACCCGCCGGATGCGGTCCCTGAGGCCGTGGAGCCCGAGCCTGAGATAGTTGTGGACCAGATCGTCAAACGCCTTCCGGGGCTCAGGGGTTTGGGAAGGCAGCTGGAGACCGTCCGTGAAAAGAAGGATGTCCGTGACCTGGTCCAGGGATTCCACCCCGGAGCGGATGAACCTATCGGCCTGGCGCTCCCCGTTGAGCACCCCGTAGGAACGGTTCATCTCTTTCCGGGTCTTTTTTATCTGCCCGGCCAGGGCCTCACCAATGGTGACCTGGCTGGTGGAAGCCATTCGTTTCCAGATGGAGAGGGTTTCATAATCGTGATCCGGTTGCTCCACAAGCACCTTGTGGGACTGATCCCCATAGATGAGAACAATGAAGGAATCGCCTGCCTGGACCCACTCAAGCTCCCGGTCCTCGATCCGGACCACGGCGGCGCTGGTGCTCCAGAGACACTCCCTTGCGGATGCATCCACGCCATGGGCGAGCATGCTCTCCCGGATTTCCCGGTTGGCATGCCTGGCAAGGGCGGCAAGGGGAAACCCGTTCTTTGCGAAAACGGAGCAGGCCGTTTTCGAAGCGATCATGCCGCCTGTCTTGCCGTCGTCAAACAAGGCCCTGTCAAGGCTGGTTGCCCCGTCAAACACCCCAAACAGATTTTGCTCCATGACAAGGGCGTCCTCGTTGATCCTGCCCGACCCCTTTTCAAGGATGTGTGCCGTATCCATGTCCCGGTTTAGTTCCCCTGTAATTAGTTCATAAAAATCTCACCAATTATAGGGATGCAGGCCCCCAAGTCAAAGAGATTATCCGAATCGGTTTTTACGGTGTCATAGGAATTCCCGATACAACCATTTATATCAAGGGCCGGGGTCCGGTTTCAGATAGATACGGTCGGCTTCGGGGAGCAGGAAGATGATGGAGGGGTCCCCCTTCTTTCCCACGATTTCCAACCCAGGCCCTGCCACCTGGGATTCCCCGGCGCTTGCACGCAAACCGCCTCCCCCCTGTTCCACTAATTTCCCACCAGGTCCTGTCACCGAAGATTCCCCGGGAATTGTGTGCAAACCGCATCTTCCCTGTCCTGGGCATACCACCCTGGCCCCGGCCACCCTGAACCTTGACGGGCCCGGCCAGTTCACCCGGATGGCGAACGGGCCTTTGAAACGGTTAATGGGAAGGGTGCGCCGCCAGGAAAGATCGATGCAAAACTCGTTATGGGTCCGCCGGATTTTCGAGCATGTCCGGTAAAGGTACTGGGTGATGCAGGCCTCCGTGTCCATGGCAAGCAGCATCCCGTGCTGCCGGGCCCCCTTTTGGATTAACTTTGCCCAGGCATCCACCACCTGGGGGTTCCGGCCCGGGTCCTTGTGGAGAATATTGGACCAGTGGAGCACCAGCAGGGGCCTGTCAAACCCGAACCGGGGCGTTGGACCAACAAGATTCCAGGCCACCTCCCCCACGCCCCGGTCCAGGACCAGCACCCCGCACTCCCAGGTGACAGTGGGATAGCGGGGGGGAGCAAGGTGCCTCGCCTTTTGGAAGCAGGCCGTCACCAGGCGGATGCCAGCCTCGTTCAACAGTTTCTGAAACCCCTTGTCCCCATTGCCCATGCTGTGCTTCATGGCCGGGGGGATAAAGGCGGTGGGCCGGGGAGAGAAGCCGTGCTGGTCCATGATCCTGAAAAAGAACTCAAGGTGCCGCCGGATCTCGTCCCGGTCCCTCATGCGGGAGCACCGGTCGTGGAACTCGGCCCGGTGCATGGTCCGGCCCGTCCAGAACTCGTGCCCGACACCGTGGAGGGCCATCTCCATGTGGGCGCCGGCCTGTTTGATGATCCCGCCTGCCTGCTCCATCAGCGCGGGGGCCACCCAGTCAACCGACCAGTCCCTTCCCATCCAGGTGGCCGTGGGCAGGTTCTTCAGGATGCCCGCCCGGTCCCATTCGCAGAGCACAAACCCTGCAAGGATCTTCGTGGCAAGCTTTTTTCCCAGCTGAAGCAAGGCTTCATAATCCCGGGGAAGATGATCCCTGCCCATGGCGGTGCGAAATGGCTGGTTGTATTTTGACCCGTCCCGTCCCGACCACCACCCCACATCGTCCACAACCACCTGGAGGGGCATGGGAATGGTCAACACGCTTTTCCTGTCCATACCCATCCTCCGTCACAAAGAGATATGCCGCCGCACCAGGGGCCCGAGGCCATTGGCCATGGCAAGGGGCAGCCCGGTCCAGGGTCTGAAACTTAAGGATTCCGTTGGAAGCCCCTTCTTCCCGGGGGACCATTGAAACCAGTAGAGCTGCCGCTCTTCCGGCCGCCACTGTTTCTTGAACCGGAAGGTGGAGGCGTTCCGGGTGGACCGCCCCATGTCGAACCGCGAAAGCTTAAGGTTGCAGGAGAACCGGATCATCGCCCAGTAGAGGAGCATGTTGGCGTTCATCGGCCTGAACGCCCTGACCGAGGAGGCCCAGGGATTCTTCATCTCATCCTTGAACCGGAACATGAAGCCCGCGGCAACGGGCTGCCGGCCATGGGTCACCACACAGATAAAAGCGTGCTCCCGGAACCGCTCCATCACCGCCCCAAAGAACCGCCTGGAATGGACAGGGGAGCCAAGGTCCCGCATGTTCCGGCTGAACACCTCATAAAAGGGATCAATCAGCTCCGCCTTGCCGATCCGCGCCCGCAACCCGTTTTTTACGGCCTTGTTGATCTGGCTGCGAAGCTTGGACCGGAACCGCTTCATCATCCGTTGGGGAGATGGTTCGAGTAGCAGCTTCAGCCCCACCTTATGGGTGGCCACCTTCATACCGAGTCCGGGCAGGGCGGTTGAACAGGAGAGGGGAAAATCCTGGCGAATCTCAAGGCCGGCGCAGCCCCTGGCCTTCACCAGGGCCACGGCCCTTTTGAGGAGCATGGCTTCCACCGGCCGGGACTGCCCGAGAATCCCGGCCGTGTCAAAGAATGGAAGGGAGACCAGCCGTCCTCCCCCGGCCATGGACCGGAACCGTACCAGGGGTAAAATCCCGCGCACAACATCACCGCCCCTGGAGGTTTCCGTTGCAGCCAGATAAACCGGCCTGTGTCCGTACACCTCCCGGATCACCCGGCCCCAGCCGGACAGATGGGTAAACTCCGCCCCGGGCTCCTTCCGGACATAGCGGTCCCACAGCTCCGGGGCCACCCGCTTCCCTATAACCAGGGAGAAGGTGCCGGGCGGGTTCTCCCGGGGCCTGCGTCGAGAAAGATCCATGTCCGGGGCTTCCGTGGGCAGGTTCATGTTTTCCATGGATGTTTGCACTCAAAGGGTTCCTTGGTTTTACCTGTTAGAGTAAGAAAGTATCTCTATTCATATGCGGAGAGCTGGAATGCTGCCACCACGATACACCATTCCGGAAACAGGGAGCAACGGAAATACTCCTTGACACGGATCTTTTCCACTGCCAACTATAGGACAGACTTTCCCTATGCCCCTTATCGAGAGTCTGACCATGAAACATCAGGAGGAAGATTCAATTTGAACGAATACGATCACACGAGCGCCATGCTGAGGATTTCAAACAGCGTTGCCATACCAAAGACAGAGATAGAGATGACCGCTATCCGCGCCCGGGGAGCAGGGGGCCAGAACGTCAACAAGGTCTCCTCGGCCATCCATTTGCGGTTCGACATCAAGGCCTCCTCCCTGCCCGATCATTATAAGGAGCGGCTGCTAACGCTGACGGACCATAGGATCACCGCCCAGGGGGTAATTGTCATCAAGTCCCAGGAACACCGCAGCCAGGAAATGAACCGGGAGGCCGCCCTTGCAAGGCTTACGGCCCTGATTCAGCAGAGCGTCGCCACCCAAAAAAAGCGGCGCAGGACACGCCCCACCGCCGGGTCAAAGCAACGGCGCCTTGAGGGCAAAACCAGGAGGGCCCGGCTGAAAAAGCTCAGGGGCAGGGTCAACAAGCATGATTTTTAACCAGCCGGGGCGTTGAACAGGGTAAAATCGCTCTTCTGCCCCCTGAACCAGGAAAAACCTAGTAACAGGCGATTACTGATTTATGATAAAAAGGGTTGACACGGCGGGATCAATTTCATATGAGAGTTGATTATCGGCCGCCTGAAGGCGGTCCTGAAAACTAGTAAAAGTAGACGATTAAACAACCTGAAGCCACGAAGGCATTTTTCTTTGTAAAGAAAAACCTTCGTGGCTTTTTTGTTTTTTACGGCCGTTGGATCAGCCCAGGGCACGCTTTTCGGCAACGCCCCGGCGCAATGAAAAGAAAAGGTGGCAAACATGAAAAAGCTTTTTTTGATCGTGCTGATGATCGTTTCAACCTCCCTTGCCCAGGCCCGGGAGCTGGAGCTGGAGCAAAAACCCGGACAGGAGCGACGGGTTGAAAAAGACACCAATGACGACAAGGTAACGGACCAAGTGGCCGTGTTTGACCCAAACGACACCATCATCCGGATGGAGATCGACACCAACCATGACGGCGCCATGGACCGGGTCCAGTACTATGGGGAGGGAAAGCTTACCCGGGTGGAACGGGACACGGACCTTGACGGGGTCATGGACTGCAAGGACTTTTTTGAAGGGGAAAAGCGGACCCGCCAGACCCGGTTATCGCCGGAGGGCCGCCTGGTTCAGCTCTCCCTGTTTGACAAAACCGAAACCATTGTCGAGATGCGAAAGGACACCTCCGGCACCGGGGCCTTCGACCTTGTCTACTATTTTGAACAGGGCCAGGTGGTACGTTCCACCAAGGACACCAACGACAACGGCGCTGTGAATGTGTGGCAGTCCTTTGCCAATGGCAAACCCGTGGAGCAGCGGGTGGATGACGACGAGGACGGTCATCTGGACACACGGGTGCGCTACGATGGAGAAGGGCTTCCCAAAGACAGCGCCCATGACCTGGACAGGGACACGGTCATGGAGACCTTCCGCACCTATGTCAAGGGTGAGATCGCGCGCCAGGAAAAGGATGTCAACAACGACGGAACCATGGACTCGGTCACCGAGTTCGCGAACCTTGCGCCCGTCCGCCAGAAAAAGGATTCCAACCTTGACGCAGCGTTCGACACCTTCACGACCTTTAAAAACGGCATTCCCGCCACCCAAAAGCGAGACACCAACCATGACGACACCCCGGACCAGTTCACCTGTTTCGACGGCAAGGGGCTGGTCAGCACCATCAGGGAGGACACCCGCCACACGGGAAAGATTGACCGGCTCAGGTTCTTTGAAAAAGGGGTGCCGGTCCGGGTGGAGTATGACAGCGACGGGGACACCCTGCTTGAGACCGTCTCCTATTTCAAGGCAGGCCGCCTCCACCGCCAGACCCGGGACGACAACAAGGACGGAAAGCCCGACACCACCATTTTCTTTGACAAAAACGAGGAGAGAAAACGGGTGGAGAGCGATTCAGACCTAAACGGCCGGAAGGACACCTGGCAATACTATGCCAACAACCAGATCACCCATATGGACAAGGATGAATCCGATGACGGCAAGGTGGACCTCAAGATCCGGTACAGAAACGGCAAGCGCACCTGCCTTAAAAAAGACAGCGACGCGGACGGCTGTTTCGACATCGTCCAGCGGTTTGACACCCCAGGATGGTCCTGGGTCACCGAGCAGAACCGCTATTGCGACGAGAGCGTTGACGCCAGATTCTTCTATAAGGACGGGGTGCTCAGGATCAAGGAGATCGATGAGGACAACGACGCCAAAATAGACTTCAAGGTTCACTACGACCAGAATGGCAAGATGGTGAAAAGCGAAGAAAAAGAGGAAGCCACCGGCCGGTTGACCCTTGTGTGGTTCTATGACCCGGAAGAGAATCCCATCCGGGCGGAAAAGGATACCAACGGCGATGACCGCCCGGACACCTGGTTCTTCTATGACCAGGGGCATGTGGTCATGGTGGAGGAGGATACCAACGAGGACGGCAAACCCGACCTATGGGAGCGCTACGACGAGTCCGAGGTCCTGATCAAAAAGGAGCGGGATCTCGACTTTGACGGCCGTCCCGATATCATCGACTTTCAGGAAGAGCAGATGGCCGGATGATTTTCTACCGGCTCCCGGCCTTGACACGCCGGCAATTCAGACAAGGAAACGTAAAAAATACTTATAAAGGAGTGATCTATGCTTGAATTTTTATCAAAGGGAGGATTTCTCGTGGCGCCCATCCTCCTCTGTTCCGTTGTTGCCCTGGCCATTTTTCTCGAAAGGATCATCAGCTTTGCCCGGATGAAATCCAGGGGCGGCAACCTGGCCCATTCCGTTGCCGACCTGATTGCCAAGGACAAAAGCTCCGAGGCAAGGGAGCTGTCCGCCAAAAACGACTCCCCCATGGGCAGGATGCTCACCCAGGCCATCGAGGTGAAGGACCGGGATAGGGAAACCCTGGAGACAGTGGTCGTCAACGCCATCGAAGGGGAGGTGAGATCCCTTTCCGCCTACCTCCAGACCCTGGCCACCATCGGCAACATCGCGCCGCTGTTGGGGCTTCTGGGCACGGTGGTGGGCATGATCAAGGCCTTCATGGTGATCCAGCAGATGGGGGGCAAGGTCAATGCGGCCGTGCTTGCCGGCGGCATCTGGGAGGCCATGCTCACCACGGCCTTAGGGCTTGCCGTGGCCCTGCCCTGCATGGTGGCCCACTCCTACCTTGTGGCCCGGATCGACACCTATGAGGCCCGGCTCCAGAACGGAGCGGTCGTCTTTCTCAAGGCCGTAACCAAAACCCCGGGGGCGTGAGATGCTGGTACACAAGAAAAAGCGGCCCCGGTATGAGATCCAGGCCCCGCTGACCTCCCTTATCGACATCGTGTTCATGCTGCTCATCTATTTTATGCTCACCACCAACTTCATGGTGGACGAGGGGATCAAGATCAAGCTGCCCCAGGCCAAGGCCGCGGCCCCCCAGGTGCAAACCGAGATCACCGTGTTTGTGGACAAACAGGGCCAGGCCTATATCAACGAAACCAAGATCGGGCAAGACCGGCTGTTCAAGCACCTCAAGGAGCTGATCGGCACGGAAAGGGACAAGCTTGTGATCATCAAGGCCGACCGGGGGGTGGTGCTGAACAAGGCGGTCAAGGTGATGGACCTTGCCAAGGCGGCGGGCGCGGGCCGCCTGTGCCTTGCAACGGAAAAGGGATTTTGACGCCATGGCCGATTCAATTCCCAAGAAACCCCGGTTCACGGTTTTCCACGGCGTGCTCCTGGTCTCCATGGCGATCCACCTGGCCATCCTTCTCCATGTGTCAGGGCTCGTCAGTTTTGGCGCCCTGACCTATATCGAGCTGGGCCTCAAGGAGAATCCACGGCCTGCCGGCCGGCAGATCCCACGGCCCAGGGTCAGGCACACCCCGCCAAGTGTGGCCACGGCCCGGGAAACCAGGGTTCAAAAGATGGTGCATCCCCCGATCAAGATAGATCCCGTGGATGCGAGCCGTCCCGACACCCTCATGGAGGGGATCGGGGTGCCGGAACTCCCGGGCGTGCCCTCCCCCACCCAATTTTCAACCGCGGACTGGGGCCTCTCCAAACCGTCCGACTTCTTTACCAAGAGAGATTACTTCGACATGCTGCGGCTGAAGATCGAGACCTGCAAGCGCTATCCTGACGCGGCCCGGGCCCGGCACATGGAGGGCAAGGTGAAGATCTCCTTTGTGATCACGGCCCGGGGCCGGGTCCTGTCCGCGTCCATTGTCAAACGGTCACGGCACAAGAGCCTTGACCGGGCAGCACTCAGGGCCCTGGAGGACGCCGCCCCCTTTGCACCGCCCCCGTCAAGCCTGTTCAAGCCGCCCCTTGCCATGGAGATCACCATCGTGTTTGAACTGACCTAGGATACGGCATCATGGGATTTCAGCCTTTCTTGAAAGGTGGTGGCGGGCACCCAGGAGTTTCCGCAATGCCGGGGGAACCCGGAGGGAAAACACACAGCCCTGGTTCCAGTTCACATGGACCGGGGATTCATCCATCCTTCTGGGATCGATCCCGGTGTCTTCGGAGAGGAGGCCGGCCACGAGCATCACCTTCCTTGCCTTGGTGGCAAGCTTTGGATAGGCGATCTTCCGCATGGATAAAATCCGGTCTAGGATCGCCTCGTCCATGGTGGCCACCACCCCGGAAGAGGAGGCGAATCGGGCGGGGCTCCCCGGTTCCGGCCGCTCAAGGGAAAGAACCGTATCCCCGCCCATGTAGTCGGTAAGATTGACGATGCTCCTTGAGCCGTGGACCAGGTTGACCCCTTTTTCCCGAAGCGCGCCAAGGGCAGGGTAAAACACGGGCTCGGGAAAGGTGGTGTCCATGGACCGGGCAAGGGCCTGGTACAGAGGCGAATAGTTGCCGGAAGGGTTCCACACGGCCCAGCTGGACTCTCCCTGGGAAGCCGCCCCGTCCATCTGGGCGCGTATCTGGCCGGGGGTATACCAGAACCCCTGGATCCAGGGGCGGATAGACCTGGAGGTTCTTTTTTTAAGGGATGCCATGCTCAGGGCCATGATCTTTTCCGGATAGTCCCCGGGTGTTTTCCAGCCCAGGAATCCGGGGGGAAAATGGGAAGGGTATAACATGGGACAGATCACGTCAACAAAGGGGACGATCTCCTCAAGAACCTGGCCCACCCCGAAATCGTCCCGCTTCCAGGCGGTGAGGCCGAAGATATCAACGGAAACGACCACCCCCAGCGGCTTGAGCACATCCCGGGCCTGGCTGAGAAAATTCCCGATGCACCTTGCCCTTGACACCCCGGTCTGGACAAGGGGATAGCGGATGCTTGCAAGCCTGCCGTCCGAGGGAAACCGCACATAGTCGAACTGAAGCTCATCAAATCCCATGGCTGCAAGCTCCCGGCACAGATCCAGGATATAGGCCCACACCCGTTTATCAAAGGGGTTGGTCCAGCCAAGACCGTTCCTGTCCTGCCACACTCCCCCATGGGTGTTGTCTTCAAGGCCGACGCCGGGATAGTTTCGTGCCAGCAGATCGTCACTGAAAACATCGATCTTGGCAATGGTCCAGATCCTGTTCTCCTTGAACAGGGCAAGGGCACGTTCCACGGAACCGTTACCGGCGACGGCGCCCACGGAAAGGGCGATGGGGTTGCGGGAGTGCCACACCAACCTGCCCAGGGGGTCCTTAACATGGACCACTGCCGCGTTAAGGTTGGCAAGCCTTGCGTAATGGATCGCCTCGGTGAGCCGCCGGGAGGTAAGCCGGTTGGCCGGCAAATAGATACCCCGGACCGTTTCGGGCAGGCCTGCCCCGGCAAAATCCGGAAGGAGCACAAGCACGAGCACCGCCATTACCAGGGATTTCAGCCCCGGACGGACTATGGCGCCCCAAAAGCCGGTTACGCACCTTCGGTAAAAAGAAGCAAGGGGTCCCAGGATGGCATCATAACAGTTCATGGACGGCTGCATGGGTCACCTGTAATATGAAATTTCGCACGGTCCCGGTTACGGGGATCGCGACGCAATCTATCGTCGGGAAAAGGTCTATCTAAATGATTAGTAAAAAATCGGGCAGCCCTTGTCAACAGGAAATTTTCTTTGGCATGCCGGGGCTTATAGATATGAGCACATGGATTGATGCTCTTTTCATCATTATAAATAAGCGGAAGGTGTCAATTCATGTGCCCTGAGCTATAAAACAGCAGAGGCCGGACCCACGGTCCAGCCTCAGTAATCTGACGAAAAAAGCCAGGCGGAAAAAAAATCTAGCCCGGCAGGACCTCCTCCTTGAGCATGCAGCAGGCGATCCTGTGTTCGGGCGTGCCGTCGGCCCTATAGGTGATGTTGCCGGGCTGGACCAGCTTGTTCATCACGCACCCCTCGGGAATATCGAGGTTGAACAGGGCGGTCTCGTTAAGGGTGGTTGTGGGGACAAGGCGATCATCCACAATGGTAAGGCCATGGACGGCATGGTCCTCGCAGATGGGACAGCGGTAGACCCGGCCGTTGGGAAAGACAAAGTAGTTGTCCGCCACAAGCCCTGCGCACTGGAACGCCTCCCCCGGGTTTAGGAACACCTTGGGATAGGTCACGGTGATTCCGGCCCGGGCCACCTCTTCGGCCACCCCGGGCACGGTCTCAAGCCATTTCTCCCTTGTGACCTGGAGCTGGCCGTTCTCGTCGGCCGACTCCCCCCGGATCCCCACCACCTGGATGAAGAAGCGGTCGATGCCCAGCTCCTTCACCATGGCGGGCATCCGGTCGAGCTCATGGATATTATCCCCGCTCACCGTATAGATCATGGAGGTGGAAAACCCCTTGGCAACGGCCTGTTTCACCCCTGAGACACAGGCATCGTAACACCCCTTGCCCCGGATGGCGTCGTTGGTCGAGGGTGTGGCGCCGTCCAGGGAGAAGCTGATGAAATCCACCTCCTCCGGGGTGATCCGGTCCAGTATGTCGTGGAACAGAAACCCGTTGGTATCGATGGTGATGGACTTAAACCCAAGCCGACCCGCCTCTTTCACGGCAAGGCTCAAGTCCGGATGAAGGGTCGGCTCCCCCCCGAGGAAGATCAGGTTGGTCTCCCGGGCCCGGTCGGCAAAGAGCGAAAGCCACCGCTCGATGGTGTCCATGGAAAGGGTGGTCTCCCCGTGCTCCTCCCGGTTGATGTAGCAGTGCCGGCACTTAAGGTTACACTTGGTGAGGATATGAAAAAACAGGTTGGAGGAATCCTTGGAAAAAGCGACTGTTCGTTTCTGCATCACTACCCCATGCACGCCTTGGTTAATTCCGGATCAAAGGCCACGGGATAGGATCCGTCAAAACAGGCCTTGCAAAAGTGATCCTCCGGGTTTTCCACGCCGCTGGCCTCGAGCATCCCCTCAATGGAGAGGTAGTGGAGGGTGTCGAGCCCAAGAAAGCTTGTCAGCTCCTCCTCGGTCTTGCTCGCCGCCACAAGCTCCCCCTTGGAGGAGAAGTCGATACCGTAGAAGCAGGGAAACCTGTGGGGGGGACAGGAGATGCGCATATGCACCTTTTTCGCCCCCAGATCCCGCAACGCCTGGACCCTTGTCATCGCCGTGGTGCCCCGGATGATGGAATCCTCGATGATGATGATCTCCTTGTTCCGGATCAACTCCCGCACGGGGTTGAGCTTGACCCTCACGGCAAAGTCCCGCATGCTCTGGGTGGGCTGGATAAAACTTCTGCCCACGTAATGGTTCCGTATCATGCCCATCTCAAAGGGGATGCCCGACTCCTCGGCATAGCCGATGGCCGCATAGTTGCCGGAATCGGGAAAGGGCATCACAAAGTCGGCATCCACCGGCGCCTCCTGGGCCAGCCGCTTTCCGTGGGCCTTTCGCATCTGGTAGACGTTTTTACCAAAGATGGTGGAATCGGGCCGTGAAAAGTAGATGTACTCGAAGATGCACAGGGAGTGTTTCTTTGGCTCAGGCTCGGGCTTGATGCTGGTGACGCCGTCCTCGTTGATGATGACGATCTCGCCGGGATCCAGCTCCCGCACAAACTCCGCCTGGACAAGGTCAAAGGCGCAGGTTTCTGACGAGAGCACATAGCTGCCATTGAGCTTACCCAGTGCAAGGGGCCTGAAGCTGTTGGGATCCTTGACGCCGATCACCTCCCCCTTGCAGGTCAGGATCACAAGGGAGTACGCCCCCTCGATCTTTGCCACGGACTTCCGGATCGCCGTGACCACGTCCCCGCCCTTCAGGTTCTTGACAAAGAGGTGGAGAAACACCTCTGAATCCATGGTGGTCTGGAAGATCGACCCGTTCTCCTCAAGCTCCTTTTTCAGCTTGTGGGCGTTCACCAGGTTCCCGTTGTGGGCCACGGCATAGGAGCGGCCCCGGTGATTGACCACAAAGGGCTGGGCATTGGCGATCACCGAATCCCCGGTGGTGGAGTACCTGACATGGCCGATGGCGCTGCCGCCCTCGATGCGCTCCAGGTCCTCCATTTTAAAAACGTCATGGACAAGTCCCATGCCCTTGTGGGAATCAATCTTGTTGCTTCCCCTGGAAACGCTGATGCCGGCGCTCTCCTGGCCCCTGTGCTGGAGCGCGTAGAGTCCGAAATAGGTCAGCTTTGCCGCCTCGGGATGACGATAGAGGCCAAAGACCCCGCATTCATCCTTTGGTCTGTCGTTTTCACACATTTGTTTCACCTTCCTGGGTGTGGTAATCCTGGATCGCCATGACGGTCAGGCTCTCTCTTTTCAAGGCCTGGATCGCCTTGCAGATGGCACGGGTGCCGTCGGTGGTGGTTGCATAGGGGACCTTGTACCGGATGGCGGCCCGCCGGATGGCATATCCGTCCGCCTTGGTCTGGCTGCTGGCCCCGGTGTTGAGGATTAGCTGGATCTCGTTGTTCTTGACCGCGTCCACAACATTGGGGCGGCCTGTGGAGACCTTCTCCACCACCTTGGCCGGGATGGCGTTCTCCTGGAGAAACATGGCCGTTCCCCGGGTGGCCAACAAGTCAAAGCCCATCTGGTAGAACCCTTTTGCGACCTCCAGGGCCGCGTTTTTATCACTGTCCTGGACGCTGATGAACACGGTGCCCTCAACGGGCAAATTCTGGCCCGCGCCAAGCTGGGCCTTGGCCACGGCAGCCCCCAGATCCTTGTCCATGCCCATCACCTCGCCCGTGGACTTCATCTCGGGCCCGAGGACCGGATCCACATTGGAGAAACGGTCAAAGGGCATGACAGCCTCTTTCACGGAATAGTGGGCCGGGATCACCTGCTCGGTGAGCCCCAGCTCCCCAAGGGTCTTGCCCAACATCACCTTGGTGGCAAGCTTTGCCAGGGGAACCCCGGTGGCCTTGCTCACAAAGGGAACGGTTCTTGATGCCCTGGGATTGACCTCTATCACATAGACCTTGTCGTCCATGATGCCGAACTGGATGTTCATCAGTCCCTTGACCTTGAGCTCTTTTGCCAGGGCCTTGGCCGCCCGGGTCATCTCGTCGATGTGCTTCTGGTCGATGCTGTAGGGCGGCAGCACGCAGGCCGAATCACCCGAATGGATGCCCGCCTCTTCGATGTGCTCCATCATGCCGCCGATCACCGTGTTCTCACCGTCGGAGATGGCGTCCACGTCAAGCTCAAATGCGTCCTCCAGGAACTGGTCGATGAGCACCGGATGGTCCGGAGACGCCTTGACCGCAAGGTTGAAGTACTCCTCGAGCTCGGATGCGTCGTACACGATCTTCATGGCCCTGCCCCCGAGAACAAATGAGGGCCGCACCATCACGGGATAACCGATCTCCCTGGCAACCGCGTGGGCATCATCGATGTTGGTGGCAATGCCGTTGGCCGGCTGGGCAATATCAAGCTTGTCCAGCATCTCCTGGAACCGGTCCCTGTCCTCGGCCCGGTCGATGCTGTCCGGGCTTGTGCCGATGATGGGCACGCCCGCCTTTTCAAGGTCGGTGGCAAGGTTGAGGGGGGTCTGGCCGCCAAACTGGACGATCACCCCGAATGGCTTCTCCTTCTCAACGATGTGAAGCACATCCTCCCTTGTGAGGGGCTCGAAATAGAGCTTGTCCGAGGTGTCGTAGTCGGTACTCACGGTCTCGGGGTTGGAGTTTACCATGATGCTTTCCACCCCCTCTTCCCGGAGGGCAAAGGAGGCATGGACGCAGCAGTAATCAAACTCGATGCCCTGGCCGATCCGGTTGGGACCGCCGCCCAGGATGATCACCTTTTTACGGTCGGACACCCTGGCCTCGCACTCCTTTTCATAGGTGGAGTAGTAGTAGGGGGTGGCGGCCCTGAACTCGGCGGCACAGGTGTCAACCAGCTTGTACCCGGGCACGATGCCCATGCGCTTTCTAAGGGTTTCGATCTTCTCCTCACCCATGCCGGTAAGATGGGCCAGCTGCTTGTCTGAATAGCCCCACCGCTTGGCCTTTTCCAGCATATCCTTGGGAAGGTCGTTGCCTGCCAGGGCAACGGTTTTCTCAAACTCCACCAGCTGCTTCATCTGGAAGAGGAACCAGGGGTCGATACCGGTGAGGTCGTTGATGGCCTCCACACTCATGCCGTTGGTCAGCGCATGCTTGATAAAGAAGATCCGCTGGGAGTTTGGGGTGGCCAGACGGTACTCCAGCTCGTTCCGGGAAACAGCGCCGGGAAGGGGATCCTTGCCGTCGGCCCCGAACCCGAACCGGCCGATCTCAAGGGACCGCAACCCCTTTTGCAGGGACTCCTTAAAGGTCCGGCCGATGCTCATGGTCTCGCCGACACTCTTCATGGCCGTGGTCAGGATATCCTCGGTCTCCGGAAACTTCTCAAAGGTCCACCTGGGAATCTTGGTCACGACATAGTCGATGGAGGGTTCGAAACTTGCCAGGGTCTCGCCGGTAATATCATTGGGGATCTCATCCAGGGTGTAGCCCACGGCGAGCTTGGCCGCAATCTTGGCAATGGGAAATCCGGTGGCCTTGGAGGCCAGGGCCGAACTCCTGGAAACCCGGGGGTTCATCTCCACGATGATCATCTCCCCGTTTTCCGGGTTGATGGCGAACTGAACGTTGGAGCCGCCCGTATCCACGCCGATCTCCTGCATGATGGCGATGGATGCGTCCCTCAGGACCTGGTACTCCTTGTCCGACAGGGTCTGGGCCGGGGCCACGGTGATGCTGTCGCCGGTGTGAACCCCCATGGCGTCAAAGTTCTCGATGGAACAGATGATCACCACGTTGCCCACATGGTCCCGCATCACCTCAAGCTCATACTCTTTCCAGCCCAGCACCGACTCTTCGAGCATCACCTGGGTGATGAAGCTTGCATCGAGACCGCTCTTGGCCAGCACGGCCAGCTCCTCGGGATTATAGGCCACCCCGCCGCCGGTGCCGCCCAGGGTGAAGCTTGGCCGGACGATGATGGGAAAACCGATCTCCTTGGAGATGGTCTCCACCTCGTGCATGTTGTTGGCAAAACCGGAGTTGGGAATCCTTAGCCCGATCTTGTTCATGGCGTCCCGGAACAGCTCCCGGTCTTCAGCCTTCTTGATCGCCTCGGTGGAGGCGCCGATCATCTCGACATTATACTTGTCAAGCACCCCCATCTTGGCCGCTTCAATCGCCGTGTTAAGACCTGTCTGGCCGCCCAGGGTGGGCAGCAGGGCGCAGGGCCGCTCCTTTTCAATGATCTTGGCAAGGCTCTCCGGGGTCACCGGCTCAATATAGGTGCGATCCGCGGTTTCAGGATCGGTCATGATGGTGGCCGGGTTGGAGTTGACCAGGACCACCTCGTATCCTTCTTCCTTAAGGGCCTTGCAGGCCTGGGTTCCGGAGTAGTCAAACTCGCAGGCCTGGCTGATGATGATGGGGCCCGCTCCGATAATCAAAATCTTTTTTATGTCCGTGCGTTTAGGCATATTACTTGTCCATCATTCCTGCAAACTGGTTAAAGAGATAGGCGGCGTCGTGGGGGCCGGGGGAGGCTTCGGGGTGATACTGGACGGCAAAGGCCTGAAGATCCTCGTTCTTGATCCCCTCAAGGGAGCGCTCGTTGAGATTGATATGGGTCATAAGGCCACCCTTATCGCCCAGGGAGTCGAGATCCACGGCAAACCCGTGGTTCTGGGAGGTGATCTCCACCTTGTCCGTGGCAAGGTTCTTCACCGGCTGGTTGCCCCCCCGGTGACCGAACTTGATCTTCAGGGTCTTGGCGCCCATGGCCAGAGCCATGAGCTGCATGCCGAGACATATGCCGAACATGGGCTTAAAGCCCAGAAGCTCCCTGATGGTGTCGATGGCGTAGGACACGGGTCCGGGATCCCCGGGACCGTTGGAGAGGAAGATGCCGTCCGGCTCAAGCTGCCTGATGGTGTCGGGGGGAGTAGTGGCCGGTAAAACCAGCACCTCGCACCCGGCCGCCTCGAGGCAGCGGATGATGTTGTACTTGATGCCGAAATCCAACGCCGCCACCCGGTGCTTCTCTTTGCCATGGCGCCAGATGGAAGCGTCCAACGCGACGTTCTTGGCCACATGAACCGGCTGATTGTCCCGCCAGAAATAGGGAAACTCGCAGGTCACCTCCTTGACAAAGTCACACCCCTCCATGGGTGCGACGGCCTTGGCCTTTTCCACAAGGCTTGCAGGATCAAGATCCGAGGTTGAGATCACAGCCCCCATGGCCCCCTTGGTCCGGATATGACGGGTCAGGGCCCGGGTATCAAGATCCTCGATGCCCAGCACCCCCTCTTTTTTGAGATAATCGGCCAGGGTGCCGGTGGATCGAAAGTTGCTGGGAAAATCAACATATTCCCGGACTATGAGTGCCCGTGCCTGGATTCGTTCAGACTCCACATCCTCGGGGCAGACACCGTAGTTGCCGATCAGGGGATAGGTCAGGGTCACCATCTGGCCGAAATAGGATGGATCGGTCAGAATCTCCTGGTAGCCGGTCATGCTGGTGTTGAACACCACCTCCCCGGCAGCCTCCCCGGGACCCGTAAAACTGCGGCAGGGAAATGTCCTGCCGTCCGCAAGTGCTAGTAACGCTTTCATATTCTCTCTTTTCCGCCTAAATTCATTTCAATTCCCCAACAGCGCCTTAGAGGGGCGTGTTGGGGACAAGGGCCCAGATGCCGCAGGGACACGCTCCTGCACAAAAACCGCATCCGATGCACCGCGCAGGATCCACCCTGTATTCATATCCGCCGTCGCTGGTATCGAACCGCTGGATGGCCGCTTCCGGACAGACAGTGACGCAGATCTGGCAATCCCGGCACCGTCCGCAGGAGGCGCACTCCTCGCCGCATTGATCCAGTGTATCATAACTTTTAATGGTTGGGTCAAAGTATTCCAGGGAAACCCGTGCTTTATCGATTTGGGGCCGGGGGTCGGCGATTTCCGGCGCCTTGCCCTGAATGGCCGCGTCAATGGCACGGGCCGCCCGCTTGCCGGCGCCAATGGCGTCGGTGATGAGGCCGGGCGCCACGGAATCGCCGATGGCGTAAACGCTGTTGTCCGAAGTACGGTTGAACTCATCCACTTTGATAAACCCGTTCCGGGTGTCAACCGTGTCCGACAGGAAATCGATGTCGGGCAGATCCCCGATGGAGACCACCACGGTATCGGCTTCCATGAGATCGTCATCCTGGAGCACAACCCCCTGCTCCGAGATCTCCCGGGTAAAGCAGGGCCAGGCAAAGGTGGCGCCGACCGCTTCCGCGTCCTCCCGCTCCTTGCCGAATGCGGCGGGCTTCTGGACATCGATCATGGAGATGGTTTCCGCCCCGAGGCGGCTTGCCTCGGTGGCAACATCGCACCCCACGTTACCCGCGCCGATGATCACCACCCGCTTACCGCAGACAGCCTCATCTTTTTTGGCCGCTTCCAGGAAATCGTTGGCCGACACGGCCTTTTCAATGCCGGGCACCGGCAGCAGCCGGGGCTTGCTGGCACCGGTGGCCACCACCACATAGTCAAACTCGTTTTTAAGCCGCGAGAACTCCTTGGACGTGATCTTCTGGTTGAGCCGGATATCGGGAATCAATTCCCTGACCCGGTCCAGTTCCGAGTCCAGGGTCGCCTGGGCGATCCTGGAGGCCGGTATCAACGATGCGATCTTGCCGCCGATCTTGTCCGACCCGTCAATGATCACCACTTCATGGCCCTGGAGGGCCAGATGCCAGGCGGCGGCGATGCCGCCGGGGCCGGCCCCGAGCACGGCCACCTGTTTACCGCTGGCAGGAGCGGGTTCCGGGGTCACCCCCTCAAGCCCGGCCCGGCCCAGCAGCCTCACATTGACCGGGGTCATATATTGATCATGCTTGGTGCAGGACGCCATGCAGGGGCTGGGGCAGAGGTTACCGCACACGGTGGCCGGAAACGGGGTGTACTTGAGCCCAAGCTCCAGGGCCTCCTCCACCAGGCCGTTCCGGATGAGATGCCACCGTTCCTGGACAGGAATGCCCGTGGGGCAGGCGGTCTGGCAGGGCGCCTTGTACTTTCCGTGCTCCCAAACGGGGACATAGCGCCTCAGCTCCCCCTTGGTGATCACGGGGATGGCATCATGTTCCACCTCCTCAAGGTCACCGATGAGCCCGCCCTTTCCAAGCTCCCGGTCCCAGACATCCCGCCGGAACGCCGCCATGGAGAGCTGTTTGCTTTTTGACATCTTCTCCCGGGGGGTCTTTGCCCGGAGCATCTGCCATTCGGACCGCTTGGACAGGGAGTCGAACAGCTCGGGCCGCCCGATCTTGTCAAGGAAGGTCCCCATGTTGCTGACCAGCCAGTCCCAATCGGTGTCCTCAATGGGCATCATGACGGCATCGGCCTTGGAGTAGCCGTTGGCCTGGCCCCTGAAAAAGGCCTTGCCCCCCACCATGCCCACAAAGGGACGGTAGCCGAGGACACTCTCCGGGTTCTGGGGCTCATGGCCGCAGATGACGGCGACACCGCCGGCCATGAACTCGCCGAAATAATCCCCGGCAGAGCCCAGCACCCACAGCTCCGGGGGCTCGAATCGCGGGTTGTGCTTGGTCATGGTCATGCCCCGGGCGCCGATGTTGCCGGCAATGAATACCTTTCCCTGGGCCGCGCCGTTCATGGCGCCGTTGGAGGCGTTGCCATGGACCGTGATTTCGGCCCCGGCATTGAGCCAACCGATATCGTCCGAGGCCGGGCCCACGATCTCGATCTCGGTATTGGGGCATCCCAGGGAACCGGTCCGCTGGCCCGAGTGGCCCACTATCCGTATCCTGACCGCTTCGCCGTCCGCCTTGAAGAGGCGGCCGCCAATGCCGTGCTGGCCAAAGGCTTCCACCTCGATGACCCTGTGTCCGTGCGCCACCTCCCGCTGAATCGTCTCTTCGAGAATCCTGGAGGAGAGGCGCAGATCCTCTTTCTTGCCTGATATCCTGTAATACTCTGTTTCCTTCATATCCGCTTCTCCTAAACCACGTACTTGATATTGAGACGCTCTGCCGCGGCATAATCGTCGATGCCAAGGGCGTCGGACATGCCGATGGGCAGGGATGTGGAGCGTCCCAGGGGCGCCACGATCTTTTTGAGTTCCGTATCAAAGCTGACAAAAAGATCCACCACCCGCTGGGCCACGGCCTCGGGATCGAGCCTGCGATAGAGGCGGGGGTCCTGGGAGGTGATACCCTTGGGACAGATGCCCAGATTGCAGACATTGCAGCGGTCGGTTTCCGTGCCGATACAGCCGGCCGCGGCCTGCATCACGTATTTTCCGATCTGGACGCCGCTTGCCCCGAGCATGATCAGGGCCGCGGCATTGGCCGCGATATTGCCGTTCTTGCCGATGCCGCCCCCGGCAAAGATGGGAATCTCGTTCTGCTTTCCAACCTTCACAAGGTTGAGGTAGTTATCCCGGATACAGGAAGCGATGGGGTGCCCCATGTGATCCACGGACACGGCATAGGCCGCCCCGGTTCCCCCGTCCTCGCCGTCAATGGCAAGGGCCGAGGCAAAATCGTTCCGGGTGAGGTTGTTCAGGACCGCAAGCGAAGTGGAAGAAGCCGAGATCTTCGGGTATACCGGCACCCTGAATCCCCAGGCCATGGACATGGACTGGATCATCTTTGCCACGGACTCCTCGATGGAGTACTGGGTCTGGTGGGTGGGGGGGCTGGGCAGGCTGATGCCCTGGGGAACACCCCGGATGGCCGCAATCAATTTATTGACCTTATGCCACATGAGAAGGCCGCCGTCTCCGGGCTTGGCCCCCTGGCCGTACTTGATCTCGATGGCACAGGGGTCCTCCTTCATGTGGGGGATGGCGTGGATGATCTCATCCCACCCGAAATACCCCGAGGCGATCTGGAGAATCACATATTTAAGGAAGCGGGAACGCAACAGCCGGGGCGGACACCCGCCCTCGCCCGTGGAGATCCGGACCGGCATGTTAAGCTCCTCGTTCAGGTAGGCAACCCCCATCTGAAGTCCCTCCCACATGGTGGGGGAAAGGGCGCCAAAACTCATGCCGCCGATGATCAGGGGATAGATCTCCCGGACCGGGGGAATCCACCCATGGGTCCTGAGGCGACGCATGTTCTCCTCCGGGGGCAGCACCCGGCCGAGGAGGCTTCTCATCTCGAACTCATGACGGCCGGCGTCCAGGGCAGGGTCGGTAAGCATGGAGATCCGGATGAACTTGATCCGGTCCAGCAACGATTCGGTAACATTTCGCCGTCCTCCACGCTTCCGGGGCTCCCCGTCCTGGTTCTGGTGGAACTTGAACCGGGGGGTGCCCCCAATGGATGCGGGCTCGATGGCGTCGTTGGGGCAGACCATGGCGCACATGGCGCAGCCGATGCAGGCATCGGCGAGGGTCGTCTTCTGGCGGATGCCGTAAAAGGTTTCAAAGCTCGTCTGATTGTCCTCTACCCTGTGGATGGAGGTGACAAGGTTTCGCTTGCGAAACACCCCGAGTTCAATGGCCTGGACCGGACAGACTGCCGTACACTGGCCGCAGAGGGTGCATCGGTCCTTTTTCCAGTCGATCTGCCAGGGCAGATCCTTAAGGCTTAGAGTGGAAGGGCTAATGGTTCTGTTTGCCGACATATTTTTACCTCCTGACGGTCAGGGCTTACAATTGCGGTATCAAGGTGCATGGGCTGAATGTCACGGGATTTGTCCCGGTCCGGAATCACGGCGTCCAGCCCGCAGATCTCAGAGGAGAAGGCGAACATGCCGGGTCTTCCGCCGACCACCCCGGGCCGGAGCTTTTTCCGGTCCTGGGCCATGAACAACGTGTTGTCCGGCAGGGTGCCGATCACGCAGTTGGGCCCGTCGATGATCAGCTGGCGGCAGGAGCGCTTCAGATGCTTCAGGAAGGGGGCATCCGGATGCTTTTCAAGGTGCTTGGCCTGGAGGGGGGTCATCACATGCTTGTAGGCGTCCAGGCCAAGGCCCAGCCCCTCCATGGTATAGTGAAGGATATGGGCGAACACCTCGGAATCGGACTGGTAGCCCGTATAGCCGGGATACTCCCGGGACGAGAGAAAATCCTTGATGGGAATGAAGGCGGTGTTCTCGCCGTTTGTCATGGTGGTGAACCCCTTGACGAAAAAGGGGTGGCAGGCGTAAAGGTCGATGGCGTAGTTGGTGTTCTGACGCCCCTGGGCCATGATCACCCTGGCCTTGAGGTTCTTTCTGCCCAGCCCCAGGTGGTGGCCCACGTCCATGGGGTCGCCCAGCTCCTTGATCATGATGGTATCGGGCCAGAACGAAAACACGATCATGTCCCGCTTCTCTTCGCCCATCTCCCTGATCTTGAGCCGTGTCATCATCAAACGGCGCTCAACCTCACCCTTTTCAAGGCCATCCCAGTCTTCCGGATACTCGTACGCCCTGATAAGATAGAGACCGCGCCGTGGAATTCCCGAAGTATTTGTCTTGGGAACCTTGATGCTCACCTTGTACTTGGTCATAAAGCCCTGATTCATCATGAACAGATCAAGACGCCGGATACCCTCCTCGGTAAAAATGCCACTAAGGATGGGAGCATCTTTCATCTCCTCGAAAGGACCACCAAGATCCCGGAGCATAATGCCCACCCCGGACCCGTCGTGGCCTTCCTTCATAACATCGAGGGCCTTGATGGCTTCCATGGGAGAGACCGGTTCCTTGCTTGTAAGTGCAAACAGACGGCACATTCTCTTTTTCTCCTTGTTATTTTCAGTGGTTTGAGCAATATTCAAATCGAATATTATAGGCAAATTAATCATTTTTTTCAATAGTTTTGTTGTTAGGATTCTGTTAGGAGAAACATGAAAGACATGATTTTTCACCCAGCAAGGATAGTAAAATGAAGGAGACGAAACTCTGTTTAGCGCTTTCCAAACAGCTGCGGGACAGGCAGGCGAATCTTGATTCAAAACTCCGGGAAAAGGAGCTGACGCTGCCGGGGGACGATAAGTTCAGACACACCCTTGACACGGCCCTGCTCTTCAGCGAATTCATCGCGTCAAGCATCGTTCGCGATCCGGAAGGTTTCCTGGAGCTTACGGCATCCGGGGACCTGGACCGGGCCTATGAACACGGGGAATACGAGCAACGCCTGGAGGCAGGCCTTGCCGGCGTCACCACTGACCGGGAGCTGGTCACGGTCCTGTCCCGGATACGCCAGCGGGAAATGGTGCGAATCGCCTGGCAGGATCTGACGGAAACCGCGACCCTTGGACAGACCATGAGCGATTTGTCCGCCCTTGCCGAGGCATGTGTTGACAAAACTTTTTTGCTTCTCTATGATAAACTCTGTTCAAACTTCGGAACACCAATAGACGGCCAGGGAAGAAAACAGGGCATCGTTGTGCTGGGCATGGGCAAACTCGGCGCCCGGGAGCTCAACTTTTCCTCCGACATAGACCTGATCTTTGCCTATCCCTCTATCGGCGAAACCGAAGGTGGTGGAAGAAGCTGTACCAACGAAGAATTTTTCACACGACTGTGCAGGAATTTTTTAAAGGTGTTTGATTCAACCATGACAGATACAACGCTATTTCGGGTGGATACGCGGCTACGCCCCTTTGGGGCCAGCGGCCCCCTGGTAACCAGTTTTGCCACCATGGAGGATTATTACCAGACCCAGGGCCGGGAGTGGGAACGATACGCCCTGATCAAGGCCCGCCCCATCGCCGGGGATATCCCCGCCGGCAACCGGTTGCTCAACACCCTCAATCCCTTTATATACCGGCGCTACTTCGACTACGGCAGCTTTGAGTCCTTCCGGGATATGAAAAAGCGAATCTCCCTCCAGGTAAAGGACAGGAAACTTAAGAACAACATCAAGCTCGGAGCCGGCGGCATCCGGGAGATCGAATTCTTCGGCCAGCTGTTCCAGCTGATCCGGGGCGGGGTGGAACCCGAGTTCCAGGAGCGGCGAATTCTCAAGATCCTCGAACTTCTGCACCGGCGCGCCTGCATCGACGACCTCACAAAAAAGGAGCTGACAGAGGCCTATATCTTCCTGCGGCGGGTGGAGCACAGGCTCCAGGAGTACTGCGATCTCCAGACCCACGACCTGCCAGAACACACCTGTGACCGCACACGGCTGGCCCTGTCCATGGGGTTTGACTCCTGGCTCCTCTTTGCCCGGCGCCTGGACCACCACCGGGCAACGGTTCACACCCATTTCAACCATCTGCTGGTGGAGGAGAAAACCCCGACAAACGGAGAGACAACCCAGCTCAACTACCTGTGGCAGAACCTCAACGATCCCCAGAGCGGGGAGCTGATCTCCCACAATGTCCACGGCTTTGACCACCCGGATACGGTCATCAGCCTGTTGAAGGCCCTGGAGGCGCATCCCAACACCAAACGGCTCACCCCCAACGGCCGGCGTCGCCTGAACCGGCTCGTTCCCAAGATCGTGCAAAAGGCGGGGGAGCAGAACGACAGCGAAACCGTGCTGTCCCGGCTTGTGGATCTGATCATCACCATCGAGCGGCGCACCTGCTACATCTCCCTTCTCCTGGAAAAGCCCCACGCCCTTGACCACATTGCGAAACTTGCGGCAAAGAGCCCCTGGATCATCGGGTTTCTTTCACGGCACCCGGCCCTGCTGGACGAACTGCTCACCCCCAATGAACGGTACACCCCCCCGGACAAAAAGGAACTTACGGCCGGACTTGCCCGGCGCATGGACCAGATCCCCCCGTCGGACGCCGAATTCCAGCTGGAGGAGCTGTGCATATTCCGGCAGGTCAACACCCTCAGGATCGCCGTGGCGGACGTGAGCGGCAGCTACCCCCTGATGAAGGTGAGCGACTGCCTCACCCATGTGGCGGAGACCGTGCTTGACAAGGTGATTGAGATTTCATGGCGCCACACCGCGAAAAAGTACGGCACCCCTTCCGGGATAAAACAGGACGGATCGGTCTCCCCGGGGTTTGCGGCGGTGGCCTATGGGAAACTGGGGGGCATCGAGCTGGGGTACAAGTCCGACCTGGACCTTGTCTTTATCCACGCGGGCGGAGAGGGCATGACACTGGGCGGAAAGAAAAGCATCGAAAACACGCGGTTCTACACCATGCTCGGCCAGCGGATCATCCACGCCCTTACGGTGCACACCCCGGCCGGCACCATCTACGAGACCGACATGCGGCTGAGGCCCTCGGGCCGGTCCGGCATGATCGTCAGCGAAATCGACGCCTTTGAAGAGTACATCACCACGGACGCATGGACCTGGGAGCACCAGGCCATTGTCCGGGCCCGGCCCGTGAGCGGGGACCCGGCCCTTCAAAAGCGCTTTATCAGCATCAGGGATGCGGTACTCAGGGTCAAACGGGACCCCGGCACCCTGAAAAAAGAGGTCAACCAGATGCGGGACAAGCTCCGGGACAGCCATCTCAAGACCGGCATCGTGGACCTGAAACAGGACCGGGGCGGCATCGTGGACATCGAGTTCCTGGTCCAGTACCTGGTGCTTCAGCACAGCCACGACCACCCGTCCCTCACCCAATGGACCGATAATGTTCGCCTCCTTGAGACATTGGCCAAGGAGAAACTGCTAACCCCAACCCAAGCAGAGGAGATCAAACAGGCATACCTGCTCCAGAGAAAGACGATTCACAGGCTCAGCTTAATGGAAAAAGAAGAGACAGCATTGTCAGATCATTTTTTTGAAATCAAGGAACGGGTCTTCGAGATCTACAGGAAGATCCTTCCATAATCTAAGGCTCCGGCAATAAACAGCTCCGCCGCCGCACCCGTGCCGGGGAGTCAATATTTCCAAGGACCTAAACCAAAGGAGAAAAATGATGAATGCAGCAACCTGGGATACCCCTTTCTGGCCCGAAGGCGTAGCAAACAATGTTCCTGATTACAACTTTCCTCTTTTCAAGATTCTTGACGACTCAGCACAAGCCACCCCGAACAACGTATACACCATCTTCAACGGCGCCACACGCACCTTTGCCCAGGTAAAGGAAACCAGTGACCGGATCGCCAACTTCCTGGCCCGGAAGGGGATCAAGCGGGGAGACCGGGTGGCCATATTTCTGCCCAACATTCCCCAGTTTCCCGAGATCTTCTTCGGCATCCTCAAGGCCGGGGCCTGCTGTGTCAACTGCAACCCCATCTACACGGCAAACGAACTGAACCACCAGCTGAACGATTCCGAATCCAAAATGGTCTTCTGCATGGACCATCCCGAATTTTACCCCAACACGGTCCAGGCGATCAAGGGCACCCAGGTGGAAACAGTGGTGGTCTGCAACATCAAGTCCTACCTGCCCAAGGTCAAGGCGTTCCTGGGCTCCGTGCTGGGCAAGATTCCCAAGGCCGACAGCCATGCCCCCGGCCACCTCATGTATGACGACATGGTGGCCTCATCCAGCCCCACCCCCCCGCAGATCGAGGTGGATCCTGAAAAGGACACGGCGGTGATGCTCTACACCGGCGGCACCACCGGATTGCCCAAGGGGGCGGAGCTTGTCCACACCAACTTCACCTACGATATCGCGGCCCTGGAGACCTACGGCCGGTTTGTCCACGAACCGGGCAAGCCTGCTGAATCCCCCAGAAGGGGCGGGTTTCACACCTATCTCGGGGTGCTTCCCTGGTACCACAGCTTTGGCATCACCGTCGCCATGCTGGCTGCCGCGGGCTCGGGCAGCAAGCTTGTCTGCATCCCCGACCCCCGGGCGGGCAATCCCCCGTTTACCGAGGTGCTCAAGGCGGTCCAGAAGTACAAACCCACCCTGATGCCGGCCGTGCCCACCATCTTTGTGGCCTTTACCAACCATAAGGATATCAACAAGTACGATCTCACCTCCCTCATGGGATGCTTTTCAGGCGGGGCCCCCCTGCCGCCGGAGGTGTGCCGGCAGTTTGAGAAAACCACCGGTTCCACCATATTCGAAGGCTACGGCCTCACCGAGACCTCGCCGGTGGTGAGCGCCAACCCCACCGACAAGAACCATCGCAAGATCGGCTCCATCGGCTTTCCCATGCCGGGCACGGATGTCAAGATCCTGGATCTCGAGACCGGGCTCAAAGAGCTTCCCAAGGGAGAGGACGGGGAGCTGGCCGTGTGCGGACCCCAGGTGATGAAGGGGTACTGGAAACGGCCCGACGCCAACGACGAGGTGTTCAGGGAGCTTGACGGCAACCGCTATTTCCTCACCGGCGACATCGCCCATATTGACGAAGACGGCTACATCGTAATCACGGACCGTAAGAAAGACATGATCATCGTGGGCGGCTTCAACGTCTACCCCCGGGATGTGGAGGACATCATCTACACCCATCCCAAGGTGGAGCTTACGGCCGTGGTGGGGGTTCCGGACGATCGCAGCGGCGAGGCCGTCAAGGCGTTCATCAAGGTGAAGCCCGGCGAAACCATCACAAAAGAGGAGATGGCACAATTCTGCAAGGAGAACATGGCCGGCTATAAACGACCGAGAAAGATTGAGTTCAGAGAAGAAATACCCGTGTCCAACGTGGGCAAGGTATTGCGGCGCGTCCTGAGGGACGAGGAGGTTACGGCCTGATCCCAATGATCGGCCATTTAACATATCTGTTTAAAAAAGGCGTCCCTAGGTTTCCCGCCATGGCGTTCCACGGCGGGAAACCGGGGCACCGCAACCTGCTTTAAGGAGAAAAAATGAACGCTTCAAAATGGGAAACCCCGTTCTGGCCTGAAGGAGTAGCACACGACATCTCAAACTACCACTATCCCCTTCCCCAGGTTCTTGACAACTCCGCCCGAAAGTACCCTGGAAATGTATTCACCATTTTCAACGGCGCAACAAGGACCTATGCCCAGGTAAAGGACACGGCGGACAGGATCGCCAACTTCCTTGCCGGCAAAGGGATCAAAAAAGGGGACAGGGTCGCCATTTTCCTGCCAAACATTCCCCAGTTTCCGGAGATCTTCTTTGGCATCCTTAAGGCAGGCGCCGTGTGCGTCAACTGCAATCCCGTGTACACCCCGGCCGAACTGAACCACCAGCTCAGCGACTCCGAATCAAAGGCGGTGTTCTGCATGGACCACCCCGGGTTTTACAAAAACGCGGTCCAGGCCATCAAGGGCACGGAGGTGGAGACCGTGGTGATCTGCAACATCAAGTCCTACCTGCCGAAATTCACGGGATTCCTGGGCGCTCTTCTGGGCAAGCTGCCCAAGGCAGACGCCCATGAACCCGGTCACCTGATGTATGACGACATTGTTGCGGCAGCCCGGCCCACCCCCCCGGATATCGATTACGATCCTGAAAACGACACGGCCGTGATGCTCTACACCGGCGGCACCACCGGCGTACCAAAGGGCGCAGAGCTCACCCACTCCAATTTCACCTACAACATTGAAGCCTGTAAGGAGTATTTCAGGCTGATCCACGACGGGGACGAAAAAGCGGACAGGATTCGCCACGGCGGGTATCACGCCTTTCTTGGCATCCTGCCCTGGTACCACAGCTTCGGCATCACAAGCTCCCTGCTGTTTTCCGCCCTGACCGGCAGCCGCCTGATCTGCATCCCCGATCCCCGGTCGGGCAAGCCGCCCTTCACCGATGTGCTCAAAGCCGTTGAGAAATACCGGCCCACCTTTATGACGGCGGTGCCCACCATCTTTGTGGCCTTTACCAACCACCCCCTTCTGAACAAGTACGACATCTCCTCCCTCATGGGCTGCCTGTCGGGCGGTGCGCCCCTGGCCCCGGAGGTGTGCCGGCAGTTTGAGGAAAAGACCGGCTCCATCATCTTCGAGGCCTACGGCCTCACGGAGACGGCCCCGGCGGTCTGCATCAACCCCTCCTTCACCGAAACCCGGAAGATCGGCTCCATCGGCTTTCCCATCCCCGGCACCGATGTCAAGATCCTGGACATCGAGACCGGCGAAACCGAGCTTGCCAAGGGCGAGGACGGCGAGGTGGCCGTGTGCGGCCCCCAGGTGATGAAGGGATACTGGAAACGGCCCGACGCCAACGACCAGGTGTTCAAGGAGTTCAACGGCAAGCGCTATTTCCTCACCGGCGACATCGGCCATATCGACGAAGACGGCTATGTCCTGATCACGGACCGTAAAAAGGACATGATCATCGTGGGCGGCTTCAACGTCTATCCCAGGGATGTGGAGGATATCATCTACACCCATCCCCAGGTGGAACTTGTGGCCGTGGTGGGCATCCCGGACGAGCGCAGCGGTGAGACCGTCAAGGCCTTCATCAAGCTCAAGCCCGGTGAGACCGTCTCTGAAAAGGAGATGATGGCCTTCTGCAAGGAGAACATGGCGCCCTACAAGAAGCCCAGAAGCATCGAATTCCGGGAGGACATCCCCGTGTCCAACGTGGGCAAGGTGCTCCGCCGGGTACTGAGGGACCAGGAGATCAAGAACTAAACCGGTCAATCCACACCCGGATGACGGC
Organism: Desulfobacteraceae bacterium; assembly: GCA_024225635.1. Taxonomy (GTDB): domain Bacteria; phylum Desulfobacterota; class Desulfobacteria; order Desulfobacterales; family Desulfobacteraceae; genus Desulforapulum. The sequence goes on along the minus strand of JAAEMK010000497.1, from coordinate 115,628 downwards.
CATGTCCGTCACCCGGGTGGATCAACTCACCAGGAAAAACCCGGTCCTCTTTAAATCTAAATTTTGAATTTCCCCACCAGTTGGCCCAGCTCCAGGGCAAGTCCGGAAAGATTGCCGGCCCCGGCATTTACCTGGCCGCTGTTTTCCGACATCTCTTTGGCGGACCTGCTTACTTCAGAGATGTCCGAGGCGATGTCCGAAGTAACACTTGACACCTGGGCCATATTTTCGTTCACGCTCTGAAGCCCGTCGGAAGCCTGGGATACATTGCCGGCGATCTCACCCGTGGCCGCGCTCTGCTCCTCAATGGCCGTTGCAATGGTGAGGGTTATCTCGTTTACATCATAAATGATCTTTGAAACATCATTGATTTCAGAAACGGTTTCCCTGGCCACACCCTGGATACCTGAAATTTTTTTCCGGATTTCATTGGTGGCTTGGGCCGTCTGCCTTGAAAGCTCCTTGATTTCACCCGCCACAACGGCAAACCCCTTGCCTGCCTCGCCGGCCCTTGCCGCCTCGATGGTGGCGTTCAACGCCAGGAGATTTGTCTGTTCCGAAATGTCTGAAATGGTTTCCGTCACCTTTCCGATGTCATCGGCTGCGATGCCAAGCCTGTCCATCTTTTCGGAAGCGCTTTCCGAGCTTGCCACCGCCTCCTGGGAAATGGTCCTGGATTTTTCCGAATTTTGGGCAATCTCATGGATGGTGGATGTCATCTCCTCGGTGGCAGCGGCAACCATGGCGATATTGGCCGATGCCTGCTCCATGGCCGCAGCCACCGAGTTCATGCTTGTTCCCGCCTCTTCAGTGGCGGCAGCAACAGTATCGGCTCTCCCCGCGGTAAGCCCGGCACCCGCCGCCATCTCTTGGGAAACAGCTAACAGCTCTTCAGATGCACCACCAACGGCATCCGCATTGGATGCGGTTTCCGTGATTATGGCATGGATCTTTTCAATAAACTGATTAAACCATGCTGCAAGTTCCCCGATCTCGTCCCGGCCGTTGATCTCAAGACGCATGATCAGGTCTCCCTCTCCCCGGGCAATATCCTTCAACCCCTCCACCACCTTGTTTATGGGTTTAACAATAAGGGAGGTTGCAATGAAAAAGACAACGCCAAAGAGACAGAGCACCGACACAAGGCCGATCAGAATACTCGTGTTTCTGAGTTGCCTTGCACTTTCCATCACCTTGTCCATGGGCACGGTGATGGCACAGCTCCAGGGCGTACCCGTATCTCCCAAGACAACCGGGGTATGCGCTGTCAGGACTTTCCCAAGGGACGGTGATTCCCTGAATCCGATATGCTCTCTTCCCTCTTTTACGGCCTCAATTATCTTATCCTGGATATCAAGCTCTCCCAGGTTCTTGCCGACATCGCAATTTTCAAGGTTTGCCGCAATCATCCCGTTGTTTGAAAAAAGGGTACAATATCCCGTCCCCAAGGGCTTGATGCTGTTGACAAGGTCTGCACACACCTCCATGGAGAAATCAATCCCCACCACACCAAGCGGCTGATTGTTTATGCGGATGGGAACAATCAGGCTTATCATCATCACATCCCTGCCGTTGACCGGGTAAACCGTTGGCTCCATGATATATTCCCTGTTTTCCGCCATGGGAACCTTGTAATATGCGGATTTTTCCATGTCGGAGGAGTTGTAACTGCCGCAACTTTCCACCTCCATGCCGCCGTCGGACCGGTACCAGTAGGGAACAAAGGCCCCTGTATCATTGTGGGAATCTGCCCGGGCGGCAGATTCAGCGTCCCTGCCGTCCATATCCTCCCACACACACCAGGTGGCCATGAATTTCTTATTCTCTTTTAGAACGTTCTTCAGCATAATGTTCATGGTATCCCTGTCCAAAAACCTGCCTCCGGCTTTTAAACCGGCAAAGGCCTGGGCCAGGGTCCTTGACGCGTCAAGGGCGACTTCCATATTGCCCGAGATCTCCTCGCCGTACCTGTGGGCCATCTCTACAGTTATTAAGATCGCATCCTCCTTGACAGCTTCAGACGCCTTGACTGTGATGTAAGAGATAACAGCCGCAAATGAAACAAGGACCATACCGCAGATGGCAAACAGCATTTTGGTTTTCAGACTGAACTTTTTAAGCATATAACAACTCCCTTTGGAATTACTTGATTTGAACTATTTATTAAGGCTCTTTATAATAAAAACCCTGCCGGTGTTCCTGAAACCTCGCTCCATGCGACAGCAGGAAGCATGCCATAACAGGAATCCCATCCAAAATAAAAAAAGGCCCCCACCGTTTCCGGAGACCACCCAAAAAGAGGACAGACCTGTCCGATATGGAGACAAGCCTGTCCTCTGTCCATAATTCCCCATTATGTTTAAGGCATTACACCGAGCACCCCGGCCAATCAGACAGAAATGTCCGATCAATTCCCCTGGCCCCATGTGCGTCAACGCCACCCCCTTCCACCCCATCCCAAGGTGGAGCTCGTGGCCGTGACGGGCAAGGTGCATCGGCGGGTGCTGAGGGACCGGTGGATCAAGACAGGCCCCATCAATTCGGGAGGATTGTCACGTCCCTTCACCCATGGGCCAGCCTGAGCCCGTGGTAGTTTATTTTCCGCTGCAGGGTCCTGGTGGTGATCTTGAGTTCCCGGGCCGTATCAATCCGCCGCCATTGATGCTTCTCCAGGGCACTGCGAATGATCGCTTCTTCCACCTTTCCCATGGCATCCTTAAGCCCCCCCTCCTGGAGGGGCAGATCCATCAGGGGAGAAACCGTATCCGGGGGAATCCTGAGTTTTTCCTTAAAAAAATCCAGACTTCCCAACACGCAATATCGCTCCATTACGTTCTTAAGCTCCCTCACATTCCCAGGCCAACAATAGGCTACCAAGGCGGACTTCTCCCGTTCGGACAGCCGGGGCGCGACCCGTTGCCTCAATTGGCAGAGGCTGGAAGGCCAGTTTTTATCCGCCATAAACGCCTTGAGCTTGGGGGGAATGGGCCGCCGTTCCCGGTTGCCCGGCTCCAAGGTCGTTTCCCCGGGTTCATGCCTCCCGGGCACCGTTCCCGGTCCCATGTTTGACCCGAACCCGGAGATAAAATGATCCATGAGCAGGGGGATATCCTCTCTTCGCTCCCTCAAGGGGGGCAAATGGATAGGAAAAATATTTATCCTGTAATAGAAATCCTCACGCATCTTTCCTTTTTTTACAAGCTCCGGAAGGTTCCTGTGGGTTGCTGCGACAATACGAAAATCCGAATGCCTTGGCTCATGCCCCCCCACGGGCAGATACCCGTACCCCTCGATGGCTCTCAGCAGCTTGACCTGCATGCCAATGGAGACCTCTCCGACCTCATCCAGGAACAGGGTGCCCCTGTGGGCAGCATCGAGATACCCCTTTTTGTCGGCAATGGCACCTGAGAACGCCCCCTTTTTGTACCCGAAAAATTCGCTCTCAAAAAGATTCTCAGGGATGGCGCCGCAGTTGACCGTGACAAACCGGCCTTCACTTCTATCGCTCAGGTCATGGACAGCCCTGGCCACAAGTTCCTTGCCCGTGCCCGACTCTCCCAGCACAATCAAGGTGACGCTTGAATTGGCGCCTTCGAGAATATGACCGTACACTGCTTGCATGGCAGGACTTTTACCGATGATATCACGAAACCTGTAGAGCTCCTTGATGGAATTTTTGAGGCGCAGGTTCTCCTTTTGGAGCCTTAACTCATTTTTTTTCTGCTCGGAGATATCGGTTATGTACCCTTCCACCATGGGGGAGTTGAAGGTCTCGGAATAGACCCCCTCCCCCTGTTCCAGCACCCACTTGTTCTGACCCGAGGCTGTCCTGATGCGATAGGTGATCTGGTACCCCTCGTTTTTTTTTAGCGCCTCGTTGATCTGTTTATGAACCATTGTGAGATCATCCGGGTGAATGATCAGCTCCTTGTTCTCCATCAGTTCCGAGGGAAGATAGCCCAGGAGCCGTTCACACCCCTTGCTGGCAAACCGAAGGGTCCAGATATCATCGATATCACAGGAAAAAGCCATGCCGGGCAGGTTGTTCATCAGGGTGGAGAATTTCCGTTCGCTCTCCCTCAGGGACTGTTTCGCCATTTTCTGGGCCGTGATGTCGTGGAGCATCATCAGCATTGACACGGAACCGTCCGGGCGGTATATGGGGGTTTTCATGCGAAGATACCATCGTCTGCGAACCGGGTCCGCTATCTCCTCCCTGACGCTCTTCCCTTTATGAAAGGCTTTATGCTCGCACCAGGGGCAGACCGACGCCCTGCCGAAAAACACCCGGTGGCAAAGCGCTCCTATCGCATCCCTGCCCAGATACCCCATAAGCTGGTTGTTCATGAATTCAATCTGATACTCCTGGGAACAGCCATACAAAAGACAGTCAAAGGTTTCAATGATCTCTTCCGCCTTGGCATTCCCCATGGTGCCATAGGGGCAGATGAGCTGCAAAAGCGGCTTGTTTATGTGCTGTTTATCGCTGGTGCACGGGATAAAATCCATTTAAATATTCCAACCTCCAATATTATGCACCCTGCTACGCCCCAAAAGCGTCCAAAGGGATTACCATTGTCACAGCAAATTCGTTTCCGTCGGGGGTTAAATCGCCATCAGAAAAAACAGCCTGATTTACAACAGTTACAGTGGCGCTCGGGATAAGAACGCCATCTAAGCATTTCAATCTATAGTGTTATACCACATAAACCCCAAAAAGGTATGACCAATTTTGCAATCTCTCTATTTTCGCTGGGGGGGCGGATCGTCAAAAGGGACGACCGCCCCCCACTTAAATCTAAATCTTGAATCTTGCGACCAATTGGCTAAGCTCCTGGGAGAGTCCGGTAAGATTGCCGGCCCCAGCGTTTACCTGACCGCTGTTTTCCGACATCTCCCTGGCGGACCTGTTTACTTCAGAGATGTCCGCGGAGATGTCCGAAGCAACGCTTGACACCTGGGCCATATTTTCGTTCACGCTCTGAAGCCCTTCCGAAGCCTGGGATACGTTGCCGGCGATCTCCCCCGTGGCAGCGCTTTGCTCCTCGATGGCCGTTGCAATGGTGAGGGTTATATCATTTACATCATGGATGATCTTTGAAACAGCATCGATCTCAGACACGGTTTCCCTGGCCACCGCCTGGATCCCTGTAATCTTTTCCCGGATCTCACTGGTGGCTTGGGCGGTCTGCATTGAAAGCTCCTTGATTTCACCTGCCACAACGCCAAACCCTTTGCCGGCCTCGCCTGCCCGTGCCGCCTCGATGGTGGCGTTCAACGCCAGAAGATTGGTCTGTTCCGAGATATCTGAAATGGATTCCGTCACCTTTCCGATGTCATCGGCTGCGGCCCCAAGCCGGTTCATCTTTTCGGAAGCGCTTCTTGAACTTGTGACCGCCTCTTTGGAGATGGTCCTGGATTTTTCCGAATTACCGGCGATCTCATTGATGGTGGATGTCATCTCCTCGGTGGCAGCGGCAACCATGGCGATATTTGCCGATGCCTGCTCCATGGCCGCAGCCACCGAAGTCATGTTTGTTCCGGCCTCTTCCGTTGCCGCAGCCACTGTGTCTGATCTCTCCGAAGTAAACTCGGCGCCGGCCGCCATCTTTTGGGAAATAGTTAAAAGCTCTTCGGATGCACTGCCAACGGCATCTGCATTGGATGCGGTTTCCATAATAATGGCATGGATCTTCTCAATAAACGTATTAAACCATCTTGCCAGTTCCCCGATCTCGTCCCGGCCGTTGATCTCAAGGCGCATGGTCAGGTCTCCCTCTCCCTGGGCAATATCCTTTAAACCGCCCACCACCCTGTTTATGGGTTTTACAATCAGGATGGTTGCCATGAAAAAAACAACGCCAAAAAGAAGGCTCACCGAGACAAAACCGATAATAATGCTTGTATTTCTGAGCTCCCTTGCCCCTTCAAGCACCTTGTCCATGGGCACGGTTATGGCACAGCTCCAGGGAGTATCGGAATCTCCCAGGCTAAAAGGTACATGGGCGGTCAAGACCTTTCCAAGGGAGGGTGATTCCCTGAATCCGACCTGCTCTCTTCCCTCCTTTACGCCCTCAATTATCTTCTCCTGATTTTTAAACACGCCGATATTCTTGCCAACATTGCTATTTTCCCGGTTTGCCGCAATCATTCCATTATTTGAAATAAGGGTACAATATCCTGTTCCCAAAGGCTTGATGGTGTTGACGAGATTTGCACAATCTTCAATGGATAAAGCCACCCCCACCACACCAACGGGCCGGCCGCTTATACGGATGGGAACACTTAGGATAATCATCATCAACTCCCTGCCGTTGACCTTGAAAACCGTTGGTTCCATGATAAATTCCCTGTTTTGTTCCATGGGAACATTGTAATATGCAGACATTTCTTTATCAAAGGAGTTGTAACGATCGCAAACCCCCAGCTCGATATGACCGTTGGAGCGGAACCAATAGGGAGCAAAGGCGCCTGTGTCATTGTGGGAATCAGTTCGCTCCGCCGACTCCTTGTCCCCGTTGTCCATATCTTCCCAGACACACAATGCGGCCATGAATTTTTTATTATCTTCAAGAACACTCTTCAGTATAATATTCGCTGTATCCCTGTCCAGAAGCCTGTCTGCGGTTTTCAGCCCGGAAAAGGCCTGGGCAATGGTTCTTGCCACATCAAGGGCGTTTTCCATATCTCCCTTGATCTCCCCGCCGTACCGGTACGCCATCTCAGTGGTTATTTTGAGCGCATCACGTTTTACGGCTTCAGACGCCCTGACAGTGATATAAGAGATAACAGCCGCAAATGAGACAAGGACAATGCCGCAGATGGCGCCGATCATTTTGGTTTTCAGGCTGAAATTTTTAAACATACAACTACTCCTTTTGGATTTACTTGCTTAGAACACTATTTATGGTGGCTCTTTTTCGGAAGGGCCCCTGTCCGGCCTCCCGAGACTTCGCACAACACAGCAGGAATCGTGCCATAACAGAAAATCCGCCAAAAGGCAGAAAAAAGGGGCCGATCGGCCCCAAATACCACAAAAAAGCCGGACGGCCTTGTCCGAGATCAAGACAAGGCTGTCCGGCTTTTTTTATCCGCATTGTTTTTAAGGGATTAAATCGCCCACTCCCGCCCGCCGGACAAGAATGTCCGATGGACGGGGCGGCCCGGCCCTGTGAATTTAAATCTTGAATCTTCCGACAAGCTGGCTGAGCTCCTGGGCCAGTCCGGCCAGATCGCCGGCCCCTCCGTTGACCTGGCCGCTGTTGTCCGACATCTCTCTTGCGGACCTGTTTACTTCGGAAATATCGGTGGAGATATCCGACGCAACGCTTGACACCTGGGCCATATTTTCATTCACGCTCTGAAGCCCGTCCGACGCCTGGGATACGTTGCCGGCGATCTCCCCCGTGGCCGCGCTTTGCTCCTCGATGGCCGTGGCGATGGTGAGGGTTATATCATTGACATCATGGATGATCTTTGAAACATCATCGATCTCCGCCACGGTTTCCCGGGCCACCTCCTGGATGCCTGTAATCTTTTCCCGGATCTCACGGGTCGCCCGGGCGGTCTGCATTGAAAGTTCCTTGATTTCCCCCGCCACAACGGCAAACCCCTTGCCGGCCTCGCCGGCCCTTGCCGCCTCAATGGTGGCGTTCAACGCCAGAAGGTTGGTCTGCTCCGAGATGTCGGCAATGGTTTCCGTCACCTTTCCGATATCATCGGCCGCGACTCCAAGCCGGTTCATCTTTTCCGAGGCGCTCCTTGAGCTTGTGACCGCCTCTTTGGAGATGATCCTGGATTTTTCCGAATTACCGGCGATCTCATGGATGGTGGATGTCATCTCCTCGGTGGCCGCAGCCACCATGGCAATATTTGCCGATGCCTGCTCCATTGCCGCCGCCACCGAAGAGATGCTTGTTCCGGTTTCCTCCGTTGCGGCAGCCACGGTACCGGAAAGCCCCGAGGTAAGCTCGGCCCCCTCTGCCATCTTCTGGGAAATCGTCAACAGCTCCTCTGAAGCACTGCCCACAGCCCCGGCATGGGATGCGGTTTCCGTGATAATGCCATGGATCTTCTCAATAAACCCGTTAAACCATCTTGCCAGCTCCCCGATCTCGTCTTTACCGTTGACTTCAAGCCGCATGGTCAGGTCCCCCTCGCCCCGGGCAATATCCTTTAAGCCGTCCACCACCCTGTTTATGGGTCTTACAATGACCGTGCTCGCAATGAAAAAAACGACACCAAAGAGAAGAATCACCGACACAAGGCCGATGCCAATGCTGGTGTTTCTGAGCTTCCCTGCCCCTTCGAGCACCTTGTCCATGGGTACGGTGATGGCGCAGCTCCAGTGGATATTGGTATCTCCCAGGCTAAAGGGCGCATAGACGGTCAAGGCCGTACCAAGGGAAGGCGATTCTCTGAATTGAACATACTCATTTCCGTTTTTAATGGCCTGGATGATCTCCTCCGGAGGTTTAAACCCTCTCAGATTCTTGCCGACAAACTTATTATCACGGTTTGCCGCAATGATTCCGTTGTTTGAAATCAGTGTACAATATCCAGTTCCCAAGGGCTTGATGGTCTTGACAAGGTTTGCGCACGTTTCCATGGAAAAATCAATCCCAACCACACCAACCGGTCGATTATTGATGCGGATGGGAGCAACCAGGCTGATGGACATCACCTCCTTGCCATTGATTTCATAAACAGTGGGCTCTGTGATATATTCCCTGTTTTTTTTCATGGTCACATTGTAATAGGCGGATTTCCCCCACTCAAAGGAAGTGTAACTGTTGCACTTATCGAGTTCCATATGGCCGTTGGTCCGGTACCAGTAGGGAGCAAATGCGCCTGTAACATCATGGGAATCGGGACGGCCTGCGGATTCGGCATCCCTGCCGTCAATATCCTCCCACACACAAAAAACGGCCATGAATGTTTCATTACCCTCAAGGACCGTCTTCAGCAGAATGTTCATGGCGTCCCTGTCCACAAACCTGTCAGTTGCTTTTAAACCTGACAGGGCCTGGGAAAGGGTTCTTGCCGCATCAAGGGCGACCTCCATAGTCCCTGTAATATCCTGTCCATACCTGTAGGCCATCTGGGTGGTGGTGATGACACTATCACGCTTCATACGTTCAGATGCCTTGACCGTGATATAGGAGATAACGGCCGCAAAGGAGACCAGGACAATGCCGCAGACGGCGGATATCATTTTTGTTTTCAAACTGAAACTTTTAAACATACAACACTTCCTTTTGAATTTACTTGATTTGAACACACTTTGTGCCGGCTCTTTTCAATCGAGACCCGGCCCTGGCCCCTGCAACCACGTTCCATGGACCATATGATAGCAGAAAGCGTGCCATAACGGGAATCACCCCCAAAGGCAGAAAAGGGACCGATCGGCCCCTGGGACCACCCAAAAAACCGGACAAGTCTGTCCTATATAGAGACAAGCCTGTCCGGCCTTTAGAATCCGCATTGTTTTTAAGACATTAACCCACCGCCCGCCGGTCCATCAGACAAGGATGTCCGGCAGGAAGGGCGACCCGGTTTCCCATGAACCGCCGTGAACGCCTGAAGTAATGGGTTAGGCGTTGAGAATTTTTCTGGCGCTCTCATCATTGACATCCGAGACATGGGGAATGCCGGTCTCGTGGGCGGTCTCCCGGTTGCCGGAAAAGATCTCGTTGCGTGAGATCTGGGCAAGGGAGAACTTCCTGGCGCCGGCCATGAGCTGCTGGAGGCCGCAGCCCAACTTGTCGGCCAGGGTCCAGAAGGCGATGGCCCCATAGGGAAGCTTCTTCATCTCGTCCCGGCCCAGCTTCTTTTCCAGATCGTGGTATCCGGCAAATATCTCGTCGGCTGTTTTCCCCACCTCGAGCACGGTCTTGGGCAGCTCGTTCCAGTTGCCGTTCACCTCCGCCCGCCGTTCCGGATAGATGGCACCTTCGATGTTGGCCCCCAGGAATCCCGGAATCATGACGGCCCGGCCCATGCAGACCAGCTTGGTGTAGGGGGCGCCCAGGGCAAGCGCCTTGAATATATGATCCTCCAGGGCAAAGCCGCCGGCAAAGCTCATGTCCACCACGCTCTTTCCCTTGGCCGACAGGATGCCCGCATACTCGTGGGCCTTGGCGTGGAGGTTGATGGAAGGCACGCCCCAGCTCTGCATCATGTTCCAGGGGCTCATGCCCGTTCCCCCGCCCGAACCGTCGATGGTCAGAAGATCCAGGTTGGCGTCGGTGGCGAACCTGATGGCCATGGCCAGCTCTTCCATGCCGTAGGAGCCGGTCTTGAGGGTTATCCGGTCGAATCCGATGGACCGCAGGTACTCCACGCTGGTCATGAAATCCTCCTCCACCTTGGCCACGGAATCCAGATGGGTGCCCCCCAGCCGGCTGTGCCGGGCAAAGCTCTTGATGGCCCCCTGCTCAAACCCCTTCCGCACCTCGGGGATGGAGGGGTCGGGGTCCACGACATAGCCGCGCTCTTTCAGGAACAGGGCGTAATCCAGGCTTCTCACCTGGATCTCCCCGCCGATGTTCTTGGCGCCCTGGCCCCACTTGAGTTCGATGATGCACTTGTCGCCATACTTGTCCACCACATATTCGGCCACCCCGTTCCGGGTGTCTTCCACATTGAGCTGGACGATGATGGCCCCGTATCCGTCAAAATAGCGCAGATAGGTGTCGATCCGCCTGTCCAGCTCCGGGGCCGACCGGATCTTGCCCTGCCGGTTCCCGCCCGGCTCGATCTTCGAGTTCCGGTCCACTCCCACCACGTTTTCGCCGATCACAACGGGAATGCCCACCAGGGCCCCGCCAATGGCAAAGGCGTCCCAGTACTTTTCCGCGATAAAGGTGGAGCCCATGGCCCCTGTCATCAGGGGCATGCGAATCCTGGTCTTTTTCCGTTTGCCAAATTCCGTGGCAAGGCTGACGTTGGGAAAGATGCAATCGTCCGCGCTGTGGGTCAGGGGATCGGCAATGCCCTGGGAGCCGTAGGCATACCCCTGGATGCGCAAAGAGTTGTAGGAGACCCCCACATGGGTGGTGTTGTTTCCCCCTGCCGTGACCAATCCGAAGCTTCTGGGATAGAGCAGTTTACGGCCCGTCATGCTTGACAGCCAGGTTTCGCACTTGCCCTTGCAGTCGGCGCGGCAAAGGGTGCAGAGGCCGGATTCGGCGGGATTTCCACGGTTGGTGGTTCCAAGGACATCGTTTGACTTTGCAAATCTCATGGCAGTTTCTCCTGTTTAAAGGTGTATTAAACGGCAGAACGCAAAAAGGCGCCTGCCTTCAAAGAAACAGACGCCTTTGTCCATTACAGATACAATATACGATGTGGTCAGCACCCCATTGTGCCGGAAGATATCAACACTGATACCTTCTTAATTCAATACGTTGCCCTTCCCCTGTTGTCAAGTTTTTTCGCAATATCGCCAAAACGCAAATACGTAATAACCTCACACCCGGCCAGGCTCCCGGCCCCCCTCTTTTTCCTGCCTGCGCCGGAAATGCCAGAGGCCGATGCCATAGGTCACCAGAACCACGGGAACACTGGAAAAGAGCATGTAACGGTAATCCGGTTCCAGGTAAAGGCCGAGGATGGCCCCAAGGTTGATCAACAGGGCGGCCGCCGGCACAAAGGGAAACAGGGGCGTCCTGAAGACAAGATCCTTGACCTTGCCGCCCCTGGCCACATACTCCCGCCTGAAATTGATCTGGCAGACGGCGATCACCATCCAGATGAGGCAACCGGTGAGCCCGGTGCTGGAGATGAGAAAGAGGTAAACCGTATCGGCGGCAATGGCCTTGGTCAACAATGAGGCACATGCAACGGCCACGGTGACCAGGATGGCGTTGTAGGGCACCCCGTGGGCGTTGAGCCGGCCCAGGAACCCCGGGGCCTGTCCATCCCGGGACATGGACCAGAGGAGGCGGGAAGCGGCATAGAGGCCCGAGTTTCCGGCGGACAGGGCGGCCGAGAGCACCACCAGGGTCATCACGGTCTTTGCATAGGGGATACCGGTGAGGGTGAACACATGGGCAAAGGGGCTCTCCATCACCCCCGACGCTGCAAAGGGGATGGTGGCGGCCAGCACAAACACGGCCAGCCAGAAAAAGATGACGATGCGCAGCACAACCGCCTTGATCACCCGGGGAACGTTCTTGCTGGGATTCTCGCACTCCCCTGCGGCGATGCCCACAAGCTCCGACCCCTGGAAGGAGTAGACCACGGCCACCATGGTGACCACCACGGCCCCGAACCCGTTGGGGAAAAGGCCTTTGTCCGTTACAAAATTGGAAAGCCCCCGGGGGTCCAGGTCGCCCAGCCCAAATATGAGGCCGAGGCCCGCCACGATAAAGACCACGATGGCGATGATCTTGATGCCGGCGAACCAGAATTCGCTCTCTCCGTACACCTTGACCGACAACAGGTTTAAACAGGACAATAACACCGCAAACAATGCGCACCAGATATAAATGGGGATCGATGGAAAAAAGGTGTTCATGATGATGCCCGAGGCCGTGAAATCCGCGGCAATGCACAGGGCCCAGCTCAGCCAGTAGAGCCAGCCGGTGGCAAAACCGGCCGCGGGCGAGATAAACCGGGTGGCATAGGTCTGGAACGAGCCCGCCACGGGCATGGCCGTTGCGAGCTCCCCGAGACAGAGCAAAACCAGGTACATGATCAACCCGCCCGTCATGTAGGCGAGCACCGTTCCCAGGGGGCCTGCCGTGTTGATGGTGTATCCCACCCCCATGAACAGGCCGGTTCCGATGGTGCCGCCGATGGATATCATCAGCAGGTGGCGGCCCTTCATCTCCCGCTTCAAGCCCTTGTGTTCCGTTACAAACTTCTCAGAATCCGTGTTGCACTTCTCCATCTCCAGTCAACCTCCCAATCATCCGTTCTCCGGATATGTTATCGGTCTTAAGTCAGTCTAGCAAACAGGTACTCCTTCTTATCAAAAACGTAAACGCCATTGCACAACATGCATAAACCATTCCCAAAAGAGTAAAAAGTGTTCATTTAATTTATCCGGATTTACGAATCTGTTCCCGGCGAAAACCGCCGGAAGACTTAAGGAGGGATCAATTGTTGGAGTTGAAGATCTCGTTGGAAAGGATCACGGCCTCGGCCACCTCCCGGATCGATTTGCGGGAGTCCATGCTGCGTTTCTGGAGCCATCGATAGGCGTCGTTGCCGGTCATGCTTCCCTGGTGCATGAGGATCTCCTTGGCCTGCTCGATCTTTTTACGGGCCTCGAGCTCTTCCCGGATCACCTTTGTCTTGACCATGAGCTCGGTGTTGAGGATGGCCACGGCGGACTGGTTGGCCACGGCGGTCAGGAGGTTCACCTCGGTATCGGAGAAATCATGGGGAACGGCCGTGAAACAGTTCAGCACGCCGATCACCTTTTCATCCCGTGTCTGAAGGGGAATCCCGGCCATGGAGACAAGACCCAGGCGCTTGGCCATCTCCTTCTCCTTGAACCTTCGGCTCTTCATGATCTCCTTGAGCAACAGGGGCTGCTTGTGGGTGACCACATATCCGACCACCCCCTCGTCCAGGCTCAGGGAGCGGTCCTTGATATACTCCGGCGAAATGGACTGGGTCGCCTTGAGGCGAATCCTGGGGGGATCCTCCTCCGGGTTGACGAGCCATAAGGAGCAGATCTCCACCCCGGTCACCCGGGCCGTCACCATGACAATCAGCTTGAGCAGGTCCTCGATGTACAGATCCGAGGTGATGGCCCGGCTGATGTCGGTCAGCGCCTTGATATATCCGTCATAGGTATCGGAATCCCGTGGTTGCATGCCTAAGTTATAGTCAGAAACCACCCGTCCAGGTCAATAAAAAAATGACGGTCATGCCGGGGAGGGGATGAGCCGGTCGGCCCATTGGGAAAAGCGCCGGGCATGGGTCACATCAATATCAGCAAGCTCGTTGAAGATGATTTCCCTGCTCTTTTCCATATGCTCTTTGCCCGGGCTCTTGGAAAAAAACTTGTCCGCCACGCAGATGATGGTCTCCTCCAGGGTTTCGGGCACCATATCCCGGCAGGGAAGGGGGAGCCCCTGGTCCAGGATGTTTGCTTTGGTGATGCCGGCGCCGGTGTGGCGCTCGGCCACAAGGCCGTGGGCAGGCAACCCCAGGGAATCCAGCAGCTGCCTGCCAAGGTAACCGTGGCAGAGGTAGGCGTGTTCGCCAAAGCACCCGATGCCGGGGGCCTTTGTCATGAAAATCCCGATATCATGGAGCATGGCCGCCTCCCGGATGAAATCCAGATCCGGGCTTAGATGGGAGAGGCGGCCTGCGATCTCAAGGCTCTTTTCCGCCACCTGCTCCCCATGCCGCATCAGGATCTCACAGGCTTTGGACCCCCTGGGATAATATTCGAGGATGATCTCTTCGGGGGTCACTTGACCTTGCCCGAGATCAGGGCCTCTTCGATGAACCGGTCGATCTGGCCGTCCAGCACCTTATCCACGTCCCCCATCTCAAAGTCGGTCCGGTGATCCTTGACCATCCGGTAGGGATGGAGCACATAGGACCGGATCTGGCTGCCCCAGGCAATATCGTCCTTGCCGTCGTGGAGGTCCTGCATCTTCCGGTTCTGCTTCTCCTTTTCGATCTGGTAGAGGCGGGACTGGAGGACCTTCATGGCGATCTCCTTGTTCCGGTGCTGGGAGGGCTCCTGCTGGCACTGGACCACCACCCCGGAGGGAAGATGGGTGATACGCACGGCGCTGCTGGTCTTGTTCACGTGCTGGCCGCCGGCACCGCTGGCCCGGAACACGTCGATCCTGAGATCCCCTTCGTCGATATCCACCCGGATCTCATCCTTGAGTTCAGGATAGACAAAGACCGAGGCAAACGAAGTCTGACGCTTTCCATTGGCGTTGAAGGGGGAAATACGCACCAGGCGGTGCACCCCTGACTCCACCTTGAGCAGGCCGTAGCTGTAGTCGCCGGACACGCTGAAGGTAACGCCCTTGACTCCGGCTTCGTCCCCTGGCTGGAAATCGATGAGCTGGAATTTAAACCCTTTCTTATCCACCCACCGGGAGTACATACGAAACAGCATCTCGGTCCAGTCCTGGGAATCGGTGCCGCCGGCTCCCGCATTGATGGAAACGATGGCGTTCTTGGCATCGTCCTCACCGTCCAGCATGATGGCCACTGAAAATGTCTTTACCCGAGCCTTGAGCTCCCCGAGCTGGCGGTTCACCTCCTGCTCGGTCTCCTTGTCCCCCTCTTCATGGGCAAGTTCCAGCAGGGTCTCGGCATCCTCGATCTCTTCATAGATGGCGTCCCAGGTATCGATGAGGTCGGAAATCCGGGTTCTCTCTTTTAACAGGGTGGTGGCACGGTCCGGGTCGTTCCAGAAATCTTCCCGGGCGGTCATGCTCTCCAGTTCCCTTAAACGGTTTCTCTTGACAGGGAGGTCAAAGATACTCCTTGAGCTGTTCTGCTTTTTCGTAAAACCCTGCTATGCTCTGTTTAAGTTCTGCGGACATGTTTGTATCTCCTGATTTTTTGTCTGATATAAGTTATCGCCCCAACCTTCTTTTTACCATAAAAACCAGTGTAATTGCAACAAAACAGATCACGGCAAACCAATCCCCGGCAACCGAGTAGAGGGTTTTAATCTTCACCAGGGGAAGGGTGCGGGTCCGGACCGCCTCGGTGTAGAGGCCGGTTGCGGCCATAATCCTGCCCCGGGGATCGATAAACCCGCTTATCCCGGTGTTTGCCGCCCTTGCCACCGGCCTCCGGTTCTCCACCGCCCTGAACACGGCCATGGAAAAATGCTGCTCCGGGGCCGAGGTATAGCCGAACCAGGCATCGTTGGTGATGGTCACCAGGATACCGCCCCCCCGGGCCACCATTTTTCGCGCAAGGGAGGGAAAGATCACCTCAAAGCAGGTGAGTACCCCGGCCGACGCATCGCCGCCAAACCCAAGGGGCCCCGCCCCCCTGCTCCCCGGGGAAAAATCCCCGGCCGACGCCGTGATCTTGCCGAGAAAGGGAAGATAGCGGCCAAGGGGAACATATTCCCCAAAGGGCACCAGGTGCACCTTATCATACCAGCCGGTGACAATGGAGAACCGATTGAACATGTAAGCCCGGTTGTAATAGGTATAGGATGAATTCTTCTCCCCAAGGGCAGGGCTTCCCACAAGAAAGGAGGCGCCGGTATCCCGGATGCAGCGATCCACCCGGTCCGACAGGGACTTTTCCCGGCCATAATAGAAGGGAAGGGCGGTCTCCGGCCACACCACCAGGTCCGGCGCCTCCGCCCCGGCCTGCCGGGAGAGCCGGCAATAGGCGTCCACGGTGGACTCCTTATAGGCCTGGTCCCATTTCACGGCCTGGCTGATGTTGCCCTGGACCACGCTTACCTTTGTTCCAGTGGCATCGGCCATGGCCTTACGGACCGTTTCCTGGCGCACCAGGCCGTAGCCGACCACCAGGATCACCATCACAATTACCGGAACCACGGTAAGGCCGAGCCGCGAAAGCCGGGCTCCCTTTTTCCAGGATCGCCACACCAGGGCGAAACAGCCATTCACCGCCACCACCACATAGGAGACGCCGTACACCCCGGCCATGTCCGCCACCTGGATCAGGGGCAGATTGGTATACTGGGAATACCCCAGGGCCCCCCAGGGAAACCCGGTGAAAAGGGAGGCGCGAAGATACTCGGCCCCAACCCACAGGGCTCCTGCGCCAAAGGGCATCCATGGGGAAGAGGGGGGAAACAGCTTCAATCCCCCGGAAAACAGGGCCACATAAAGGGCAAGGTAAAGGGCAAGCAACGCCAGTACCGGCACCGCCAGCACCAGGGGCACCCCGCCGTAAACCCGAATGGTGGGCACGATCCAGTACAGGAGGGAAAGAAAATGAACCGCCCCTGTCACAAGCCCGGCATGGAATGCCTGCCTTTTTTCCATGGCGGGGATGGATACCATGAGAGGCACCAGGGCCACCCAGGCAAGAAGGTTAAGGCTAAAGGCCGGAAACGCCAGGGTCAGGAGGACCCCGCTCAACACCGCTGGAAAATACCGTACAAGAACCGATTGTCTATGAAGAACTGTCACCTGAGCTTCCTTTCGTAACTGTTTGAAAACAGGCCATGTGTAACAGCAACCCGCCCTTTGTGTCAAACCGCCCTGGAGAAAAGCTACAAAAAAATTCACTCTCTCCTTTCCCGATGTTTTGGATTTAACCTGACGCAATAATCTCCAATAAAATTGAATCTCATTCTTGATTGGTTCTAAAAATTACGAGCACGATATATTGTGCTATGTATGTTATTTCTTGCTTGTATGTAATTCATACCACAATAGCATCTAACTATCTTACTATATTAGATATAATTATGAAAAAAGTGTTAGGAATGCGTAAAAAATGTAGAAAAAAATAATACCTCAATTTAATTTCCGAAAAATGAAATAAAACCCGGACTTTTCTTTTAAGAAATTGTATAATACACAGAAATTACAACGGAAAGACCGATTGCCGTGCCTAACCATGAGTCCCATAAAAAAGCCCCATCAATTACAGAACTCACACCTGAAATCTGTGTCTTTTTAAATGACGTCAGAGACAAACTTAAAGGGGCCGAACGCCGCCATTTTATGGCCTCCTTCGTCAAATTATTGGGGTATGGGGGACAACTCAAAGCTGAGCGTCTTCTATGCTGGGACCGAAAAACAATACTCAAAGGAACCAGGGAATTGGAAAGCGGGATTACATGTGTTGACAATTTTTCTTCCCGAGGGCGCAAATCCTCGGAATCTCACCTGCCAAACCTCCTGGAAGATATCAAAAAAATTGTTACCCCCATCAGCCAAACCGATCCAACTTTACGAAGTACGCATCTTTATTCTCCCATAACCGCAGCCGAGGTGCGGCGAAGGTTAATCTCCGAAATGAACTACAACGATAAGGATCTGCCTACAACAAGAACAATCTCAAACAAAATGAATCAATTAGGGTTCAAACTTAAAAAGGTGCAAATATGCAAACCTAAAATCAAAGGCTCCACGGATTCGGTCAAATAGAATCTGCCATGAACAATATACCGGCTGCAGTCATCCAAAATCCTGTTCAAGCACCTTCCCAAAGCTCTGATCATTAGCATCTCTGAATAAATCTACGTTCAATACGAATCCAATCACGGATTGCCATGGATTTGGCACTCCATTGGGGAATGAAGTGTGGGATTTTTAGCTGGATTGGAAATAACCCAGCAGGATACTCCACAATTAACCACCATACCATAGCAAATACAACCCCATAGATTTTTTTGGGGGGATAAGTTGTGGGGCTAAATCCTTCTCCAATCCTAAGCAACTGGTATCATGGGCACAATACGGTCCATTTATTGCCTAAAAGTATGGTTATTGCGTGTTTTTTGGCAGGGTAAAAAAAACATCGCGATATCTTGCAGAGTTTCAATACCGTTTTAATCGACATTACGAATTGGAAAGGTTTGTGCCTCGGTTGGCTGCCATAGCCGTTCAACCACCAGCAATGCCGGACCGTCCGCCAACGTTGGCTGAAAAGAAGCAGTAATCATTTAAATTAATGAAAACAAAATTGAAGGAGAAATATTATTATGAAAAAATTATCAGTATTTTTATCTACAGTTGTATTGGTGTTTGTAGTAGTAGAATTCGTATTGACGATAGGCGTTAAGGCACATGCATCAGTTTATTATGCACATTTAGACTCTTCATCATCCACATACACATATGGTTCTGCACTTTTTTTGAGTTCATTTGGGGACGTGCTTTCAAACCATGTTGGAGAAGTGGATTTGAGAGTTGACGTTCAGCCAAAAAAATTAAGATATGAGTCTGTAAAATATAAATCTGTTCCGGAAAAAGTTAATCTATCGGGCGAATTTCGATCCGGTATAGGAGAACCTTTGATTCCAATCTCTCTTGAATTTACCTATTGGTATCAGCTAAATACCAAGTTCAGTTCCAATGATCTAAATTTAACCCCGTTAGTCGGTGGAAGATTTAAAGTGGAGGATTTCCGTTGGCACCACTATGACTATATTTATGAGATTACTGTGAATGGGACATGGGAAGCTTCTGGTCCAACTGAAACAACATCAGGAACAATCAATTCATATGCTGGAAGATCCGGGATAAATGGCTACATATTTACCAAGATTAATCAAGACGGAGCTGATCTTTTTTTCGAAGACTTTAATGTTTTCGGTCTAACAGCCGCAGGCGCCATACCTTTTCAAATTGATACGACTATTGACGGTATTAGCATCTACCTTGAGTGTAATGATGTTGTCCATCGAAATTTAGCACGCAGAGTACCCCTTATTATTCCCATCCCCGGCTCAATCTGGCTTTTAGGTGCTGGGTTGCTTGTTGGATTCAGGAAGAAATTCAAGAAGTGACCAGACCGAACCACACCCATGCAAGTCTGTTAATTGATCAAGGGAAGAGTATCAAATAGATCTATACCCAATTGGGGCCAAACAACCCGACGGTGGGATTAAACGTTTATGCACATTTAATGAAGCCGGCAAACCAGGTGGCGGCGTGTCGTTTGGAGGATGCTATTTTTAAATAGCGGTAGCAGTTTGGTAGCAGAAAATCAAAAAGGGCTTACAGTCGGAAAACTGTAAGCCCTTATTTTTTATGGTAGGCACGAGCAGGCTTGAACTGCTGACTTCTACCGTGTCGAGGTAGCGCTCTACCAACTGAGCTACGCGCCTTTAGGATGGAAAAGTTTTTACCACTCTCCACCGGTGTTGTCAAGAAGATAAAAACACTATTCTGAAATATATGCCTTTTTTATTTCGGACGGCTCCACCGGCGCCACATCCTCCTTGGTGACAAAACGGATCACCATGGAGTCTTCGGTCACCTCGGACATCTCGATGCCAAAGGAATCAAAGTTTTTGAGCATGAGCAGATCGGCAAGCTTTCCGGCATTGCCCTTGAACACGATATCCACCACTGCCTGATCGGTTCCAATCTCCTTTGTCTGGACATCCTCGATGCCGGGCATGTTGTTGAGCACCTTTCTCAGCATGATAAAGCTCGACAGGTAGTCGGCGCCTTCCACCCGGGTCTCGATGGCCCGGACCGTGCGCTGATGGGTGGCCCAGTGAGCCTGGAGTTTGGACAAGAGGTCCTCCCCGGCAAGCTCGCCTGCCCTGGAAAGGGCGTTCCGGGTCCCTTCGTCGTCCGCCCGGCTTTTTACAACCGCAGTGTGCTCAATGGTTGCGATCCGTTCTCCCGAGGCCGTGGCAAACACGTCCAGGGCAACGGCGGCCCCATAGGAGCGATCGTCGCCCATGCGGTTTGAGGGCTCCTGGGCCCGGGCTTTTCCCATGACCACCATGTCGGCCTTGAGCTCGGTTGCGAGGTTGAGGGCGGCGGCGGCATCATGGATAAACTCAAAGGAGATGCCGAATGTGGCGGGATCGGGACGGGGGGAATCCTTACCCACAATGGCGTATCCCCGGCTTGCCAGGAAAGCGGTCAGGGCGGTTTCCGCCGACGACCCGTAGGGAAGGGGATTGTTGCCCCACCAATACCGGGGAAGGAGCTCGTCAAAGGATTGCTCACTGATCAGAAAGAGGACCGAAGGCGTCTCCTTTGCAACGTTGAGAATCCGTGCCCGGGTGAAGAGCTCTTCCAGGGCCCGGGTATTGACCGTGGCCTCCACGGCCACCATGTACCGGGCATCCTTTTCAAGCTCGGCAACCACCCGGTAGGTCTCCACGTACTTTTGGGGATCGGAAAACACCCGCTCCCACAGGAAATCCAGGTTCTCGGCAATGTCCGGCCGGGGAAGCATGGCCACCACCGCCCGTTCAACCGATGCCCGGAGGGCGTCGGCCACCGCGCCCTTTTTGGCCTTGGGCAGATTATCGTTGAGGATGGGGCGTTTTCCAAGGGCAACGGCCTTGCCCTCCCCTGAACCGGCAAAACCATATTCCGTACCCAGGGCCAGCAGCACCACAAGGCAGGTCAACCCAGCCAGGCCCCTAAAAACTCGTCTCATCATCAAACTCTCCTATACGTTTCTTGCAATGGCGTAGTCGGCCAGCATCATCATGATATTTTTTGCTTCACAATCGTCAAAGATCCCGAGGCTCTTCTTTGCCTGTTCAACATGGTCCCGGGCCTTTGATTCGGTATAGTCGATCCCCCCGTAGAAACGAAGCTTCTCAACGATCCCGTTGAAATCGTCGTCATTGAACTCCTTGTCCGAGATCACCTTCTCCATCCAGCCACGGTCCTTGTCATCGGCCCGCTCCAGGGCGTGGATCAGGGGCAAGGTGAGCTTGCCCTCCCGGATGTCGGCCCCGGGATTTTTCCCCAGGGTTTTGGCATCGGCCGTATAGTCCAACAGGTCGTCGGCCATCTGAAAGGCCACTCCCAGATGGTATCCGTAATCACTCAACGCCGCTTCCCTTTCCCCGGACGCCCGGGCGATGATGGCGCCGCTCTTACAGGCCCCCTCGATGAGCACGGCGGTCTTTCCCTGGATAACGGCCATGTACTCGTCCTCGGTGAGATCGAGCTTCCCCTTTTTCTCCAGCTGGTCGATCTCGCCCTGGGACATCTCTTCGGTGATGTTGGCGATCACCTTTATGATCCTGGGGAGCTTTGTCTCAGAGGCAAGGGTGAGGGAGCGGGCGAGCAGGAAATCCCCGGTCAGCACCACCCGGGGGCTTCCCCAGGTGGCATGGGCCGTCTGTTTTCCCCGCCGCATGTCGGCCCGGTCCACCACATCGTCGTGGAGAAGGGTTGCGGCATGGAGGTATTCAAACAGGGTGGAGAACCTTACTGCAAGGTCGTCCGGATAATTGCAAAGCCTTGAACTCAACAGAAAGAGCAGGGGGCGAAGCCGTTTGCCGCCGCTGAACAAAAGATGTCCTGCAATATCCTTCACAAGGCTCAAATTCGGGGTCAGGTTGTCGGCCAGGGCCGCCTCGATGCCGGCAAGATCCCCTTCAACCGCTGATACGATTCTGCTCTTCAGAGCGCTTTTCATGCAATCTCTCCTGAAAGGTCATATTCATGGGTATCGGAAATCTTTACATTGACAAAGGCGCCGACTTCAAGCCCCGAGCCGTAAATGAACGTTAACCCGTCCACTTCCGGCGCCTGGAACCCGGTCCGGCCGAGATAGATCCCCTCGTCGGGATTCTCCTCGATCAGCACGGTGACGGTCCGGTCCAGGTACTTTTCGTTGATCTCCTCCGAAATCGGGGCCTGGGCCGCCATGATGGCGTCCCTTCGGATCTCGGCGGTCTCTTCGTCCACATGGTCCTTGAGACCGTGGGATTTCAGATCGTCGGCATCGGAATAGGCAAACACACCCAGCTGGTCAAACCGGATCTCCTTGACAAAGTCGAGCATCTCCTGGAACTCCGCCTCTGTCTCGCCCGGGAACCCGGTGATCAGGGTGGTCCTGAGGGCGGCATGGGGATCGAGCTTGCGGATAAAGGCAAACAGGTCATGGAGATCTTCCCGGGTGTAGTTCCTGCCCATGCGACGCAGCATCCTGGTGTTTGCGTGCTGAATGGGCACGTCAAAATAGGTGCAGACATTGGGAAGGGTTACCACCGCTTCGATCATCTCCCTGCTCAGGGAGGAGGGATGGGTATAAAGCAACCGTATCCATGCGTCCGGGGCAACGGCTGCGATCCGTTTGGAGAGGGTCTCCAAAAGAATCGTGAGATCGTCCTCAGAGTCCAGGTCCACCCCGTAATCCGAGGTGTTCTCCCCCACCAGCACGATCTCCCGGACACCCTTCTTCACAAGGGCTTCGGCCTCGGCCGCCACTTCAGTAACCGACCGGCTCCGCTGGATCCCCCTTAGCTGGGGGATGATGCAATAGGTACAGTGGCGGTCGCACCCTTCCGAAATCTTGACATGGGCCAGATGGTCCAGGGTGGTGATCCGGGGCAGGGGCAGCCCCTGCATCTGTCTTGCCAGGGTGTCGGGAAACAGGGTCAAGGGCTTGCCGGAACCGTCCTCAACCACCTCGACAATCCGGTCGCAGGCCCCGGTGCCAAGGAAGGCATCCACTTCGGGCAGCTCGGCCACCAGATCGTCCTCCTTGAACCGCTCGGTCATGCAGCCGGTGACCACCAGCCGCCGGCACTTCCCTTCCTTTTTGTATTCAGCCATGGCAAGGATGATATCAACAGCCTCCGACGAGGCTGCTGATATGAATCCGCAGGTGTTCACAATGATCACCTCTGCCAGGGAAGGGTCATGGACGATCCCATGACCCGCTGCCACAAGCCTGCCCAGCATCACTTCGCTGTCCACCTGGTTGCGGCAGCATCCCAGGCTCTCGAGATAAATCATCATATGGACTTCGCCATGATATCGCCCATGAGCGCGCTGAACCGGGCGGGGTTGTCAATCTTTCCGCCCTCGCTGATCACGGCAAGGTCAAAAAGAAGATCCGAGTAATCCTTGAGCAGGGGATTGGCGGTGTCCGTCTCAAACACGGCCTTGATCTTTTCCACCACGGGGTGGTTGATGTTGAGCTCAAGGGAGCGCTGCTGGGCCGGGGCATCCTGGCCGGACGCCTTGAGGATCTTCTCCATGTAGGCGCTCATGCCGGCGTCGTCCCCGGAGAGGCATGCCACGGAATCCTTGAGGCGTTTTGAAACCAGGACATCCTTGACCTTTCCGTCCAGCTTCTCCTTGATGAAGTCGAACAGGGGGGTGTACTCGTCCTTTTTCTCGTCATCCACGGTCTCATCAAGATCCAGGTCACCCTTTTCCGCGCTCTTGAGCTTCTTCTCCTTGTACTCGGGAAGACTCTGGGCCACCCACTCGTCAACGGGGTCCACCATGAGGATAACCTCGTAATCCCTGGCCTTGAGGGCCTCGAGCAGGGGAGAGTTGATCAGGGAGGTCATGTTCTCGCCGGTGATGTAGTAGATCTCCTTCTGGTCCTCTTTCATGTTCTCGATGTACTGGTCAAGGGAGACATACTTTCCGTCGGACTTGGTGGTCTTGTACCGCAGCAGGGAAGCGATCCGCTCCTTGTTGGCAAAATCGGTGGGGAGCCCTGCCTTCAGGGCCTGGCCAAACTCGTCAAAGAAGGTTTCGTACTTCTCCTGGTCCATATCCTCCAGCAGGCCGAAAACCTTCTTGACCAGGTTCTTCTGGATATTGCGAACCAGGCGGTCTTCCTGGAGGATCTCCCGGCTGACGTTGAGGTTGAGGTCCGGGGCATCCACAACACCCTGGATGAACCCGAGGTATTCGGGCAGAAGCTCCTTGCAGTCGTCCATGATAAAGACGCGCTTGCAGTAGAGCTGCATCCCGTGTTTCCGCTCGGGCCGGAACATGTCAAAGGGCGCCTTAGAGGGCAGGAAGAGCAGGGCGTCATATTCGGTGATGCCTTCGAACCGCTTGTGAAGGATCTCCATGGGCTTGTCCCAGTTGTGGCTGATGTGTTTGTAGAACTCCTCATACTCCTCTTCGGTGACCTCATCCTTGCTCTTGGTCCAGATCGCCTTCATGGAGTTAAGGGTCTCATCGGCCCGGACCTTCCGGTAGGTCTCGCCAACGGGCTTGCCCTCTGCATCCTTGACGATCTCCTCCTCGGGGAGGGGCTCGCTCTTTTCAACGTTCATGACCACGGGGTAGGTGACAAAATCGGAATGCTTCTTGATGATGTGGCGGATGGTGTACTCTTCGGTAAAGTCCTGCTCTCCCTCTTCCACATCCTTGAGCTCAAGGGTGATGGTGGTGCCGCGGTCCGCTTTTTCCGCCTCTTCGACGGTGTAGGCCCCCTTGCCGTCCGACTCCCACTTTACGGCGGTGTCGGCGCCGGCGGCCTTTGTGATAAGGGTCACCTTATCGGCGGCGATGAAGGCGGAATAGAATCCCACGCCAAACTGTCCGATCAGTTCCGGGGAGAGGACATTGTCACCGTTGGACTTTTCCAGGGCCTCCACAAAGGCTGCGGTGCCGCTCCGGGCGATGGTACCGATATTCTCGTTCACCTCGTCAAAGGTCATGCCGATACCGTTGTCCGAAATCTCGAAAATTCTTTTTTCGGGATCGGTTGAGATCCGGACCTTAAAATCGTTACTGCCCTCAAACAGCTCAGGCGCTGTCTGTTCCTTGAACCGTGCCTTGTCAATGGCGTCCGATGCGTTGGAGACAAGCTCCCGCACAAAGATCTCCTTGTTGGAGTAAAGGGAGTTGATGATCAGGTGCAGCAGCTGCTGAACTTCGGTTTTAAACTCACACGTCTCTTTTTTGATGCCCATAATTTCTCCTATCTGTTTTCTTGCGTAAACAATGGTTATTAAATCTATTTTTGTCCTAAATAATTGGTTTAAATTCATGATTGTCAAGGCTGGTGACGCAAAAGATTAATGAAAACAGGCTCCCGGGCCCCGGGAACACCTTCCATTGAAAAAAACCATAATATTAAAGATCAATCCATTGATTATATTGATTTTTAGGGCAAAACCTGTTACTTATCGGCTTCATCACGACCACCGAGGTTTGGCCTCCCAAGTGGTTGCCGGGTGCAAGGTTTTTATTGTCATGGCCATTTAAAGGAATGGGAGAAACAATATGCACTATGAAGGAAACATCATACGGCCTCCCAGCGAGGCAAACTCGATTCTCCTCCAGGTGACCGTGGGGTGTTCCCACAACAAATGCACCTTTTGCGGCGCTTACAAGGGAGAACGGTTCACCATCAAGAAAGATCCCGTAATCATGGAGGATATCGAGTTCGCGGCCAGGCACTGCCGCCGCCAGAACCGGCTTTTCCTCTGCGACGGCGATGCTTTGATCATCCCCCAGCGACGCCTTGTGCCGATCCTTGAGCGCATCAACCAGCGGCTTCCCTGGATCGAGCGAATCGGCCTCTATGCCAACACCAAGAGCATCCGGATGAAGTCGGACCGGGAGCTTGCGGAACTCCGGGCCCTGGGGGTCAAGATCGCTTACATGGGCCTTGAAACCGGGGACGACCCGACCCTGAAGAAGATCGCCAAGGGCGCGGACGCCCAGCGGATGATCGACATGGGCCAGAAGATCCGGAACGCCGGGTTCAAGCTCTCCATCACGGTCCTTGCCGGCATCGCGGGCAGGGAACGGTCATTGATCCATGCCAGGGAGACCGGCCGGGTGCTGACGGCCATCGATCCCGAGTATGTGGGCGCCCTGAGCCTCATGCTCATCCCGGGCACCCCCATGCACGACCTGCACGAAAAGGGCGAGTTTGACCTTCTAAACCCGGATGAGATGCTCATTGAGCTGGGGGCCATGATCTCGGCCACCAATCTCACAAAGGGACTGTTCCATGCCAACCACGCATCCAATTATCTTCCCATCAGGGCCGAGCTGCCCCGGGACAAGGAACAGACCCTTGCCCATATAGCCAAGGCCCTGGAGGGTAAAATCGGGCTCAAACCTGAATTCATGAGAGCCTTATAATCCAGAACCAAAAATCACCGGGCACCGTCCCTATTAAAAAAAAGCAACATAAACAGGAGAAACACAATGGCTTGCGCCAACACAGACCTTGACCAGCAATGTATAACCACCATCAGAACCCTTTCCATGGATGCCATCCAGAAGGCGAACTCCGGTCATCCCGGCGCCCCCATGGGCCTTGCGCCGGCCGCCTTTGTCCTGTGGAAGAATTTTCTGAAACACAACCCCCAGAACCCCGCATGGATCGACAGGGACCGGTTTGTTCTCTCCGGGGGCCATGCATCCATGCTCCTGTACAGCTTGCTCTACCTGAACGGATACGGCACCACCCTGGACGACCTCAAGGACTTCAGGCAGTGGGGCAGCAAGACCCCGGGACACCCGGAATACGGACACACCCCCGGTGTTGAGACCACCACCGGCCCCCTTGGCCAGGGCGTTGCCAACGCCGTGGGCATGGCCATGGCGGAACGCCACCTGGCGGCACGGTTCAACCGGGACGATAAGACCCTCATCGACCACCACACCTATGTGATCTGTGGAGACGGGGATCTCATGGAGGGTGTCGCCCATGAGGCCGCCTCCCTGGCAGGCCATCTCGGCCTTGGCAAGCTCGTGTTGATCTACGACGATAACTCCATCTCCATCGAGGGCAAGACCGACATCACCTTTACCGAGGATGTCAAGGCGCGGTTCGAGGCCATGAACTGGCAGGTGCTGGAAGTGGAAGACGGCAACGATCTTGAGAAAATCCGGGCCGCCATCACGGCTGCCAAGGATGAGACCGCCCGGCCCACCATGATCAAGCTCAAGACCCACATCGCCTACGGCAGCCCCAACAAGCAGGACTCCTCAAGCGCCCACGGCTCCCCCCTGGGAGTGGATGAAATCAAGCTTGTGAAAGAGTTCTACGGCGCTCCCGCGGACAAGGATTTTTATGTGCCTGAAGAAGTACTCGCCGAGTGCAGAAAGGCCGTTGACAAGGGCCAGGAGAACGAGAAGGCATGGCAGGCGATCTTTGACGCATACAAAAAGGAGATGCCTGAACTTGCCGACAACTTTGTGGACGCCATTTCCGGGTTCCTGACCGCCGGATGGGACAAGGAGGTCCCGGTATTTTCAACCGAGGACAAGCCGGTTGCCACACGGGCAGCTTCCGGCAAGGTGCTCAACGCCATCGCGAAGAACCTGCCCACCCTCATGGGCGGATCGGCCGACCTTGCGCCCTCCAACAACACCTATCTCAACGATTCCCACGAGTTCCAGGCAGAGACCCCGGACGGCAGAAACATCCGGTTCGGTGTCCGTGAACACGCCATGACCTCCATCATGAGCGGCATGTACCTCCACAGCGGCGTCCGCCCCTTTGGCGGCACCTTCCTGGTATTTGCCGACTACATGAGACCGGCCATCCGGGTGGCGGCCCTCATGAAGCTGCCCATGATCTACGTGCTCACCCATGACAGCGTGGCCGTGGGCGAGGACGGCCCCACCCACCAGCCGGTTGAGCATGTGGCCTCATTGCGGGCCATCCCCGGTCTCAACGTGATCCGCCCGGCAGACGCCAATGAGACGGCGGCCGCCTGGAAGCAGGCCCTGACAACCCTGAACGCCCCCACGGCCCTGATCCTGAGCCGCCAGAACCTGCCCATCCTCGATACCACAGGCGCGGACGGTTATCTGCAATACGGCGCATACACCCTCAAGGACACCGAGGGCGAGCCGGATGTCATCCTCATCGCCACCGGCTCCGAGGTTCACCTCTGCGTTGAGGCGGCAGAGGCCCTGGAAGCGGAAAAGATCCAGGCCAGGGTAGTGAGCATGCCCTCCTGGGAGCTCTTTGAAAAGGCACCAGACTACTACAGGGAGCGAATCCTTCCCCCGGCTGTCAAGACACGGCTTGCCGTTGAGGCGGGCATCCCCATGGGATGGGAACGCTATGTGGGTGACGCCGGAAAGGTGATCGGCATTGATGGGTTCGGCGCGTCCGCTCCGGGCAACAAGGTGCTCAGCGAGTACGGATTCACCAAGGAAAACATCATTGAGAACGCCAAGGCGCTCTTGAGCAAATAAAAAAAGGGGGTCAGCCCCCTGTCGCCGAAAAAAAGGGGTCAGACTTAGCTTATTGCTCCGCAATAAGCTAAGTCTGACCCCGACAATTATAGTCTGACCCCGACAATCGACAGTTACGACAGTTATAATCTGCCCCCGGTTATTATGCCCTCAGCCGACAATCTTCTAAAACGGCAATAAGCTAAGCCTGACCCCGATTGATCAGATCCGCCATCTCTGCGAATCCAAGGCCCCCCTCCTTCCGGGTGACCCAGGCGGGTTTATGGGTAAGCCGATCCGCAAAGGCGAGAATGTTGGCCACACCCACGGACTTGGGAAAGAATTCAAACATGGGTTCGTCATTGGGGGAGTCCCCGGAAAAAATCACCTGCTCCTTGACGGCTTCAAGGTCCACATGGAACACCTCCCTGAAGAAAAGGGATGTCATGGAGAGCTTGTCATACTCCCCGAACCAGCCGTTGACATGTATGGAGCTGATCTTTGCCACGGCCCCGTGGGCCTCAAAGATACTGACGATGGTATCGATCTCCTCCCGGTTCAGGGGTGGCACATCTTCGCAGAAATCGATGGCAAGATCCGCCTCCCGGTACGCCTGGTCCGCCGACACCCGGCATCCCGGCACCCGGGCCAGCACTTCTTCCTCAATGGCCGCAAGCTTCTTTTTATCCCCGGCCCGCTCTTCCGCGGTCCTGAAGTAGCGGCGTACCATCCGCTTTTTTTCTTCATCATAATAGAAATAGAAGGCGCCGTTCTCGCCCACCACCCCGTCCACGGGCCACATCCTGGCGATGTGGTCGCACCAGCCCCCGGGCCGGCCCGTGATGGGCACCACCCGGATGCCGGCCTGGTGCAGCCGTTCCATGGCCGTAAAGGCACAGGCCGGTATCCGGCCGTTGTTTGTGATCGTATCGTCGATATCGGTGAGCAGATACCGAACCCCGTTTGTCCCCTGAAACACTTCCATCTGATTTAACCTTGTTGTTATATTTCGTTCACCCAACCTTCAAAGCCCCGTCCGGACCGCCGAAGGTTGAGTGGTTCATCAATTCCTAAGACTTCCTAATACTTGAACCGGCCGACAATCTCCCTTAGCTCCACGGCCATCCGTTTCAACTCTCCGACATTCTCGGTAATCCCGCTGCTGTTCGTGGACATCTCACTTGCGGAGACATCCACCATGGCGATATCCTGGGAGATCTCGCCGATGGCGGTGGAACTTTCGGTCACGGTCCGGTTCACGTCCTGGATGCCCTGGGAAACCTGCCCCACATTGGTGGATATCTCACCCGTGGCGGCGGACTGCTCCTCAATGGCCGTGGCAATGGTGGCAATGATATCGTTGATGTCGTTCATTACCCTGGCAACCATATCGATCTCAACAACGGTCTCGCTGCTGGTGCCCTGGACCCCGTCGATCTTCGCCTTTATATCGGCGGTTGCGGCGGCAGTCTGGCGGGCCAGCTCCTTGATCTCGTTGGCCACCACGGCAAAACCCTTGCCTGCCTCCCCGGCCCGGGCCGCCTCGATGGTGGCGTTCAGGGCCAGGAGGTTGGTCTGCTCGGAGATATCGGTGATGGTCTCGGTGACAGCGCCAATGGCCCGGGCCGCCTTACCCAGCTGGTTCATCTTTTCCGATGCCCCAGCCACCTGGGTCACTGCCTTTTCCGAGATGCCCCGGGCTTTTTCCGAGTTCATTGCGATCTCATTGATGGTGGAAGTCATCTGCTCGGCAGCCGCGGCCACCACATTGGTATTGCCCGTTGTCTCCTCCATGGTGGATGCCACCGACGCCATGTTGGCGTTCATCTCCTCCGTGGCGCCGGCCACCCCGTTTGCCAGGGACGATGTGGACTGGGCGCCCTCGGCCATCTTGCCGGAGATATCCAGCAGGGTTGCGGAAGAGGTGTCCACCACCCCCACATTAACGGCAAGCTCCTTGATGATGGCCTGGAGACTGTCCAGAAAAACGTTGAACCAGCGAGCAAGCTCTCCCACCTCGTCCTTTGTTTCGATCTCAAGACGCTTGGTAAGATCCCCCTCGCCCTGGGCAATGTCCTTTATCATATTGGTGGCATGGCCGATGGGCCTTGCCAGGGAGACGGCAAGAAAATAGGCGCACACACCGAACAGGCCGGCAAGCACCAGACCGACCACGGCCATGATGGAAAACATGGAGTGCACCTTGCCCATGATCTCGCTCTTTTTGATCAGTCCCACAAGTTTCCAGCCAAGATCCTTGGAGGTCATCACCTTGACGGCATAGTCAACCCCCTTTATATTCACCAGAAGATCCCCGGAAGAGATCCTGTCGATACTGGTGAATGCCCCGTCATTGACCGAGCCGAGCTTCTTGAACAGGTTGTCGACATCGGACGGGTCGGCCAGGATCACGCCGTCGTCCTGGACCAGCATCACATACCCGGACTCCCCGATCTTGATGCCGTCAATGAAATCACTGAGAGCCCGGAGGGTGACATCAAAGGCCAATACCCCCTTGAGGGCGCCGCCTGCCCCCTGCACCGTATGGGAGACGCTGATCATGGCCCCCCCTTCCGTGGAGTTGTAGGCCTTGGTGATGGTGGGTTTGCCCCGGTTGGCAAGGGCGTCGGTATACCAGGGCCGTGTCCGCGGATCATAGCCCGGATCGGTTTTATAGGTATCAAGACCGTAGGTGTAACCGCCATAGGGGGTGCCCATGTAGGCGTATAAATAATGCTTGTGGGAGCTCTTGAAGCTTTTGAACAGGCTGATCATCCGCTGCTCCACAAGGCTTAAGTCAAAATCCAGGGGACACTTTGGCTCGGGAATGTCGATAAACGAGGAGATGGACTCATCCGCGGCAACCATATCGGGATGCTGGGCCGCCATGGTGATGTTGTTCCGGATCTCCTTCATGAAGATGGCCATGGCAGTTTCCACATGGGAAAGCTCCTTGCCCGTGGATTGGTAAAAGGTCTCCATGGAATCGCGTTTAATGTTGTACCCGAGTATGGTGCAGATAAGAAGGATGGGCAGGATGGTTGAAGCGAGAAAGGCAAAGACAAGTTTTTTCTTGATTGTTACTTTCATCTGAGAGTACCTCATGTCGTGCTAATAAAAATGTTGAATCCTACTGTTTGACATCACTATTTCCTTTATTTTTCAAACGGTCTCCCCTGATATCGAAATCGGATATCAAGACCTGCCGGCCGGGCACCAAAGGACGGTCACGGCTTAAAAAACCCGACCATAGTAAATGGAAAAATAAAAGTCAAAGAATATCAGGGACAGGGCTGCTCCAGGCCTTAAAAATCTTGCTTTCCGGAAAAATACCGCATATTGTTGCGATAAAAAAAGGAGGCCGTCATGAAACGATTCATTTGTTTAGTAATGTTGGTACATCTACTGACCACCCCCTGCCATGCCCGGCCGGGGGAGATCGACACGGGGGCCATGGATCAGACCAGCCTCTTTGTCACCATCTATAACCAGGACATGGCCCTTGTGAAGGAGAAACGGGCGGTGACCCTGCCAAAGGGAGAGTCCACCCTGGCCTTCAGGGACGTGAGCGGCAAAATCATCCCGGAAACAGCCCTGCTGAAATCAGAAGGCCTCAGGGTGGTGGAGCAGAACTTCGAGTTTGACCTGCTCTCCCCGGAATCCCTGCTTGAAAAATTCACCGGCAAATCCGTGGAACTCATCAAGACCCACCCGGAAACCGGCCAGGAGACACGGATGGACGCCAAAGTGCTCGCCACCCATAACGGGGTGGTGCTTGAAACCCCCACCGGGATCGAGACCGGCATTCCGGGCAGGCTCCTCTTTCCCCACATTCCGGCCAACCTGCGGACAAGCCCCACCCTGACCATGACCGTCCAAAGCAATGGGGAAAAAAGCAAAAGCCTGGAACTCTCCTATCTCACCCAGGGCCTCACCTGGCGGGCCGACTATGTTGCCGAGCTCAACCCGAATGACGACCGCTTGAACCTCAAAGCCTGGGTTACCCTCACCAACACCAGCCGGACCGACTACACCGACGCGGTGCTTCAGCTGGTGGCGGGGGATATCCACCTTGCCCCCCGGGAGCGGCGGCCAAGGGCCATGCCCATGGTGATGGAGGCCAGGGCCAAAGGCAGTTTCGCCCGGGAGGAGATGTTCGAGTACCACCTCTACACCCTGGAGCGGAAAACCACCCTGAAGAATAACCAGACCAAGCAGGTGGCCCTGCTCCAGGCAAAGGAAATTCCCTGCGCCAAGGAGTATCTCATTGACGGCCAGAGCCACTACTTTTCCCGCAGCATGGGCCCCGGCGTTCAAACACCCAAGGTGCGGGTCCTGCTCCACTTTCAGAACACAAAGGAGAACAACCTGGGCATGCCCCTTCCCAAGGGAGTGATCCGGGTTTATAAGCAGGATTCCAGGGGAATGCTTCAATTTGCCGGTGAAGACCGCATGGACCACACCCCGGACAAGGGCAAGCTTGCGCTAACCCTTGGCAACGCCTTTGACATCACGGCGGAAAAGAAGCAAACCGATTTCAGGAAATTGTCCGGCTCAGGCAGGGACGCCTACCGGTATCAGTCCTCCTATGAAATCAAGATCGCCAACGCCAAAACAAGCCCCGTGACCGTCACCGTGTCCGAGCCGGTCCCAGGGGACTGGCGGATCACCCGCCAGAGCCATCCCCACACCAAGGCATCGAGCAACAGGGCCCAATGGCGGATCAGCGTGCCCGCCCGGGGAGAAACCACACTCAGCTATACGGTCCAGACAAAGTAGTCATAGGGTTCATCATCCATCAGGTTTCCATCAACTCAACGGAGGATTGTCTTGAAAAAACTGTCATTGATTCTGTCCACGGTTCTGCTGCTCGCGTTCTCAACCCCTTCAACCGCTGCCCTGAAGATCAAACTCGGGGTGGTCACCAAGCCCGGTTCGGCCCAGAACATCGTGGCGGAAAAATTCAAGGCGCTTCTTGAAGAAAGAAGCAACGGGAAAATACGGGTCAAGGTGTTCCACTCCGCCTCCCTTGGCAACGAGACCGAAATTCTCCAGCAGATCCAGATGGGCACCATCGAGATGGGCATCATCACCGGCGGCCCCTTTGACACCTTCGACCCCATCGTCCGGGTAATCAACTACCCCTTTCTGTTCAAGGACAATGCCCAGGCCGACGCCATCCTGGACGGCCCCCTGGGGCAGGAGATTTTCAAGAGCCTGGAATCCTCGGGTTTCAAGGGTCTCTGCTTCTCGGAAAACGGGTTCAGGAACCTGACCAACAGCCGCGGTCCGGTCAAAACCCCGGACGATATCAAGGGCCTCAAGATACGGGTGATGTCCTCGGCCCTGCACAAAACCATCTGGCAGGCCCTGGGGGCCAACCCCACCCCCATGCCCTGGCCCATCTACACGGAGCTTGAGCAGGGGGTGATCGACGGCCAGGAAAATCCGCTATGGGTGATGGAGGTGTACAAGTTCTACGAGATCCAGCGGTACATGACCCTGACCCGCCATGTCTACTCCCCCCACCTGGACGTGGCAAGCCTTGGCTGGTGGCAGGGCCTCTCCACGGAAAACCGGGAGATGATCCGGACAGCCATGGAGGATGCCGCCCGGTTCCAGCGAAAAAGCAACCGGGACAAGAATGCACAGCGGCTGAAACTCCTTGAGACCAAGGGGATGCAGATCGAAACCGCGCCCGACATTGCTGCCTTCCGGGCAAAGGTCGCCAACCTCAAGGATATGGATCTCTACAAAGCTCCCAAGGTCCGCGCCCTGCTGCTCAAGATGCTCGACGCAACCCGGTAGGCCATGGCTGACGAGGCTGACATGGCTGACACAAATCGCCTGGAAATTTTCAGTAACCGCCTCAACCAATGGGTGGAGCGCCTGGTGTTCGTCCTTGGCCTTGCCATGGCAATCATCGTGGTGCTCCAGGTGTTTGCCCGGTACGTGCTGAACCACTCCCTGTTCTGGTCCGAGGAGCTGGCCCGATACTGCCTGGTGTGGATATCCTTTCTGGGGGCCTCGGTGGCCTACCATGACCGGGCCCATCCCGGGGTGAACCTGCTGTTTTCACGGCTCACCCCCGCCATGGAGCGCCGGCTTGCCGTCACGGTCCACCTTATCTCCCTGGGGCTCTTCTCCACCATGGTGATCCATGGCTTCAAGTTCGCTTATTTCGTAAGGCTCCAGATCACCCCGGCCCTGGCCATGCCCAAGTGGATCGTCATGGGCATCCTGCCCGTGAGCGGCGCCGTCTTCATGGTCCACGGGGCCTGTTTTCTCATCAACGAAATACGGGGGAAAGATCGATGATCCCAACGGTGCTCATCCTCGCCCTGATGGTTCTGTTCGCCATGAACACCCCCATTGCCATCGCCATTGGCGCAGCCTCGGTGATCGCCATCCTGGTCCAGGGGGATTTTTCTCTCATGATGGTGGCCCAGCGCATGTTCTCCGGCACCGACTCCTTTCACCTCATGGCCGTACCCCTGTTCATGTATGTGGGCATTATTATGGAAAAAGGGGGGATCAGCCAGCGGCTCATCGATCTTGCCAATGCCCTGGCCGGATGGCTCCCCGGGGGCCTTGCCGCCGTCACCATCGTCTCCGCCATGTTCTTTGCCGGCATCTCCGGCTCTGCCGCGGCCGATGCCGCAGCCGTGGGCGCGGTGCTCATCCCGGCCATGAAGCGGTCCGGGTACGAACCCGACTTTGCCGCCGCGGTCCAGGCGTCCGGCGGCTCCCTGGGGGTGATCATCCCCCCGTCCATTCCCATGATCATCTTCGGATTCCTCACCGGCGCTTCCATCGGACAGCTTTTTGCCGCGGGCATCATCCCCGGTCTTCTCATCGGCGCCTCCCTCATTGGGGTGAGCTCCATCATCTCCCATCGCAAGGGGTACGCCCCCGAGACCCGGTTTTCCCTTTCCCGGGTCCGGACAACCTTTTGCCGGGCCTGGCTGGCTTTAGGGGCGCCTGTCATCATCCTGGGGGGCATCCTGATGGGCGTCTTCACGGCCACGGAATCGGCGGCCGTGGCCGTGGTCTATGCCCTGTTCGTGTCCATGGCGGTCTACAAAAAGATCAAACCCGGAGATATTTACACCATCATCGTCAACGGCTCCGTCACCTCGTCCATCGTGATGTTCATCATTGCCACGGCATCCGTCTTCTCCTGGGTGGCGGCGGTGGAGGATATCCCCGCAGCCCTGGCAGGGGGCATCCTCGGCATCACGGACAACCGCATCCTGCTGCTGCTGATCATCAATGCCGTACTCCTGATCGCCGGCACCTTTGTGGAAACCACGGCGGCCCTGATCCTGCTGGTCCCAATGATCACAGCCATGCTGCCCTCCCTTGGCATCGACATGGTCCAGTTAGGAGTGATCGTGGTGACGAATCTTGCCATCGGCATGCTTACCCCGCCCATGGGAATCTGCCTCATCGTGTCCAGCGCCATCTCAAAACAGAGCCTGGGGGCCGTGAGCCGGCGGGTGCTGCCCTTTCTGGCCATCCTGCTGGTGGACCTCATAATCATCACCTTTTACCCGCCAGTAACCATGTGGATGGCCGGTTTTATAAGGTAGGGATCTGCCGCCCCTGATGGGCAGGTTTATATTCTGGTGGGACTAAGATGATTTCAGGCAAAAAAAAAGGACAACCGAAGTTGTCCTGGAATCTTTCAAGTGGCGTCCCCAAGGGGATTCGAACCCCTGTCGCCGCCGTGAAAGGGCGGTGTCCTGGACCGGGCTAGACGATGGGGACGCATAAAACTTTCAGGAAATGGCGGGAGTGACGAGACTCGAACTCGCGACCTCTTGCGTGACAGGCAAGCGTTCTAACCAAACTGAACTACACCCCCGTCTTCCTAAAAATGGTGCCCAGGAACAGAATCGAACTGCTGACACGGGGATTTTCAGTCCCCTGCTCTACCGACTGAGCTACCTGGGCTCAAAACGAACCGAATAAATATATTTTTCCCCCGGCCCTGTCAACCTTTTTTTCATAAATTCGATAGAACGCCACTCCAGGTGCTTTGTTGCGGCGTCACGCCATGGCGGCAAATAGCGCCTCGACCACCCGGAACAGCTCGGGTGCATCCCCTGGGTTTCGTGGCACTCCTAAACGGTGTAAGCGCCTCCCCGGTATAAACCGAAACCAGCCGGGGGGCCGGCTCAACTTAAAAAGGTGATCTTTGGATCGCTGGGCAACGCCAGGCCCACGCTCACCTCCAGGGCCTTGAGAATGGCCGCGGGCACCGGGCATGACACATGGGGCACATTGTTCCTGCAAGCTTCGAGCACCTGTGACTCCCCTTTTTTGAACAGCTCGTCCATCACATTCAACGGTTCCGTTCCAAGGGCCTCGGCCACTTTTTTAAAATTGGGGCACTCGGTTGAAAGAGAAACCACCGCCTTGTATCCCGCCCCCGCCTCGGCGTGTATGGTTGTCGTAAAGCCGCAAATTCCGGCAAACACCTCCAGATCAACCCCTGATTCCTTACCCATGATCTTCTCTTCTCCCATATAATAAACATACGCTCAAAAACACTTTAGTTCTTATAGGGTAGGATGAATCAAAAAATCAACTCTTAAAGTAACCATTCTGCACGTCACCCGAGGGAAGCATATCAGCATATAGGATTTTCCTATATTTCCCCCCGGGAAAGGAGTATAAGTGCCTTTCAAAACCGAGAAAGGAGCAACAGATCATCCGGATCAATGTTGCCGGCCTTGGGGCACAAGCGCCCTGGAAGGGCCAACGAGACAGCGACCATAAGGAACATTGCATGAGAACAATCGCGTTTGGATATTCAACCCGGTGCAACCTCAGGTGCGGGCACTGTGTTGCAAAGGGAGAGATTCCGGAAACAAGCACCATGGACCTTGGCCGGGCAAGGGAGATCATCCATGAAATGGCCGAGGCCGGGGTCAAGGGGATCAGCTTCACCGCGGGCGAGCCCCTGATCTTCTTCAACGAGATCAACGAACTTGTAAGGCTTTGCCGGGATCTTGGCATCTACACAAGGATCGTTACCAACAGCTTCTGGGCCGCCACCCGGGAAAAGGCCGACCAGGTGGTCACGGCGCTCCAAAAGAGCGGGCTCTGTCAGCTGCGCCTCAGCTACAGCCGGTGGCATCAAGAGGGGGTGGCCCCCCGGAACGTGGTCAATGCCGCCACCAGCTGCCAAAAACAGGGGGTGGACTATTTTGTCTCGTTTGTGACCGATTTTTCCGAACAGGATGATCCCCACGAGGCGTTTCTCCGGGCAAACAACCTTCGCTTCTTTCCCGAGCCCCTGATCTATTCGGGCCGGGCCGCAGGCTTTGACCATGGAGGGATTCGCACGGATTTCCAGGCGAACCGCTGCCCCATGAACCCCTTACTCACCCCGGAGCTTGACATGTACGCCTGCTGCGATGCCGGCAGCCACTTCACCGACACCAATGTGTTTTTCCTTGGCAACCTTGCCGAAAGCCACGTTGACGAGCTTTTCAAGGCGAGCGAAACCAACCGCCTCTTCCACCTGATACGCACCGCCGGCATCACCCCCCTGGCACAGTTTGCCGGGTTCACATCCCGACAGATCATCCGATATAGAAAGTGCGACCTGTGCAAAGAGATGCTGAACGATCCCGCCACCCTGGCCCGGCTCCGGCAGGCGGCTGACGGGCACGTCAACCACTGGACCCGATGATCATAAGGTCCTGTGCAGGAAAATGCTTGCACAGGACCTGGATAGCAGGAATCCATGGACCGTCCCTGGGGATCAGAAGATCCAGTGAAGCAGGGAATCCACCAGGGTGATCAGGCAGGCGGCCGCCAGGGTGGTCCCGAAAGAGCTGATCTCAAAATCCTCCAGGAGCTTGTCCGTGATCCAGAGAAGAAATGCGTTGATCACAAACTTGAAAAGCCCGAAGGTAACGATCATTAGGGGAAAGGCCAGCACCGCAAAAAGCCAGCCGGTGAGATAATTGATGGTCGAATAGACAAGGGCCACCACCACGGCGGTCCAGAATCCCTTGATGCGAATGCCCGGTAACAGGTGCGCCACTATGAAAATGGCCACGCTCAAGAGCAACAGGTTATAGATCATGATTTCATCTCCTTATATGTATTGGCCGCAAAGGTCAGGTTCAAAGCGCCCTCATGGTTTCCGTCCTGAGGCGGGAAAGGTCCCGATTTTCCAGGACAGAATCGATCAACGCCACCATGCGCGCCTTGTCCTTCCGGAGGGTGCCGTTGATGGGCAGATAATTTGAGGCGTGGACCCCGACAAATTTCATATTATCGGCATCAATGTGCTCAAACAGGGTCTTCATCTCCTCCAGGGTGGCAAAGGCATCGGGGGGCACAAACCGGCCCTTCTCCATCTCCGCGTAAAGCCTTGTGCCGGGCACCGGGGTCACGGTCAGCGCGGCAAGGTAGCGGGGCTTCATCCGGCTGCAGATTTCGGCCGTGGCTATGGCGATGCGTTCCTGAACCGCCTTGTCATTGCCGGCCAGGCCCAGCAGCACCATGGCCGACAGGTTGATACCGGCGTTAACCAGGTTCGTGCCGGCCGCCAGCATCTCCTCCCCGGTCACCCCCTTGTTGATCTGCTTCAACATCTCCTCGTCCCCGGTTTCCACCCCGAGATAAGCCTTGGTGAGCCCTGCGGCCCGCAGGGCGCAAAGCTCGGTCATGCTCTTACCCAGGGTGCTTTGGGGCCCCACATAGGCCCCCACGTGGCGGAGGGAGGGAAAGGTGGCGTAGAGCCGCCGTAAAATCTCCAAAAGCTGGTCGCTCTCCATGGCAATGGCGTCCCCGTCACAAAGGAACACCTTTTCCAGGTCCCCGTAATGATCCTTTGCCATCTCGATATCCCGGCAGATCTCTTCAAGGGATCGCACCCTGTAGCGCTTGTCCTTGTACATGCCGCAAAAGGAACACCCATTGTGGGAACACCCGATGGTGCACTGGAGAATGTAACTGTTTGCCTCACTGAACGGTCTGAATATCTGGCCCTCATATCTCATGGTGGTCACCCTGTCCTTGCTGCCGAAGTTATCGCTCCCCCCGATCAATCCGGTTTCCTGCCATGCCAGGGGAAGCAGGTATCAATTAGACTGCAAACATCCCTATGTCCTGTTCCAACAAACAAATTCCAATGATTCAGCCCCCCCAATCTATAAGCTTAAAAAAAATAGTCAAGAATTACTTCCGGGGAAAAGCGCCCTGAAGGGCAATGGGAAGTTCATCTTCCAGCCCGCGGAAGAGGGCCCGGGGGGTTACCCTTTTCTGCAACCTGGCAGTGAACTTCCTGAACGAATAGAGCTGACCGGCATTCCCCCTTCATGTCCTTCATGTTCTTCATGGTGGTTAATAAAACACTGCCCGGAGGGCAGGCGGTTTGACCATCAAGACGATGTACGGCTCCTGCCCTCCGGGCAGTTGTTTTTATTTACCATGAAGAAAACTACATGATTAAAACAGGGAGCTTTCAACGTGCTGAATAGTTACACTGGAAGTTCATGGAATAAGCATCATGGTGAAAATCGGCCTGTCCGGCCATTCAAGCACACCCTCAAAAACTTGCGTTCTGATCAATTTTTAGTTACATCTTGACTTAAAATCAATATTATGTTTAAGGATTAACATGAAATTTGACCCAACAGCAAAAATTGAAAATGAAATTGCACACAGAATAATCCAAAATGCCGTTAAAAACATAAACGGGAAGGTCATTTTTAGTAGTCATGCAAAAGCTCGGATGCAGGAACGTAATTATTCGCCCCAGGATGTCCAATATATTCTATTGAACGGAAGTATCACTGGCAAAGAGTTCAATGAAAAAAACCGAACTTGGGCCTACACATTAAGAGGGGATGATTTGGAAGGCGATGAAGGTGGTGTCGTAACCGCCATAATCGGTGAATGGACTTCCATCATCATCACTGTTTTAAGTTAAAAAGGGAATAAAATGGAACTCTGTTATACATGCGGCGGAATGATTGAAACAATCAAGGATAAACCTTACAGATATGATGAATGCGGACTTGAAGTGGTGCTGTACGGTGTGACCCAATATGCCTGTAAAAAATGTGGTGAAACCTATGTTTCCATTCCCAAGATGCAGCAACTTCACCAAGTGATAGGAGCGTATATTTGTGAAAAACGCAAAGCAATCCTAAAGGCTGCGGAAATTCAATTTCTACGAAAAACGCTTCAACTTAAGAGCAAAGAATTCGCACTCTCGTTAGGCGTCACACCATCTACCATATCACGGTGGGAAAATGGAAAAACAGAAATAGGAGATTCCTATGACCGCCTGCTGCGAGCCTTGTTTCTTAATTACATTTCAACGCAGTATCCACACCGGGGGCAGGGGGATATCATCGAATTATTTCGAATGTTGCCACATAGCCGCAAAAAGATTGAGCAGCCTCGTGAAATAAAACTCAATCCCCAGGAGTGGCTGGGGGCCTTTGGAGAAGAACGGAGACAAGGGTAACTTATAAACATTGATTTCAGAAGAATACCGGCTGACCGGCATCCGCACCTTCATGTCCTTCATGGTGAAAACCGGCCTGCCCGGCCGATTTTCACCATATAATAAGGATCAGCGAATCAGAAACTCTCCACCAGGCGCTTCAGCCGGAAATCGTTCTCAAACACCTCGGTATAGGCGCTGATGAGATTGAATCTCGCCCGTGAGAGGTTGAGGATGGCGTCCAGCACATCGGAGGAGGTGCCCAGGCCCTGGCCGAACCCAAGGTCCGTAACCCGCAGGTTCTCCTGGGCCTCGGCGGTGCCCGCCTTTGCCACCTCAAGGTTGTCAAAGGCCACATCCAGGTTGATAAGCGTGTTTTTCAGCTCTGTCTTGAGGGCCTCCTCAAGCTCGGTGATCTCAAACCCGATCTTCTTTTGTTCAAGCCTGGCCCGGCTTGTCACGGCATATTTCTTCATGCCGTCAAAGAGGTTCATGGAGATCACGGCCTGGCAGCGCACCTCGTCGTCGGAGTTCTCGAACCCGTCCGCGAAAAAATCGTCCCGGGTGTGGGAGGCGTAGCTCATTTTCAGGTCCGCCTTGGGATATAGGGAGGCTTTGGAGGCGGCCACCCGCATGCCGGAAGCCTCAAGGGAACGCCTGAGGGCGTTGAGCTCGCTGCGGTTCCCGAGGAGGACCTTCTCATAGGCCGGGTACTCGCCCCGGTCCGGCAATTGGTCAAACAGGGAGAATTCAAGGGCCTGCCCGTCCACCCGGGTGCCGGTCTCAAAGCCAAGCCGGTTGACGGCCGTGGCAACGGCTGCCTCTGTCCGCCGCCGGTTCTGAAGGGCGTTGTCCATCTCCACCTTGACCTTCAACAGGTCGGTCTTCTTAAGTACCCCCACCTTGACCTTGAGGCGGATCTGCTTGAGCCGGTCCTCGTAGAGCTTGACCTCGCTTTCCGCCACCTTCAGGTTCTCCATGCCCCGGTAGACCTCAAGGTAGTCCAGGGCCACCCTGAAGCCGATATCCTGCCGGACCGAATCCAGCCGGTATTCTCCGGCATGGGTCAGGGTCTGTGCCGCCTTGAGGGTGTAGTAATCCTTGAACCCGGCAAACACGTTCCAGGTGGCCCCGGCGGTAAAGCTGTCGTTCTCCCGGGTCTCGCCCACGGCCGTGTCATGGTTGAGGCGGTTCAGGGTGTAGCCAAGATCCAGGGAGGGCAGGAACTCGCCCCGGGCCTCCCGCACCTGTTCCCTGGCGATATCCAGGTCTGCCTGGTATTGCCTTACCAGGTCACGGTTGTCATATGCGCCCTGTTGAAGGGTTTCAAGGGTGGCGGCGCCCGGGGCCGTCACCCCAGCCGCCAGCACCGTCATCATCACCATCAGGGTTGCCCCGATATATGTTTTCATTCCATGCTCCAGTCTAAATAATGTTTGGTTCAAATTTCAGCTCCTTGCCCGGGAATATATCCCATGCCGTATATAAACAGGTAACCCCGGCATCAATTCGAGTGGGAACTCTTATACTCCCAGGCTTCCTGCCCCACCTTGCTCTTTTCAAACCCGATGAAAAAGGCGAGCAGGGCCGGGATCACGAACAGGGTGAACAGGGTGGAAAGAGCAAGCCCGCCCAACAGCACGCTGCCGATACCCCGGTAGAGCTCGCTGCCCGATCCCGTGGCGATCACCAGGGGCATGAGGCCGAAGATGGAGGTAAAGGCGCTCATGAAGATGGGACGAATCCGGGTTTTCACCGATTCCGAGATGGCCAGCATCCCCTCCATGCCCTTGTTCCTGACATTGTTCAACGACTGGTGAACGATCAGGATGGCGTTGTTCACCACGGTGCCGATGAGGATGATGAAACCAAGCATGGTAAGCACATCCAGGGGCTGGGGCGCGATCACAAGATCCACCAGCCTCAGTCCCATGAGCCCGCCGGCTGCGGCCAGGGGCACACTGAACATGATGATGAACGGATAAAGAAAATTCTCAAACAGCGCCGCCATCAACAGATAGGTGATCATGAGGGCAAGAAGCAGATTCCACTTAAGCGCGTTAAAGGTATCCACAAGCTTGTCCGCATTGCCGCCCAGATCCAGGGTCACGTTCTTGATCTGGCCCGATGCCAGAAGATCGTCGCTGGTGGCCTTGATGGTCTCGATGGCCGTCTGAAGGGGCACGGACACAGGAGGCGTGATCTCCAGCCGCACGTTCCGCTTCTTCTCCAGCCGGTCGATCTGGGTCATGCCCGAATCGTATTTAATGGCGGCC
The DNA here is from genome assembly GCA_024225635.1 of Desulfobacteraceae bacterium. Lineage (GTDB taxonomy): Bacteria > Desulfobacterota > Desulfobacteria > Desulfobacterales > Desulfobacteraceae > Desulforapulum. The sequence continues at coordinate 72,324 of JAAEMK010000497.1, read as the reverse complement.
ACATCCCCCACCCGCACCTGGCGTCCGATGTTGTTGACGATGGGGGCGTTGAGGATATCCTCCGGGGTCTTGAACTCGGTTTCAGCGCCCCGGACCACAAGATCGATGCGGTCCTTGCCTTCGGGGCCGAACTCATCCACCTTTCTGCCGTTCATGAGCACATCCACGTAGATCCCCAGCTCCTGCTCGGTGAGGCCGTTGGCGGCAAGCTTGAGCTTGTCCGCGATCACCCGTCCCTCGGGATAGGAGATCTCCAGGGAGGGCACCGGCCGGATCTGGGAACCGGGAACCGATTGGGACACGGCCCCGAACAGCATACGGCCGGCATTGACGATATCGGTCATGTTTTCGCCGGAGATGTTGAGATCCACGGTGCGCCCCTGGCCAATACCGGATGAAAAGATACCGGGCTGGATGCTGATCCCGAACATTCCGGGCAGGGAGTTGATGAGCCCTGTCATGGCGGGGATAAACCTGCCCGCCTCGGTTTCGTCCTCGTCAACGGCCGAGAGGCCGAATCCCGACAGGGAGTCGGAGGAGAAATAGAACATGCTCTCGATCAGGGGCAGGCCGTGGTCCCCCGGGGTCCTGTACTTCTCTGTCTGTTCAAACAGGTACTCACCCACATCCCGGCGCTTTTCCGCGGAATAGCCAGGCGGCGGCACCAGGATGTTCATGACAAAGTTCTGGTTGCCCTGGGGCAGGTACTCGGCCTTGGGCATGAGGGCCCAGACGCTGGCAATGGAGAGGGAGGTGAACACAAGTATGCAGAGTATCCGCGTAACCGCGTTCTTCTGGAACAGATTTGACACGGCCATGATCAGGTTCACAAAGAACCCGCCCACGGCTTTGGAAACGCTTTTTTTATCGCCCCCGGCACCGACCTTCTGCTTCCTGTAGATAAAGTGCATGAAGGAAGGAATCACGGTCACCGACACCAGCAGACTCAGAATAATGGAGGAGGTGATGGCGATGGAGATATCCTTGAACAGCTGGCCCGCCTCCTGCTTGATGAAGATCACCGGCAGGAACACCGCCACCGTGGTAAGGGTGGAGGCCACAACCGCCCCGAACACCTCGTTGGCGCCGTCAAACACTGCATCGAAAATCCGTTTCCCGGTCTGGCGGTGGCGGTCGATGTTCTCCAGCACCACGATGGAGTTGTCCACCAGCATGCCCACGGCAAAGGAGATGCCGGCAAGGCTCACAACGTTGAGGTTCCGGTGGAACAGCCACAGGAAGATGAAGGTGCCGATGGCCGAGATGGGAATGGCAAGCCCGATGGTGATGGTAGACCGCAGGCTGCCCAGAAAGACCAGCAGGATGGTGATGGCAAGCACCGCCCCGATCATCACGTTCCTCTTCATGTTGTCAATGGATTTCAGGATATAGGGCGCTTCATCATGGGCCCATCGGATGTAGAGGTTCTTTTCGGCCAGCACCTCCGTGTTCAGGCGCTCCACCTCGGCCCGGACCCGGTTCACGATATCGATCACATTGCCGCCCTTCTGCTTTTTCACGCCAATGACGATCCCCTCCCGGGCGTTGTCCATGACCGAAACAAACTGGGTCTCGTACCCGATGCGGGTGGTGGCCACATCCCTTAAAAAGACCCGCTTGATGCCGTCGTCATAGACCACCACATCCAGGGGGTCAAAGCTGCTCTGGAACTTGGCCACGGTCCTGATCCGGTAGTTCTTCCGGTCTATGCCAAGGACGCCAGCCGACACATCGGTATTGGAGGCCACCACCTTGGAGATGATCTGGTTGATGGTGATGCCCCGGCGGGCCATCTTTTCCGGATTGATCACGATCTCCAGCTGGTCCTCGGTGCCGCCGAACACCAGGAGGGAGGAAACCCCCTTGATCCGCTCCAGGTACTGGCGGACCTCGTTCTCGAAAAAGGTCCTGTACTTGAGGATCTCCGTATCGGGCCCGTCAATGGTCTTCAACAGCATCCAGATGATGGGCTGGGAAGAGCCGCCGGACGTGGACAGCACGGGCTCCAGCACGTTATCCGGGTAATCGGACACCTCCTTGAGCTTGTTGGAGACCCGGAACATGGCCGTGTCGATATTGGTTTCAAGGTCAAAGGTGAGGGTGATGGTGGCGTAGTCGTTGTAGGAGGAGCTCTCCATCTTCTGGAGGTTCTGGAGGCTCTTGAGCTTGTCCTCCTGGCGCTCCACCACCTCGCTTTCCATCTCCGTGGGGCTTGCCCCGGACCAGGAGGTCATCACCTCGATCTCGGGCAGATCCGTGTCCGGAGCGAGCTGGACCGGTAGTTTCATGAGCCCGATCACCCCGAACAGGGCGATCAGTATCACCATGACAGCCGTTGTAACAGGTCTCTCTATTGCACTCTTAATTATATTCATAATTCATCATTTCCCCGGTTGCAGCCGGGCCTGCGCTCTCGTATTGATGTTTTGCATATGAATTGATGCCGACAGTCCCCAATCCATATGCGGGGAGCCATAATGGGTATCAGTTTATGACGGTCACGGCCTGGCCGGGTCTCAACCGGTCATTCCCGTCCACCACCAGGGGCATGTCCACCTTGAAGCCCTGGGACTCGATGGCGACATACTGGCCCACATAGGAGACGATGGAAACCGGCATGGGAGCGGCCTTGCCCCCGTCCACCGCGTAGACCATGTACTGGCCGTTAAAGCTGACCAGGGCATCCCGGGGCACCAGGAGCATGTTCCGCTTTTCCCCCACGGGCATGGCCACGGTGGCGGACATGTTCAGCACGGGATTGTCCATGGCCGGCAGCCGCACCTTGACAAACACGCTCTTGGTCTGGGGATCGGCCACGGGAATCACCCCGGCAATGGTGCCTGTCACCTCTTTGTCGAGGGAAGCGATGGAGACCGCCACCTTCTCGCCTTTTCGCGCAAAGGAGAGGAGATCCTCGGACACGGGCACCTTGACAAAGAGATCGTTGACCGATCCCAGGGAGCAGAGCACCGACCCCGGGGCGACCCAGTCCCCTGTTTCCGATTTTTTCTCAAGCACCACCCCGTCAAAGGGGGCCCGGATCACGCTCTTCTGCTTTTTCAGCCGGGCCAGGGCAAGCTGGGTCTCAAGGATGGCGGTCTGCTTGATCAGCTCCTCCCGTGAGAGGGCGATATCGTCATACTCCTTTTCACTGGCCGCTTCCTGTTGAAACAGGGTCTCATACCGGGCCAGGTCCTTTTCCGCCTTGACCAGGCGCACCCGGACCTGCTCCATGTTCGCCAGGACCGATGCGATCTCGTTATCGATGAAGTCGGTGTTGAGGCGGAACATCACAGTCCCTTTTTTCGCAAGCTCCCCCTCCTTGACATGGACCGACCGGACCAGCCCGTTCACCTCGGTGGAGGGATTGCTCACCCGGTCAAAAAAGAGGGTCCCCACCACCTTGGTGTTTTCCGCAACATTTCGTTCGATCACAGGGGCCGTCACCACCCTGGCGGGGGGCGGGCCGCCGTCGTTCGCCAATGCATTCAAGGGTCCTGCGGCAACCATCGCAAACACCATCAACAGTCCCAATATCGCGTTCTTAACTTTCATGCTTTTCCTCTTCTAATTTAGTTGACGATTTGTCTTTCACACCGGCCCTGAACCCTGAGGCGACCGTGGTAACCATCTCCCCGATCATCTCCTTCCGGTCAAGGTCAAGTCCCAGCACGGCCATGCTCTCCTCCATGATGCAGTCTCCCTGCATGATGCCGCAGGAGGTGTTCCTGAAAAACGCCAGCCGCAGCAGCACGATTTTTTCGGGTAACTGGGGCAGGGCCGCAAGAAACGCCCCTGCATAGTACTTCAGATCTTTCTCCACAAGCCCCCGGATGCTCTGCATGAACACATCCCTGTCATCGTAGTATCGGTACATCTGTATGAAAAAATTCTGGTGATCCGGACATCTCAATGAAAAATCGAGCAGGGGAACCAGATAGGCCCGGATCACGGCCTCAAGTTCCGGTGTCTCATTCTCAGCCCCGGTATAAACCCTGTCCAGGCTCTGGTGCAGCTCCTTTGACAAGGGCGCAAGGAACCGCTCCATGAGGGCCGAGATCATGTTGTTCTTTGAGCCGAAATGGTAATTGATGGCCGCGATATTGACGCCGGCCTCATCCGTGATCTTGCGAAGGGAGGCCTTTTCCGCCCCAAGCTCCATGATGAGCCGTTCCGCAGCATCAAGAATCCGTGTTTTTGTGTCTTTCATGGGTCCTGCCTGTGATATGGCGTTGCCGCCGGTTTAAATAGCGTTTGAAAACGTACTTTAAACACTGTTTGATTCCTGTCAAGACCTTATTTGTGTTTGGAGAAACCATAGCAGGAACAAGGACAAAAAAAATCCCCCGAACGGGGGATTTCAATGAAACGATTATATACGGCGCCCCGGCTTGAATGCCGGGGCATTTTATCCACGGGATTACACCCTGTGGGGCCTATCCGTTTTTGGAGGGAAAGAGCAGGTGACGGAACCAGCCGAAAAAGGTGTTTTCCCGGAGCATCTCCCGGTCCTGGTTATCCAGGAGCATGGAGATCCGGTCCACATCCGAGAACCTGTCCTTGCGGGTGGTGATGGTGCGGTTGGGGTCCAGCTCCTTGACCACCCGTGCCGGATTGCCGACAGCAATGACATTTGGGGGGATGTCGGAGGAGACCACGGCCCCGGCCCCCACGATGCTGTTTTCACCAATGGTGACCCCCTTGCACACGATGGCGGAGTCCCCGATCCAGACGTTGGGTGCAAGGTAAACCGGACCGGCCGTGGCCGGGGGCAGGCTGCGGTCATAGATGCCGTGCCAGTCGGAATCGGTGATATAGGCGTTGGAGGCGATCATGCAGTTGTCGGAGATGATGATCTCCTGGGCCGCGCTGATCCTGACCCCCGGGGAGATCAGCACATGGTCGCCGATCTCGATGCCCGTGACATCACGCTTGTCGGTCCAGACCGTGAGCCGTGTTTTTTTGTCCGACGCGCCCAGGAGGGTGACATGGGCGCCGATCTTGACGGGCGCGCCAAACACCTCGATGTGCCAGGGTTTTACCACATAGGGATTGCCCCCCAGGCTCTCCAGCTGGGGTTCGAAAAAATGGCGGAGGTAAAAGCCCTGGAGGCCGAACCACGCTTTCTTGATGAGATAGGGACGGTGATCTTTTCGCACGGCCTACCCCTTGAACCTGAACCCGTCCCAGGCGTCATGGCTGAAAAGCCGGGAACCGGGGGTGATGGAATAGAGGGCATCGGCCGCCATGAGCGCCACGGCATTGGTCCAGGAGATCTTCTCCTCCGGCCAGACGGTCATATCGGGAAAGGTGTAGCCGCACCAGAAGGTGTCATCCTCATACACCCGGTCCTGTATCCAGGAGAAGATGATCCTGGCGAGCCCCGGCTTGCCCATGCCGGCAATGGCCAGGACCAGCTCCGAGGTTTCGGCCATGGTGACCCAGGGCCGGTCGGAGACACAGCGGACCCCCTGGTCCTCGATCACATATTTTTTCCAGTACCGCTCGATCCGTTTTCTAGCCGCATCTCCCGTGAGAACACCGGAGAGGACGGGGTAGAACCAGTACATGGAGAACCGGGACTTGCTGATGTTGTAGATATGGATGTTGTCCCGGATGCTGCTGCCAAGCTTTTCAAAGGCCCGCTCCCAATGGGGCATCTCCTTTCCCAAAAGTTGGGCAAGGCTCAGGCCGCACTTCAGGCTCATGTAGATGGAGCTTGCGCCGGTCAACAGCGCCATGGGGTCCACCTCTCCCTCTGGACTCTTTGCCCAGTAGATCTCCCCCCGCTCGGTCTGGAGGGAAACGGCAAAATCGAGCCCCTTTTCCACCCCCGGCCACATGGTTTCTATAAAATCCATCTCCCGCCGGATCAGCCAGTGGTGGAACACACCGGTGGCGATGTAGGAGCTCATGTTGGTCTCGCATGTCCTGTCCTGGGGAATGCCCTCCACATAGGCGGAATACCAGGACCCGTCGGAATTCTGGTTACTGAGCATCCATTGAAAGGCCAGGTCCGATTCCCGGTAAAAGCCGGCAATATTCAGTCCCATGGCCGATTCCACGAGATCCCAGGGATCGGTTTTTCCTCCCTCATGCCAGGGAATCTCACCGCTTTTCCTCTGGAGAGAGACGATAAATCGCGCCACTGAGTCAATATTCAGGGTCGGGCAGGATCGTGCTTGAAAATTCTCGAGCTCCATTAAATTCTCCTCAACCGGTAATCACGTTAAAATAAAACAAATTCAAATTCCATATCAAAACCCATGGGGAAAGGCAAGGTGATACAGGCAAACAAGGGGCATGAATTGTCATTCATATCTTTTCCCTGTTGGGCACCAAGGGAGTTTTTTTTATTCCCCCGGAGGCGGGTCTAATAACATCAACCCTAACTTTCTGAAATTGAAAGACAAAAAAGCGACGGTACCCAAAGAAGATAATTGATGAATTTCCTTGACATTCCATGAACAACTCTGCTAAGCAAAAATGAATACTCATTCATAGATGGTTACATGTATTTAAAATTACATACAGGAGGGAGTCATGAGTAGAAAGATCAGAAAGGCTGCAGTAATCGGGTCTGGAATCATGGGCGGCGGAATAGCTGCTCTCCTCGCCGGTGCTGGAGTAGATGTACTGCTTTTAGACATTGTTCCGTTTGATCTGAAGGATGAAGAGAAAAACGATCCCGCATCAAGAAACCGCATCGTAAAAGCCGGTATGGATGCCGCCCTGGCATCGGCACCGTCCCTTTTTATGACCAAGAAGGATGCCGCCCTCATCAGCACGGGCAACCTGGAAGACGACTTTGACAAGCTCGCAGAGTGCGATTGGATCGTTGAGGTGGTTGTGGAAAACCTCAAGATCAAGCAGGATCTGTTCAAGCGGATCGAAGGCATCAGAAAACCCAATTCCATCATCAGCTCCAACACTTCGGGTATTCCCTTAAAGGATATGTCCGAAGGACTTTCCGATGATTTCAAAAAGCACTTCATGGGCACCCATTTTTTCAATCCTGTTCGTTATATGCACCTCCTGGAGCTGATCCCGGGAGCCGACACCCTTCCTGAAGTCCTGGAGTTCATCGCCAAGTACGGTGAGAAACATCTTGGCAAGGGCATTGTCTGGGCCAAGGATACCCCCAACTTCGTGGGTAACCGGATAGGCGTACAGGGCATCGGCAAGGTGATGCAGGCCATGCTGGAAGAGGGTCTCACCGTACCCGAGGTGGACGCCATCTTCGGCCCGGCCCTGGGCCGTCCCAAGACAGCCATCTTCAAGACAACCGACCTTGTCGGCCTTGACACCATGTCCCATGTCTGCCAGAACTCCTACGACCTTTGCGCCGATGACGAGCAGCGGGACGCCTTTGTGGTTCCCGAGTTTGTCAAGACCATGATCGAGAAGAACCTTTTGGGCAACAAGACCCGTGCCGGTTTCTACAAGACCGACCTGACCCCCGAGTGGAAAAAGATCAGAAAGGTTATCAACCCGGCCACCCTGGAATATGAAGAGTTCACCCGTCCCTCCTTCCCATGCCTGGACGAGGCCAAGAAAAAAGAAACGCTTTCTGAAAAAGTCCTCTGCGTTCTCAATGGAGAGGACAAGGGCGCCAAGTTTGCCTGGAAGATGGCCGCCAACAGCTTCCAGTATGCCGCCAACCGGATTCCGGAGATCTCCGACACCATCATCGAGATCGACAACTCCATGAAATGGGGATACAACTTTGAGATGGGCCCCTTTGAGGTATGGGACACCTATGGCGTGGAAGCGGCCGTTGAGCGGATGAAAACCGAAGGCCTGGACGTGCCCGAGAATGTCATGGCCATGCTCAATGCCGGCAACAAGTGCTTCTACAAGCTTGAGAACGGCGTCAAATACTTCTACGACTTTGCATCGGCCGCCTACAAGCCGATCCCCGTGAGCGAGACCATGGTTTCCCTGGCAGCCGCCAAGGGCAACGACAAGACCGTATTCGAGAATGCCTCCGCAAGCCTCATCGACATCGGCGACGGCGTGTTCTGCGTTGAGTTCCACACCAAGATGAACGCCATCAACGGTGAGATCGTCGACTCCATTGACGAAGCCCTTAACTACGTAGATGCCAACGGTGTGGGCATGGTGATCGGCAACGAGGCAGGCGGCATGCCGGGCGCATTTTCCGCGGGCGCGGACCTTGCCTTTGTTTCCAAGCTCTGCCACGACAAGAAATACACCGAGATCGACGCCTTCCTCAAAAAGGCCCAGGACGGTATCCAGAGAACCAAATACGCTCCCTTCCCCGTGGTTGCAGCTCCCTACGGCATGGTACTGGGCGGCGGATGCGAGACCTGCCTGGGTGCCGACAGGATCGTCGCCCATTCAGAGCTTTACATGGGCCTGGTTGAAATCGGCGTGGGCCTTCTGCCCGCCGGCGGCGGATGCATGAACATCTGGAAGAAATTCATCAACGCCCTTCCCGCGGGAACAGCCAAGGATAACGACCTTGCCAAATTCTTCATTCCCGCCTTCATGAACGTCGCCATGGCCAAGGTTTCCATGTCGGCTGCCCAGGCAAAGGGCAACGGCTATCTTGGTATTGCGGACCGGATCGTCTTCAACCGCGACAACCTCATCGGCGAGGCCAAGAAAGAGGTCCTGAAGATGGTTGACGATGCCTATGCACCCCCGAAGAAAGAGCGTCTCAGGGTCATTGGCAACGCGGGCTGGGGCATGGTCAACGCAGAGATCTACAACATGCTCGAAGGTAACTTCATGAGCGATTATGATGCATTCCTTGCCAAACGTATCGCCTATGTTATGAGCGGCGGTGATGTCAACAAGAACACCCTTGTTACCGAGGATGCGATCCTCAAACTCGAACGAGAGGCCTTTTGCGACTTTGCCAGGGAAGATAAGACCATGGCAAGGATCGATCACATGCTGAAAACCGGTAAACCGCTCAGAAACTAGAAGGAGGATTACAAATGAGAGATGCATATATAGTACAGTCAATCAGAACCCCGGGCTGCAAGCAGAGGAGGGGTCATTTCAAAGAGACCCGTCCTGAGGAGCTCATTTCATTCATCCTGAAGACGGCGGTGGAACGTACCGAGGGTCTTACCCCGGACGATATCGAGGACGTCATGTGCGGATGCTCCTTTCCCGAGGGAGAGCAGGGCCTCAACATCGGCCGGATCGGCGCCCAGATGGCAGGCTTTCCCGACAAGACCTCCGGCGCCACGGTCAACCGTTTCTGCTCATCCGGCCTTGAGTCCATCGCCCTTGCCACTGCCAGGGTCCAGATGGGATGGTCGGAAGTTGTGATCGGCGCCGGTGTCGAGTCCATGACCTTTGTTCCCATGGGCGGCAACACGCCCCGTCCCCATCCCGAATTTTCCAAGACCAACCCGGACAAGTACATCTCCATGGGCATCACTGCGGAAAACGTTGCCAACCGCTACAACATCTCCCGGCAGGACCAGGACGAGTTTGCCGCCAAATCCCAGGACAAGGCTGCAGCCGCCAGGGACAAGGGCCTCTTCACCGAGCTCATTCCCACCCCGGCCTACAAATATGTGGAGCAGGCGGACGGCACCTATAAGAAAGAGATGTTCCTGGTGGATGCCGACGACGGTATCCGTCAGTCCACCCCCGAGAGCCTGGGCAAGCTGCGCACGGTGTTTGCCGTCAACGGCAGCGTCACCGCCGGTAACTCCTCCCAGACCACGGACGGCGCCGCCGCCACCATCATCGCCTCCAAGGAGAAATGCGAAGAGCTGGGTCTCAAACCCATTGCGCGCCTGGTCTCCTACGCCACCGTGGGATGCCGCTCGGACGAGATGGGCGTGGGTCCCCGATACGCCATCCCCAAGGTGCTGGAGCAGGCCAACCTGACCGTGGACGACATCGATATCTTCGAGATCAACGAAGCCTTTGCCTCCCAGGCCATCTACAGCATCCGGGAGCTGGGCATCGAGAAGTACATGGACAAAATCAACATCCACGGCGGCGCCATCGCCCTGGGCCATCCCCTGGGATGCACCGGCGCGAAACTCACCGCCACATGTATCGCCAACCTCCAGGAAGTCAAGGGCCGCTACGGCATTGTCTCCATGTGCATCGGCGGCGGCATGGGTGCCGCAGGCATCTTTGAGAGACTCTAACCCCTGATCAACCCCAAGTTAACGTGACGTAATACGGCTGCCCCCATCCGGGGGCAGCTTTTTTTTTATTGACTTGCCCCCCGCAAACCGTCCATAACTTAAAGAACCCGGCCCCCGGTTTCTTATTTTAACTGGTCCGACAGGTATAAATTCAAAAGCAAAAATCCATGATACCCTTATTACAGGAGGCCCGATCCCATGATCCAGATCGTCCTGGCCGTCCTCATGGTGACCCTGGCTGCCGCCCCGGCCAGAGCGGAGATCTACTTCTGGACAGACAAGGCAGGGGTGAAGCATTTCAGCAACGTCCACCCCCCCCGGTCAACCTCCCGGCCGGGGATCGCCAAGGAGACAAAAGCCAAACCAAAGGCCAAGGCCGCGACGACCCCGGGCCGGCGGTTCAAGGTCCTGGCCGTGTATGACGGCGACTCCATCAAGGTGAAAGACGCCCATCTCACCCTCATGGTGAGGCTGGCCGGCATTGACGCCCCTGAAACCGGCCGTGGAACGCTCCCGGGCCAACCCTTCAGCCGGGAATCCAAACGCCTGCTCAAAAAAATGGTCGCCGGAAAAACCGTCACCATCAAAAGCCATGGCATGGGCTCGTACAACCGACAGCTTGCCGAAGTGTTCGTAAAGGAAGTCAACGTCAACCTGGCCCTGTTGCAAGCGGGGCTTGCCGAGGTCTACCGGGGAAAGACGGTCAAGGGTATCGACCGTAAGCGCTACCGCAAGGCCGAGGCCGATGCCAGGCGCCGCCTCAGGGGCATCTGGTCCCTGGGCTCCCGGTACCAAAGCCCAAGGGCCTGGCGCAGGCAACACCCCCGGAAATGAAATAGCCGGTATCGCCCACGCCTGACGTTTTGCTGTCAAAGGGAGGCGTTCCAGCCCTCAAAGACCGCAACGGGAACCGTCCTGCCCTCGATGCGCACCCCAAGGTTTTTTTCCGGAAGCGGCGGCATGGTCAAGCGGACAGTTTTCCCCTTGCGAATGACGGTCATGGGCACCGGTTCAGCCCCGAGCCGGTCCCGCTCGGCAAGAAACGACAGCATGACTGCCTTTATGATGATTTTCAGGTCCCCTCCCTTTGTCCGCTGCTCCCGCAAGGCATCCGGGAGCCGCCAGCTGCCATACCGCCACAGGATATCCCCGGCATGCAGCCCCGCCCTGGCCGCGGGCAGTTTGATACTTTCGACCACGGCGATAAAGATGACGGCGGCCAGCTTGTCCGGATCATGGGAGGTGATTTCACGGTTTTCAGCATCAAAAAACCTGGCCCGGCCCGACAGGAGCCCCCGGGGCCGCTCCATGCGATGATACCCGCCGGGACCGTCCACCGGGGAACCGTCCGGTCCGAACCAGGCCCGGCTCAAAAGCCCGCCGTTTTCGTCCCAGCTACGGCGCACCCGGGCATACCCGGCCGGGCCGGTGATCAGTTCCCCGTTTGGCCCATGATAGGAATTGATGGTCACACCGCTTTTCCCGGTGTCGGATTTCATGATGGCGTACCCATACAGGGGATTGAATTCGGGCCTGCCGTCCGTGCCGAAAAGTTGAATCTTTCGCCGGGTATCGGATTGATAAATGACCGTGGCTTTTGCAAATCCCGGGGCCCCGGTTACCAGGCGGTTTTCCGGACCATAATATGCCTGCTCGATCCACCGGTTTTCCCTGTCCAGAATCTGTCTCCGGGTTGCGACCCCCAGTTCCCGGTCAAGGTTCGGACCGCCGTCCCCCCGGAGGCGCGTGAGCATGGTTTCACGTCCCCCCGGGTCAAACGCCCTGAAAATAATATGGTCCCCCGCCTTGTTTTCGGCAGGTTTGCGGTGGGTGCCGAAGTACTGGACCCTTGTTTGCTGGCGTTTATCGTTGTAGTCGTAAACGATCTTGTGGATGCCGTTCTTGTCAACGGTGGGCTCGCGGCCGGGATCATAACGGACATCCTCCATGAGCAGACCGCGCAAATCGTAGCTGTAAACGATGGAATGAACGCCGTCAGGGCCCTGGCAGGAGATGCTATCCTTGTCATAATATTTCGTGCCCAGGATCGAACCGTAATCGTCATAATTCGATTCTTCCTGGTTAAACCCTTGATAATTGTTTACGGGGTGACCGGATTTGTCAAAAAACCGGATTAGAACGGGTTTCCGGAACCGGTCAAAGGTTTTAACGACCCCATGGACACCGTTGAGCAAATCAATGGCCGGTTTGTCATTCCTGTCGAAATAGTGTTCTTCCGCAAGGTTGCCGGCCTTGTCGTACTTCTTCCTGATCATATGACAGGCCCGGTCACGGGCGGCTGCCGGCTGGCCGCCGGACTCGAAAAACCGTTCTTCAACGGGCTGCCCGCATTCATTGTTAACCATTTCGATCCGGTGAACGCCGGTGGTGGTCACTTTCACCGGTTTCCATTCCCTGTCCATGAAGCTGACGGCAGAAACAAAACCGCGTCCGTCATACTCCTGCCGATAGCCATGCCAGCCGTCCGGGTGGGTGACCGGCCCATGGTGCTCATCAAAATAGGCGACCGTTTCCAGGCGATTCCGGGGGTCGTATGCCGCCCGTCGTTCATGGGCCGGCACATCGAAAAAACCGGCACCGGCGGTAACGGGTTTGTCTGCCTGGTCATAAAGGTTGACCGTCCGGATGTTACCCCGGTCATCATACTCCCAGGTGACCCGATGGGCGCCGGTTTCAACGGTTTCAACCGCCGGTTTGCCGGACAGGTCAAAAAATCGTTGCTCGATCATCCGGCCCCACTTGTCATATGCCCTGAGTTCCCGGTGAAACCCGTCCTTTATGAGGGTATGCTCGCCTTTAACGTCCAGGGCCCGCCATTCAATGACATTCCCATGCCGGTCGTAGGTCAATTCAATGCCGGCATTTCCGACCTTGTCATTCATCGGCTCCCCCCTCTCATTAAGGGAGGTCAGGCGAACCTCCTGCCCTTTCCCGTCGTACTCCCTAAGTTGACCGTAGGCATGGTCCGGCCCCGGCATGGGACGGCCCTCCCGGTCATAGTATTTCAGTTCGGCTTCAAAGCCCCGGTCGTCATAGCGAATCTCAACAAACTCCGCCCGGCTGCGGCCCTGGGGCTTGGGATAACCGTCCGGGCCGAGAAAGGTTCCCCTTGTCGAGGTTGGGAGATCCTTCCCGCGCCCCTGGCGGGGGGCATGGACAAACCCCCAGGTCATCCGCCCGAAGCGATTCCGGGCGACCTCATACACCACCCGGTCGTTACGATCCAGAACAAATTCATAACTCGATTCCCTTTCATGGGGTGTGGAGGAATTGGCATTGGCCAGGCAAGTCGAAATGCCGTGCCTGGAAGTAAGCCCATGGGTCGCGTTGATCACCTCCGCCTTATACACCTTGCCAAACCAGCCGTGGCTGGTCAGGCGAAGGGTCCAGGCCCGGTGGGCGACGGCAGACCCCGGCAGCGGCCCCACCGGGTGAATGATCCCCCAGCGCTTGGTGAAACTTCTGCAATAGGAGTGGTGGGACACGATCCAGCCAAAGATATAGAAGCAGATCCCGCAAATAAGCATGATTATGACAGCGCCCAGTCTCAACGCCCGGATTCGCTCCCGGTGAAGCTTTGCCCGGAACTCTTCCCGGCGCTTTTGTTCCGCTTCCCGCTTTGCCTTTTCCAGCCTCTTTTCCCGGCTCTTTTGAACGATGCCGGTGAGCAGATCATGGGATAGTTCCACATGCCGGGTGCCCAGCCGGGCTTCAAATCGCAGCAAACGGCGATCCACCAGGGTTTCCAGGTCCGTAACGTTAATCTCCTCCCGGGTTGCCTCGGCCAGGGGCGCCGTGCTCCGGTAGCCCGAAGGGGTCAGCAAACGATCCTCCACAAAGAGCCGTGTCTTTTCCTCCAGCCCCTTGAAGCTGCGTTCATATAGCGCATCCAAAATATTGCGTTGTTCCGCCTTCACCAGGTCGGAACCGATCTCGCTTCGGCCAAGCTCCGTCATGCGTTGAAACAACTCATGGCACATGACGCTCAGATAAGCGGGCTCAATTTCAGCACCGAGGAAACAGGCCGGCCCCTCCGGCTCCGCCTCCTCCGATTCAGTCTCACCCGCCACCGCCATCATGATTTCGTTTGCAACGGTTTCAGATATGACCTCCCCCCCTGCCCGGCGGATGATCTCCACCCCCCGGGCCCGGTCCAGGGGCGCCAGCACGAACCGGTTGCGCATCACCGAGGGCATGATCGGCCGCAGGGAATCCAGCTTTGGCACGAAATCCTCCCGCAGGGACAATACCACCCGATAGTCATGGGCCCGTATGTCAAAATCCAGGCGCGCACCGGTTACCTCCATGCGGCGCTGGACCCTCGACGGCATCCGGTTTTCAACAAGATCGGCAAGCTGAATGGAAAATTCCCGGGTGAGCGGGCATTCACGGCCCAAAGTAAATATCTCCTCGAACTGATCAAGAATAAGCACGGGAATTATAAGATCGTTGCGTTGGGTCCAGAACTGGCATTGATGGAAAAATTCCCAAAGGGTTTCCAGCTCATCTTCGGTGGCGACGGCCGTGACGGATTCCCCTGTTTTCTCAACCTCAATGCCCAGCCGATCCGCGGTTGCAAGGGTTTTCTCCATGATTTGCCGGGATGGGGACGGCGCCGTTGCCGAGTGGTCCACCCGCAAAATCACCGGAAAGAACCCTTCCTTGCGCAAAAGCGGTATCACCCCCGCACGGAGAAGCGAAGTCTTGCCAAGCCCGGACCGCGCAAAAAGCACACTGAGGATATCACGCTTCACCAGGCGGAGAAACTCCATGGTTTCCCGGTCTCTCCCAAAGAAGATGTCGCTGTCCTGTTCGGTGTAGAAAAGCAGGCTCTTCCACGGATTGCGGGGTTCAGTCCGGGAAGGTTGGGGGACTGGGGGGGATATTGGGGTGTCCGAGTTCATGGGGTGACTCCTCCCGGCCTGCGTCGAAAACGCCGTATGCCCTGCTTCAAAAAATTGATAAACTCCGGAGGCAGTTTGCCGTCACAAAGGTACGTGAAATTGAACTCCCGGAACTCGCGGTCTATAAAGCCTGCGTCCGCCGGTGTGTCGTCCACCACCACAGGCTGCAGGAAACAGGTGTTCCTGGGACGATTCAGGTTCTCGTTTTCAGCCCATTTCCATTCTTTCAAAACAAACCGGCCCGGCCGATTTGAATGGGTCAGATCCAGGGAACGGGAAATAATCGCCAGGAAGAACGACGCATTCTTTATATTGTCGTGTATCACATGCTCAAACATGGCACCGGGAGGCAAGCCCTTCTCATCCATCCAGGTGTCTATGTTTGCCGCTTCCAGTTGCGCCCGGATGGAAACAACAGTTTCCTTGTCTTCCCGGGCGTAGCTCAAAAACACCGCACCGGGTTTCGTCTCGCTGGGCATGGCCGCGTCCCCGTGTTCATCAACTGTCTTTTGCTCCGGCTGCTGCCTGGCCTGCCAGCGCTGGTGCAATTCAGCAATGAAATCCACCGGAGATAGCGGCGGCAACACCCTTGCTTTTTTGCGCCTCAAAAAATTGCGCAGACCACATTGGTGGCAATCACTCACATATTCCCATGCAATCTTTTCATCGGTCCTTCGGGCCAATGCATGAATAAAAAAGCGCTCAAGCCAATCCGGAAAATCACAGCCAAGGAGCAGGATCTTCTTGCCGCGGAGGAAATCATACAGCCTCACTGGCCCATAATCCCTGTCTATGAGCGCCCAGCTGAATTCAATCAACGCATCCTCTGTTGCGGCAAATCCGTCCGGATTGGTGCAAGAGGCGCCAAAGAGATGAAACACCGTTGGCAACCGGCCCGGTACGAACTCCGGGGGCAAGTCGCAGCTGCGCGCGTTGCCGCTCCTATTAAAAAGAATCTGCAATGGGCCCCCACGATCCCCCCCTGCTTCCCGTAACGCCCTATCCATGAGATGATCGATGGTTGTTGTGATGTAGAGCGGGAAATCCCGGATCTCCGCCAATTGCCGCAACGATTCCGGCACGGGCCAGCGCTGGTCGCGAATGACAAGGTTGATCTCATACTCCAGGTCGCCGGGTTGTTGCAACTCCGGGTCCGGCTTCTCGATCAGCAGGTTCGCGATTCTGTAAAGAAGAGGGGTCCTCTCTGGCGCTGATATCCCTTCCAACCCTCTCCCCTGGGCCAGTGCCCGGCCCCACAGATCGTAAAGCCGGGCCAGGGAATCCTGTTCCCAATTTACGCAAAGCAGCTCCGGGCCGATCACAGGCACCACTTGCCCTGCCTCCATCAGTGTCAGCAACTTATCCCAATCACGCTCGGGCAGGAGGGAGGTTCCGGGGGACGGCGGTTTGTCCATGTCATTCATAAAATAATCCACCATGTTTCAAGAGAAATTTGATTTTCAGGATCAAGATCATGCGAATTCGTTTACTCCCGCAACAGCTGGAAACAGGGAGATAAAATACCGTGTACGATTGAAACTGTATGGCAGCCAATACTGGCGAACGGAAGCTTTTAGCTCCCGGTCCTAATGGACATTGGAATGTAAAGCGGCGGACCAGCCTGGTGGCATCCATGCCAAATGCAGGCCCACGGATTCTTTCAGTGGATAAAATGGAATCGGCATATAGTTCCTTCTAATCCGATTTTTGAATTTTGAAAAGGAAAATTTGAATATTTTTTTATGCTTGAAGAAATCAAAGCCATTCTGGGACAGAAAAAAAAAGAGCCTCGAAAACACGAGGCTCTTAGTATCAAACGTTACAATATAGCTATTGGTAACTTTTAGAACGGTTAAGATGACCTAATAAATGTAAAGTATTGATTTAGAACACACTCACAATAAGATACATGACAAACCAAACGAAATCAGCACATTTATGTAAACTTTCTACAAAAAATCAGCTCCATATCAATACAAGCTTTACAGTTCAACTGTTGCACGACCTCGGCAGGTTTTAAATTATTTTTGGGGTGCTGTTTTCAAAAAATAATTTGGAACCTGCCGAGGCGACAAGGGAGTTTACGACCGCGTCAGTGAATCAACCAAACAGCTCTATTCATTAAGCAGAAGCTCCGCCATACCATCTAATTTGTTTTTAACTAACTTCCAATTAGGCATCAAGGCTTCCAGAAGGGTATAAAAACGAGCGCTGTGATTGTGCTCCTTAAGATGGCACAACTCATGAATTATAACATACTCAACACATTCCCGAGGTGCTTTTATTAGATGTGGATTCAACAAAAGTTTACCGCCAGGCGTACAACTTCCCCATTGTTTTTTCATTTGTAAAAGCTTTAAGGAGGGAGGGGTATCGCCCTTAAACCAGGAGACCTGACCGACTATTTCACGGAGACGTTTTTGAAAAAAAACGTTTGCATGATCACAATACCATAGCCATAGGTGTTTTTTTATTGTTTCAAAATTCTTCTCACGAACAATAACGTTTAGTTGCCCTCTTATCATTTTAACCTGCGGAACAACAGCATCATCACAGATCACTTTAAGCGTATAACGTCGCCCGAGATAAAAATGACTTTCCCCGCTTATGTACCTTCGTTGAAGGACATGGCTCCGCTGTTCACGAATAACGTCCAAATGTTTCACTACCCACCGGGCGCGCTTACGCAAAGCCTCTCGTATAGCTACAGGTTCGGCATATTCAGGAGCATCCACCAGAACAGAGCCATCCGGGTATACATGTATCGCTATTTTGCCCTGTTTTTTCGAACGATAACAGACATCAAAATATATCTTTTTGTCGCCATAGCTCAAAGAGTGCCCTGCCATTACTCCAATCCCCCATGCCCAGGTAACTCTTCATTTTTGGAAAATCCGATACGGCTTATTTGAATGATGCGTTGAATAACCTCTTTGGCTTTATCCATTCCAAGACGTTTAAACAGGCGGGGCAACAATTCTTTACGAATCTCAGCTTCCATATTCTGAATATTGAGAGAGAGTTCCGATACCGCCGTCTCTACAACATGATCAGCAAATAACGCTTCATTCACATAATGCTGACGATCAGTATGCTCTATAGTCTCAAAAAAATCATCACCCAAAATCAGACGAAAAACTCCGTAATAGGCCCTTGCATGGCGATTGTCTTTTAATGGCGATGGTATTGTTTCCATATCAAGAGAATTCAGTTTATTTTCAAAATTCTTAAACAGTGCATACTGCTTATATGGGTGATCAAACAAGGCCTCTGTTTCGAGAATAGCCCTCTTTAACATCTCGGAAAAGACCACCTGGGCATAAGGATCCTGCGCAAGGTCCTGCTCAATGGTTTTTTTTACACGGGAGCGTATGATATCCGTCTCATTCCGTATTTTTTCCTTACTCCAGGATTTTGGCTCATCAGCTCTGCCAAGATCGTTAACAAGATATACTCCTTGGGATTCCTGTATGCTCTCACCCACCACATGCCTGTCCACAAGGTTGTAAATCTGTTTTTCGTAAAGGCTGTAATCAACTGTTTCCAAAGCATCGTGACGTGCTGTCTTGCGTATATTGGTGAAATGACGAAGATCATTCTTATACTTTTTTATATCCTCTTCTGTAAAACTGCTATCCTCAAAAAAACTTCTGGATGAAAGTGCTATTTTTAGGCAAATACCGAATTCGGTTAAAGCCTCGTAAAAATCTTCCCTAATTTTCTGATGGTTATCAAACAAATCCCCGTTGTCATCTTTCACCCATTGGGGAATAAGAATTTGCCGATACTGTTCAAGGTCCTGCCTGTTCTTGACATCCTTAAAAATATCCCAGAGCCGGTCGTAAAGTTTAGGAAGCCGTTTGTACTCGAAGCTGACCGAATCATACAATCCTTGGATATCATCAATGTCATATCCCCCCTGTGAATAGGTTTCCAGGTCCTGATACTCTTTGATAGCCGTATCCAGCTCTTTTAATATTCCCCTGTAATCAATTAAGAGACCGTATTGTTTGGCTTCATGCAAACGATTTACACGGGCAATGGCCTGGATAAGATTATGTTGTTTAAGAGGTTTATCAATATAAAGAACTGAATTTTTTGGCTCGTCAAATCCAGTCAAGAGTTTGTCCACCACTATCAACAATTCCGGCGCGCCATCAGAAGCAAAAGCATCAATCACTTTTTTTGTGTACTCCTCTTCCCGCTGACTCCCCACTGCATTCTTCCACCACTCCTGAACTTCGGGCAATGTTTTTTCATCAACATCACTATGCCCCTCACGGGTATCAGGGGGGGACATGATCACGGCACTCGTTATTTGACCAATGGCATCCAGACACTTTTTATAGCGAATGGCCGACTGTTTACTGTCTGTTGCAAGTTGCCCCTTAAGTCCCTGACCAAATAAAGCAATATGATGCTTGAAATGGGAAGAGATATCCCATGCAATCAGCTCAATCCTATTTTCAGCGCCATAAACAAAACCTTTTGTTGAAAATTTCCTCTTTAGATCACTTTTTTGACTTTCGCTTAAATGATCTGTTATCTTATCAAACCATTTATCAATCGCCTTTTCATTGATATCCAGTTCCGGTTTGCGCTCTTCATATAGAAGCGGTGTCACGGTTCCATCCTCCACTGCGCGTTTCATTGTGTATGCATGGACAATAGGACCAAATTTATTAGTTGTTTTATTATCCTTCAACAAAGGAGTTCCCGTAAAAGCGATATAAGCGGCATTGGGAAGGGCAACGTGCATTCGTTCATGGGTCTCCCCGCCCTGACTCCGATGCCCTTCATCAACAATAACAATGATATTTTCACTAGTATTATAACACTCAGCAAGCTTGGAAGCCGTATTGAACTTATTGATTATTGTAAAAATAATCCTGTCATTACTTTTCCCTATACGATTGGCAAGCTCTCTCCCTGTCCTGACTTTTGCCTTTTCACCATCTATTTTGGTGGCTATTTCGCTTCCGAAGGCCCCACCGGTTAAAAAAGTTTTGGAAAGCTGCTTTTCAAGATCTATACGATCGGTAACAACAATGATCCTGCACTTTTTGAGTTCATCATGAAAAAGCAGGGTCTTGCAAAGAAATACCATGGTAAAAGACTTACCGCTGCCCGTGGTATGCCAGACGACTCCACCTTCACGGCCCCCATCTGGACGATGGCACTTCACCTGTTCCACAAGGCGTTTTACACCAAAGAATTGCTGATAACGAGCAGCAATTTTACCCATCTTTTTGTCAAAAAGTATGAAATAACGAACAAACTCCAAAAAACGCTCTGGGTTAAGAAGGGAAACAAGAAGCCTGTCCTGGTCAGAGGGCAACATGGAAGAAGACCACAACCGTTCAAAATAGTCTCTGATCTCGTGGTTGTACCGGCCCAGCAACAGCTCTTTTTGCTTTTGAAGCAGAGACCTGTTTTTTATCTCCTTAAAAAAAGATTCCTCAAGATCCTCATCACGCCATCTGGCCCAGAACTTCGAAGGGGTCTTGCATGTTCCATACCTACCACACTGGCCGTTAATGGAAAACAGAAGCTGAGAGTAGGCAAACAGATGGGGGATCTCCTCATTTTTCTGATTACGAATCTGTTGTGAGATCCCTTCAGCGATCATGTCCTTTCCGGCATTATGTGCATCCGGCCTCTTGGCTTCAATGACCGCCATGGGTATCCCGTTGACAAAGCAGACGATATCTGGCCTGCGGGTGCCTGTACCTCCTGCATTCAAGACCTCAAATTCATCTGTAACATGGAACCGGTTGTTATTAAGATCATTCCAGTCAACTAAAGGAATGGTGGTTGAATGCCTTTTCCCTCCGATGAATTCGGTAACAGTCACCCCAAGAGCCAGCTTGTCATAGATTCGTTCATTTGCGCTAAGTAACCCCTCATTCAGCCCCGGCGTGAGCTCCCGCACAATCTGATCAATAGCATTGGGTGACAGTGGGAACCTTTCCCCCTTGTAAATAAAAAACCTTGTCTTCAATACCTCTATGAGAATATTCTTTAGCAAAACCTCGCTGTTTCTGCCACGCAGGGCAAAACATTGATCCGGCGGCAGATAATGATACCCCATGGATATCAAAAGGTGAAGCGCTGGAATTTGAGAGCTATGCAGTTCATTTGTAATAGGGCGAGAATTCAAAAGAAACTCCTAACATACAGATATAAAATTATCCTGACAGAATGTTCAACGACAATGTGCACAAACGGCGGCCATAACCTGAACCCCAAGACGTCCAAACCGTGCTTTTGCAGCAGTATGGAATTCCCTAAGTCTTCCGCTTGTATCGCAGAGTTCACATTCCGCAAGTTGTCTGAGTGCCGAATCATCATCCAGCAAACGGTCAATTTCATCCTCAAGCTCAATCAACCATTTACGGCGCAAATTTACCAAAAAAGGAGCATTCAGGTTTAACAGATCCCTTGTATAGATTGCCTTGGCCCGATCCTCTGGGGTCAAATTTTGTGCAGGCTCAACCCTGCCGCTGCTGCGATACTCGAAATAGCGCTCTGAATCGGGCATCAACGGGGAGACAAATAGATTCGGATCATAGGCGCTCTGCTTGTAATGTCCGCCAAAACGGTCCTTTTTTGCAAATTTCGTCAATGAATCACTGTCCAGAGCCGAAATCACAAGGTTGCTGTAATCAAAGGTTCGAGCAGGGTTAATGCTTTTAGGTTCGATATGCTCAATATGACAACCGTATTGGAATCCTTCAAGTGCAAGTTCAGTGTAGGCGCACAGCGACCACTGCTCATCCAGAAGGGAGGATCGGGTCGCGGTCTTATCATAACTGTGCCACCGCTTCGATGCTTCCCGGGCTGACGCTGGCGCGGGTCTTTCCTGTTCCCTCTGAAGATTGGGAGTTCCTTGGGTTTTAAGGATTCTACGCATCAGCCCAGAACCTCCCTGCGCCGGATCATTCGATCGGCCCTCAGAAGTTCCCTGTGATCCGCACCAAGCACCTGTTCCAGCTTGATTCTCAAGGCCTTTGCAGGCTCTCCCTTATAAAGCCCCTGATCAATCAGAGTCATATATCTATCAAGATCCCGAACGTGCTCAAGATCAGGTCTGAAGGGGGTATGCATGACCGTTTCAAGCACGTCGTTGCTACTCTCACCAAAGGTTCTGGCCAACGGCATCACAGCCATATCCTCTCCGGCTTCCAGGATACGGATATGCTCTTTTTTGACGGTTGCGAGGACCTGCGGGCTGTGTGTGGTCACTATGAACTGAATCATCGGAAAGGCATGGTCATGTTTCAAATCCCTTAAAACAACCTGCTGCCACTCTGGATGAAGGTGCATGTCGACCTCATCGATCAGGACAATGCCCGGGGTCTTTCGCACGGCATCATCCCCCAGATGGGGGTTGAGCCTGACTGCCCTGTAGGCGATGTCTGCAACTAATCCTATCATGTTTCTAATTCCATCGCTGAGGGTACTCACGGACAAAATGCCATATTCAGAATGCTCGGCCACAACCTCCTGTACAGACGGGCTGAAACGAATATTTTTCCAGCCACTGGGGCCCATCACCGTGTTAACTGCACCCTGAATCGCCCTTAACAAACGTCTCTGATCAGACGCTTCAACACTCTCTCCGCGTTCCATGGCAGCAAGCTGCTGCTCATAATCCACCATAGTCTCCATGCGTAGCCAGTCAGCAAAAGCTCTGTAGCTGGATTCAGGATTAAGACAATCCATATAACCGGAAAGCCTGCTGGTGGTTCCTTTGGCCTGTTTTTTTTCCGTAAGCCGTTTCTCTTTCCACAATCGCCCTGTCCCGTAATAGGCCAGAAGGGGAAGGGTCACGCTCTCTCCGGCACGCACGGCATCCTGGAACCCTTTGGCAAGTTTAACAAGAGGGGCGCTCTCTTTTATAGTTGTCCTTCCCTTCAGGCTTTTCCTGCAACGCTTCCAGGTTATATTCTCTCCACGCAAATCCCCCGAGGCTTCAACACTAACCGGATAAAGCGTTTCCATATCCATTCTGCCGCCTTCCCGCTCATGGGGAATCTTGCGGGCATCGTGGTTCAAAAAGTGCTGGCCTATGCCTTCGTCAAACCCACCAAGATAGGGGCCAAGGGCCACTGCTATGGCATCCAAGACAGCAGTCTTTCCTTGTCCGTTCCGTCCGACAAGCACGGTCATGTCCGGATCAAGATCAATGTTGAATTTATCGTAACAACGGTAGTTATGAAGGGTAAGCCGGCTAATTTTCATCCTGTAACCTCACATAAATCTGAACATGTTTGGGGGATGGGATTATCCGTTACAACACGGCGTTTCCCAGTCAAAAGCTGCTGCAACAAGGCTTTTTTTTGCAAAAGAAGGGATTTCTTTTGAGCAACAAAGTTACTCTTTTGCCGATCTATTACTGAAAAAGTACTGCCAATTTTTTCCTGCTCTTCCTTAGACGCAGGAACAAAAAAACGCAGAATTTTGATTTCCCTACTATTGACCGCACCAAAAGTACTTCCTTGAGAAAATTTATTCCACTTTGGTTCAAAGTTGAGTAACATCTGATAAACAAATTCTTTGTCGGCAATGTCCTTCACTGATAAAGCGGCAACCCCACGCCCAATACACGCATCATGAACAGCTTTAGCTACAGATCCAACTGGAGCTCTTACGCTTAACATTATATCTCCAACAATACATTTTTTTGTTACTTGGGAAGTAAATACGCGAGGAAAAGTTTTTCGTTCTTTAATATCGGCATTTCCCTGAATTAAAGGAAGACCATTGCCATCACGATTGTAAGCTTCTGATTTTGGAGACGACCCCATTGTGATGCTAACCAAATTAGATAGCATTAAATAGCACCATTTACTCTCAAATTTCTTAAACCGTTTTTTTCCGGTCAACAGCTCCTGCATCAGCGCTTTTTTTTGTTTTCCGCAGTTTTCAATCAGCTTGTCGAGAATCGCAATTGCCCTGTCCCATGTAGAAATTATCTTTCCTATTCGCTTTTGGTCCTCCAATAGAGGTAAAACAACAGGAATTTTAGCAAAGTCCTTAAAATATAAGCGAAGACGATCTTTGGTCAATCCATAGGAGAATGCCCAGAAAAGATATTCCATTCGCGGTATTTTAAACAAGTAGGATGCAAAAACAGAATCAATACTATTAAGAGGGGCAAGAACTATATATGCAGGGCTAACAATACCATCATGTTTTGCCAAACCATTTGCACCCTGCCACATCCGCATCATGTTGTAAGCGATATCACCTTTTTTAACAAACAGGTGATCCTCGTCTGTAAGGTTTGTTTCTGTTTTTCGATCAAGTTCATCCCTATAGATCAAACCATTATTCAAAGTAACAGACAAAATCGGGAGCCCTGAGAAACCTCTTTCACGCCGGCTATAGAAAAAATCACCCAACCTGGATTCATTTCTTTTTGCCATAGCCCAGCTCCTTAAGATATTCGTCCATCTCCTTTTCAAGTTGCACAAGCTGTTTTTTCAGATCTTCACGCTCCTTGCGCACGGCGATAAAATCAATTTCCTCCTCCTCTTCAAAGGTATCCACATATCTTGGGATATTGAGATTGTAATCGTTATCCTGTATTTCTTCTGGAGAGGCAAGATATGCGTACTTATCGAGGGTTTCACGCTTTACCGATGCTTTGATTATTTTTTCAAGGTCTTGAGCCCTTAAAAAATTCTGTTTTTTTCCTGAGTAAAACTCTCGACTTGCATCTATAAAGAGCACATCGTGGTCTATTTTATTCTTTTTAAATATTAGAATTGCAGCCGGAATACCCGTCCCGTAAAAGAGTTTTTCAGGCAAACCGATTACGGTATCCAACAGATTCTCTTCAATGAGCTTTTTTCTAATTTTGCCTTCTGCTGCACCACGAAAGAGCACACCGTGGGGAACCACCACCCCCATTCGCCCCGTTGTCGGCTTGAGAGTTTCTATCATGTGAAGGAGAAAGGCGTAATCGCCCTTAGTTTTAGGGGGGAGCCCTCGCCTGAAACGGCTAAAAGTATCATCAGCAGCCATGTCATGTCCCCAATCGCTTAAGGAGAAGGGCGGATTGGCAACAACTATATCAAAATGTCTGAGTTTCTCATTTCCATCCTGAAGTTTGGGGTTCCTGATTGTGTCGCCCCACTCGACACAATGGTTCTCCTCGCCATGGAGGAAAAGATTCATTTTAGCCAATGCCCAGGTGGAGCCGATGGACTCCTGACCGTACAAGGCATATTTCCGTGAGCCGTTAAATTTCTGCTGAATTTTCCGAGCGCATTTCATGAGAAGTGATGCCGACCCACAGGCAGGATCGCATATATCATCGCCTTCCTCCGGGTCAACAAGCTCTGCAATAAGGGTTGAGACCTCGGGAGGAGTATAGAATTCTCCTGCTTTTTTTCCGGAAGAAGCGGCGAAATTTTTAATCAGATACTCGTAGGCATTACCTATAATATCAAGAGTGCCGATTCTGCTGGGACGTAAATTCAAAACATCTTTAACAAAATGCTCCAGTAAATACCTTAAAATATCGTTTTTCTGCTTATCGTCCCCTAACTTTGTTGAGTTGAAGCTGATATCCTGGAATACATCGCGCAATTTTGTTATGTTCGCCTCTTCAATGGCGTGGAGGGCCTGATCGATGCGCTCACCGTTTCCAGGTTCATGACGGTGATCATAAAGGTAACAGAAATCCGACTCCTCTGGAAGAACAAAACCCTCGTTTTTCATCATCTCGTCTATCAGCTCAGGTTCTTCACCATACTCTTTTTTATAGGCTGCATAGTGATCCTTCCAAACATCACTAATATATTTCAGAAAGAGCATGGTGAGAACATAATCTTTATAAATACTGGGATCGACAACCCCCCGAAACGTATCGCATGCTGCCCAAACAGCCCTATTGATCTCTTCCTGATCGACCTGTGCTTCCTTCATCATTATTTTCCTGTTTCCCTGTTGCTACTACAAAGAAGATCAAGGGCCATGGCCTCCATCATCTTTGTTCGGTTGTCCATCAAATGCTGCATAAGAGCCTGTTCCCTGCAGAAGGCACTCTCCAATTTAACTATTAATTTTTGTTTATCTATGGTTGGGATTGTAATTGAGAGATCCTCCAACACTCCCCGCCTGATATTTTGGGTGCCGGACCCTTCAGAAGATCGTTCGAAATAGAGCTGTGCCGGTGCCTGATTGATCTGCCACGATAAAAATTCAGGTATAATATCGACGTCTTTTTTTAATTCCATCTGAAAAAAATGAGGAGAACAAACCACCCTGTCAGGAACTCCCTTGAGACACAAGGCAAAATTATTGCGCCCTCTTGCAACAAAAAGGATATCTCCAGGTTTTAAAAAATCAGGGGCTCTACGACCAATCAATTTGGTTTTGACCAGAGTAGCCCAGGACACTTCTTGATAAATCTCGACATCCTTCATCTGGATAACCCAGGTATCTCCTTCTGAATTACCCCGTATGCGACCCCGAAAAGGATAGCCAGCCTTTATGTTTACAATATCTTTTAGTTTCATATATTTCATAGCACCACGCTAAATAGCGCATCGTTTCTGTTGATGCAATCATTTTATTACAATTTTCAGTTTCAAAAACAATAAGATTCCAATTGTTTATAAAAAAACTTTAAAGCTCCTTAGCATCAACGCCGTTGATGCACTTTTTTTCGCTTGACAATAGAGCTCCTGCTCATTATATTAAACCGCATCATTGGCGTTGATGCAATGCTTTTTATCAAAAGCAACTAATAAACAGGAGAAAACAGTTGGAACACAAATTTACATTTTACCCGGTTGGCAATGGCGATACCAGCTTATTGAAGTTGGACAATAAAAAATGGATTCTTTTTGATTATTACAATCAGGATCAAGGAGAAAAAAGAGACAGCCCGATTATAAACCTGAAACAGAAGCTCATGGATGACCTTGCCTCTGAAAACAAGAATTCGTTTGATGTGGTAGCGTTTACCCACGCAGACAACGACCACATTAAAGGGTGCAGTGAATTTTTCGAATTTGACCATGCACAAAAATACACTGGAAACGGTAGGATCAAAATCAAGGAACTCTGGGTGCCTGCAGCCATGATTCTTGAAACCGGGTTGAACGGCGATGATGACAGGGTAATACGGCAAGAAGCCCGCCACCGACTAAAGAAAGGGTATGGGATTAAAGTTTTTTCAAAGCCTGACAAATTAAAAAACTGGCTTGATGCCAACGATCTGACCGTTGAAGACCGCAAAAAGTTTATTGTGGATGCAGGAAAAACAGTCCCGGGGTTTTCAATTGAGTCAGACGGGGTTGAATTTTTCTGCCACGCCCCTTTTATTGAACAAATTGATGACGAGAAAGAGTATCGAAACAACGCATCCCTGATCCTCCATGCAACATTTAATTGCGACGGAAAAGAGTCCCGGGCATTTATTATTGGAGATGCAGACTGGGACTATCTTGAAAAAGTATACCAAAAAACAAATTCAAGGGGGCGCACGGAAAGACTATTCTGGAATCTTTTTTATATTCCCCACCACTGCTCGTACAAAGCCCTTTCTGATGAAAAGGGAGACAGGGAAACAACCCCGAAACCAGACATAAAAAAACTTCTTGAACATGGACAGCCCGGTTCGTATATGGTGGCCTCGTGCAATCCCATTAAAGAGGATAAGGATGCCTATAAACAGGAGCAACCGCCCCATATCCAGGCAAAGAAATGCTATGAGACCATTTTGAACGCTGTGGACGGCAGGTCAATGCTTATCACCATGGAACACAATAATGAAATTACCCCTAAACCTGTGACCTTCAGGTTCAGCGCTACAGGCTGTACATTAGCCACACTGATCTCATCATATTCCACTCCAGCAGAAAGCCGCCCCCCAAGGGCAGGAGGTTTTTATGGTATATGAGATCGGCCAGCAAATTGAAAAAAATAACTTGGTTATTCATAGGCTGAAAAAGCTTGTTAAAGTTGTCAACAGCCATTCCGATTTTTCATTAATCGGCTTTCGTGAAATCAACCACCATGACAACAGGGAAGGGAAAGGCGAAGCCGTTATTGTCGAATGCTTAAACCATGAGGTTTCAACAGAACCTGCTGTTGACATTAAGTACAAAGAGAGGCTTGCCATCACCTGCTGGGACAACGATGATTTTCCCCCAAGAGTCCAAGCTCTCCGCAAATCTTTTCCAAAAACTATTCATCGGTATCACACACTGAAAAATCATCCCAGGGAGCTGTGCCTGTATGAGCAACCCTGGTCGGATGTCAGGATTACCTGGACACCGCAACTCTTTTTAAATCGCATATTGTGGTGGCTAAAAGCGGCGGCCGAAAAAAAACTGCATCAACCGGATCAGCCTCTTGAACAAGTTTTTTTTCATATTGGTGTGAGTATCATTGTTCCCAATAATTTAAATTTAAATGATGGAGAAACATGGTTTATTGGTAACTGCTCACAAGATCAGACCACAATGTTAAGAATGACAAGAGCAGAGAGATCAAGACTTGAAGATTATCGGCGCGGATTTTCCAGAGGACTCAAGGGGTATCACCCCATTTTTATTGAGGCTAAACCAAAGATCCACGGTGAGATAAATGTCGCTCCTGGAACCTTGGGTGAACTTCATAACCATCTTCAGGGCCTTGGAATTAATTTATGGGAAATCGTAAAAAAAGAAGTACAACGCCTGTTTCGAGACAATGGCAACCTTGATCCAGTGCATGAGTTACTTTTAATTTTTATCACCTTTCCGGGCAAACGAGACAAAGATTCTGATCTGGAAATAGCTGGAAGGCAATATGCATTTCTTGTCCGTCGAGGCATGGGGGAAATCGGGCTGAAAAATGACATCCTGGTTAACAACAAATTTAGCGGGGGGGATGGCAAGGGCTTAGAAACAATAGAGCTTTGCCTTAGCCAAAAAAATGATTGGCAGAAAGAACAGATCATGATGGCGAATATTATTCCAGAAGTAACTTTAGAGGATTTGAGAAACTTTAATAGAATCAAACGGCTTCCTGGGATAAATCCTTTACTGATCGGTTGCGGATCTCTGGGGAGCCACCTTTTCAATCAATGGCTTCGAATGGGATGGTCAAACTGGGTAATCGTTGACAATGATGACATGCTTCCCCACAACATTGCCCGCCATATATTAAAGAATACGGATGTTGGTTATAAAAAAACCGATTCAATACAACTATTTTCAACGACAATACTTCCCGAGGGCAATCAAAACGATGTAACAGCGTTGTCCTTGGATGCAACCGCTGACCATGAGGAACTTGAAGCGGCATTCAATAAAGCGGATTTCATTATTGATGTCAGCACAACCCTGGCAGTACCAAGGATGCTTTCACAAAAAGAGATTGCCAGATGCGTATCTCTGTTTATCACCCCCTCTGGTCATGACTGCGTGCTACTTCTTGAGGATTCAAATCGTGATTTAAAACTCCACCAGATCGAAGCACAGTATTACAACTGGATCATCAACCACGGGGCCGGAGAAATACATCTTACAGGACATACAGGATCAATCAGATATGGTGGAGGCTGTCGTGACATTTCAGCACAAATCCCCCTCAGCTATTTGACTCTCCATGCAGGAATTCTTTGCCAGCAACTGATATCAAAGGGCAATAGGAAAGAAGCCTTTGCCAGGGCATGGCAATTTAACGACGACACAGGGAGCGTAACATCCAATGATATTGAACTTTACCCATCCCATGAACAAAAAATAAAAAACTGGAACGTTATCTGGGATGACGGAGTAATAAAAAAAGCTAACGAGTATCGAAAGCACAAACTGCCAGATGAGACAGGAGGAATCATTGTTGGTTATATTGATCAGTCTTCCAAATCAATTTTTATAGTGGATATTCGAAAGGCACCAGAAAACAGTGCCTCAACCTCAGGCTCTTTTCAAAGAGAGCTACAAGGTGTTTCAGACGATGTTGGTATGATTAAAAACCGAACAGCACATATTGTCAATTATATTGGAGAATGGCACAGCCACCCAGATACAATACCGGCAGAACCAAGCAGAGAAGATTACAGACAACTGGAATGGGTTCAGAATGAAATGGATTCATACGGGCAACCGGGAATCATTCTGATAATCGGTGATAACAACTTTAATTTCTTCGTAAAAGGAGATATATGAGAGACCTAAAAATTGGATTAGCATTGTCCGGCGGAGGCGTAAGAGCTGCTACATATCATCTTGGTGTACTTCGGTGTCTTAAAGAGAAACAACTCTTGGGAAACGTTCATTACGTTTCAACCGTTTCAGGAGGCAGCCTTTTAACTGGACTACTATTTCATCTTTCCAAAAACCAATGGCCTACCGATGAGATATTTTCTGATGTTCACCAAAAAATCAAAACTCTTTTAACAAAAAAAAATTTACAATCCGATTTCATTGTTCGATTGTTTTGTTATCCATGGAACTGGAGGTTCCTCAGTTCAGGGGCAAACGTCGTTTCACAATCCATTCAGGAATATTGGGAAATTGACAGTAAACTGGGCGATCTTCCCCAAAAACCAGTTTGGTCGATTAATGGAACATCTGTAGAAACCGGAAAACGATGGAGGTTCAAAAACAACACCATGGGAGATTATGAAATTGGCTACGCATCCTTATCCGATTTCAAAATAGCAGATGCAATGGCTGTTTCAGCAGCTTTTCCAGGAGGAATAACCCCATACAGAATAAACACAAACGATTTTAAATGGCTTAAACGAAAAAACTGGGATGATCCTGATCCTGTTCCATACAAACCTAAATTCCATCAACTACATCTTGCAGATGGCGG
Organism: Desulfobacteraceae bacterium; assembly: GCA_024225635.1. Lineage (GTDB taxonomy): Bacteria > Desulfobacterota > Desulfobacteria > Desulfobacterales > Desulfobacteraceae > Desulforapulum. The sequence goes on along the minus strand of JAAEMK010000497.1, from coordinate 41,426 downwards.
GCTTTATGACAATCTGGGAATCGAACCATTTTTTGACCATTCAAAGGGAGCTCTAAAGTCAAAGTCTGGGATAAATTGGCTTATTGTCTCTGATGCTGGAAGCAGGTTAAAATCAGAAAACCGGGCTCCTTCCTTTAGATTTCTTAAGAGGCTGTTACGTATGACTGATATTATTTCAGACCAGGTAAGATCCTTGCGAATCAGAAATATAAGCAACTCTTTTATAACTCAAGGAAATGGAATCCTTTTGGGAATAGGTGAAAATGGATCAGGAATCATTACACGTGCTAAAAAAAAATATCATCGGGTAATTCCTCATGATCTAAGAAATTATGATTGGTTAGAGCCATCGCAGTGCATTGAAGCAGGGAATTACAAAACCACCCTTAAACGCATGTCTGAATCGGATTTTGATCTAATCGAACGTTGTGGCTATGAAGTAACTCTGGCAAACCTTGGTGTTTATGCTTCAGACATAACGACCACGAGATCAGAAATCAGTACAACTAACGTTCGGCCTAACGTTGAAATCATACCTGCAGAATAGATACAGAGGATGAAAGAGATCACAATTCAAAACCTGCGAAAGCCCATAGGTAATGAACACCACCTTCAAGTTAAAAATGCTGCCCCCTGAAGATGCAAACATGCTGAAAGGAGAGTCAGTTTTGATTTTTTTCAAACCTAATCTTTTTATTTATATTTTTGTTCTTTCCCTATCCACCGGCATCAATGCCCTGTTAAGGAAGGTCTCATCAAGTCCGCGGGTGTGGGCATTGTATGCCCACCGTGCGAACTGCTCCAAAAGGGAATTATTTTCCGCTTTAAGCCTTTCATTTTCAGCCTTCAACCTCTCGATACGCTCCATAGCTTTCTGTAACTCCACGGACTTGAATTCCGTCTTTGAATCTGAGCCGCTACTGAGAAACTGCTTCTTGAATGTATATGCCCTTTTTATCCGTTCATGACGGGAAAGGGCCTGTCTGGAATATTTACGGAATAATCGCGTTTGTACAACAAGTATCAGGTTATCCCAGGTGAGTTTCTCACTGCGAGACCAACCGTCGATAATTTTAACAATAGATTCGATATCCTTATCTGAAAGATGTACAGCCATATATTCCACCGTTTCACTGTTTTGTTTTAATCTCTTGTAATACTTTTGCTTTGTTGCCGGAGAAAGCCCGAATGCGGCTCAGCATTTGAGAATCAGCATCACCAATCTCTATTTTATCTTCCATGGCGACCCGGATGGGTGAGAACTCCTTCTCATTTGAAAGTTGAATCACTGCGCCTTGGGGAACATTGGAATCGCTGAGTATAGCCCACAGGCTTTGAAGCCGTTTCACTGTCAGTTGATGATGGATCAGCCATCTGTCAGCCCCTGCGGAACCTTCTTCAATGGCTTTTTCTACCCGCCCAAGCTGGTCCTCCGCATCAAGGAGGTTTTGTTTTATCCGCGCTGTTTTTTCATTATTGCCCTTGATGCAAATCTGCTCTGTACAATTGATGCAGTCGGCATGACGCTGGCAAGGCATCATGGTCCAGTCATGGATACAGAATCCCAGTTCTGTTGAATGGATGGTGGGGACGCTTAACTGCATGAACTCTTCACGGGAAATCGGTGCTTTTGCCACAAATTCGGCCAGGGGGCCAAACATGCTCCCATCATCAATATTACGAACCTTTTCAATCAACTCATGGGCTGCGACATGGTCATACACTTCGTTCTGCCGGAGGTCCTTTCTTCCGGACCATTTGGCAATATCCAGTTGACTGAGGCCGCCCCGTTGGGCCAGGGTGTTTAACCAGTGCCGGAACTGGTGTGAGGTAATAACGATTGGGCTGCCGTCAGGCTCTGTAAACCCGAGGCGACTGAAGAGAGATGTTTTGCCGTGTTTCTGGCCGGCACCCAGCTGATTGTTTATGGTGTCTGTCGTAACGATTTCAAACATGCAACGGTGTGTGGCTTTGCGGGGATGAAATGTCTGCAGGGGAACGACAAGCAGCGCCTGGCTATATTTGAGATCAGTCTCAGAATATAAAAAAGGAAAACTGCCAGGAAGCATGTTTATGACCGCTTTTTCGAACTGATGGAAATGGAAATAGACGCGACGCCCGATTTTCACCTTTTCCAGGCCATTATTTTCTGACCATCTATTTCCCTTGTCTGGCTGTGCCAGGCCTATTATAGTGCCGGTCAAATGACGTGATGCCAACCTTACCCTATAATAATAAGTAGCGGTATCAATTGGTCTGACCGGAACTATAGCTTACTGATATCCTTTCCTGTTAAAAATTTTTCACGCCTGAAATGCAGACAGTCTTCCGTCAGATAGACCCTGCCGGGATGTTCTTCGTACCATCGGGCCATTCTGCGGGCTTCTTCTGTCTCTTTTCGCAGTTTTGAGATGGCATCTTTCACTACGTCCGCCATTGTTCCTATGATCCATTTCACCATGGGATCGGCACCCTTGGAGGGCCACCAACGCAGTCCGTATGCCTCTTCTCCGGTGGATCTTTTCTCATGGACCTCACAATCCACGGGAAGTCTAAAAACCTCGTTTATGCGGTCTGATGCGCCACATAGGACAGCTACAATTGAGGTAGCAATGATATCAGGGGCATCTATGGCTAAATTGTAAACATGGGGCAGGGATTCGAGACCGGCTTCAGAGGGTAATTTATTCAATCGGGCATTATCTGCTTTCTTTCCGACCCGATTGTTATCCCGGCTGCGTTTCAGGGGATTCTTCCATATGAATGAATCAACAACCAGCTTATTTTCAACCAGAAAATGTGAAATCATCTCAAGTTGAGAGCCGATCCTGTAGGAGGTAGAGGATTCAAATTTATCACGAACAAGCTGGGCTGACCGATTAAACGTTTCAATGTCAGCCTTTTCAACCTTTGAATCCCCGTGAAGTTCCATCAGCGATCGTTCTAAAGCACGCAGGGCTGATAACCGAAAGCCGACTATCTTTGTGGGTCTCATGCCATGTTGATAACGCATGTAGGATTTGGCAAAACTCAAGAACGGCTGGGAAAGGAGGCCGCCCATCTTCTGTTTTGAGGTATCGTGGTTGCTCCAGGTCAGAGCCGTCCGCCCTTTACGACCCGAGCGAAATATCCAGGGCGTCACATCCCAGAGATCGGCATCCCAGTTTAGATCGGCTCCAAAGATGGTCAGTTCATTGCGACACAGGTCAATGAAAGCGTTCAGGTTGTCGGCGGCGTCACACTGGTCTTTTGGAACGAACTGAATAAGATCAGGCATTGTCTGCCTCCTTCAGTTTCAGCTCTTTGCATTGTCGTACAACCTCAGCCACGGCAAGGATTGTTCGATCGTTAACAAAAGCAATTCTTTCATCACCGGTCTGTTCCAGGGTTTTTTCACGTTTTGAAATAAGCTCTTCAAGCACTGTTTCATGGGGACCGTCCAGCCAGGCCTGGAATTTCCGACAGGTGTAACAGGCAATGGGGGCATAGGCCCCGCAAAAACCATACTTTCCGCAAGTGCCGACGCTTCCGCCTTTTGCGGATTCGATGTTGGGACTTCTAATTCGGCTGGCAGGATCATCGCCACGTTTCGCTTTAGACTCATCCTCTATTATCATGCCCATGAATGCCTGGGCCATTGGTGCCAGGTGTAATGCCAGGGCTTTATCGATTCTGTCTATGATCTCCGGGGTTGCTTCAACATAGACGCCGACATTCTGGGTATCTGTGTGATCCAGGAGATCGGCAATAATGAGTTCACCGTGTCCTTCCATGGCGGCACGGGTGCCAATGGTTCTGCGAAAACGGGTTGGCGAAACTTTGATCTTCTTTCCGGTGCGCTCTGAAGTAACGGTCAGTTTTTGAAATATGCTGACTATCTCATTATATAGATATGTTCCATTACAATGATGGCTGAAATCCGCAGGATTTGAGCTCGACCAGTTTGGAAAAATGGGAAGCTCTTTTGCATTGATCTTGTCGGTTAGATTTTTTTGGTGATACTCTTTTATGTTCTCAATATGGACCGCTAAAAGGTGACCGATATCACGATCCAGGGCACGGAATTTCAGTTCGTCCCGGATGTTCTGTCCCCTTTGCTTGGCCCTTGGAACGTTGAGCAGATAGCTGGTAGAACCGTCACTTGCTTTCAGGGCGGTAAGGTCCTTTATTTTCAAGGCAGCAAGCTGGATATTTCTTGGTCCCAAGGCCATGTATAACAGGGTCAGGACATAATGACGGGTTTGAATTCGACCCTGGGAATAGGCATCATGGAGCGCCCCATAGATTCCATGCAATTCGATTTCTGTAAATGGCCCGGTTTCCGGGTCCATGGTGAGAACCGCTTCGCCTTTGAAGTTCCCTTTGAGCCGTAAGTGGTTGAGTAACGCCGGTACTTCCGGTTGGATTCCAGGGTAACCAAGGGCATGCCATTTTTTAAAAAATCCAGCCAGATAGGTAAGGTAGTATTCAGTTCGTGAAGAAAGGGTGGCTTTATAATTGAGAATATGGGTGCTATTGAGCGCAGAGACAAAGGTTCCTGAATTGTCATCATAAACGAATTTGATGAATCTTTTAAAATGATGATAAATGTTAAATGAAACCGTTGATGATTTATTCTCTAAATAATGAACAAGGACTTTTTTAAACGCTTGAATAAAAGAGGGATCACAGTAGGCATTAAGCTGGTTAAAATCCAGGGAAAAGTCCCTGCTTAGATCGGCAATACACCAGGTGTCATCCTGGGGGTTGAATTGGAACCTATTTCTTGTCATTGCCGATTTTGGTAATGACAAGAAATCTTTCATAGGGACGGCAGATTTAAAAGGATACATCGTTTTACTCCTTTTTCATTATTTTTTTCTGCAGATCCAAGGATGCTTCATTTGCTTTTTTCCTGACATATCTTTTCGTGTATGTCCCGGCCATACCGGAAAATTCAGACCAACCCATTAAATAGGAGCGTAATTTTTTTTCTTCAGCCTCGGAAACATTATTTTGATCCATCATTTCTGAAAACCGTTCGTTCCACGTATGCCGCAATACATGGCTTGTAAGAGTGTCCGGCAGATCGGAAACTTTAGACCGCAGGGTCCTGAAAACCTTTGTAACACCCGCCAATGACAGGGGCTGCCCTGTTCCGGCTGCAGTAAACAAAAAATCGTGTCTGCCGGCACCAGGGACTTTGTTTCGCACCGTTAAGATATACTCCTCAATCAATGCGGCAAGATCATCCTCAAACGGAAGTATCCGGTCACGGGTTTTAGTGTTCGGCTCATGGAATCGGGGGTCGTCAGGGTCATCCGGCACTCTTCTGATCAGCAACTCATTGGATTGAAAATTAACATCCTTGATGCGGGTCAGGAGCAACTCCCCTTTTCTGACACCCAAAACAAGCATCATCAGGATAAAAAGGCGATTTCTGACCCGTACATGGGGATTCTTCCATGGATTTTCAGGAGAATGGGGATGGATTACATCGGTAAGCCTCTTCTGGATTTCAGGTTCAAGCCCTTCCCGGTCACCTTTTACATTACGGCCTTTCGACGCTGGCAATCTCGCTTCAATGGCTTCTTTCATCTGCAAGCGGGAAGTTTTGAACAGAGAATGTTCCTTTGATTGTGGTGAAATTTTCGGCATCTGCTGTTGGGCAAGCCAGTCCAGGTAGTCCCGGATGTATAAAAGGCGGATCAGTTTGGTTTTGTTATCGACGGTACAGATCTGGGTGTGGGTAGAGTTTCGATATTTTTCCATTGGACAAATACCGTTCTTAACGCCGGATTTAGATGATCCCGGGGCGTTTTCAAGGTCTTTGCAAAGTTGATCATAGGTGAGACCGGCTGCATTCACCAGACTTTCGATATCTACGATGCCGAGCAGGTCCTGATCCGAAAAACGTCCGTCAATGTCAATGCCGTTTAAATATGCCCAGGTGTAGAGATGCATGATCGCTCGGAGATTAACACCCAATGTTGCCGAGGATTTGCCTGAAGATCGTTGGATGGCTATGGTGTAGACGGTCGTTAAAAACAGGGGCGTTCCATCTGCTTTTTTCATAAGCATGGGGAACCTTTCACCGTCATCAAACTTGAGCCATTTGATATAAAAAAGACGGGCCATTGTTTACACTCCATGGTGGAATTGTTAACTACAATTACAGGATACAGCACAAGCCATGGAGTGTAAACAAAAAAAGGGTGTAAAACCGAAGCTTTACACCCTAAAAGTTTACACTTTTAATGTTGGTAACGGTTAGAACGGGATATCGTCCGCAGGGGGCACGCTGCCACCGCCGCCCTGGGGGGTTCCGCCACCCTGGTAACCGCCGCCGCCCTGGGGAGCGCCGCCGTTCTGATAGCCGCCGCCACCCTGGGGAGCGCCGCCGCCCTGATAACCGCCACCGCCCTGGGGAGCGGGATCGGGCTGCTGATAGCCGCCGCCACCCTGCTGCTGATAACCGCCCTGCTGACCGCCGCCACCGGAATTTACAAAATTGAATTCCCTCACAATAATATCGGTGGAGTACCTTGTGACGCCATCTTTTTCATATTGGCTGTAGGTGATTTCGCCTTCGATATAGAGCTGATTCCCCTTGTTGACATACCTGGAAATCAGTTCGCCAGCCTTATCAAAGGCTGTACAGCGATGCCACTGTGTTACCTCACGGCCATCTTTCATTTTTTTTGAAGTTGCAAGGGAAAATTTGCATACAGCCAGCCCTGCCTGGGTGTATGTCATTTCCGGATCTCTCCCGAGATGACCTAATATAATCGCTTTATTAACGCCAGCCATGGTAAACTCCTGTTAATTTATGTTTTGAATTATATGATTTATTATGTTGTGGCATTGATTATTGAACCATTATTAACCTTTATATGAAAACAACTTTTACCGGAATTATCATCACGTGTCAAACCCGGCGTTTACTTGAAGGGTGGGAAAGGGTATAGATGGGGAATGAAACGAACATCATTTGAAAAACGTGTAAAGCGGCGGGTGACGGCACGGAGCCACACCTTTTTTGCATCTTCGGCCCCGGGGCTGAAGCAGCTTTTAAAAAAAGAATTTCAACGCCTGCCCATACGGCCAGACAGCGTCACCATGGCAGAGGGCGGGGTAGGGTTCACAGGCCCCATAAAGGTCTGCTATCTTGCAAACCTCTACCTTGGCACCGCCTCCAGGATCACCATGGAGATCGCGGAATTCAAGGCGGAAAATTTCAGGACCCTTGAAAAAAAACTGTCCCAGGTGGAGTGGGAGCTCTATCTTCCCCCGAATTGCCCCATCCATGTGGAGGCCGCCACCCGGCACTCCAGGCTCTACCACACGGCCGCCATTGAGGAGCGGGCAACAAGGATCATCCGGGAGCATTTTCAGGAGGACTCCCTGGAAAAGAAAGCGCCATTGCCCCCCCAGCGGATCATCCTCCGGGCCCGGGACGACCGGTTCCACGTGTCCCTTGACACAAGCGGGGATCTCCTCCATAAGCGGGGCATCACCCCCCTGGTGGGTGCTGCGCCCCTGCGGGCCACCCTTGCCCGGGCCATCCTCGAGCGAACCGGTTTTACAGGGCAGGAGCCCTTGATCGATCCCATGTGCGGGTCGGGCAATTTCACCCTTGAGGCGGCCATGATGACGGCAGGGATTCCCCCGGGATTTTACCGGCGGTTTGCCTTTGAGCACTTTCCCTGTTTCTCCGGGGCCCAGTGGCGCCACCTGAAACAAACCGCTGAAAAGGGGTTCCAAAAAGAAAAATCGCCCCTCATATTCGCCTTTGACATGGCAAAGCAACTGGTCGAAGATCTGGAACAGACCGTGGCGGACCTTTCGCTTTCATCCTTTGTATCCGTGGGCCGGCAGGATTTTTTCGATCTTGTGCCCAGGGAGGTCACCCATGGGAAAGGGGTGGTGGTGCTGAACCCGCCCTATGGAAAACGGCTGGGCAAGAAGAGCGACATCACCGGCCTGTACCGGGAGATCGGCGCAAAGCTTGCCAGGGACTTCCAAGGCTTCCGGGTGGGCATCATCCTGCCCGACCCCGACCTTGCAAAGCTTTTGCCCTTTTCAACCGATCTTCATCCCCTGTTCCACGGAGGACTTGAGATCCATGTGGCCACGGGTATCATCGCCTGAAAATAAAAACGCCCGGGCCGAAACGGCCCGGGCGATTATCTGATTCGCTAATGCGCTTTAAACAGGATTAACCGGCAAATGAGGCCTCGTCGATCTCCACGGCCGCGCCGCTCACATCTTTGATGGCGGCAAGGTTGCCCAGGGTCATGGGCAGCATGGTCTCAGCAAAGAACTGCAGGGACTTGATCTGGCCTTCGTAAAAGGGCTTGTCCTTGGCCTTGGCCTTCTCGAGCTTCTGGGCGGCGATGGAGGCTCTCCAAAGCAGCATCCACGCAACAACCACGTCGCCTGTGGCATCCTGGAAGGGATGGGCATTGGCAAAGGCGCTGAGCACCTTGGCGGACATGGCGGTCTGGCCCATGGTAAGGGCGACCTCGCCGAGCTTGTTAAGGGTCTCCTCCACCTTGGCGGCATAGTCCTGGATGGCGGGAATCTCTTTTGCCGCGGCAACGGTCTTCTGCATCTCGCCAAAGAGATCCATGACCGGCTTGCCCTTGTTCATGCCAAGTTTCCGGCCCAGGAGATCCATGGCCTGGATGCCGTTTGTGCCTTCGTAGATCAGGGTGATCCGGCAGTCCCTGAGCAGCTGGGCCATGGGATACTCTTCGATGAACCCGTAGCCGCCGTAGATCTGCATGCCCTGGCTGCATACCTCAAAGGCGCGGTCGGTCACATAGCCCTTGGCAATGGGGGTGAGGATCTCCACAAGGCCCTGGTATTTGGCCCGCTCCTCCTCGGTCTCTCCCACAACGGCCATGTCCGCGCAATAGTTGACATAGTAGAGGATGCTTCTCATGCCTTCCACCAACGCCTTCATCTTGAGCAGCTGGCGCCTGACGTCGGGATGCTGGATGATGGGTACGGACTTGGCGTCGGGATCCATCATCTCAAGCAGGTTCTTGCCCTGGACCCGCTGTTTGGCGTAGTTCACGGCGTACATGTAGGAGGCGGTGGCGCAGGCAAAACCCTGGAACCCGACCAGGAGCCGGGCCTCGTTCATCATCACGAACATGGCTTTCATACCCTTGTTCTCTTCACCCAGCAGGGTGCCGATGCATTTGCCGTTGCTGCCAAGGGCAAGGGAACAGGTGCTGTTGCCATGGATACCCATCTTGTGCTCGATGCCGGTGCAGACCACATCGTTGAACTCGCCCAGGGAGCCGTCATCATTGACAAGGAACTTGGGCACGAGAAAGAGGGAGATGCCCTTGGTGCCCTCGGGGGCGCCTTCGATCCTGGCAAGGACCGGATGAATGATATTATCGGTCAGGTCATGCTCGCCGCCGGAGATGAAGATCTTCTCGCCGGTGATGGAGTAGGTGCCGTCATCGTTTTTCTTGGCCGTGGTGGTCAGCGCCCCGACATCGGATCCCGCACCCGGCTCCGTGAGCAGCATGGTGCCGGCCCACTCGCCCGTGTACATTTTTTTAAGGAATACCTTTTTCTGCTCGTCGGTGCCGAACTCCTCAACCAGTTTGCCGGCCCCGTGGGTGAGCCCGGGGTACATCATAAAGGGATAGTTGGCGCCGTTAAAGTATTCGGCGGCAGCCGAGGAGATGGTTCTGGGCATGCCCTGGCCGCCCCACTCGGGATCCTCGTTCATGGCGAGCCACTCGCCCTCGTTGAACAGGTCATAGAGCCGCTTGAAGGATTTAGGGGTGGTCACCTTGCCGTTCTCAAGGGTGCAGCCCTCATCGTCCCCTTCCTTCTGGGTGGGCAGGATCTCTTTTACAGCAAGATTACGGGCCTCAGAGACGATGAGGTCGATCGTCTTTTTGTTGAACTCAGCAAAATCTTCGCTCTTCTTTGCCAGAGATGCGGCGTCAAGCATTTCGTGAAGTACAAAATCAACATCCCTTCGATCGGAAATAAACTGTGCCATCGTTAAACACTCCCATGAATTTATTTTTGATAAAATACCCCTGTTCCGGTCACTCTGCCTGGCGGTTATGAATCTTCCTTCATGCCTTTACTCATGGATTCACGCTCAAACCATTGAGAAAAGCCATGGTGGCAAGGAAAAATTCAACTCCGATTAAACAGAATAGAAACAGATAGTTTCATAATAACCCGCCATTCCTTGAATAGTGTTCCCCTTTATTGTATCCTGTTTACAATACAAATGAATTATCATTCATTGCATTTGAACCGAGTATAGTCAACAATTTTTTTGAGGATTTTTATGAAGCAAATTTTGATCAGCGCCTGCCTGGCTGGAGAGGCGGTCCGGTACGACGGCAAGGCCTTTCCCGTCAGGGACCCATTACTCATGGAATGGCTCAGGGAAAAAAGGGCCCTGCCCTTCTGTCCCGAAGTGGCAGGGGGGCTTGAAACCCCACGGCCCCCGGCCGAAATCCAGGGTGGCACCGGCCTTGATGTGCTTGAAGGAAGGGCCCGGATAGTCAACACCCTGGGCGAGGATGTCACCGTTGATTTTGTCCAGGGAGCCAACAAAGCCCTTTCCTTTGCCAGAAAGCATCAAGTCATTGCCGCCATGCTCAAGGAGAAGAGCCCCTCCTGCGGCTCCGGCACCATCTATGACGGCACTTTTTCCGGCCGTCTTGAGCCTGGCTACGGGGTCACGGCGGCCCTGTTCCGGCTACACCACATTGTGGTGTTCAACGAGACTCAAATCGAGGCCGCAGCCCGGCTTCTGGCAGGATAAAATATTAAAAAACAGGGGGTTATTTTCTTGACCGTGGGTTCACGGTCTGGTACTTTTGCTTGATATACTTTTATTCAGACAGTGAACCACCCCTATGAAGTGGAGTCTTGTCTATTTTTATTAATACTGTTTAGGAGGAATGGGATGAAGAAAATTGTTATAGTTGGTTTAACCCTTTTCATGGTTCTGGCATTTGGTTTTTCCGCCAATGCCAAGACACTGAAAGTAGGTCTTGATGCGGATCCGGTATCCCTGGATATTCATGTACAGTTGTCCGGCGGCATGCTCCAGCTGTCACACTGGAGCTTTGATCCCCTGGTCCGCTGGACCCAGGAGATGACCTTCGAGCCCCGCCTGGCCACCAAATGGGAGCGGATTGACGACCTTACCATGCGCTTCTTCTTACGCAAGGGCGTCAAATTTCACTCCGGCAACACCTTTACTGCCAAGGATGTGAAGTGGACCTTTGACCGCATGCGCACAAGCGTGGACTACAAGGGTCTCATCGAACCCTTTGCCGGCATCGAGATCGTCGATGACTACACCATTGATATCAAGACCAAAAAGCCCTATGCCCTTCTCCTGAACATGGCCACCTATTTCTTCCCCATGGACTCCGCGTTCTACACCGGAACCGACGAGACCGGCCAGCCCAAGGATGCCATCGTAAAGATCGGCCCCTCCTTTGCCCTGAACCACTCATCCGGCACGGGCCCCTATGTTGTGACCCACCGGGATCAAGGCGTCAAGGTCGTGTTTGAGCGGTTCAAGGATTACTGGGACACCAAGTCCCCGGGCAATGTGGATAAGATCGTCCTCACCCCCATTAAAGAGGATGCAACCAGGGTTGCCGCCCTTCTCTCCGGCGATGTTGACTTTATCTCCCCGGTTCCCCCCCAGGATTTCAAGCGCATTGAGAAAGACGCCCATGTCAAGCTTGTGACCATCAACGGCGGCCGTATCATCTCCTTCCAGATGAACTCCGAGCGCCGCCCCGAGTTCAAGGATGCCCGGGTTCGCCAGGCCATGGTATATGCGGTCAACAACGCAGGTATCGTGAAAAAACTGATGAAGGGCACCGCAACGGTTGCCAGCCAGCAGGGTCCCAAGGGCTATGCCGGTTACAAGGCGAACCTCAAACCCCGCTACAACCTGAAAAAGGCCAAGGCCCTCATGAAAGAAGCCGGGCTTGCAAACGGTTTTGAGTGCACCATGATCGCCCCCAACAACCGTTACGTAAAAGACGAAAAAATCGCCGAGGCCGTTGTCCAGATGCTTGCCAAGATCAACATCAAGGTGATCCTCAAGACAATGCCCAAGGCCCAGTACTGGGATGAGTTCGACGCCAAGGTGGCCGACATCCAGATGATCGGATGGCACTCCGACACCGAGGATTCCGGTAACTTCACCGAGTTCCTCACCATGTGCAACGACAAGGAGACAGGTTACGGCCAGTACAACAGCGGTATGTACTGCAACAAAAGGGTTGATGAGCTCGCCCTTGCCGCCCAGGCCGAGACCCACCTTGAGAAACGGGCCGGCATGCTCCAGGAGATCGAGCAGATTCTCTATGACGACGCCGCCTTCATGCCCCTGCACTGGCAGAACCTCTCCTATGCAGGTAAGAAAAACGTTGAGATCGCGCCTGTGATCAACTCCATGAACTTCCCCTACTTTGGGGACATTGTAGTAAAATAAGAGATTGAACCGCGGGGAGGTTTCTCCCCATCTCTATAACCGAACGGGGAAGGGTTATTATAGATGTTTGCACTGGAATCAAGGCCTGCCAATGGGCGCGATTCATATGCGAAGAGCTATAACGGCCCTTCCCCCTTTTAGCGTAAAGAATAAAACAAATGTTTGCATTTATCGTACGAAGAACCACCCAGGCCATCTTTGTCATGCTGGTGATCAGCTTGATAGGGTTTGCCATTAAAAACAAGATAGGCGATCCTGTCCGGGATCTGGTGGGAGAGCGGGTCACCCCGGCGGAACGGGCGGAGATTCGGGAAAAGCTGGGACTGAACGACCCCTTTACCGCCCAGTATGTCCGGTTCCTCAAGAATGCCGCCCACGGAGATCTGGGCCTCTCATTTTTCTACAAGAAACCCGCCCTGGACGTGATCATCGCCAAGGCGCCGGCAACCATGGAACTGGTCTTTGGCGCAGGGATCATCATCATGCTGGTCTCCCTGCCCCTGGGGGTGTACACGGCCCTGCGGCCACGGAGCTTCTTCTCGCGATTCACCATGGGATTTTCCACCCTGGGGGTGTCCATGCCCGTGTTCCTCACCGCCATCATGCTCATCTACATCTTCGGGGTCCAGCTCCACTGGCTTCCCTCCTACGGCAGGGGTGAGACCGTTGATCTGTTTGGCAACGGCTGGTGGATGTCGGGCTTTTTCACCCTGGACGGACTCAAGCACCTGATCCTTCCCTGCGTCTCCCTTGCTTCCATCACGCTGCCCCTGTTTATCCGGCTCATCCGGTCTGAAATGATGGAAGTGCTTGAAACCGAATATATCAAGTTTGCCTGGGCCAAGGGATTGCCGCCCATGAGAATCTGGCTGGTCCATGCGTTCAAGAACACCCTGCTTCCAGTGGTCACGGTATTCGGCGTCCAGATCGGCATCATGTTCGCCTTCACCATCCTGACCGAGACCGTGTTCCAGTGGCAGGGTATGGGCTACATGTTCCTGGAAGCGGTTGAACGATCCGACATCTCCCTTCTCATCACCTACCTCATCGTTGTCGGCTCCATCTTTGTCATTGTCAATACCGTTGTGGATATTCTCTACGGCCTGATAAACCCCACGGTCAGAATAGCAGGAAGAAAATGAAAAATTCCATCAAGCGTTTTAAAGAATCCTATCTTTTTTACAGTTTCAAGCGGGACAAGACCGCCATGGCAAGCTTTGTCATCCTGGTCATATTCCTGCTGCTGAGCCTTGCGGCCCCCCTTGTCTCCCCGTACAATCCCTATAACCCGGAAACCACGGACATCATGAACTCGGAGATTCCGCCGGTGTTCATGGCTGAAGGCACAAGCGACTTCCTATTAGGCACGGACAACATGGGCAGGGATCTTCTCTCCACCATGTTCTACGGCCTGAGGATCTCGGTACTCATCGGGCTTGGCGCCGTGTTTCTCCAGGCCACCATCGGCATCATGGTGGGGCTCACCGCCGGCTATCTCGGGGGCAAGGTGGATGCGGTGCTCATGCGGATCGCGGACATCCAGTTCTCGTTCCCCTACCTCATGGTGGCCATCTTCATCTCGGCGATCTTCCAGCTCATGTTCGGCATCGGCAGCTTTGAGAAACTGGCCGTCCCCCTGCTCGTCGTGATCATCGGCCTGGCGGAATGGCCCGTGTACGCACGAACCATCCGGGCATCGGTCATGGGAGAGAAGAACAAGGAGTATGTGGAGGCGGCCAGGGTAATAGGCCTGTCACAGCCCGTGATCATGTTCCGCCACGTCCTTCCCAACACATTGACATCGGTGATGGTCATCTCCACCATCCAGGTGGCCAATGCCGTGATGAGTGAGGCGGCCCTGTCGTTCCTGGGACTTGGAATGCCGGTGACCATGCCCTCCCTGGGATCGCTAATCAAGTCAGGGTTTGAGTATATTTTCTCCGGCGTGTGGTGGATCACCATCTTTCCGGGCATCTTTCTCATCCTATTCGTCCTTGTGATCAACCTCCTGGGGGACTGGCTCAGGGATGTGCTCAACCCCAAACTGTACAAAGGATAGTCAACCATGTCCCATCTGTTGGAAGTACAAGACCTTAAAGTAAAATTCGCCTTGAGATTCGGTGATCTCACTGCCATCGACGGCGTCAGTTTCACACTGGACAAGGGGGAGCGCCTCGGCATCGTCGGCGAGAGCGGCGCCGGTAAATCGGTCACAGGCTTCGCCATCATCAACCTGTTGAGCAAACCCGGCTTCATTGCCGAGGGAAAAATCCTGTTCAAGGGCAAGGACATCAGCACCCTGCCGGGCAAGGAGATGAGAAAGATCCGGGGCAACAGGATCAGCATGATCTTCCAGGATCCCATGATGACCCTCAACCCGGTGTTCACCATCGGCACCCAGATGGTTGAGACCCTCAAGGCCCACCGGAAGATCACCACCCATGAGGCCGAGAAAATCGCCCTGGAAAAGCTCAGGAAGGTGCACATCCCGTCCCCTGAAAAGCGGCTTGCCCAGTATCCCCACGAGTTCTCAGGCGGCATGCGCCAGCGGATCATCATCGCCATCTCGCTTTTGACCGATCCCGCCATCATCATCGCGGACGAGCCCACCACCGCCCTGGACGTTACCATCCAGGCGGAGATCATGGATCTGCTCCAGGAGCTGTGCCAGGAAGAGGAGATGGGGCTCATCCTCATCACCCACGACCTTGGCGTGGTCTCCCAGGTCACCGAGAAGATCGCAGTAATGTACGCGGGAAAAATCATCGAGACCGGGGACACACAGACCGTGGTCAACTCCCCCTCCCACCCCTACACCCAGGGCCTGATCAAATCCCTGCCGGGGGCGTTCAAGGCGGGTGAGAAGCTCTACCAGATCCCGGGCATGATGCCCAACCTCACCGCCATTCCCCCGGGCTGCGCGTTCAACCCCAGGTGTCATCTCAAGGAGGCGATCTGTGAAAAGGACCTTCCCCTACTCAAGCGAACCGAAAAAGGCATAATGGCTGCATGCCATATGATATAGAGGATATGAAGAACAACACCCCCATACTTACCATCAAGAATGTCGTAAAACACTTTGACATCTCAGGCGGCCTTCTTGACCAGCTGAAGTTCAAGGACGGACGCATCGTCCGGGAAAAGACCACGGTCAAGGCGGTCAACGACGTCAGCCTCACCATCAACAAGGGCGAAACCCTGAGCGTGGTGGGGGAGTCCGGCTGCGGCAAATCCACCCTTGCCCGGGTGGTCATGGGACTCTACCCCCCCAATGCGGGAGAGATCTACTACAAGGGAGACCGGGTCGACCACCTGACCCACAAGGAGATGCTCCCGTTCAGGAAAAAGATGCAGATGATCTTCCAGGATCCCTATGCGTCATTGAACCCGCGAAAAACGGTGAAGCAGACCCTGGAAGAGCCCCTGAAGTTCCACAACCCCGGAATGAGCCGGGCCGACATCCAGAAGAAAATCATCTCCGTGATGAAACAGGTGGGCGTGGATCCCGCCTGGTCCTCCCGCTTCCCCCATGAATTCTCCGGCGGCCAGCGCCAGCGGATCAGCATCGCCCGGGCATTGATCCTGGATCCCGATCTCATCGTGGCGGACGAGCCGGTATCGGCCCTGGACGTATCGATCCAGGCCCAGATCCTGAACCTGCTCATGGACGCGGGCAGGGAGAGGGGACTGACCTACCTCTTCATCACCCATGATCTCTCCGTGGTGGAGCACATCAGCACCCGGGTGGCGGTAATGTACCTTGGCACCCTGTGCGAGCTTGCCAAAACCGAGGATCTCTTTGCCACCCCGGCCCATCCCTATACCCGGGCACTGTTGAGCGCCATCCCACGGGTGGGAGAAACCAAGCCCAAGAACATCAAGCTCAAGGGCGAGGTGCCCACTCCGGTGAACCTTCCCACGGGCTGCGTGTTCCACGGCCGGTGCGTCTATGCCAACGATAGGTGCAAAAACGAGGTCCCGGAACTTTCCCAGCTTGACAGCGGCACCATGGTAGCCTGCCACGCCGTTGAAGAAAACCGGGACATGGACTGATCCCTTAAGCCCCCATGGACAACACCCCGGAACCTTGACTCCCACAGGTCTCCGGGGCGTCCCCCCGCTTAATTCCCTCCCCCTTGTCGATTTCTTATCATCGTTTCGTAATCGGCGCATATAGCACGCCGATACGGTTCAAAATAATTTTACATGGGTACACACCTGTGCTAACCTCCCAAAACGACTGAAAACAGATGACCGGGAACGGTTTCGGCAGTTACGATTGAAAAGAGAGGCACAAGGCATTGGCGGTTATAAAAGGACGGATATTCAAGATCCAGCGCTACAGCATCCATGACGGCCCCGGCATCAGAACCACGATTTTTCTCCAGGGCTGCCCCCTTCAATGCCGGTGGTGCCACAATCCCGAAAGCCAGCCGTACGAAGCCGCCACCGCCCGCACCATAACCGTTGACGCCCTCATCCGGGAGATCGAGCAGGACACCATCTTCTTTGATCACTCCCAAGGCGGGGTCACCTTTTCCGGGGGAGAGCCCCTGGCCCAGCCCGAATTTCTGACGGCGCTTCTCAAGGAGTGCCGGGAAAGGGAGATCCACACGGCCGTGGATACCTCCGGGTTTGCCCCGGCCCATGTCATGGAACAGGCGGCGACCCTGTGCGATCTTGTTCTCTTTGATCTCAAACCCATGGACCACAGCGAACACAGGCAATACACCGGGGTATCGCTCCAGCCGGTACTGGACAACCTGGCCCTGCTCCAGACCCTGGATGTGGATCTGCGCCTGCGGCTGCCCCTGATCCCCGATATCACGGCAACAGAGAATAACCTTGACCGCCTCATGGAAACGCTTTCCGCCAACAACCGGTTCAGGACCCTGGATCTGCTCCCCTTTCACCGGACAGGGGCGGCAAAGTATAAACGCCTTGGCATCCCCGATCCCATGGCAGGCACCCCGGAGCCCAAGCCGGAACTTGTAGCAAAGGTCAAAGAAATACTAATAACAAACGGATTCATTGTATCAGAAGGAGGGTAGCAACCATGAACCAGCGAGTAAACACCTTACGCCAACAGAGCCTTGACACAACCGTGACCCTTTCCGGGGAACGGGCACGGCTGGTCACGGACTTCTACCGGTCAGGGGCTGCCATGACCCACCCGGTACCCATCCAGCGGGCCCTCTGCCTGAAACACATCCTTGACAACAAGACCCTGTGCATCAATGACCATGAGCTCATTGTGGGGGAGCGGGGCCCGCGCCCCAAGGCCGTGCCCACCTATCCCGAGATCTGCCTCCACACCCTCGGGGATCTTGAGATCCTGGACACCCGGGAGAAGATTCCCTACCGGGTTTCACATGAAACAAAGCGCCTCTACAAGGAAACGGTCATCCCCTTCTGGCAGGGAAAAACGGTCCGGGAAAAGATATTTGCCGCCATGGATCCCGCCTGGATCGACGCCTTTGAAGCCGGGGTGTTCACCGAGTTCCAGGAGCAACGCTCCCCGGGCCACACCGCCGGGGGCACCACCATCTTTCGCAAGGGATTCCTGGATCTCAAGGCCGAGATTGGCGAAGCGATCAACGCCCTTGATTTTTACACCGATCCCCGGGCACTTGCCGGAAAGGATCAACTCACGGCCATGGAGATCGCGGCGGACGCCCTGATCGACTTTGCCGGCAGGCATGCAAAAGCCCTTGACGACCTTGCCCGGACCGAAACCGACCCGGACAGGCAAAAAGAGCTCACACAAACGGCCGCCGTCTGCCGCAGGGTGCCGGCCCATGCCCCTGAAACCTTCCACGAGGCCCTCCAGTACTACTGGTTCCTCCATGTGGGGATAATCACCGAGCTCAACCCCTGGGACGCCTTCAACCCGGGCCGCCTGGACCAGCACCTCTATCCCTTCTACCAAAGGGAGATCAACAACGGCACCCTGACCCGGGAGCGGGCCATGGAGCTTCTCTCCTGCTTCTGGGTAAAGTTCAACAACCATCCCGCCCCCCCCAAGGTGGGAGTCACGGCCAAGGAGAGCAACACCTATGTGGACTTCTGCCTCATCAACCTGGGAGGCGTGACCCGGGACAACCGGGACGGGGTGAACGAGCTGACCTATGTGATCCTGGAAGTGATCGAAACCATGCGCCTGCTCCAGCCCAGCGCCATGGTCCAGGTGAGCCGGAAGAACCCGGACCGGTTCATCCGGCGGGCCCTGAAGATCATCGAGACCGGGTTTGGCCAGCCCTCGGTCTTTAACACGGACGCCATTGTCCAGGAGCTGGTACTCCAGGGCAAGAGCGCCGGGGATGCAAGGGAGGGCGGGGCCAGCGGCTGCGTGGAGGCGGGGGCGTTCGGCCGGGAGGCCTATGTGCTCACAGGCTATTTCAACCTGCCCAAAATCCTTGAGATCACCCTCAACAACGGCGTTGATCCCGTCACCGGCAGGGCCATCGGCATTCCCACCGGAGACCCTGAAAACTTTGAGACCATGGAGGATCTCCTCACGGCCTATGACGCCCAGGTGCGCCACTTCATCGACATCAAGATCCGGGGCAACAACGTCATCGAGGCGATCAACGCCGCCACCATGCCCGTGCCCCTGCTGAGCCTTGTCACCGAAGACTGCATCCAAACCGGCAGGGACTACAACCAGGGGGGCGCCCGGTACAACACCTCCTATATCCAGGGGGTGGGCCTTGGCACGGCCACCGACGCCCTCACCGCCATCAGGCACAACGTGTTTGACGAAAACAGGGTCTCCATAACCGACCTGCTGGCCGCCCTTGGGGCCAATTTCAAGGGGCATGAAGAACTGCTGACCCAGGTGAAAAGCAACACCCCCAAGTACGGCAACGACGACGACCGGGCCGACGATCTGCTCAAGCGGGTCTTTTCCATCTTTCACGGGGCGGTTGACAACCGGCCCAACACCCGGGGAGGACGGCACCGGATCAACCTGTTGCCCACCACCTGCCATGTCTATTTCGGATCGGTCACCGGCGCCCTTCCCGACGGAAGACGGGCGGGCAAACCCTTTTCCGAAGGGATATCCCCAGTCCAGGGCGCCGACATGAACGGCCCCACCGCCGCATTGAGATCAGCGGCCAAGATCGACCATCTGCTCACCGGGGGCACCCTGTTAAACCAGAAGTTCATGCCCGGCCTGTTTAAAAGCGACAAGGCCCGCCAGGCCATGGTCCACCTGATTCGCTCCTATTTCGCCATGGACGGCCACCATGTCCAGTTCAACGTGGTGGACCTTGACACCCTGGAACATGCAAGACAGCACCCGGAGGAACACCGGGACCTGATCGTGCGGGTGGCGGGGTACAGCGACTATTTCGTGGATCTCACCCCGGAACTCCAGGAGGAGATCATGGCGCGGACAGCCCACGAGACCTTTTAGGACCGATGCCGGTCCCGGTCCCGGACACACCTGATCCCTTGTTCCGGTTCAGGCACCCTTTGCCTGCCCTTTATGGAGATCGTTAACCAATCACTTTTTGTAACGGTTGACGATCTCATCCACCCGGCCGGACGCCTTCATCTCTTTCATCTCCCTTTTGAACTGATCAATAAGGTCAGGGATGTAGGGAAACCTGCCTATCTTCCGGGTAAACCCGAGATAAGAGAAATTGGTGGAGGCCACAGGCCCCGCCACAATGGGATCACCGCCCTGGAACCGGCTTGTATCCGACATGATATCGTTGATGTAGAAGTCGGTACGGTCGGCCATGATCATCTTCATGTGCATTTCAGCGGTCTTGGCCTCATGCACCTTGATCTTCCCCTCTTTGACCGCCTTGGCAAGGGCCTTGCCTCCCATGCCCTCGAGGCTCCATCCGCTGTTTATACCGATGGTGGTGCCGTAAAAATCCTCGGGCCAGCGGACTCTTTCCATAAGCTTGGACTTTTTGCCGAACACAACGACCTTTTCCTGAAAAATGGGTTCGGGAAACTGCATCCAGGGAACCCGGGCATCCGTGCGTAAGGGAGGAAACAGGGCAACGGCCTTACCCGTCTTCACAAAATTAATCCCCCTTGCCCAGGGCACCATCCTGATTTCCAACGCATACCCGGGAATCTTTTGAAACACCTCGGTCAGGATCTCCACATAGATACCGGCCGGGGTGCCATTGTCATCATAGGAGTAGGGCGGGTAGGCGTGATCCCCGTAGATCACCACCTTCTCCTGGGCCAAACCTGTAACGGCAGTAGCAACAAAAACCATCAACGCGACCAAAATCTTTCCCATTCACACCTCCTTGAAACCAAAAAAGGATTGGTATTCAGAGAGCCGAAGCGTCCAGGACATTCCTGATCTCTTTGGCAAGCTCCACAAGATCCATGGGTTTGTGCAGGACCTTTCTGATCCCCACGGCTGCGCTTTCCTCCCGGCTCACCTCGGCGCCAAAACCGGTGCACAAAAGGATGGGGAGTTCCGGGCGAATCTGGATCATCTCACGTGCCAGGTCAAACCCGGTGAGAAAGGGCATGGTCATGTCCGTGATCACAAGGTCAAACTCCCGGGGGCTGTTTCGAAACTCGGACAGGGCCGCTGGGCTGCTCTCCATGGCCGTGACATGGTATCCCATATCCCGGAGGAACTCGGCCATGGACTGGACAATGGCCTCCTCATCGTCAACCAGGAGAATCGTTTCCCCGCCCCTCAACAGATGCTCCTGTTCCGGCAAGGCCGTCTGGCCTAGTTTCTCATCATACAGGGGCAGAAAGATCTTGAAGCACGCCCCGTGGCCCTCACTGGATTCCACATCCACCCCGCCCTCATGGTTCTGCACGATGGTATGCACCAGGGAAAGACCAAGCCCTGTGCCCTTGCCATCGGTCTTTGTGGTAAAAAACGGCTCAAAGATCCGATTCATGATCTCTGAATCCATGCCGTGGCCCGTGTCCGTGATCGTGAGAAGCACATAGGTGCCGGGCAGAAGCTCTCCCCCCTTGATCCTCATTATCTGCTGCACCCGTGTCTCCCTGAGCTTCACCGACAAGATCCCGGGCTGATCCCCCATGGCATGGGCGGCATTGGTGCACAGGTTCATCAGGATCTGATGGATCTGGCTGGAATTGCCCATGACCGTATCCCGGACCCCATCGAGCTGGAGCTTGAGGGTGAGGGTGGAGGGCAGGGTGGCCCGCAAAAACTTGAATGTCTCCTTGACGATCAGCCCAAGCCGTATGGGAGACATATCAGACTCATGGTGCCGGCTGAAGCCGAGGATTTGCTGGACCAGGTCCTTGGCCCGGAGGCAGGCCTTGTAGATCCGTTCCAGCTTTTTCTGAAGCGGGGGGTTATCGTGGCTGTCCATCTGGACCAGCTGGGTATATCCCATTATGGCCGCGATGATATTGTTGAAATCGTGGGCAATGCCGCCGGCAAGGGTGCCCAGGGCCTCCATCTTCTGTGCCTGGCCGAGCTGGGCCCGGAGCTGGACCTTTTCCTCCTCCTCCCGCTGCTGCTCAATGGAGGCGGCGATCTGGCTGGACACGGCCTCGAGGAGGGCGGCGTCATCCTGGTTGAACATGGTCGGATCCGCATAGGATTGAACGGCCACCACCCCGATCACCTCCCCCCTGACCTTCATGGGCGCGCCCAGCCAGATCCGGGGCATGGTGCCGGGGAAACGGCTGTCCATCCGGGCATACCGCTCCTTGAGTTCATTATCGGTAAACAACAGGGTGGTTTTCCGCCGGATCACCTCGGAACAGAGGGAGGAGCTCTTTTTCGCATTGAAAATGACCCCGACCCCGTCCTTTTCATCCACATAATAGGGAAAGGAGATAATGTCCTGCTCCTTATCGTACAGGGCGATAAAAAAGTTGGTCATGTTGATGGAGTATTCCAGGGCCCTGTGGATGTGGGAGCAAAGATCCTTTGTGGACCCCGGCTGGTGGGCGGCCCGGGAGACGTTCAGAAGGGCTTTGTTGATCCGCTCCTTCTTCTTCTGGCGGGTGACGTCGAACACCACCATGACGATGCATTGAACCCCATTGTATTCAATGCTTTCCGCAGAGACAAGCCCTGTAAACATGCGGCCGGACCGGGTCAAAAACCGTGCCTCGAAATCGGTCACAACCGAATTCTCCTCAAACAGCGCCATGAACTCCTGGTACCGTCTCCGGTAGACCCACAGGTTCAGCTCCAGGATTTTTTTACCAAGTATCCGGTCCCTTTCATATTCAAAGATCCGCTCAAACGCCTGGTTGACCTCAATGAAGCTGCCGTCCGCAACTCCAATGACAGAGACGGCGGCGGGCAATCCATGAAAAATACTGGAAAAAAGCCTGGCATGGTCCCGTGGGACATCATCGCTTGTTTTTATTCCCACACCCATGACCTGCCCCCTGTTCTCCACAAAAAAAAATTTTCTATATGAATAAAGACGATACCACCTTGATTTTTACAAAAGAGAGGGGGGTAGTCAAGTGCTATAAAGTCTGGTATGAGTGTTTTACCTGAAGACAAGCCAAAACGGAATCAATAAACAAAAGGCGCCTGAATCGAAAAAATGGATCACAACCATGGAAGCTAGCCCCCCAACGCCCCCCCACGGGGGGCAAACCATGAATTCCCAAACCACCGTATCCACCCGGCAGGATACGCCCAAGGGTCGTACCATCACCCTGGCAGGCCGCCTGGACAACCGGGGCGCAGGCGTGGTGTGGCAGCAGGCCGAAGAGCTGGTAGCGTCCTGCCGGGCCCAAAGCCTCGTCCTTGACCTTGACAAGGTCGATTACCTGGACAGTGCCGGGGCAGCCCTTGTCGCCACCCTGGAAACCCGCTGGAAAGAGAAAAACCGGGGCGCCATCCGAATTCAGGGCCTTCCCCCCGAAAGTGAACCCCTGGTGGATCTCGCACGACGGATGACCGGGGCGGGTCCCGGTTCAAAGCGATCCGCCCCCAGCCGCTCCTTTGTGGAAAACCGGGGAAGGGCGCTCTCCATCCAGCTTGAAAGAAAGACCGAATTCATCTCCCATGTGGGAGAGATCTTTTGGGCATTGGCCCACGCCCTTTTTCATCCTTCCACCATCCGCTGGAAGGACGCCCTGCTCGCCGCGGAACGGGCCGGGGTGAACGCACTTCCCATCGTGGCCCTGATCAGCTTCATAGTGGGCCTTGTCATGGCGTTCCAGTCGGCCATGCCCATGAAGATGTTCGGTGCCGAGATATATGTCGCCAACCTGATCGGCATCGCCATGGTCAGGGAGCTTTCGCCTTTGATGACGGCCATTATCCTGGCCGGCCGGTCGGGCGCCGCCTTTGCGGCCGAGATCGGCACCATGAAGATCAACGAGGAGATCGACGCCCTCACCACCATGGGCCTGGACCCTGTGCGCTTCCTCATGGTCCCCCGGATCCTCGCGGCCGTGTTCATCACGCCGTTGCTGACCATATTCGCCAATTTTGTGGGCATCATGGGCGGCTCCGTGGTGCTCATCTCCATGGGATATCCCGCCGTCACCTACTACAACCAGGTGATCTCCTTTGTCACCTGGATCGATTTCACGGGCGGGCTTGTGAAATGCTTTGTCTTTGGGATGCTCATCGCCTGTGCCGGCTGCATCCGGGGCATCCAGGCCACAAGCGGCCCCAGCGCCGTGGGCATCGCCACCACCCGGGCCGTGGTGACCGGCATCATCTTGATCGCCGTGTTTGACGGCATCTTTTCCGTACTCTATTATTGCCTTGGAATCTAACACCATGGAAAAACAGCCTGTTATAGAGGTGAACCACCTGACATCCGGGTACAGGGATTTCACCCTGTTCGACGACATCAGCTTTCATGTGAACCCCAAGGAGATCTTTGTGATCCTGGGCGGCTCCGGCTGCGGGAAAAGCACCCTTTTGAAACACATGACCGGGCTCTTGACACCCCAAAAAGGCGCCATCGGGATTATGGGAAGGGACATTGCATCGGCATCGCCCCGCCAGCGGCTCGAGATCCTCAGGGGCATCGGGGTGGCGTTCCAGAGCGGCGCCCTGTTCGGCTCCATGACGGTGCTGGAAAATGTCAAACTCCCCCTGGCGGAGTTCTCCCGCCTGCCTGCCGCCGCCATCGATGCCATCGCCCGGATGAAGCTGGACCTTGTGGGGTTAAGGGACAGTGTCGACCTCTTGCCCGACGCCCTGAGCGGCGGCATGAAAAAGCGGGCCGCCCTGGCCAGGGCCATGGCCCTGGATCCGGCCATCATCTTCCTGGACGAGCCATCGGCGGGCCTGGATCCCGTCACATCCGCCGGCCTGGACCGGCTCATCAAGGAGCTTCGCTCCTCCCTGGGCATCACCTTTGTCATCGTGACCCATGAACTCGACAGTATCTTCTCCATCGCGGACCGGGTCATCATGCTGGAGAAAAGCGTCAAAGGAATCATCGCCACGGGCTCCCCCCGGTCACTGAAGCAGAAAAAAGAGGATCCGCGGGTCTACAATTTTTTCAACAGAATCCCCTAACAAAGAGAAGAGAACATGAGCGAACAAGCAAACTATTTCAAACTGGGCGTGTTTGTGATCACGGCCTTCACCCTCCTGGTCCTGGGGCTTGCCCTGCTGGGAGCGGGCGACTTTCTAAAGCGGGAAATCCTGGTGGAGACCTGTTTCAACGAGACGGTCCAGGGCCTGGATGTGGGATCGCCCGTCAAATACCGGGGCATCGAGATCGGCAAGGTCAAGACCATCACCGGCGCCTCACGGATCTACGATATCCGGACCGACTATGTGCTCGTGATCATCTCCCTGTTTGAAGACATCTCCCTTGGCCAGACAGGAGATACGACGGAAGAACGTATCCGGCAGGCCCTGGCCGACGGACTCACCGTTCAGATGGCCTTCAAGGGTCTTACAGGCGCGGCCTATCTTGAGACGGGATACATGGATAAAACCGAAACCGCCCCCCTTGAGATCGCCTGGACCCCCAAACATCCTTACATTCCCTCCCACCCCAACAAGATCACCCAGATGGGGGAATCCCTGGACAGGATCATGAAAAACCTTGAAACCATCAACATCCAGGGCCTGGTGGTGAAACTCCAGGACCTCCTCTCCCTGACAGGGGAAAAGCTGGGGGAGGCCGACGTCAAGGAGATCTCCTTCCAGGCCGCAACCCTCCTGAAAGAGGTCCGGCAAACCAACCAAAAGCTGGACGGCTTCTTTGCCTCCACCCGGACCCGGGAGCTGATGGATGATGCCCGGGCCACCATGGCAGGGGCCAGGACCATCGTGGAACAGGCCAGAAACCCCATTGAGGAAACCCTGAAGGAGTTCAGGCAGGCCGCCGCCGCCACCAGCCACACGGCAGGCTCCCTTAACACCACCTCCCGGCTGGTGGACGAGATGATGTGGGTCAACGCCGGCAGCATCAAAGAGATGGTGGAAAACCTGAAAACCGCCTCGGAAAACCTGAAGCAGATGAGCCAGGATCTCAAGCGCTATCCCGGCAGACTGCTCTTTGATAAGCCCCCGGGAAAAAAGGAAGAAAAATGATGACACACCCACGTGGACGATTCTTAATGGCCGCCCTGGCCTCCCTCATGCTGGTTGCCGGCTGTTTCCCCCTGAAACGAACGCCCGTTGAAAAACAGCTCTACAGCCTGGAAGCAAGGATAGAAGCCCCAGCCGGTTTCTCCGGGACAACCGTTGTCTCCGGGACAACCGTTGTCTCCGGGACAGCCGCTGTCTCCAGGGCCCCGGTGCCCGTCATGGTCAAGGAGTTTGAGATCGCTCCCATGTACACCACCAACTCCTTTGTCTACCGCATGGGAGAATTCCGGTTTGAAACCGATTATTACCATGAATTCATCATCCCGCCCCAGCGGATGATCACCGAGGCGGTCAAGCAGGCCCTGTTTGACACAAAACGGTTCACCGCATCCACCCCGGGGGCCCCTGCCGCCTACAGGCTGTCGGGCAAGGTGGTCCGGCTCCACGGCGACTTCAGCACGCCCGGGCACCCCCTTGCAATGATGGAGCTTGCCATCTTACTTGCCCCGGCCGGAAAAGAGGGCCGGGGAGAACCGGTATCAAAGACCTTTACCCGGGAACTGGCCCTCGAGAACCCGGCCCCAGCCACCCTTGTCAGGGGATGGAACACCCTGCTTGAGGAAATCATCCGGGAATTCATGGCCGGGCTTCCCCGGGTTCCCCCCGGATCATGAGAAGGACGGCCAAAAGGATGAGGCCGCTGCCCAGGTAACCGGTGAGAGTAAACCGCTCCCCCCACCAGCACCAGGCGGTGAGGGCCGCCACAACCGGCTCTGCCGTGGCAATGATGGAGGCGCGCCCGGCCTCGACCCGTTTCAGGCCCGCGTAATAGAAATGATAGGCCCCAAAGGTGGAAAGAAAGGCGATGGCCCAAAGGGCGGCCCATGCGGCCGCGCTCTTTTCAGCAAAGGAGAACCAGGGCAGCAAACAGACCGCCCCGAACGGCAGGGTATAGAAAAAAAGCACCGGCGCCGAATACTTGTCTGAAAAATACTTGCCAAAGATGTAGTACAGGGAGTAGCAGAACCCGGCCAGGAGCCCGAACAGAACGGCCGCGCCCCCATCAGGCCCCATGGAACCGGCCGAAGGTTTCCCGGTCCCGGAAACCAGCACGATCCCCCCAAGGGTGAGAACCAGGGCCGCCATCTTCCTTGGGGTAATGCGCTCCTTAAAAAACAGCCGGGACAGGAGAAACACCCAGGCAGGGGCGGTATAGAGCAGCACCGATGCAAGGGCCGCCCCTCCCCTGGCGACAGCCACCTGGTAGGAGCCGAAAAAAAGGGTGACACAGAGAAAACCGAACAGGGCCAGCCCGGGAAGATCCCGGCGACGCACCCGGACCCGCCGGGCGACAAGGACCTGGGAGGCAAACAGCAGCCAGGCAAGCACGGCCCGCCAGAACGCCACCTCCAAAGGTGAAATCCCCTCGTGAAAGGCCAGCCTGGCAAAGGGGCCGAGAAACCCCCAGAGCATGGCCGCGATCAATATATAGAGATATCCGAGTGTCTGCATGGATATAGTTCATAGCCATTTCCCGGTTTCTTGTCAAAATAAATAACTTTCCTGTTGAATAATCCGGTCCGGGTTGATACCTAATATCCGTGAGCAAAAACTCATAATTACCCTTAACCGAGTAAGGAGGAGACATGGAGAAAGTTGTCATAGTTGGATGCGGAGCGTACATGGACGCCGGATACGGCTGTCCCGGCGAATGGAGATGCCTCAAGGCGGCAGCCCTTGGCGATGGCAAATTTGAATCAGAGTCCCAGGTGGTGGGATTTGTCAAGTGCGAATGCCCCGGCCGCACCCTGGTTCCCAACACGGGCATGACCATGAAGCTTGCCGAACTCAAACCGGACAAGATCTATCTGTCGTCCTGTATGGCCAATGCCAAACCCGATTGTCCCTATACCACACCTGAAGAAAAGGCCGAAATGCTCAAGGGTAAATTCGGCATCGATGTGGTCCTCGGCACCCACGACTACCACTGATCGCCCTTAAGACAGGGGAGGGGAAGCACCCGTTTTCCTCTCCCTCTTTCCCTGTTCCCCCATTAAAGGCCGGCCTGGCCAAGGGGAAAGCAAAACATTCATAGTCCTGTTTCCTGTCAGAAGCGATTGGCAAGGCCGGAAAGGCGATCGTCGGTCCGATTGTTGTTCAAAGCGATCTCCACGGCCCGCCGGGAGCCCACCACGATGACGAGATCCCTGCCCCGGGTCATGGCCGTGTAAAGCAGGTTGCGCTGGAGAAGCGGATAGTGCTGGGTGGTCATGGCGATCACCACGGCCGAGTATTCCGATCCCTGGGACTTATGCACGGACACGGCATAGGCAAGGGTGAGCTCGTCCAGCTCCAGGAGGTCGTAATCCACGATCCTTCCGTCGTAGTCCACGGAGAGCCGTCCCTCGGATTTCGCCACCTCGTGGACGATGCCGATATCGCCGTTGAACACGTCCTTCTGGTAATTGTTCTTGAGATGCATCACCTTGTCCCCTGTCTTGAACACAAAACCCCTTGCCCCGATCCCCCCGGGATTAGTGTTGATCACCTGCTGGAGCCGCTGGTTCAGGTTGATGGTGCCGCCCTCTCCCCTGTGCATGGGGGTCAGCACCTGGATCTCGTCCACATGGGGAAAGGCTTTCCGGATCCGGTTGCTGCAAAGCTCCACAATGTTCTCCACCACCCGTTCCGGGGAAGCACTCTCGATGAAATAGAATTCGGACAGCTCAGCGGCACTGTTTTCAAGGGTTGGCATCTCCCCCTTCCGGATGCAGTGGGCGTTGCGCACAATGGGGCTCTGCTCCGCCTGCCGGAATATCCGGGTGAGGGCAAAGGTCTTGACCACCTCCGATGCGATAAGATCGGAAAGCACGTTCCCCGGCCCCACCGAGGGCAGCTGGAAAATATCCCCCACAAGGATGAGCACGGAATTGACGGGCACGGCCTGGACGAGATGGTACATGAGCATGGTGTCCACCATGGAGGCCTCATCCACGATCACCACGTCCGAATCAAGCGGATTCATGGGATTCCGGGCAAACTCCCCGGTTTCGGGATCGCACAGGAGCAGCCGGTGCAGGGTGGAGGCCTTCCTGTCCGTAACCTGCTGAAGCCGCCGTGCCGCCCGGCCCGTGGGGGCAGCTAGAGTAACGGTCTGGCGCAGCCGCTTGAACACGGCGTACACCGCCCGGATCAGGGTGGTCTTGCCCGTTCCCGGGCCGCCGGTGATCACCACCACCCGGTGGGCCAGCACCTGTTGCACCACCTCGATCTGCTCAGGGGAGAGCTGAACCGCAAGCCTTGAGAGCACCTCCTGGGTGATCACCTCATCGGAAAGGTCGTGGGGCTCCACCGACACGGAGAGCATGGCCTTAATCCTCGCGGCAATGCCGGTTTCGGCCGTATGGAGCCGCTTGATATACACATCCTCCCCCTCCACCACCACCTCGCCGTTCTTCTCCAGGGCGTCAAGGGCCTGGTCCACGGCCGTGTCCGAGGCAGCGGTCAGGCCGATACACCGGCGAAGCAACTCCTTTTTTTCCGCAAACACATGGCCGTCCGACTCCTGCCTGGTGAGCAGAAACACCAGGCAGGCCTTGATCCGCTCGGGATCGTCCGGCTTGCCCCCGGATTGAAGTGCAATGGTGTCCGCCACCTCAAAGCCTGCCTCGGGCACGTCCCGGGAAACCGAATAGGGATTGTTCTTCAGGATATCGAGGCTTTCGGTGCCATAATATTTCAGGATGGCCGAGGCATGGGAGATGCCCACCCCATTGTCCTGGAGAAACTTCATCACCCGCCTCACCGCATGGTGCTTGTCCCAGGCGCTGGTGATGAGGTCGGCCTTTGATTTCCCGATCCCAGGGACTTCCTTGAGCCGGTTGGGTTCGTTCTCGATCACCTCCAGGGCGAGTTCCTGGAAATGGTCCACGATCCGTTTGGCCATGGTCATGCCGATCCCCTTGATGATCCCCGATCCCAGATAGCGGCGAATGCCGGCCGCGGTCGCGGGAAGGGTCACCTCAAAGGAATCCACCTTGAACTGGTCCCCGTACTTGGGATGGGCCACCCACTGACCCGTGAGCCGCAGGGTCTCCCCCTCGCTCACCCCGGGCATGGGCCCGACAGCCACCACCGAATCCCGGGTTTCCCGGGTCTTGATCCTGGCAATGGTGTAATGATTCTCCTCGTTGCGGAAGGTGATCCGCTCCAGGGTTCCCTGTAAGACGATCATGGTTGTGGCGAAGATCCTTGGGTCTGAATGATCCATTGAACAGCCGCCATGAGATCCGGGGCCGTGAAATCGGGTTGGTTTTGCTCTTTTTCGAGGGTTTCAAGGGCCTTGCTGCCGTTTCCGGTGAGCACCAGCAGGGCATGGCCCAGCCTTGCGTTCCTGGCACACCCTATATCCTTGGCGGAGTCCCCGACCATGAAGGCGGTGGCGGGATTGATTCCATACCGGTCAAGGGCCTTGAGGATCAGCCCCGGTTTAGGCTTCCGGCAGGCGCAGCCCTCATCAGGGGCGTGGGGACAATAGAAAATATCCTTGATCCTTCCCCCCTTTGCCGCAACCCCCGCCCTCATTTTTTCAAATATGGCCTCAAGGTGGGAACGGGTGGAGATCCCCCGGTTAATCATGGACTGGTTGGTGATGAGGATCACCTCGAACCCGGCTTTACAGAGAAGAGAGATGGCCTCGTCGCTGCCGGGGATGAACTCGAACTCGTCTGCCGTCTTGATATAATCCGGGGAATCCTGGTTGATCACCCCGTCCCTGTCCAGAAATACGATGGGTTTATTTGATTTCATCATTTACTCCGCCACGGCAAAGGCGCTGCCGGCACCGTCCCGGATCAACTGCCGGATCAACTGCCGGCTGAACCGCTCGGCCCGGTCAAGGCTTGTGTACCGGCCCACCCTGACCCGGTAAAACCGGCCCCGGTAATCGGTGTACACCGTGATGTGGGCGTTATTGTAAAGTTTACCCAGCTTCTTTCTGAGCCGCTCCGCATTGGTCCGATCCTTGAACGCCCCCACCTGCACGGTAAAATTGCCCTTGAAATAGTTCAGGGGGGTGTAGGTGACGGGTTTCTTTGAGGTGTAGGGATCGCTGCTGGCACGGCCAAGGGCGACGACCTTCACCGGTACCGTGCCCGGCCCCACCACACCGAGCTTTTTGGCCGCCGCATAGGAGAGATCGATGATCCGGCCCCGCACAAAGGGCCCCCGGTCATTGACCCGGACCACAATGGATTTTTTGTTAGAAAGGTTGTAAACCCGCACCCAGGTGCCCAAGGGAAGGGTCTTATGGGCCGCTGTCATGGCGTACATGTTATAAATCTCCCCATTGGCGGTCTTTCTGCCGTGGAACTTTTTGCCGTACCAGGAGGCCTTGCCGGTCTGGGAAAAGCCCTTGGCACTGGCCATGGGATGGTAGGTTTTGCCCGCGATCTTATAGGGTTTGGTGTGTCCGGGCGCCCTTTTCTTTGTCTGGTAGGGCGCTTTCTTATAGGGAGCCGGCATGCCGGGATCCACATGGGAGGTGCAGCCTGCCGCAAACACGACGATAAACAAACTCAACAGAAACTTTAATCTCAAACCAGGGGGTGCTCCAATCAATTCAAGGCGCTCTTAATGACACTGTACATCTTGTCGGTAAAATGAAACTCGATCTTCTCTTTGACGTTCTCCGGAATATCCTCCATATCCTTCTCGTTCCACTTGGGAAGGATCAACGAGCGGATGCCGGCCCTGTGGGCGGCGATCACCTTATCCTTGATGCCCCCAACGGGCAGCACGTCCCCCCGCAGGGTGATCTCGCCGGTCATGGCCAGCCGCTGTTTCACCGGCCTGCCGGTGATGAGGGAGGTCAATGCCGTGAGCATGGTCACCCCGGCCGACGGCCCGTCCTTGGGAATGGACCCTGCCGGCACATGGATATGGATATCATGCTCTTCAAAAAATTCCTCCTCGATTTTCAGCCTGGCGGCATTGGAGCGGATGAAGCTCATGGCCGTGGTGGCGGACTCCTTCATCACGTCCCCCAGCTGGCCGGTGAGGGTAAGGCCCTTGGAACCCTTCATGGCCGTTGCCTCCACAAAAAGAATATCCCCGCCGGTGGGGGTCCAGGCAAGCCCGATCACCACCCCGGGCACGGAAATGGTCGATCCGTTTTCCGGCATGTTCCGGACCGGTCCCAGATAAGCGTGGAGATCCTTTTTCCAGATCTTGACTTTCCCAGCATCCCCTTCGGCCACCCTGGACGCCACCCCCCGGCAGACCGATCCGATCTCCCGTTCCAGGTTTCGGAGTCCCGACTCCCGGGTGTAGCCCGAGATGATCTCCTTGACGGCGCCCGGGGTGATCTGGATGTGTGAGGGCGTAAGGCCGTTGGCGGCCCGCTGCCGCGGAATGAGGTAGCGGGTGGCGATCTTCAGTTTCTCATCCTCGGTGTACCCGGACAGCTCCAGCACCTCCATGCGGTCCCGCAGGGGCGCGGGAATGGTGTGAAGCACATTGGCCGTGGTGAGAAAAATCACATCGGACAGATCAAAGGGCACATCCATGTAATGATCGGTAAAGGAGAAGTTCTGCTCCGGGTCCAGAACCTCGAGCAGGGCGGACGAGGGATCGCCGTGGTAGGAGGAGTCCACCTTGTCGATCTCGTCCAGCATGAACACGGGATTGTTGGTCCCGGCCCTCCGTATCTCCTGGATGATCCGCCCGGGAAGGGCCCCCACATAGGTGCGCCTGTGCCCGCGGATTTCAGCCTCGTCCCGCATGCCCCCAAGGGCGATCCGAACAAATTTCCGGTCCAGGGCCCGCGCGATGGAGCGGCCAAGGGAGGTCTTTCCCGTGCCGGGCGGTCCGGAAAAGCAAAGGATGGGACCCTTGCTGTCCTGTTTCAGCTTCCGCACGGCCAGGTATTCCAGGATGCGCTTCTTGGGCTTTTCAAGACCGTAGTGATCCTGGTTCAGCACCCGTTTGGCCGCCTTGATGTCCAGCCGGTCCTTGGATTTTTCGCTCCAGGGCAGGGAGACCATCCAATCCAGATAAGTGGAGGCGACAATGTACTCGGAAGAGGCGGGATGCATCCGTGACAGGCGGTTCAGCTCCCGCTCGGCCTCCTTTGCCGCCGTTTCGGGCAGATCCCTTGCAGCGATCTTGGTTCGGTAGTCGTCGATCTCAACACTTTCGTCATCGGTCTCCCCCAGCTCCTCCTTGATCGCCTTGAGCTGCTGACGCAGGTAGTACTCCCGCTGGCGCTTGTCCATGTCTTCCTTGACCTGGGTCTGAATCCTGGACCCCATTTCAAGAATCTCCAACTGATCGTTGACCAGGCGGGTCACCTTTTTCAGCCGCTTTTTCACATCCAGAAGCTCCAGCACACTCTGCTTCTCCAGGATGGGCGCGTTGATGGTGGAGGCCACCATGTCGGCCAGGATGTCCGGTTCCTGGATCGATTTCACCATGCCGCCGATCTCGGCCGGCAGTCCCGGGGAGAGGGAAACGATGTTCTCGTACTGCTCAACGATGTTGGACATCAGCGCCCGGGTCTCCTTGTCCCGGGTGATGTTCCGGCTCTCCAGCACATCTATCCGGGCCTGCATATAGGCCTTGCCCTGGATATATTCCGAAACCTTGAACCGGCTCAATCCCTGGATGAGAAGCTGGACCTTGTTCTCCTCCATCTTGGCCATCTTGAGAATCATGGCCACGGTGCCCACCCGGTGGAGATCCTTGATGGAATGCCGGGTGTCCACATCGGACCGCCGGGACAGAAGCAGGCCGAGAATCCGGGAGCCGGCCATGGTTTCATCGATGAGCTGGATGGCATCATCCTGCATCAGCACCAGGGGAATGACCATTTTAGGAAAAAGGTTGGTATCGACAATGGGTAAGATCGGTAAAATTTCAGGTATATGATCCGGACCGATGTTTACTGAAGTCTTAAGTTCATTCATGGAAAATTCCTATGCGTGTAGCTGTATCATCTGTAAGAGAGTTTTATTCTCTGGGAAGTGTCTATGGAAAATTTGGCAAGCCTGATTTCCAGAAAGCCGTTAAAAAACGAGGCGCGCACCCTTTCGATATCTATCAGGGTCGGCAGATAGAGAACTCTCTCAAACCTGCCGAACTGTATTTCGGCAAGCCTGTAGGTCGCGCTCTCCTCCGGGGGCGTCCGGCCCCGGACCCCCGACACCTTCACCGCCTTGGAGTTCACCTCAATGCTTATGGCATCTTTTTCAACCCCGGCAATCTCCGCCTGAATAATGATACTGTTCCGGGTCTCATAGATGTCCATCTGGGGCCTCCAGATACGCTGGGACAAGCAGAACATCGGATTGATCGACTGGAACATCTCTTCAAGGGGCTTTTCTCCTGTTGTCCGCCTTTCAAAATTTTCACCGAATCGGATTTCAATGTATTCCGTCATTGTAAATGACTCCTGATGCTGCGTTGTTTTTTAAGAAATACTGCTATAAAGAACAGGGAGTTAATAAATTAACGTACCACCCGGTTTCATTGTTGTAAAGCACTATTCAGGCCCTGTATTCACCGTCCGTTGCTGTTCATTAAATATGAAAGAGTATGCCTATAGACCAGAACCTGAATATTTGCAAACAAAAAAAAGGGGGGAAAGGGGATCCAACAGGCGGGGAAAGATCCAGGGCCGGGGAAGGGGTCACCAACCCTGGATTTGATGCTTATATGGGTTCGCCATGCACCCTTTTCAAGGATGCACGGCGCGCCCTTTTTATTTACTCTGCAAGTTTCTTCAGGCTTGCATAACGAGCATTGGTCTCTTCCTCAATCTTGGCCCTCAACCGGGCGGACTCCTCGGGAAAGCTCTTTTCAAGGGCCGCGAACCGGTTTTCCCCGGCCAGGAACTCCTGGAGGGTGCCGTCCGGCTCCTTGGAATCAAGGACAAAGGGATTCTTGCCTTCCTCCGCAAGCTGGGGATTGAACCTGTACAGGGGCCAGAACCCGGACTCAACCGCAAGCTTGGACTCCAGCTGGGTCTTGCCCATGCCCTTTCGGATGCCCTGGTTGATGCAGGGGGCGTAACAGATCACAAGGGAAGGCCCGGGATAGCTCTCCGCCTCCACAATGGCCTTCATGGTCTGCTGCTTGCTGGCGCCCATGGCGATGGAGGCCACATACACATATCCGTAGCTCATGATCATCCGGCCCAGGTCCTTCTTGCCGATCTTCTTGCCGGAGGCGGCATACTTGGCAATGGCGCCGGTGGGGGTTGCCTTGGAAGACTGGCCCCCCGTGTTGGAATAGACCTCGGTATCCATCACAAGGATATTGATGTCGTCACCGGAAGCAAGCACATGGTCCAAGCCGCCGTAACCGATATCATAGGCCCAGCCGTCGCCGCCGAAGATCCAGTGGGATTTCTTGAGCAACAGGTCCCGGTCACCTTGGATGCTGTCAAGGAGGTCATTGCCGGTATTACCGGTCAGCTGCCCCTTGAGCTTGTCTCCGTAAAGCCTTGACGCCTCGGCATTGTCCATGCCGTCAAGCCATCCCTGAAGGTTCTCCTTCACCTCCCGGCCGATGTCCGCCGCCAGGGCATCGCGCACCTTGGCTGCCAGGGTATTTCGCCGGTTGTTAAACGCCAGCATCATGCCGTAGCCGTACTCGGCGGCATCCTCGAACAGGGAACTTGCCCATGCCGGGCCACATCCGTCACTATTGGTGCAATAGGGGGAGGTGGGAGCGGAGCCGCCCCAGATGGAGGAGCAGCCCGTTGCGTTAGCAACGGTCATCCGCTCGCCAAAGAGCTGGGTCAGCACCTTGACATAGGGGGTTTCACCGCATCCGGAGCACGCACCGGAGAACTCGAGCAGGGGCTGGAAAAACTGGCTGCCCTTAACGCTCTCCCGCTTGCCCAGGTTCTCCTTAAAGGGAACCGTGAGGGAGAATTCGTGGTTGGGAATCTCCTTTTCCGTCTGGGTGGCCAGGGGTTTCATCACCAAGGCGGGCTTCTTTGCAGGACAGATATCGGCGCAGTTACCGCATCCCTGGCAGTCCAGGGCATTCACCTGCATCCTGAAACGGAACTCCTTGAGATCCTTGCCCTTTCCGGCACTGGTCTCAAAGGTCGCGGGGGCGTCTTTCAGCTCCTCCTCGGTGGCCACGATGGGAATGATGGCCGCATGGGGACAGACAAAGGCGCACTGGTTGCACTGGATGCAGTTCTCAGGCACCCACTCGGGCACGTTGATGGCCACACCGCGCTTCTCGTACTTACTGGTGGCGTTGGGGAACATGCCGTCCGGGGTAAAGGCGCTCACCGGCAGCGCGTCTCCCTTCTGGGCCAGGATGGGCCGCATCACATTGTCAACATACTCGGTGGCAGGCACGCCCTGGTCCATGCTGCCGGATGCGTCGCCCCAGGATTCGGGCACCGCGATCTCCACCAGGTTGTCCAGGGTCCTGTCCACGGCATCGATGTTCATCTGGACGATCTTCTCGCCCTTCTTGCCGTAGGTCTTCTTGATGTCGGCCTTGAGCAGCTCGATCGCCTTTTCAAAGGGAATCACGTTGGCAAGCTTGAAGAAACAGGTCTGCATGATCATGTTGATCCTGTTGCCAAGCCCCACTTCCCCTGCGATCCTGACCGCGTCCACGTTGAAGAACTTCAATTTTTTATCGTGGATGGTTCGCTTCACATCGCCGGGGATCTGATTCTCCATATCCTCCGCGGACCAGGCGGAATTCAAGAGAAAGGCGCCCCCCTCCCTGATCCCCTCGAGCACGTCGTAGATCTGGACATAGTTGTCCTTGTGGCAGGCGATGAAATCGGCCCGGTTGATGAGATAGGTGGACTGGATCGGAAGATCGCCGAATCGCAGATGGGAAATAGTGATGCCGCCGGACTTCTTGGAATCGTAAGCGAAATAGCCCTGGGCATACTTTTCGGTGTTGTCGCCGATGATCTTGATGGCGCTCTGGTTCGCACCAACGGTTCCGTCGGATCCCAATCCCCAGAACTTGGCGCCCACGGTTCCCTCGGGCGCGGGATTGAACCCTGGCACCACGTCCAGGGAGGAGTCGGTGACATCGTCCCGGATGCCCACGGTAAAGTGGTTCTTGGGTCCGGCGGACTTCATGTTGTCGAACACCGCCTTGATCATGGGGGGATTGAACTCCTTGGAGCCCAGGCCGTAACGGCCGCCCACGATCTTCGGGCCCTCGCCCTTTTCCATGAAGGCCGTGCACACGTCCGTATAGAGGGGATCGCCGATGCTGCCGGGCTCCTTGGTCCTGTCAAGAACGGTTAGGGTCTCGGTTGTGGCGGGAATCGCCTCCATCAGCGCCCGGGTGTCAAAGGGCCTGAACAGCCGCACCTTGACAAGGCCCACCCGCTCGCCGTCCTTATTGAGCTGGTTTACCGTCTCCTCAATGGCTTCGCAGCCGGAGCCCATGCTGACGATAACCCGATCCGCTTCGGGATCGCCCACATAGTCAAACAGCTTGTAGGCCCTGCCCGTGAGCTGTTTCACCTTCTCCATGTAGCTCTTCACGATGGCGGGAATCCGGTTGTAATAGAGGTTGGCGGCTTCCCGGCCCTGGAAGTAGATGTCCGGGTTCTGGGCGGTGCCGCGTGTGTTGGGGTTATCGGGACTCATGGCCCGGGCCTTGAACCTGGCATAGGCATCCCAGTTCATCAGGGAGGCCATGTCCTCATAATCGATCACCTCGATCTTCTGAATCTCATGGGAGGTTCTGAACCCGTCGTAAAAATGCATGAAGGGCACCTCGCCCTCCAGGGTGGCAAGATGGGCCACCAGGGCAAGATCCATGGCCTCCTGGACAGAGCTGGAAGCCAGCATGGCAAAGCCTGTCTGCCGGGCGGACATGACATCCTGGTGATCCCCGAAGATGGAGAGGGCATGGGCGGAAAGGGCCCTTGCCGTGACATGGAAAACACAGGGAAGCAGTTCGCCTGCGATTTTGTACATGTTGGGGATCTTGAGCAAAAGACCCTGGGAGGCAGTAAAGGTTGTCGTCAGTGCGCCGGCCGACAGCGATCCGTGCACGGCACCGGCAGCACCGGCTTCAGACTGCATCTGTTTGATGTTGAGAACCTGGCCGAAAATGTTTTTCCTTCCCGCTGCAGCCCAGGAGTCTGCAATTTCGCCGAGGGGACTTGAAGGAGTGATGGGGTAGATGGCCGCAAGCTCACTCATGGCATAGGCCACGTGGGTTGCAGCGGTGTTCCCGTCAATAGTCTGCATGCTCTTTTTCATAGAACCACCTTTTGAAGTAATGATAATTCATAAAACCTGCCTTGTAAGGCTGATATTTATACAACAGCCTCCGGGACATGTAAATACTAAACGTAGTTTTGGGAGAGTAAACAACCAACGCCTTCTCCGGATGACTCCCCTCCAATTATCGCAAGCCAATGACTCAACGCCGCGTTCAGGACGGGGCCAAACTCCTGCTGTCTTAATTTTGTAAATTATGGTAGATTACCCCCCATGCACCAGTAGCAAGAAGCGCAACCTTTAATTAACATTATCGGAGTATTTATGGGTTTATTATCAGCAAGTCTGTCCGTTGCAAGATACCGGGTCGAGGGGGATACGGATGAGTCCCTGTTCGAAACGGTCAAGGAGGGACTGACAAAACACGCCATCAGTGAAATCGAGGATGAGTATGCCGAAATAGCCGTCGGCTGGACCCCGTTTGAGAGTCCCTATGATCCCGATTTCGAAAAATTCTCATACACCTTTGGAACCTACTTTCTCTTTTCCCTCAGGATCGATAAAAAAAGCGTTCCCGCGAAGATTATCCAGAAACACACGGCCATGGAAATTACCAAACGCCTCAAGGAGAGCGGCCGCGATTTTCTGTCAAGAAACGAAAAGACAGACATCAAGGACACCATCACGGAAAAGCTCATGCGCCAGATGCCGTCGACCCCCAACATCTATGATGTGCTATGGAGCCACGAGGATGACACCCTGCTCTTCCTGAGCACCCAGAAAGCCGCCAACGAAGAGCTCGAGACCCTGTTCAAAACCTCGTTCAAGCGCAAGCTCATCCGGCTCTTTCCCTATACAATGGTGGAGGGCAACCCGAACTTCTCAGATAAAGAGAGAGACCTGATTGCCAACCTTGGCCCTGTTAAATTTTCGAGGTAAAAAAGATGCTAGACATTGCAGTCGCTTACAACAAATATAAGTTTCTTGGTAACGAATTTTTAACATGGCTGTGGTATGTGGTTGAGAACGATCTCAGCCTCTCCGAGCTCACCGGCATCAAGGATAAACGGCTCATCATGGAAGTCGGCAACAGCATCACCCTGGAAAACTCCCTGGGGGACGACTCCAAGGAGAAGATCTCGATCAAGGGGGATGACGCAGACCTTGAAGAGGGCACCACGGCCCTTAAAAAGGGTGCGGTGGTGACCGACATCAACCTGGTCCTCAAGATCGATGACGGTGAATATAAATTCTCCATCAAGGGCGAGAGCATGAACATCACCGGCCTGAAGACCCCGCCGGCCGGCAAGGTGGAAAACCCGAACGATGTGGAAGGAGCCATCCTTGAAAAAACCTATCTGTGCAACGCTCTCTTTGAGATCATGGACGCCCTCTACAACACCTATATAAAGAAACGGGTTTCAGAAACCTGGACCACCCAGGATCTTCCCGCCATGAGGGAATGGATCAACCTGTAACCCCACGGGTTCTGAACACTATCCGTATCCACGGAAGGGGCTGCCGCCCAAACAGCCTCTTCCGCGGATACCGGTTCATCCATCTCTTTTCTCCCATCCCCCAACCACCGGCACATGACCGACAGACAACACTCCTTGATACCGAATGAGATCAAGGATGAACAAACTTCATCCATAACCATGTTCAAAAAATGTTCAAAACTCTCCATTTATCAACACAAAAACCTTTAAAGGTTATGAACCAGGTGATGATAATCACAATAAAAAAAGCAACCGTTCAAGCCCTTGCTTGATTAGTTTCCCCATAATTATGAGACGTTACATCGTTGTTGACAGCTGTGTGATGACGATTGGAACATGTAAGGACGAGGACCTTCTTGAAAAGAACTTTCCGTGACACTCTATATTTGAAAGTCTCAACTCCCCCCTTACACGATATCTAACGAATCCCATGGCAGAACGAGCTGGCATCTTCCTGTCACTGGGGAAATCAAGTTGTAAAACCGCAATTGTTCAAAAAATGTTCAAAACGTTTAACTTATAAACATTAAACTGTATTCAGCCTCCGAATACATATTTAAGGAGGTTCAATGGTAATTGATGAATTACAGAACCGGTTAAAACTCCTGGTCTGCCGGTTGTTAAATTTTAACCATGAAGCACATGAAGGTGGAAATCAAAAATCCTTTATGGTGAAACCGGCTTCTCCCGGCTGACATGCTGAATAGTAATGCTCTAATTAATCCGTGAATTCGGAATATTCGATTCCTTGATCAGTAAATAGCGTTCTCAATTACTCGTGCAGTTATTTCATCGTCATTCCTGGATATTAAATCAATGTTTCATGTCTGCCTGGAGACTGTTCCCCCGGGAGTAAAAGGTGACACTTCATTGACTTGAACACTTTAATAGTCATGACGTATCAAACTCCATTTCTTACAATTATAAGATATCGATCAAGGGAGAGGTGTCACAGGCGAGATTGAAAATAAAATCCGGAATAAAGATCTTTGCGTACAACTCTTTGGTTGATATTGTCGGCTCACCTGCACCAACCAATAAACGACAAGAACGGGCCACACCAGGATCTTCCCGCCATGGGGGAGAGGGGACGAATTGTAACTACCGAATGTTTAAAAAATGTTCAAAACTCTCCATTTATCAACACAAAACCATTTAAATTCATGAACCATGATGATGATAATCACAATAAAAAAACAATCGGCATAACCCCAGCTTGATGGGTCTCCCCTATCATTACAAGACGTTACATCGTTGTTGACAACTACGTGATAACGATTGGAACATACCGGGACAATAACCTCATTAAAAAATACGTTCCGTGGCACTCTATATTTGAAAGTCTCAACTCCCCCCTTACACGATATCTAAGCGAATCCCATGGCAGAACGACCAGGAATCTTCCTGTCACTGGAGAAATCAAGTTGTAAAATCGCAAATGTTCAAAAAATGTTCAAAACGTTTAACTTATCAACATTAAACTGTTTTCAGCCTCCGGATGCATATTTAAGGGGGGTCAATGGTAATTGAATAATCACAGAACCGGTTAAAACTCCTGGCTGCATATTCCGGACCATTCCGTCCACTCAATCCGATTTATTCCGTCCACCCATTCCGCTGGAATCCGTCCACTAATTCCGACCGATTCCGTCCACTGATTCCGGGCCATTCCGTCCACCGGAATTTTACCTGAGAGG
>JAAEMK010000496.1 GCA_024225635.1 Desulfobacteraceae bacterium | reverse complement strand
TGCAGGATGGCTGTTTGATGCCACGCGCTGGCAAGGAGGGCGGAGTTGAAAATGTGACTGATGTTGGTCTTTTTCCTGGTTTCATCCCACGCCCTCGCAGGGAGG
Source organism: Desulfobacteraceae bacterium (assembly GCA_024225635.1). Classification (GTDB taxonomy): domain Bacteria; phylum Desulfobacterota; class Desulfobacteria; order Desulfobacterales; family Desulfobacteraceae; genus Desulforapulum. The sequence continues at coordinate 8,583 of JAAEMK010000496.1, read as the reverse complement.
GCGACTGTATGCTCTTTAACATACCGATATTAAAATAAAAAATACGAGCCTTCCGCGAAGCCTATATCTCGATACTTCATTTTAGCTGAATGTCAAAGATCAAATCTTCATAACACCTTGAAAAGGTATAGTAAACCTTCAATTGCGAATCTAATTTTAAAAATCAGGGCCACCCCCCTGATTTTATAAGAATAAACCCAAAATCTAATAATACGAGCTACGGGTTCGCGATCAAAGAATCAATGGAGCATCCATGTCCCGGCTCTTTTTGGCTCCGATATGCTCAACCCGGCGTTTCCAATTTGTCCCCAAATGATAAAAACGCAGACTATCCATATCCGGATCAATGGCATCCATGAGCCTGTTCTTGAAAAAAGTCCACAACGCCGGATCAAGATCACACTCAAATACCGAGAACTGAACACGCTGTCCATAATCCTTGCAGATCTTTGCCACATGCCGAAGCCGTTTCTGGCCGTTTTCTCCCATGGAGACATCGTAAGTTACGAGAACCATCATATGTCACTACCTCCAGTCACTTCATTATTTCCAGACAAAAGGCGGGTAACCGTCTATATCGTTTCGAAAAAACCGGTTCAACAACTGAGCCTGAATGAAAAAGAGCTGCCCCACCTTGACCTTCTCATCGATAAACGGATGGTAGATCTCATCCTGCTTCCGTTTCTGGTACCCCGTGATAACCGCTCGTCGGGTATCATCATCCATTTTGACAGCACCTGTGTCCAGATTGGAAAAACCATTGTCCTTGACCTGTCCCAGATTAATAAGCGAAAGAACGAGCCTGTCTGAAATAACCGGCCGAAACTCTTCCATCATATCCAGGGCAAGGCCGGGCCTTCCCGGCCGGTCGCGGTGAAGAAACCCCACGGCAGGGTCCAGCCCCACCGATTCCAGAGCCGAACGAATATCATGAAGCAACAATGTATAAAGGAATGAAAGCAGAGCATTCACCCGGTCCTCAGGCGGCCGCCGATTCCGACCGCCAAAGGTAAATGCCTTTTTTTCCGATAGGATAAGATGATCAAACACACCAAAGTATACCCGTGCCGCATCACCTTCCAAGCCCCTGACCGTATCCAGCGGCCGGGGGTTGTCCAGTTCTTTCAAGGTTGCTCCCAGCCTTTTTTGAGCGGTTCTGACCGCATCCGCATCAATTTTATCCTTGTGATCACGGAGGGCACGATTTAAAACCGTACGACAATTGGCGATTTTTCCTATAATACAAGACCTTGCCATCTCTGATGAAATATCCGGACTGTCGGCATATCTGTACTGAGTCCGTCGAACCAGAACATTCCCGGAAACCGGCCCCTCAACACGGCATAAAAACCTGCCGTTTTCCGTTAAGAAAGAGATCCCCACTTTGTTTTCCGAACAAAAACCCATAAGAAAAGGGCTCATGGAAACATTCCCAAAACAGAGGATACCAGATACCGTATGAACCGGAATCCTTGCCGCCACCTTTCTATCCATTTTCACCGTTATAGTCTGGCCTTCCTTAGCCAAATAGCTTTTCTGGGTAGTTACATAAAGAGTGTTGAGCATTTTTTTCATGATTTACCGGCCACCTCCTTCAAATATTCTGCCACGGAACGTCTCCCCAGAACCTTTGGCATACACAGATCCACAAATGAGCAGGCATCGCATTTTTTAGTATATTCCGCCTCCGGGGTAACCCCCTTTTGAACCATCCTGTGAAAGGACTCTGCTACTTCAGCGGTCAATGCCCTGAGTTCGGAATCAAACCGAACCACCTTTCTTCGCCGTGTCTTCCCGTAAAACAGAGACCCTTCGTCAATATCCATGCCATAAGCCTCCTCGAGACAGATGGCCTGGGCGCACAATTGAACCTCGTCACTGGCGTCTTTTTTGGGTTTCCCGCGCTTATACTCAACAGGATATGGCAACCGGACATCACCTCCCTGTACGGATTCATGCAACTCAACAGCATCGGCTTTTCCAATAAGACCGAGCTGCTTGGACTTCAACACCATTGCATAAACGACACGACATCCGGCATCACCACGTCCGCCGCCCCGATCCACCCTCTCATGCATGATCCGCCCTTCGGCCGTGAAACGATTCTCCTCCCAGAGCTTCTCAACGTGGATCAACGCGCACTGGCGAGGACAAAAAAGCATATGCTGCAGGGCGGATAAAGGAAGCAGTTCGTCATCTGAATACATGGTTATAGTTTTACCTGACAGGTGACACCTTCAGGCAATTTCGACTCATCAACACCCACCTCGTAATGACTGAAGGAACGGGCCGGTAATTCTTCCCCCCCATTACGTCCTGTGGATATAAAGTCAAACAACTGATGGGCCGGGGCATTTCCCAGCCTGGAATCATGCTTGAATACAATCAGCTTCCGGGCACTCATCTTTCCACGGGCAGCAGACCTGTCATGTTCAAACATCTGAATAAGAGCCTGCCACAATAGTTCAAGGTCCCCTTCGGTAAAACCGGTTTTAGCGGCAAGGGGTGCGGAAATAAAACCCTCGGCACGGTAAAGGGCATAGGGAACAATGTACTTCCTTCCCATGGTCCGTTCTTTTTCCAGGTCCCTTTCATTGGTTACGGCCATTCGGGTAATGCTGACTTCATGGGGAACAATGGGGTCCACGCTTTGCGCAAACGCCAGCTGTACAGGTCCCCTGACCTGCCCGCAATTGACTTCCGTTGTCATGACGGCACCGAATGAGCGAACATCGAAAAAATTATCACACATCCACTGGGTAACCCGCTGAGCGTCCTCGATTTTTTTAGGAAGCTTTTTCTTCACAAATTTCAAATCGCATGCCTTGTAGGCCATTTCATTACGCCGATTTAAAACAGCTTTTTCCTGAACATAGATGTTGAACCCCTCCTCCCCGTCCTTTGCAAGCTCCACAAAATTACGAATCTTACGTTTCAAGCAGACATCCGTTACCAGTCCATGCCCTGTTTCCGGATCGATCCTCGGCATATTTCCCGCATCCGGGTCACCATTGGGATTTCCATTTTCAACGTCGAAAAACAACACGAATTCATAGCGGTTATTGATTACAGTCATGATCTACTCCTTTTCTGTTTTTTGATAATTGGCATTGTTCTGATGATAATACCCAATGGTAAAAACACCCTGTTCCCGCAGGGATAGACGGGATGGAAAGTCATCGATAGCCTGCATGACCTCCTGAACTTTGCGGTCAATGATACCCCCATATTCAGATTTTGCTATATGGTGTTGTGCCAGGCGCAGTAGTTGGGGAAACACAACAGACGGGGTGGCGGAAGCTGCGCCGAAGAAACGCTTCCTGATGGTGGTGTTTAGATTTTTACCAAGGGCATCTGTCTGGGCTTTTTCCAAAAGTGAAAAAAGACGGCCCAGAAGATAGGGCGTATCGGTTCGATCCTGGTTGAGTGACATTGTAATCTCTCCTGCTTTTTCCGGATGATTTCTAAGAAGGCACGCTTTAAGAATTGCGGCCCGCAAATAGGTAATTTGCTTATCGGCCCTGATTCTTCCGATCACGGCGGAATAAAGACTTTCGGGATAACGGTTCCCGGTCAATACACAACGGGTCAAAGCCCCCGAAAGCAAAGGCGGAATGTTATCCTTTTTCTGCTGAACCGCTGTTTCCAGCAACAACTGCCACAAAGCCGGAAACTCCGGTTGATTTTTAAACTGACGCTCTATTGAAAGATATCTGTAATGTTCTGAAACCCGGCGGGCAATGGTGCCGAATGTTGAAGGAAGCCAGAACCGGACAGCAATACGGGACTTATTGGGAGACAGCCCCAGAATATAAAACCGTGTATCAGGATCAACGTCACCGAGGATACCATTAATAGGGGTTCCATCCCGAAGAGCCGTCAGATATGAGCGAACCCTGTTTGTTACCTGAACAGCTTCCCCCTCTCCCGGATTTTCTTCAGACGCCCCCGAAAGATCAAACATCTCCGTAAGCAGATCCTCCGCCGGGGTCTCCCTCTCCGCCCAAAAAACAGTACTGCTGTCACCAATTTGAAGGTACCGGCCATTCTCCCTGCGGAGCATATAGTTCAGCGCAGAAGTATAGGCAAAGGCAGCCTCCTCACTAACCGGAGCATTAAAACTTTGTTTCTTCCCGTAAGAGGTAAAAGCATCCAGATTAAAAGATACTATGGAGGCACCTGCCGGCTGGGCACCTGTGACCCCTTTGATCGCCGGATGCAAACGGGCTATGGGTCCTGCCTCCCCCCGGACCAGACACGGTGCGACATAACCGTCTGAACCGTTCGATTGATTGAGTTCCTGCCATATACCCTGTACAGACGGATGAGCATGCACAGGCGATTCATCATGCGCCATCCAGAAAACAAGATTCTGATCCAGCATCGCTTCGTGCAGATCCAACTCGCAAAACCGACCCGGCGACCACCCCTTCAAAAAACTGGAAACCGCTTTTAAACGGCTGTTGCCATAGCGTTCGGCAATCGCCCTGTGACGCTCTTTGAATGCATCAAACGTTTGAGCGGTTCTTTCAGGTTTGCCTTTTCCATCCACGCAAAGGACATAACCGGTATTGTCCCATAGAAAATTCGGGGCGATATTCACCGCACGTTTTACCGATGCAGGCACTTTCATCTTTCGGGCCCGTGGGGTCTTTCCGGAAATATCTCTCAGGTCCATAATGTTTATTAATCCGCCGTGAGTATCAAGAATAAGCGCAAAAGAGATTTTCTCCTCACTGAAACCGGGCTCAGGCATACCGGAACCGGGATCTTGCACCATACGATCATAATAATCGGTAAGAGAGCTCAAAATCACAGGCCTGCCTCCTTTCGCCAGTGGTCGACATCGATCATGCCGCCGTCCATGGTCGGCCGGTAAAATTGAGGGGTCATCCCGTTTGAGAAATCAATATCATAGAGCATCCATCCGAGATCACGGGGAGGCTCGTTCGACAATCCGGATACAGGGAAATCACCCTCCACGGGTTCAAAATGGGCGGCAAACTCGCGGCAACCGAGATAGGGACGATGGAAACACTGACCTTTTCCGGCACGGCGATTGAAAATATCCAGGTGCTTGGCCGGATTATCGTCCGGTCCCGCTTTGTCCGTCATTTCAAAATGGGCTTCTATCCCATATGCGACTTTTCGAAGGACAAGCGCTGCCCGCTGCTGGCGAACCTCCTCAACAACCATATGAAGAGAGTTCTCATTTTTCATTGCACTCTTTGCGTTCCTGGCTGATATCTTTTCCGAAACCTCGTTTCTCCGAATCGAATCAAAAATGATGGGATTCAACACATGGATCTTATCCACCACCCACCGGATAGCCGGTTTCCAGTGGATGGCTTCCAGGATACCCCGCGCTGCCGATGGGGTCATCACATCGTAACTCACCCGCTCCACCTTCATTTCCGGACGTGTGAAACAGGCATAATCCCCCCAAACGTTCAGTTTGATTCCATAAGCCATAATCGCTCCTTTCCATATTGCTGCCATTTTATATAATGCCTTCGCCAGCTTCCCAGTGGGCAGGGTCGTCCGAACATAGTCCCTCATCCTCCCTGTAGCCGATTCCCCCCCGTGCCACATAAAATTGATTTCTCACAAGTTCAACGCCTCCCGCAAGCAGAGCGTCCAGCTCATAAGAATAAATTTGAACGGTATAGGCCTGAAGCTGCCGTAAAATTCCGGAAACCTCCTCTGCATATTCGAGTTTTCCAACAAGCTTCCGTGCCGTTTCCCCACGCTCAACAATCACGGAAACCATATTATTTTCAATAAAACGATACGATGAGGCCATTTTGCAGAATGGAAAAAACTGCGGGAAAGGAGTTCCCTTGTTAGCCTCGGAAAGGGAACGCATAATACCTTTCTGGTCCAACCCCTCAAACCGATAAAGAGTGGTAAAAAAATCATTGACAGCTTCAGGAGAAAAAAGGTCCCGGTGTTTTTCCGATACCATCTGAAAAACCTCTGCTCTACGCTGAAAACCAGGCGCCCTTTTGGGCATACCGGTTTCAGGAAGAAAGATATAGACATAACCGATTTCCAGCTCCCCTTCCCGGTTACAGCGCCCGGCTGCCTGAGCAATGGAATCCAAACCGGCAAAAGCCCTGAATACAGCGGGGAAATCCACATCCACACCGCACTCTATCAAAGACGTACTGACCACCCGGCAGGGAAGCCCGTCTTTCAGTCTTTGACGTATCTTTTCAAGCACCTCGCTTCGGTGTTCAGGATACATTCGGGCACTCAGATGGAAATGTGCCGGGTCTTTCCCAAGGGTTTGAAAAACCTGTCTGGCATGATTACGGGTATTGACAATAGCGAGAACCTGACGCTCCGATCGCATCCTTTGAACCAGATCAGTATCGGAAATCTTACCCAGATTTATGATTCGGGTCCTGGAAAATATTTTAAACAGAGCTTTACTTCTGTCCTGGGGAATGATTTCACGAATATCACCCTCCCGAAATCCGCAGGATAACTTGCCCGATTGAGACAATGCAGGCTGGGTCGCAGTACAAAGTACAAGAGACACGTTGTAATTATAGGCCAGCTCCCTAAGCGCCATTACGGAAGGTTGCAGAAGAGGCAACGGCAGCATCTGCGCTTCATCAAGAATGACGACACTATTTGCAATGTTGTGGAGCTTACGGCACCGGGATGACCGGTTGGCAAAAAGAGATTCAAAAAACTGCACTGCCGTCGTAACCACAAGAGTTGTATCCCAATTTTCCATTGCAAGCCTGAATCGCCGGGCATCATCGGCACTCCGATGCTCATCACCGCCCTCTTCTTTCTCATCGGGATGGATATAGTTGCAGTGGTGTTCCAGGACAGCATCGTCTCCAAGGGCATTCCGAAACACTTCGGCATTCTGCTCTATGATGCTGGTGTATGGAATCACGTAGATAATTCGCCGAAGGGCGTGGGTCCTGGCATGTTTCATTGCAAAAGAGAGTGATGAAAGGGTTTTGCCGCCTCCGGTTGGAACGGTAAGTGAAAATACGCCGTTATCTTTTCGGGCAGCTTCATTGCAATGGTTTAAAATTTCCAGCCGGGCGGCATTGACAGGGGTCTTCTTTGCATTACTGAGCATTTGTTCAAGAAAAGCATCCAGTTTATCACCCAGAATTTCAAGAGAGGGCCAGCGGCCTCGAATTTCAAATCTTCCAGGATCGCAAAAATGTTCCGTATCAAGAAAATCACTGTCGGTAAGACTTGAAAACAGCATTCTCACCCAAAAACTCAAGGTAAATGATGCTGTCTCCCGGTCCATAATCAATCTGGGCATGGTTGGAATGGAAGGCAACGTCACATGCTTTTCCCATGCATCATAGATAGGCAGATCCTTTTTAGCGAGACGCGACATCAACGAACCGCTGTCCATGGCAGTGGCACCACCATCGGGAAGACCGCCATGATGCCCGGCAATAATATAAGACAGAAGCGTTGCGAGGTAGACTTGCACAGATCCGCCTTTTCGCTCCCAAAGGCTTTTTATCAACTGAGCGCCTGCAGTGGAATGATCGACACGCCCCCTCCCCGATTCAAGATAGTCTTGAAACGCCATTGAAAATTTTCCAATGTCATGAACTATTCCCGCCCAATAGGCAAAATCCCCTGATTTAAAGTACTCCGCTCTATCACGTGCAAGCCCGGCCACAACATGTAAATGATCCAGAAGGGTCTGCCAGGTATCTTTTGGACCGTCCGTCGTATGGGCGTAGTATATGATATTCTGATTCATGTCGGTAGGCTCCCTAAGGTTCCCTCAACTGTTCGACTTCTAACCAAGCATTGTATCGATTAAACCCGACAAAAGCGGTCGCATATATCAATAATTTTTCAACATCTTTTTTAAATCCTGCCGGATTTCCTCAGCCAGTTCCCGGGGCTCAATAACTATTGCATCCGGTCCCCAGCCCATGACCCACTTTTTCACATCGTATTTTCCATGAGTTGAAAAGGAGAGGATAATTGAACCATCGGAATTGGTTTCAACGGTTTGTCCTTCAACCCAGGTTCGTTCGGTAACATACCGGGCCTGGGTCGATGAAAAAAGGACTTTGACGGAAAGGGGGCCGTCATCGATAATGCCAAAGGTTTTATTGATCCGGGCTTCGGCATTAAAATTTTTAGGGTAGTCGAATTCAACGTGGGTATCATAAACATCTTGAATACGTTCCACGGCAAGAGTTCGAATATCCCCGCTTTCCGCTTTTTCAACCATCAGATGATCAGATTCAAATAGTGTAACGCTTTTGCCAAGGGTTGGGATCTACATAGAAAGCGATAATGGTAATAAAACAAGCTGTTTGCAGAAAGGGGGGCTTCTTGCATAGTTTGCAAAATAGTGTAACGCTTTATATTAATCTCATTTTTTGCACTACTAATAACTATATACCTACGAGCAATACACAGTAAAGTTTGAAGGGATTTTACTGTAAAAGCAGGTGGTTGCAAAAAGGAGTGAAAGATATGAGAGTAAAGGCGAATGAGTATATTTGTCGCCAATTGGGGACAAATGGTATACTCACCAGTTTGTTTTTAGATTCCCACGCACTACCATAGCTA
>JAAEMK010000495.1 GCA_024225635.1 Desulfobacteraceae bacterium | reverse complement strand
CGAACCAGGTCAGTATGATATAGGAGGCGTTTCCAATCACTGCCGAGAGTAGCGACGAATTGTACGACGTGGCTTGAAGTGTAACAAAGATCTGAAAAGCCAACAATAAGAGATCAGTTTTGATTCTTCATCATCTTACCGTCAGCCTCTGGTGGTGAGAATGTTCCAAGAAGAGGCGTCTAATCGATGCTTCCAACTCTCCCTTCGCGGTCAACAGCGTGTGGATCTGCAAGTATACAATCTATTTCTCGATCTAGACAATTCTTCGGCTGACCTGGTCATCCAACACTATGGCGGCATGTCCGCAGGGCGAACGCAGAGCGAGAGGGTCCAAGTACGCGACTCCGAGTTGATCGTGTTTGACAACTTCGATGTCGGCTGGTAGTCTCGATATCAAACTGTCGAATTGGGCGGTTTGATGTCTTCCGTGAAAGATTGTCAATTTTCCAATCGGATTGTTGAATATGCTCGAGAACCGCCCGATGAGTTGATTGCAGAGAAATGTCTTTCCAGAATTCGTCTT
>JAAEMK010000494.1 GCA_024225635.1 Desulfobacteraceae bacterium | reverse complement strand
TAAAAAAAGGGGCCTCACGTTAATGAGGCCCCTTCGATGATCACGCAGAGAAAGTTACCACTACGTCCTTCTCACCAATCAGGCCCTCTTTTCGAGCTTTCTCGGTCAGCGGCTCCAGGAGGTCATCCGCATCACGTTTGGATTTGGAGTTGTCCCGAACCCGAACAACCTTTCCGTTATCAAGGAACAGGCAGGCTTTCTCGTGATCGTATGTGTGCATGGTACCCATGGTGTTTCCTCCGGTGGCTCGCTATTTAGAAAAGGAGCACACCCGAGAGAGACGCAAACGGCCTTTGGACGACGCCGATTGCACGCATACACAAAATGGGCTGATCAGCCGATTTTGCGCCTCTCCCGGTGTGCCTCCCGGAGATCCCTCAGAATTTCGCATGCGAAATTTTCCAAGAAAGGAACCTCGGGGAGACACACCGGGAAAGGCTGTGTCTCATCGATCAGAGGTGGGCAATTACTTGCACATCACCTCAACATTGTTTTCGTAGCGCTTTTCGCAAGCAGTTTCCGCCGCAGTCTCAGCTGCGTTATCGGCAGCGTCGTTGAATGCGAAGGTCATCTGAATGGTGAAAGCAGCTACAGCAACGATGATGATCTTTTTCATGGTAAGTACCTCATTAGGAAAGAGGAGGCACCTACCCCCTGCGGGAGTAGATACCCCCGACAGGGTTTAAATTCGATTGGTTTATACAGCCTGCTTCCGGAGGAAGGCAGGAGTCTCCAGATGTGAAACATCAGGAGAAGAAAACCATTCACCCGCAATTGTGCGAGTGGGGAGTTCTGTCGCACCTGAAGTTGACTTGGCAACAACAGATGTTTGCGTCTTTTTCGACACTGGCTTCGCAGTGCGAAAGGTTTTCCGAGAGCGTTTCACAAATCTGTAAATTCCTACCAAAGAGGCAAGAAGACCTGCAAAAAGCATTACCGGAAAAGAGACATAAAGCAGAACAGTAATGAAATCAGACATAATTGAACCTCACAACGAGGAGAGGTCCAATAACCCGGAGGTTAGAGAACCCCTCGGGTTTAAGTGATAGATCCAGTTCAGCGAATGCTGCTGGATTGCCATCTATTTTGAGAGCAAGGCTAGCTCTATCAATGCTCCTGCAAAGCATCTCCAGTCCGAAGACTGAATAGCTGTTCGCGCAGGGAGCAATGTCCTTAGTTGAGACCAATTTACCGAATTCTTAGCTGTATTATCCAGAGGTAGCTGCGTTTTTTTTGACGTTTTAGCGCCTTTTTATACTGGGTAGCTCAGGATTGGCTCATCGCGAGATTTTCGCTCCAAATCGCCATCACGCCACCCCAGCAACCAACTCTCCGCCAGCCAAAACCCTTCCGGATAAGGATTTTGTCCAGCATCAACGCCCTTCAAACCTGCGGAATACCCTTCTTGAAAGGTCACGGCACCTTCTATGTATTCAGTTTCTGAAATGCCCAAAGCTCACTTCTCCAGCTAAAACGAGATTGAGAGTAAGTGTACTTTGGCGTTTTACACGTTATGGCCAGGTGGATGCTTTTTTCGTGACCGGGGTGACTATCCCTCTTTCATGAGAAAGGTTCCCGCTCTGACAAGCTGTCTTAACGCGGTTTCTAATGAGATTTCTCTGGCTGCGGCATACTGACGGACCTTTCCATGGAGCTCTGCACCCAGGATGTCACCAATCGTGGGGCTCTCCTGTTTTGTGTCTCTGTTACCGAGGATGCTATCAACCACGTCCTGATCAATTCCTGTCTCCGGATTGGTCAGGAATACGTTTGGCAGCTCCGGATAATGAACCGGCTTATCTTCAAGTGCGATCCAGGGAACATCTTCATTATCCGACTGCTTCAGCCACGCCAGTACCTCATGGTAGCGACCATTCTCTCCATGCAAATGATCAATGTCCGGCGTTTCACCAATCACAATCCCATCGAAGATATCCGGGCGGTTGAACATCTCCCAGCTATGGATATCTCGCCAGGTTGATGTGATCACGATTCGAGAATTTAGCGCCTTCGCTACAACCTTCACATGGGCGATTGCTTTCTTCTGGAGCTTCCCGTCGTATGCTGTGGCAGGCCTCAATACACCATCTATATCCAGGAAAATTAAGTGCTCCGGCTTCCCTGTCTGATAAATCACTTTTTTCAAACCTCGGTTGCACATATTTGGTCAAACAGCTCGCGCCGGGAAAGAGTGGCCACAAGAACTGCACTCAGCAGTGAATGAGACTCCTGAACTACACTCGCCCTCTTCGGCGGTAAGTTCATCACCGCATCGTGGGCATTCTAGTTTCCAGACTGTTACTGGGTAAGCTGCAACTTCTTGCTGGTCGGATACAGGAGTAAGATCGGTATCAGAAAGGCGCCGGTCGTTTTTATCACTGCTCATTGGGTCGAAATCCTCGCATGCTTTGTTTCAGATAGTAGACCGCAATCCCCTGATACTGAAACTGATTTTTCTTACTTTCTGCGGTTCTCAAGCTCAGTGATGGTTCAGAAATAGAAAAGCCGCCTGCAGGTTTCCCTGCAAGGCGGCTCAGTTGGCTCAGTCGTCCCGAGCTTCAATTTCTTGCTTCAGGCTATCGTAGGCATCGTCGTCGCCATAGAAGCCCCAAACAGAATCGTCATCGATGAGTTCAGGCTCTCCATCGCCTCCTATTTCGAAGGATGCGATGACAACCCCAAACACATTGCCGTTCAGGTAGTCGTTGTATAGCTCGACGCAGCTGCGGGCAATCTCAGCCCTCGCTCTGATGCGTCCACGCTCAATCAACGTTTCCCGTTCGGCTTTCTTTTTGGGAAGACGCAAGTTGTGCAGCTTTATGTGGCGCTGAAACGCCTCATAGGCTTCACTCCAGGTCTCGAAGCGCATTGATTCCACTCCACCAAACTGATCGTCCAGCTTGAATTGGAACGGCTTGCGCGTGTTTCCTATCAGGCCACACATCTCAGCAATGCAGCCAAATGCGTACACCTGCTCACCTCGGCGATGGATTTCCTCTCGTGTGTCATCGTCTGGTACCCAGACGCCGGCTCCGTTCGCAGTATCGAAACGACACTGCATACCTTCGCCTGAGACGGACCATGCGATTCCCGAATGCTGGTAGCAATCAAGAATTACACGATCTGGATCTCCGATCTGACCAGCTTCCAACAGCTCGTTATAAGCCGCTTCTTCTGCCTTTTCCATGGCAACCTCGAAATCCCAGACATCAGCTGCGTTATACAGATAGTTGTCTGATCCACCTGTTTCCGCCCAAAACCGACGGGCCTTTCGCAGATAGTAGGAATCGAGTTGCTCAGGATCTTTCGGCGGTCGGCCATTTTCATGGCACCACTGACGAAAACTGACATCCTCGGCTGCGGCTTTAACCCAGTGGGTTTTCAGCACATCCGGGAAACCATGGGTTAATTCAAAGTCCGGCTCCCAGTCACTACCGAGAGCAAGGGCCTCCTGCATTTCGCCATGGTTGTCGCTGTGACGGTGAGACGAGTAGATCCGGCCAACGCCATCCCACTCAGCAAGCGGATTTTCGGCATCTTGATCGTCCGCCAGATAACCGAACAAATACTTCTTGTCCGAAATCTTCTTAACGATCGCATCCTTGTAGCTCATGATGGGACTGGGTTGGATATCCAACCGCTCTTCCATCATGTCCGCCAGCTCGGTTTCGTGCTCAGTTACGATTTGATTTTGCATTGCTCATTTCCTCTTCGGCGTAGAGGAGGAACGAGCCACCCCCAGGTCGGGGATAACTCGATCCCCCGTGGGGTTAATGCTTTTGAACTGGACAGCCTATGAGACGTGCCCAATCAGGGTTTGTTTTGATTGAGCGAACCTCACAGCCTTGGCCATGAATTCCGCCATCACATCGTTTTCCATTGAGCGGAAGTACGCCTGCCATTTCTGCCAGGTGCCATACGCATCAATCGATTCTGGTGATTCGAACATCCCCCAGAGTCTCCGCTCACACCCATGCGCCAAAACGGAATGCACAGCATCCACAAGTTCTTCGGCAGACATCGTTGAGTGAAGGCTTCTTGGGGACTGCCCAATCAGTTTTTCCGCCTCGGAGAAGGTTGTCTGTGTGACCATCCCCTTACGGGAATCAACCACGAAGCAAACGACCTTCTGGCCATGATTCGAATGCAGCCAATAGTTCACATACGTCGGGTGTATGCCAACTTGAAGCGGGACCAGAACGGTACCGGACGTTCGCAGCAACCAGAGCCAGTTACCTTCCTTTGAGTCAGACAAGGATTGGAGATCCTGCGTCATATCGTCGGGATAGTGCTCGGGCAAGCCCAGAGACTGGGAAATGCTCAGCATTGCCGCCTTAGTACGTTCAATGTTGTTGGTCATGGGGATCTCTCCGTTCAGTGAATGGAGCAAGCCCAGCCCTGAGAGGCGAGGACTCGCCCCTTAGGGGTTTAAAAGTGATTTTTGAGGAGCGTTTCGATTCGCTCATCTTCTTCTTGGTTAAAAGTCAGGCCTCGGGCAACGATTTCATGACCGATAGTGGCGTAATCGTCTCCAAGCTCCCAAAGCTCTCTGGCAACCTCCTGTGCTTTCAACAGCGCAGGTCCAAAGCCATGAGATGCGATGTAGTCTTCGCACTTTTCCCAATCAAACGCTTCTCGGCGAACTTCCTTCATTCCCTCTTCACCCAGGCGCTCTTCGTATTGATCGCGGTCATATACAACCCCGTCAAACTCAAACTCCATCGGTAAACAGTTGAAGTGCTTCAGATGATCGACAAGAAACGCTTTAACATCAGTTATGAAATCCATACTTCTCTCCAGAAATCAGGGAGAAGCCCCCTCGCGGAGAAGGAGCTTCCCCGAAAGGGTTTTGTGTTAACCGAGCAAAGCCGTTAGCTGAAAACGTACTCAATAGCAGAGTGCTTCAGGTAATAGACTGTTTCACCATGAAGCCTAGACCGGTGGTAACTGACGTGGAAATCGCCAGCCATCGTGAGCCCTTGCTTCGGGTGCATTTCGTACCCCAGTTCTACCTCCAGGTTCTGGAGGCTTTCTCGGTCTACGTGCTTCAGAAAGGTTTTGCGTGAGACATCCAGACTGGAGTCGATCATATCGACCAACCCGCCTGCGGCATGCACATCTTGAGCAGGCCAGTTCACGCAATTGTTGTGGTATTCCAAACCGGACATGCTTCTCTCCAAGTTGGGGAGAAGCCCCCCCCTCACGAGGAAGAGGACTTCCCCGTGAGGATGTTTAGCCAATCTCCTGCAGCCGCATGCGCAATTCCTGAGTGCGACGACTCGGGATTTGGCCGATAACTGAGAGTTTTTTGGCTGATTCGTTTTTGCAAAGATACTCAGCGCTGACCGGAATCCAGTATGTGGTTCCCAGGCAGAACTTGGTGTCTTTGGTGAGACCGTCAACTTCATCACTGGCAAAGGTGATTTCACCTCGACCGTTGCGATCCGTTTTTTGGCTGGTGCCATAGACCAAACAAATTTGTCTGGCGTCCGGATCAACATCCACTACAAGAGTGGGACGGAATTTCGGGCCGGGCCGATGAGGATTTTCAGCCTCAGGCAGCCATGCGTACAGAAAAGCCCCAAGAAGGGCTTTAAGGGCGCTCATACTGACCTCCAGCCCTTTCAAAGGGGTTAGTTTTGGTGGGTTACTACTTCGGCTTCAGGACTCCGTTTTGCACGAAGAAGTCATCAAGTGACTCCCCCGGCTTAGCGGGCCCGTCGTCCGTTTCGTAATCTTGCATACCCGTGCAGATAAAACGCTTTACCAATTGCTCAACAGTGATGTCGAGTTCCTTGGCGCGTTTCTCCAGCTTGTCAGGCATGGTTTCCCGCTCGTGAAAGCGGACTTTGATTTCTTTCATGTCGCTGTCCCGGTATTGCTCTACTGGGTAGCGTACCAC
>JAAEMK010000493.1 GCA_024225635.1 Desulfobacteraceae bacterium | reverse complement strand
CAGATTATATACCAATATTAGGAAAGCAAGTCATAACAAGACAATTAGCACAAATGGAAAATGAAATGATATTGGGGAAAAGAATATATAGACACCCATCATTGATGATTGTAAATAGTGGTGATCATTGGGTAGTAGCCAATATAATTAGCTACAGTGGAAAAGAAATCACAATATGGGACCCATACCCAGAGGATGTAGAAATAGAGTCAGTGACAAGGCTGGTATCAGTTTTGCAGAATATGGGATGGCATGTTAGAAGAATAGGAATAGGTACCCAGCAAAATAAAGATAAAAACACATGTGGATATAATGTGTTGATGTTTGTAAAACAACTGCTGAGTAGGAAGAGTATTGAGGAAGGATGGAAGCCAATAAGATTTGATCTGAAGAAATGGGTAGAACAAGTGTACAAGGACTTAGATTACAAAATAGGAGAACAGAAAATTAGAGGTACAACGGGAAAAAGGAAAGCATACAATAAAAAGAAAATAGGGTCAGCATATTTCAGAAGAGAAAGGTACAGACACTGGGTAAGTGCAATAGCAATGCAAAGCCAAGAAACAAGTAATAGAATTTTTAGGGAGAACCATGTACAAAGTGTCAAACAAACATTGGAGAAGGTGCAAGTAGAGAAGAAAATATGGGATGCAAAAGAAAGATTGCACAGAATTTTCTCACATAATATGAACTTAGGGATGGGTAATCCACACAAGTTAAGAAATATACTCAAATACTTTGTGGATATGAACCCAATGGCAATTATGTTACAGGAAATTGGAGTGAACATGCAGGATATGGAAGAAGAAACATACAAAAGAATTATAGATCAGGAGCTGCCAGGATACACAATGTGGGCAAGTGTG
>JAAEMK010000492.1 GCA_024225635.1 Desulfobacteraceae bacterium | reverse complement strand
TTTTTGACATGTAGTGTAAAATTTTCTCCCATGTTGCCGGACTTTTAAAGTTACGTCACTTTTCTTGCTGGCAGCTTCGTCCTAAGGCCTTAAATGCGCGTTAAGAGGTTGCCGGTCTAGGACGTTTTGGCAAAAGTCGAGAGTATGAATCACCGCTAGACACATGGGCCAAAAGTGACTTTCTACCCCTCGCACGTAGGGACCACTCCACGACATGAATTTTTTTGGGTCACGCGCGGGGTGTTAGCTCTCGTTGTCCTTTGGAGTTTGGCGTTGATTTTGTCATTCGGCACTTTTTCGTCGTCAAATCGCTGTCTTGGTTGGGTCAGGGGCGGCACCTCCCGCCGAGGTCGGTCGTCGAGTCGGGTTGGTGTTGCCTGAAAGTGACGGTGCTGAAAGTAGTGTGTGTGCTGCACAACCAGATTGGTTGTTGGGCATGGGCTGGGTGATTCACAACGTGGGGGACTTCACCCCCTGAAATTGTGATGGAGCTACAGACGTCAAATGGGTGACGGGCCCGATCAAGAACGTACGGCCCACGACACAAGCTGTGACGAGGCCGATCGAGGCCGTCGTCCCATGACAAAAGTGACGACGAGGTCCGATCGAGCCGTCGTCCCATGACAAAAGTGACGACGAGGTCCGCTCGAGACCGTCGTCCCACGACGAAAGTGACGACGAGGTCCGATCGAGACCGTCGTCCCACGACAAAAGTGACGACGAGG
>JAAEMK010000491.1 GCA_024225635.1 Desulfobacteraceae bacterium | reverse complement strand
TACGTACGTACCTGGTATGTACTTTGCCAAACTGTGGGTGTACAAGTGCCTTCAGTCACTGCAATTCTCAGGCAAATCGGTGAGATTAGAATATTTCGTGCCTGAATTTGCTTTGTGCCTTGTGGTGCTGCCAGTTGAAGAAATATTCTAATCTCACCGATTTGCCTGAGACTTGCAATGATTGAAGGCACTTGCACCCACAATTGAATTGTATCAGTTGAATTGCGCCAACGCAGCGCCTGCAACGTCGCAAAATGACTAATTGGGGCAATTTGTCGCGTGGCCGTTTTGACCAAACAGAGTCGACTAATTTGCTCGCAGCTACAACAAACGAATTCTACGCTCTGAGATTGCCCACCGTCCAAATTTCAGCTCAGTCGTTTCGCGGATTAACGATCTTGCCATTTATGCAGGAATTTTGGTGTTTTGGTCACAGAAAGGTGCGTGACTGAACCGATCGAACGATTGAACTTACGTATGAAGAAACTAGTGTGGTATTTTGCATTCCGACTTCGCTTTCCACGCCGATGGCCCTTGATTAGTTTACAGACACGCTCTGCCATCGC
>JAAEMK010000490.1 GCA_024225635.1 Desulfobacteraceae bacterium | reverse complement strand
TTCCGCACGATGGTAAGTGCCGCCGGCCTGGGGCAATCTGCGGCAAAATTCGTATTCAAAGAGCTTGGAATAACCAAAGCCGCAACCATCGATGACGGTGATCCTTACACCCTGGGGCTTGCGGAAATATTCCGGAAAGCATTCAACAAATTGGGTGGCCGGATTGTCCTGTCCGCAGTCGTCAACAAGGGCGATACCGACATGGGGCCGGTCCTGACCGCTGTCGCCGACGCCGGGGCCGAATTGATATTCATGCCGCTTTTCCAGCCGGAAGCGGATTTCATCGTCCGGCAAGCCAGACAAATGAATAGTTTGAAAGACATAGGTATGATGGCTACCATGTCCATAGTGCAAAATACATTCATTCCATCCGTGGGTACGGATGGCATAGGTATGTATTTCGCCACTGCCTTCCCGACAAAAAACGCGAAAAGAGATGAGTTGGTTGCGGCGTATACATCAAGATTTGGTGAACCGCCACAAAAGTTTGTATATGCCTTTACTTATGATGCCGCCAACCTGCTCTTCAATGCCATCGAGGCCGTTGCAGTCCGGGAAAAAGATGGTACACTGCATATTGGCCGCCAGGCCTTGCGCGACGCCATGTATGCAACGGTTGACTTTGAAGGCGTTACGGGAAAGCTTTCCTGTGATGAGTTTGGCGATTGCGGCGTTGCCAGGTTCAAAATCGTTCGTTTGGATGATCCTGCTTCCGGGATCAAGGGGCTTGAAGCAAACGTAATCCATACTTACACATCCGAATAGACATTGAATGGAAAGTACAGGAAGCCAAGACCTGGATAGACGGGCATTATAGGGAAGCAGATGAGAATTGATTTATTTATATGGAAAACGACAGTTATCCGCCTCCGAAAACCGGGCATTATCCACAAAAGGATGGAGGGACAGGTGACCAAATATATTTTTTTGAAGACTTTGATTGTTTTGTCGGCAACTTTCTGGTTAACCGCATGCGAAAAAACAACGCCGCAATTCGAATGCAGGGATTCCATCGGCTGTGTAACCATTGCTCAGGGAAAGCCGATAGTAATCGGATTGCTGCAGGCTACGACCGGGGGGGCGGCCGGCATCGGGACCGAACAGACCCGCAGCGTGGAGCTTGCCACAGCGAAGCGGGGTAACCGGCTGCTCGGCCACCCTGTCGAACTGCAAAAGGAGAATTCATTGTGCTCGTCCGAAGGCGGCACGAATGCCGCCCTGAAGGTTGTAACCCGACCGGAAACCGTTGCCATTCTCGGTACAACCTGCTCCGGGTCGGCCGTGCCGGCTTCCAGGATTATGTCCGAGGCGGGCATGGTGATGGTATCGGGAATGAACTCCGCGCCTTCCCTGACCGCCATTGATGGAAAGCGAGGGGAAAACTGGCAGCCGGGTTACTTCCGCACGATGGCAGGTGACGCCGGCTTTGGACAATCGGCGGCACAATTCGTAGTCAAAGAACTTGGAATAACCAAAGCAGCAACCATTGATGACGGTGATCCCTACACCCGGGGGCTTGCGGAATTCTTCCGGAAAACATTCAGCAAATTGGGTGGCCGGGTTGTCCTGTCCGCCGTCATCAACAAGGGAGATACCGACATGGAGCCGGTCCTGACCGCTGTCGCCGACGCCGGGGCCGAATTGATATTCATACCACTTTTCCAGCCGGAAGCGGATTTCATCGTCCGGCAAGCCAGACAAATGAGCGGTTTGGAAAACATAGGTATGGTGGCGACCATGACAATAGTGCAAGATACATTTATTCAATCCGTGGGCACGGATGGCATAGGTATGTATTTTGCCGTTCCCTTCTCGATAAAATGCACGGAAAAAAAGGAATTGGTTGCTGCGTATACATCAAGATTTGGTGAACCGCCACAAACTATTTTATACGGTTATGCTTATGATGCAGCCAACCTGCTCTTCAATGCCATCGAGGCCGTTGGCGTCCTGGAGAAGGACGGAACACTGCATATTGGCCGCCAGGCCTTGCGCGATGCCCTGTATACAACGGTTGACTTTGAAGGCGTTACGGGAACGCTTTCCTGTGATGAGTTTGGCGATTGCGGCATTGCCAGGTTCAAAATTCTTCGTTTGGATGACCCTGCTTCCGGGCTTAAGGGGCTTGAAGCAAACGTGATCCGGACGTACACATCCGAATAGACATTGGCTATAAATTAAGGGTAGTAGATGAGAAACGATGAATACATGGGAAAGGATAGTTAACCGCTGGCATAAACTGGGCATCACCCACAAATTCAGCTCGGCTTTTGGGGTGCTGCTGGCTTTGATTTTGATGGCCGGGGTAACCGGTTATGTGGGCCTGGCAGTAGTCCGCCACAGGACGGAAACCACCATTTTGACCAGTACGAAAATTCAGCAATTGGTATTGGAAATGGACAATGGCTTACAGCGGGCACGTCGTCTGGAAAGGGATTTTTTCTTCCAGTATCCGGCAATCGGCTTTTCCGACGCATACCGGATTTATGCGCAAAAAGCCCTCGAAGAAATTGCTCATATCATATTCCTCAGTGCACAATTGAACCAAATCATCTCGGAATCGGATGTCAGCAAAACCCTGCGCGGGAGCAATATCAACATCAACCTGTTTCTTACAGTCGCGAGCCGTTATGAGGTTGCATTTGGCCAGATGCTCGAGTTGGTCTCCAGGTTGGCAGAAAAACATATCGGTTTGCAAGAACAAATGGAAGAGCATTCGTCCTTGCTAAGGAAATCGCTCCGGGAAATAAATTATGGATCGATGATCCTCTACCTGGAAATGAAATCCTTTGAAAAGGATTATTGGCTGAAGCGTAAACGTCCATTCATGCAATCGGCGTTCAATGTCGGCTGGAAACTGCGGAAGTCGATTGAACTTACTTCAACCCTCGGACGAGAACAAAAAACACGGATTATGGTACACCTGAATAACTATTTGATGACAGCCGAGAAAATACTTCAAACAGATGTTGCCATTCTTCAGAAAAAAAATGAATTCAATCTGCAGGCGGAAACCATTGATCCCATATCAAGACAACTGATTGCTTTATCCGCAAGGGAAGTTGAGCATGCCAGCGCCATAATCAAGAGAACAAGCACCATGGCCTCCGTCATATTGGCTGCAACCGTCCTGGTGGGCCTTATACTGGCAGGCATTGTCGCCAGAATACTGAACAACAGCATAACCTCAAACGTCATCAGGTTGACAGATGTCGCCGGCAAGCTGCATTCCGGCAACCTGGAAGTGCGCGCTCAAACAATGAGCCATGATGAACTTGGAGTGCTTGCAGACAGTTTTAATGCCATGGCGTCCCGCATTAGTTCGCTTGTAGGCAGTCTGGAAAAAAAAGTGGATGAACGCACCAACGAACTTACAATATCAAACCTTAAGCTTCAGGAGGAAATAAAAGAGCATAAACGGACTCATAATGCCATGGGAAAGGCCAAACTTGAAGCCGTGGCAGCCACTGAAGCAAAAAGCAATTTCCTTGCCAATATGAGCCATGAGATCCGCACGCCCATGAACGCCATCATTGGTTTGTCCGATCTGGCACTTCGCAATGACATGTCGTTCAAACTGAGAGACTATTTGAGCAAAATCAGTACCTCGGCCCATTCCCTGCTCGGCATCATCAACGACATTCTCGATTTTTCAAAGATAGAGGCCGGTAAGCTGGACATGGAATCGATAGCCTTCAATCTGGATGACATCATCGACAACCTTATGAGTGTATTGAACGTTAAAGCAGAGGAAAAGGGCTTGGAGCTTCTGCTGGATATCAAGCCCGCAGTGCCGCGCGGGCTTGTTGGTGATCCCCTCCGGTTGGTTCAAGTCCTGACCAACCTGGTCAACAATGCGGTCAAGTTCACCAAAGCCGGCCACATCATCATTTCTGCGGATATTCCAAACGGTATTCAGGACAATCGTTCAAACAAAATCACACTTGAGTTCAAGGTTGTCGATACCGGCATCGGCATGTCCCTGGAACAGACGGGTCAGCTGTTCAAATCCTTTTCCCAGGTCAACGGGTCAATCACTCGCAGGTTTGGCGGAACAGGTCTGGGGCTGGTCATCAGCAAACATCTGGTCGAAATGATGGATGGCGAAATCCGGGTGGATAGCGAACCAGGCAAGGGAAGCGCTTTTTCATTCACGGTCCGCCTTGGCGTGGCCGACCCATTGGAAAGAAAGGATATTACTGCTGCCGGAACAACCACCCAAAAGATCGAAGGCCTGGACCGTATCCGGGGTGCTCGCATCCTGCTGGTGGAAGACAACGAACTTAACCGGCAGGTGGCCATGGAGCTTTTGGAAAATGCCGGTTTTTGGGTATTCGTTGCCACGAATGGTGAAGAGGCACTCCAAATGGTTGCTGAATCAACGTTCGATACCGTTCTCATGGATGTAAATATGCCCGTAATGGATGGATTCACGGCAACCGGAGTAATCAGGCATACATTTGATGCAGATGCTTTGCCGATTATTGCCATGACCGCCCATGCAATTTCCGGGTATCGCGAAAAATGCCTGGACTCCGGCATGGATGATTATGTGACCAAACCCATCGATCCCAAGGAGTTGTTTTCCACGCTGGCCAAATGGATCAAGCCGGGTGAGCGGGAATTGCCTGAGGCCAGGCCGGATCTTTCGGATGAAGATTCGGATCTGCCCGAAACCCTGGCCGGCATAGACATCCAGGCCGGTCTGGAAAACGTGGGCGGCAACCGTGCGTTCTATCGGAAGATATTGCCTGAATTCCTTCGCATTAACCAAAACACCGTCAGTGATATTCATTCCGCCGTGGAAAATGCCGACATGGAAACTGCCGGACGACTGGCGCATACCCTCAAGGGGATGGCGGGCAATATCGGTGCCGATGATCTCTATCAGTCTGTGACCGTACTGGAAACAGCCTTTAGAAATGAAGATTTGGATCGAGCAGGACCTTTGCTCGATGATGTAAGCCGGGATCTGTCTATGGTCTTGGATGCCATCCGGCAACTGGCGGACCGGTCCCGGTACAGGAAAATGAAAGAGCAAAAGCCGATGGAGCTTTCCATGGCAGGGCCGGTTGAAAAGCCGGCCATGTTCCCGGGCATCAGAGTGCTGCTTGCAGAAGACAACCCATTGAATCAGATGGTTGCAGTGGAGGTTTTAAAACATTTCGGATGTGTTGTTGAGATCTGTCCCAACGGCAGGGAGGCCATCTCCATGTTCCGGAAAAATGATTATGACATCGTTTTAATGGATGTCCACATGCCTGTGATGGATGGGTTTGAAGCCACCGGGCAGATCCGTGAAATTGAGGGAGATGATTCCCATATGCCCATAGTGGCCATGACGGCCCTGGCCATGAAGGGTGACATGGAACGCTGCATCGAGGTCGGAATGGACGACTATATTGCCAAGCCCATTCGTAAACATGCTCTATATTCCGTTCTTGAGAAATATTTTAGCACGGAAGAGCGTTCGGCGTCCCATTCGGAAGCCCCTGGTGTCATTGATCATGAGAAGGCTCTGCTCAATCCTGAAATCCTGATGGAGATCAGCGATGCCGACCCTGAAATTATCGATGCCCTGATCCATGAGTTCATCAAAAATGCCCCCCCGTACATGGAGAGCCTGGAGGAGGCAGTGGAGCAAAACGATGATGCAATGATATTTCAGAGAGCCCACCGTTTAAGAGGCCTTGTGGCCCATGCGGGCGGGGAGCAGGCAGAGGAGTATCTCCTGGAAATTGAAACCCATAAGCGTTCCGGGCAAACCATACCTGATATCATCGATTTAAAGCCTTTGAAGGAGAATCTGGAACTTTTGATCGAGGCGTTGAAGGAAACGGATTGGGAAGCCTTATGCAGCAACAAATAGAAATCAAGGAACGAATATCTATTCCTGACATTGGAGGGGTCTGCCGCCCTGTCCCGGGGAGAGGCTCATGGAGTTACAGGTTTAGAAAAAATAATTAAAAAAGAGGGATGCCTCATCCCCGTAATCATCACCCAGCCGGTATAATTGTCCTTTGAGACCGAGGGCGGTGTTTTGAGACAATCGGGCATAGAGTGTCGCTGTCAGGCGATGCTCCTGGAAATCACTTCCTGAACTGAAGAATAAACTTTCACCGGTAAAATGACTCTTAAATGACGGCGTCCATTGTTTCAGCATCCCCAGCTCAAAGCCGGCACCGGCATCCATATGATTATCAAGATCCCGGGCAATATCAAGTTCGATCTGGGGAAGACCATAGATAATACCCGTAATTTCACTGAAACGGGATATGCCCAAACCGGCTTTTAACTCTGCGACAAGTTTTTCGTTCCCGGAGTCATTTATTTTACGGCGCAGCCCGGTAGCCACTTTCCATGAGAACGGTTTAAAAAAACGGTCTCCGGGAGTCAGAGAGACTGCATTAAAAAGGTCAAATCGCTCAAGACGTGTTGTATCGGTTTCACGATAATAACGAAATTCAGCATTCAACAGTTGAAGGTGAATGCCGACGTCACTGTTGTAATCCGAACTCAAAAGATCCGTGAATGAAGGTCTGATTTTTATTTCCTGAAAAAAATGGCCATCCCTGACACCTCCGGCAATGGCGATTCTGGCGGCATCATGGGTCTGAGACGGATCGCGAAAAGGTCTTTTACCGGTTCCTTCCCTTGTTTTTTTTCCAAGACGGCTTCTTGCCTTAAGTATGGACATAAGCCTTTTTGAATATGTTCTCCGTGGTATTTTCTTTTTGATATACCGGTACTTGGTTAAACCGGCTGCCAGCTCTAACACAGCTGTTTTGCGATCATCACCATTGTCTGAGTCTATGATTTCCAGGGGTTCCCCTTCGCCCTTTGCCAGCCTGATTGCGGTGTCGATATCATCTCCGGCGGAACTATCCATCCGATGTTTAATATCCGTCACAATCGAAGGCCTGTAATGAACCTGCCCAATCAATCCGGCGTCTTTCATTGCCTTGATGGTATCAATGGGAATGACCCAGGGGCCGAAGCGGTCGGTAAGGTTAACACCAGGTCTTGCCGCTTCAAGGAGAAACATCAGGTTGTACGAACAATTCTCATCAAAGAAGAAATAATCACTATGGATCTTTTCCATTTCAAAAACATGCAGAACCATTCTCTTTAATTCTTTTTCTGTTAAATTCAGGGAATATTCCCACATATCCCGCTGGTCCATATCTGAATATTCCTGAAGTTTTTTGTAATACGGCGATATGGAATAATACCCCTTAAACAATCCAAAAACACCATTAAACGTATAAAAGCATCCGTTGGACTCACCTGTGTAAGCAGAATAGTTGATTGCATTCGACAACAGTTTGTTTGAATATTCAATACTGACATTAATAAAGGTATGACCGAACATGGATGCGGGATTGTTAAGGAAGTAAGTAGGAAAAACAATCGTTGCCGAACTTGGTTCAATCACTTCGGCCTTATCACAAAAAAGTTCAGGATATTCGTCGTCACTTATGGATAACTTCTCCCGGACCCAGGTATAACGGGCAATAAAACGGCAGATATCCTTATCCGGTGCGGGATTATTTAAAAAAAACTGCGTTATCAAAGCGGCAAGTTCGCCTCGTGGATTTGTACGACCGTTTTCAGCAAGAAAAAAAGCAGGGTCGTCAACCAGGCTTTTTACACCCCAAATTCCTTTTTTGTAATGCAGCAGTGTCCACCAGTAGGGATCATTTTGAAGATTTAAGTTAAAAGCAGTCTGAAGAAGCGCAGTTTTATTGTTGCTTTCCGGGGAAGCATCATCGGTCTGCCCCGGCAACGCAAAACAAAGAATACCGGTTAAAAAGAAAAATACGGGGAATATAAATCCCCCGTATTTCGATATTACGGAACGGGTCAATCACAACCTCCGGAGCATTAAGGAATCAGACTCTTACAGCATTGCACGGATGGTAGCGGAAACGTGGTTGTAACTTACATTATCACTTGGATAAATTGTATCAAAGTTGTTCTGAAGTGTTACAAAAAACGCTGTCTTGTCGGATACCAACGCTATTTCTGCAAGGGCTTCAAGGGTTTCACCCTCACCAGCCGCGATATCCATGGCAAGATTGTCCATATTGTCAGCAACAAAGATATCGATTTTTTCGTTCATGACGATTTTACCGCCGGTATCACAGCCAAGCGTACCTGTCGTCATACCGAAGGTCTGGTTACCTGAAGTACCGTTAAGACAAGTACCAAGGAGCCCCCATACCAGACCTTCCTTATCACCGATCAGGACATGCCCCAGCCCGCATCCGCAATCCTCGGATACAGTATTTGCATATGCGGTAACGGAGATCAGTACTAAAGTTGCAGCAATAAGAATTTTTTTCATGACACTTCCTCCTGTGAATAAATATTAATCAAACACCCCTGATGCCTGCCGGAAAGAACTACTAAACAAGTATTTTTTCTGACAAACTCCAGGAAACATTGCGCCCTGCGAAATGTTTTTTAGACGTTATTGACAAGAGGCTCGAATCCGGCTGAGGCTGATTTCAAAATCAACACATTTCCCGCATGTTGTACGCCGTTTAATACTATATTTACATAAGGTTGAACAGGGTTTTAAGATAAGCAGTAAAGTTGTGAGCCTGCCCCCGTGAACTATTTTGGCATGATATAATTCCAATTAAAGTTTGTCAAACTGATTTTAAAGGTCTCCCCTGCCCGACGCAATATAACGTTTAACATTCAGGCATGTTAGAACCTGTTGCATTCTCAAGAAATTCAATGATCAGCTTGCGATACTTCATTCGATGGGGCAGCATGACATCAGTGTGCCGTCCTTTTTCAATTCGCCAGAATTCTTTTGGCTCATTTGCCGCCTCAAAAAGCAGTTGTCCGTGATAAAACGGAACAGTCCTGTCATCTGTTCCGTGAATGATCAGCAACGGAACGGGAGACAGCTTTCCGACGACATCGACAGGGCTGTACGAATCCGTTGCAATAAGAAATGACAATGGCCATTTAGCCCATTTAAATAATGAAATCAGGGCGATTTTATCCCGGGCAATTTTCCGGTAGGAGGCAAAGGGGCTGTCCGCAATAACCGCCCTGACGCCAAATTCCGGGTGTTCCGCCACAAGGCGAATAGCAAGAGTCCCGCCAAGGCTCTGACCAAGAACAAAAATCCTTTCGGTATCCACGCCCTCTTTTCCGGCAATCCATGAAAGGGCTGCAAGACAGTCATTGTATATCCCAGTTCTGTAAGGTGTACCACCGGAGCGGCCATATCCCCTGTAATCAAAAAGGAATAGATTATACCCCTTTGAAGGAAGCCATTTTACAAACTGAAAATGAGCTGTCATATTCTGTGCATTACCATGGAAATGCACAATGGTTCCCTTTGCTTTTCCTCCGTCCTCTTTTAGAACCGCGGGAATAAACCATCCCGCCAGTTTTGTCCTGTCACTGCTCA
Organism: Desulfobacteraceae bacterium; assembly: GCA_024225635.1. Taxonomy (GTDB): domain Bacteria; phylum Desulfobacterota; class Desulfobacteria; order Desulfobacterales; family Desulfobacteraceae; genus Desulforapulum. The sequence goes on along the minus strand of JAAEMK010000490.1, from coordinate 18,989 downwards.
AAAAGGAGACTTCTTCATATTCAAGTTTTGAGTCCGAAGGCAGACTGTAACGTTTCGAATCTGGGTAAAAAAAAAGCGCGTTGGCACATCCCCCAAGAAGGGACAACACGATAACGGCAAAAAGGGTTCTTTTTAAAGGACTTTTCATTATGAACCACCCCAAAGATCATTACAAATTCATTGCAGGCAAAAAAATTAACAATAACAATATTAAAAAACCGGCATAAATTCAAGCTTCGATCAGGCTGGCCCGGACGGCGGTGCCCGGGCCGGGAAATCCCCGATCAGAAATTGCGGACAACCATGTCCCCCACCTCAACCCCTGCCGATGACGCCACAACCGGGCATTTTGCCTTAAACAGGAAAAAGATCCGGTTGTCGTCATGGGGCAGGGTCTCGTAATTGCCCTGGCCCTTGGCCACGATCAGGTCTGCCCGGTAAAAATCTTGTTTAAAAGCGTCTGAGCACTCGCCCAGGACGGTTCCCGGAATGGCTGCCCCGGAATCCATGGTGGCCACAAGATCGCTGATACCGGTCTCAGCGGCATCCTCCAGGGTCGCGTCGTTGAGCACGGCCCCGCCACGGACCACAAAGGTCACCCGCGCGGGGTCGATGCGCTCGAGCACCAGCCTGTCAAACACGATTTCGCCGGCATTATCGGCAATCCAGAGGATGCGCCGGGCCGAGGCAAAAGCCTGGATCAAGCCGTCCATATCCCCCCTGACCTCGTTGGTCACTGCATGGTCGATGGTGGCGAACACCGTTTCCCTGTCCAGGCTTGAAAGGGCCCCGAAGTCGATGATGTTTCCGGCGATTGCCAGTCGAACAGCCGTCTCCAGGGGGACGGCGGATTCCGCTACCCTGGCCGCAAGATCCGGGTAAATCTCCAGGGAAAACCGGTTGAACCGCTGCTTGAGCGCCTTATAAGGATCCGTGTTGCCGGTCACTTCTGCAATGGTTTCCTGTATATACCGGGCCATCATAGGCGGGGACTGGCTCATATCCATGACGGCCATGGCGGCCAGGGTCTTTTTCAGCACAGTTCTCTGGGAATCCCCATCGCCGGTTACCAGCCTTGCGGCGTCAAGGGCCTGGCGCACAAGGCAGGGAATACAGTCATTGTAAGTCTTCATCATCATCCTCTCATCTTTTTTTGATCATTTGACCATTATTTTTCTTGACAAGGGATCATACCACACCTATCATTATAGTCAAATGCTCATATCAATTATGGCAAACACGCATCAGAACCAAAGGAGAGACCATGCCAAGGCCTAAACGACCAAGATTCATCGAATCCCATCCGGAGATCAAAGGATTTACCCCGGACGGGATCCCCCACAACGGAGAAACGATTCTCCCGTTTGAAGAATTCGAGGCCATCAGGCTCAGCGACTATATGGGACTTGACCAGTCCAGGGCAGCCGAGCAGATGAATGTCTCAAGGCAGACCTTCGGACGGATATTAAAGCAGGCCAGGTACAACCTCTCCGAAGCCCTGGTGACCGGCAAGCGCCTCAGGGTCACCGGCGGATGCTACGAGACGCAGGGAAGAGGCCGTAGAAGACGGGGCGCACACAACCAACAGAATGGGGAGGAAACCATGATCCGGGAACAGACAGCAAACAGACGGAATGGCCAAAATGCAGAAACCGCTACCGGCAGAGGCCAAGGTCAGGGCCAAGGCAGAAGCCAAGGCCAAGGCAGAAGCCAGGGCCAAGGCAGAGGTCAGGGCCAGGGCAGAGGTCAGGGCCAGGGCAGAGGTCAGGGCCAGGGCAGAGGTCAGGGCCAGGGCCAGGGAGCCGGCGGCTGCAGACGAGGCAACCGCTGATCCGATTCAAACCAATGATCAGTCAAGGAGGGATATCATGCCGGGATTTAATCAGCAAGGACCCATGAACCAGGGACCCAGGACAGGAAGAGGCCGGGGCGCCTGCGCCAATGACCCCATGTCGGGTTCAGCCGGATTTGGAAGAGGACGCTCCAGGGGCCAGGGAGGAGGATTCAGACGGGGCAGAGAATTCTGCCAGGGACAAGGCTGGGGACGGGGGTATGCCCCCGAGGAAAGCGCGGCCACTCCCCCACCCGTTACCAAGGAAACGCTTCAGCAACGGGCGGATGCGCTGGAAGCCGAACTCAAGGCCGTTAAAGAGGAACTGGCCAAACACTCGGATTCCTAGTCCCCGAGGTTAACCTTAACCTTTGTTTATCAGCAGCAGAGGAACCTTCTGCTGCTGATAACCGATATGCATGCATGCCTGCCGGACCGGCAGGCTGTTTTTTTACTTACCTCACTTGCCGCAAAGTGAGCCTGCCTTCTGGGCCTTTTCAGCCCCCCGGGCAATCCAGGCAAAGAATCTTGCAACAAGGCCCTGTTTTTTTGTACCTGCTTTATCTGTTTCTTTTGTTGCTCCCGGCTGATGGGATACGGTGCTATGTTTCTCCATGGCTGCCCCCCTTTGTTCCTGTGTCAGGTGCCCTCCCCCCCAATATCAGACCTGATTTGAGTGTACCACCAACGCTCCCTGCAACAAAGTGAAATAGGGCGATCCCTTTTCAGGAGTCTTCTAAAAGCCCTTTTCCAACACCGCTTCCAGGCGCTTTAGAATATCGCTATACGACTTTTCAAGCAGACGGATATGCTGATCCGCTCGGGAGGTTATTTCCTTTTGGGCCCCCATTTTTTCCAGCTGAAAGGCTGCGTCGGCAGCATTCGGGGCTGCGAGATAGCTCAACATCCCCTTGAGTCTGTGGGCATCCTTTTTCAGCCTGGCATGATCACCCTGTTCAACATCCTTAATAATGCGTTTCAACAGGGCTGGATAATCCGCTGAATATGTCTGAACACATTTTTCCAATAGATTTTTATTACCGTCCATGATCTCTTTCAGGTCATCCATATCGATGACTTCGTCCCCCCCTTCGGAGGACAGGGGTTGCGTTTCAGGCCCGGTGGAAGGCCTTCCTTTTAAAACTTCCTCGATGCAGGCCAGCAAGGCCTTGGTATTGAGCGGCTTGGTCAGATATCCATCCATACCGCCGTTGAGGAACAGCGCCCTGTCCTCTTTCATGGCATGGGCGGTCAGGGCGATAATGGGTATGGGGGCAAGGCTGTTCTCTTTTTCAAAGGTCCTGATTTCGGCTGTTGCATCAAGGCCGCTCATCACCGGCATCTGTCCGTCCATCAGTATCAGGTCAAAATTCCCTAAACGAAACATCTCAACCGCCTGTTTCCCGTTTTCAGCAATCTGAACCGTTCCTAAATTCAATTTTTCGAGCAGGTTCACGGCAACGATCTGATTCATCTCATCATCCTCCGCCAGCAAAATCCTGTATTGCCCATGGAACGGGATTTCAATCCGTTCCATGCCCTGGCGGGACGTTTCGCTTTTTTCCTTTCCTTCATAAACAGAATCCGGATCGGCAAGTCCCATGCACGACATGAATTTTTCATACTTTACAGGCTTTGCAAGGCCGATGATATTGTCCTTTCCTGGAAAGTGGCGGTTCTTTTTCTTGTTCCCAAGGGAAAAAAGGATCACAAAAAACATTTCGCTTAAATCAATGCTTTCAGATACCAGGTTGATCAGGTCCCTTGAATGGAGTAACGGCAGATCCTGATTAATAAAAACAAATTTATGGGGAGTTCCATGGTCATATGCATCCATGATCTTATTATAGGCTGATGTGCCGTCGTCCGCCTCTTCCCAGGCGCATCCCAAAGGTTTCAAATACTCGATGATCACCCTTCTTGTGGCAGGATCAGGATCTGCGATGAGAATCAGCGCCTCTTTTAATCTATCGGTAACAGGGAACTCTTTTGCATTTGCCTGCGTTTTGAATTCAAGGGAGCACCAGAAGGTTGACCCCTTGTTCTCCGTCGACTCAACCCCGATCTTCCCCCCCATTAATTGAACCAGCTGCTTTGATATGGCAAGTCCCAATCCTGTACCGCCGTATTTGCGAGTCATGCCGGTATCGATCTGTGAAAACGAAGAAAACAGGTCTTTCATGCGATCTTCAGGGATACCGATTCCCGTATCGCTCACCTCAAATTTCACTGTGGCTGCCGTAGGGGTCTCGCCTGCCAGGGAAACGTGGATGACAATTTCCCCCTTTTTTGTAAATTTGACCGCATTCCCGCAGAAATTCATCATAATCTGGCGCAGCCTGACCGGATCCCCGATGATCCGGGTCGGCACATCGGAATCCAAAATGCAGGCAAAGGACAGGCCTTTTTCAAAAACACTGATGGCGATGATGTCCGATATCTCTTCCAATATCTTTCTCAGGGCAAAGGGTATCTCTTCAATATCAAGCTTGCCTGCCTCTATTTTTGAATAATCCAGAATATCATTGATCACATTTAACAGGGCTTCCGAACTGTTTTTCATTAACAGGGTATAATGATGCTGATCTTCGGAAAGCGTGGTGCCGAGCAGCATCTCAATCATGCCCACCACCCCGTTCATGGGGGTTCGGATTTCATGGCTCATATTGGCAAGGAATTTGTCCTTGGCGATACTGGCGGCCTCCGCCTTTTCCTTTGCACGGGTAAGGGCTTTATTTGACGCTTTCAGCTCAGAGGTCTGCCGCTGGATTTCGGAATGTAACAGCTTTGAATATTCGGCACTCTGTGTCTGGTTCCGGGTCAGGATCTCCTGGTACTTTTTTTCCAGGACCCGTATCTTCCCATCCCGCTGTTTCTTATGGGCCTGCAGAAGTTCTTTTCCCTCAGCCAGCAATCTGTCCTTCTGACAGATTTCAACACACAGCCTCACTGTGTCAATCAGCATAATTGACGCGGTTTCCGGCTCCAGGCCCGGCGGCAATTGACAGACCAGAAGGCTTTTCATCTCTTCCAGATGGAAAAAGCATAATTTTGGAGATTCCTGATCTCCGGAATGAACCTGGGCTTTTCCGCTTTCCGCATTTTTCCAGAGCCGTTTTTCAAGCTCCCCATCCACGGCGACCTTCTGATGGGACGAGTGCAATTTTTCGCCGCTCTCCAGAAGAATTGAAAACCTGTATTGGGGCAAATATCTATTCAGCGATTCAAGGAACTGATGATTCAGATCAACATCAGAGACCTGTATAATATCCTCGAAGAAATCAGTCATCCCCGTCTTCCTCCAAAGCATAAATCGCCTTGGCCCTCCGGATCTCATCGGGCAGATCATCCACAATGGCTCTGTATGCCATGATATTCTGCTTCATGTGGACAAGCAGCTGGGGAGAAGAGAGACTGGGCTTTATTTCGGGAAACGCATCATAACCCAGACGTGCAATTATATATTCGGCGATTTGAAGTATGCCTGCAAGGCTGCCGGGATCAACCGAATCCAGGGACTTGTGATGCAGCTTGACGGCCTGGCAGATCTCACGGTTCAATCCCCACTGCCTGGTTAAAAAACAGCTGATAGTTGGATGATCCGTCCCCATGACCAGCTTCTCATGATCGGTAAGGGAGTGGATTTCAGGATTAAAGGTCCGGCAGAACTCATAAAAGGCGGCCGGTGCCACCTGGTCTTCAACGATCAGGCCGATATCATGGAGAATACCGCATAAAAAGGCATCTTCCCCCTTTTGAACGAAGACTCTTTCCGAAATCATCTGGCAGCATATGCTGGTCACCGAACTATGAAGCCAGAGGCGCTTCCTTGAAAAGATATCTGAATCCGAGTTTTTCAGAAACAGGTTCTTCAATGCATCCAGGACAACAAGGTTCCGTAAATTATCCACCCCGATATAGACAACAGCCTCGGAAATGCTTTTTATGTTGGTCCTCAAGGAGAAATAGGCGCTGTTCACCAGCTTCAAGAGCCTCAGCACCAGGGTCGGGTCAACCTTGATGACCTCTTCAAAGTCCTGGAGGGAACAGGTATCATCGTCCATCATGCTGACAAGGCGGGCGGCCACGGATGGTATGGTTTTCAGCCCTGTGAATTTTTTCAAATAAGATTTGGCTGTTTTACGGTGGTCGTCGGATCTCAATTTTCGTTCCTTGATTGAAGGGTTTTAAATCCCAATTCAAGAAGCTTCTTATCCACGCTCTCCTGCTTTAACGGTTTTATGAAATAACCTTTGCATCCCGCCCTTATACAATCGATGACGATCTCTTTTTCGCTGTGGGCGGTAACCATTATAACCACGGTATTCGTTTTTCCGGCCTCTCCCTTTGATTCTTCAATGGCTTTGATCTGTTTTAAGACCTCCAGCCCACTGATGTCTTCCAAAGAGATATCCAGGAACACCAGGTCAAACCGTCTGTATTGCTCTAATTCTTCCTCATAAACCCGAACTGCATCTTTTCCGGTGGAAACAGATATAAATTCTCCATACTTGCAGAACATCTCTTCCATCACTGTTCTGCCCATCTCTTCGTCGTCGACAATCAGAATTTTGACCATTTTGAATTCCCTTCTAACTTCTATATGGATCGCACGATACTTGAATCATAGCATGTCAAAAATTTAATTTAACAAAAATAAAAAGTATATACAAATAGAATAGCGGGCAGGTATGTTCCCATCGCTCTTTATCCGGTCATGGATAATGCCGGTTATGTTTAAGCGCCTGGGGAGGGAGGTCATCCTTACGGTGACGGACAAACAAAAACAGGATATTATGTTTGTCCGCCACCGTAAGAATTATGCGGGAAAAATGTCTTTTTAACCCAACCAGTTACAGGATCTGGTTGAGGAACGCCCTGGTCCGTTCATTTTCCGGATTGGTGAAAAAATGTTCAGGGGTGCCTTCTTCGATAATGGCACCGGCGTCCATGAAGATGACCCGGTCGGCCACTTCCCGGGCAAAGCCCATCTCATGGGTTACAACGACCATGGTCATACCGTCTTTGGCAAGGTTTTTCATAACATCCAAAACCTCGCCCACCATTTCAGGGTCCAGGGCGGATGTGGGTTCATCAAAAAGAAGAACCTTGGGGTCCATGGCAAGGGACCTGGCAATGGCCACGCGCTGCTGCTGCCCGCCGGAGAGCTTGCTGGGGGAGACATTATGCTTTTCGGCAATGCCCACCTTTTCCAGAAGCATCATCGCTTTCTCCATGGCCTCTTTTTTGGAGCGTTTCCGGACGCTTATCTGGGCCATGGTGATGTTTTCGAGTACTGTTTTATGGGGGAACAGGTTAAAGGACTGAAATACCATACCGGTTTCGGCCCGTATCTTATTGATGTCCGCCTTGGGATCCAGGACCGACATGCCGTCAATGGTGATCTCCCCTTTTTCAGCGTACTCGAGCCGGTTCAGGCATCTTAAAAAGGTGCTTTTCCCGGAACCGGACGGCCCGATGATCACCACGACTTCCCCGGAGGCGACCGTCAGGGATGCGTCTTTCAGGGCATGGAGTTGTTCCGGTACATAGAAATATTTGTTTACATTGGTGGCAACGATCATTAGATGGCCCTCCTTTCAAGCTTTTGGACGATAAGCGACAGCCCGAATGTCAGGAGAAGATAAAGCAGGGCGCAAACGATCCACATTTCAAAGGGTTGAAGCGATGCGGTTACCACTTCCCGGGTAATTTTTGTAAGTTCCCTGATTGATATGACCCCCAGAAGGGATGAATCCTTGATCAGGCTGATAAACTGACCGGCGAGCGCGGGCAGGATACGGTTGATGGCCTGGGGCATGATCACCTTTATCATGGATTCGGAATAGCTCATGCCAAGGGACCGGGCTGCTTCCATCTGACCCGTGTGCACGGACTGGATTCCGGCGCGCACGATCTCGGCCGTGTAGGCCCCGGTGAACAGGGCAAGGGAGAGTATGCCGTACCAGATGGTCGGGATGGCTGAAAATCCCCAGTTGGTCATCAGATTGTTGAGCAGGGTCCCGATGACAAAGTACCAGAGCATAAGCTGCACGAGCAGGGGGGAGCCCCGGACCAGCTCGATATAGGTGATTGCCGTCCATCGAAGGGCCGGATTGTCGGAAATTCGGGCAAGGCCCGTGAGAATACCGAGAATAAGGGCAAGGACAACGGAGATGGCACTGACTTTAAGGGTCAGCATGAGGCCCAGGACCATGAGGCCCGGCTTCCATTTTGTTTCAGTACCCAGCACATCTTCCATATAAACGTAATCGTTTACATCAACGGAGATGCCCTTGGCGGGCACCTGGTAGTCCTCAGCTTCACCCACACCCTGGACGTGGATGGTGCTGACCGGTCCTTCGGGTGTGATCAGTGTCACGATCCCTTCTATTTCCGCAACGGTTTCCATGACATCCTGGTAGGCAAAATATTTGACAACCGTGTTCCAGCGCCACACATAGTCAATGGATTTTGTCGCAATGAAGGTCGTTGCGATTACGGCTATAATGGAAATAAAGAAAAATGCAGCCCAGAATTGTTTGTAGGCTTTACTCCTTGGGACGTCCAGGCCGGGGTATAAAGACATTTACGTGTATCTCCTCGCAAAAAAAAATTACCCCGGAAGCACATTGGAACAAAAACAGGCACTTCCGGGGTTATGAACCGGTTTTCAATCGTAAGCCGGGCTATTTCATGTTTTTGAACCAGCCGGTGCTTTTGATCCATTTGTTGTAAATACGCTCGTGGGTACCGTCGGACTTGATCTGACGCATAAAGTTGTTCAGGAAATTCAGGAAGTCGGGATCTCCTTTTTTGATACCCATTCCAAGGGGCTCATAGGTAAAGGGTTTGTCCAGAAGAACGACTTTATCAGTTCCCTGCTGTGCCATGAAAACAACATCGAAGGGCAGATCATAAATGAATGCATCGGACTGGCCGTTGATCACATCCATGGCTCCGTCGGCTTCCTTGTCAAAGGATTTGTATTTTGCCTTGGGAATCATGCGCTTGGTGGCCATTTCGCCGGTGGTTCCGATCCTGGATGCCACGGTGTATTTGGGATCATTCAGGTCTTTGTAGGATTTGACCGTGCCTTCGAGTTTTTTGGACAGAATGATTGCCTGACCGACGACAATGTAGGGATCTGCAAAGTTGATCTGCAGGTTTCTCTTCTGGGTGACGGTCATACCGCTGAGGATGATATCAAACTTATTGGTCAGAAGAGCCGGAATAATGCCATCATAGTCAGTGTTGACAATTTCCAGTTTTACACCCATGGATTTTGCAAGGGCCTTTGCAATATCAACATCAAATCCGATGATGTTCCCTTTTTTGTCGGTCATCTCAAAGGGCTGATATCCCGGATCAAGACCGATCCGCAGGGTTCCTCTCTGAATAATTTCTTCAAGTGTGGATTTTTTTGCAAGCTCGATGTCGGCACAGAACGCTTGAGATACCAGGGCGAAGACACATAATGGAACCAGAAATAACTTCATCAACTTCATCAGACAATCTCCTTAAAAAAATGATTTTCTAAAACAGTTAACCGCATGTACATTGATCCTTGGCAAGGATCTTAAAAACCGGTTGATTCTCATTTAAAAAGCCCGCAAAAAACCCGGGATGTGTGTATCCTGCTAAAAGACACACCGTTTTCATTATACAGGCTCAGTACTTCCCTTCTGTCAGAACTTCTTTGAATACCATTTTGACCCTGCATACGGGACAGTCGGGTATTTGCTCGTCAGGCAGATAGATGATCTGCCTGCGATCACATTTGGGACATCCCACTTCCACGGCTTCGCGTTTATATCTCTCTTTAATGACATCCATGGTGTCTCCTTTGCCTTGTGGTCCGTGCCGGCATCAGAATCTCAGAGACAGGCACGTCAGGCCGCCGTCCATTTTTCTTGTTTCACTGGTTTCAAGCTCGACAATGTTCATGCCCAGCTTTTCCAGCTTAGCTTTAGTGTCGGGATACCCCGCAGGCATAATCAGGGTCTCGTTGATGATCAGGGTGTTTCCCGCGTACTCCTCGCCCTCCTTGAGCACAATCAGTTCATATCCTTGAAGCTCTTTTCGTGAAGCAAACTCTTTGGTGACGAGCAGGGTGTTTTTGCCCACATAATTCACGCTGGATTTGAAGTGAAGGCCTGCTGCAACCGGTACGGTATCCCAGGTATTGCCGTACTTTTCGAGTGTTTTGCCCAGCTGGGCCGCTCCTTCGGCGTTTGTCCTGTCGGAGAGGCCGATGAAAAAATGGGTTCCCACCATAAGCACGTCGCCACCATCAACGGCACCGGGCTCTTTTATCTTTTCAACCGGTCTGTATTTTGAAAGAGCAGCTTCAATGGTTACTTCCTCCCCTTTCCTGGCATCGGCCCCGGGGTTTGTGATCACTGCGACATCCGGTGTGACCACGGCCGTATCTTCGACAAAATGGGCGTCCGGAAAATCATTCTCAGCTTCAAGTATTTCCACGTCAAGGCCCAGATTTTCAAGGGTTTCAATATAGGCCTTGTGCTGGTCGAGCATCAGCTCGTAATCGGGCGCCCCAAGGCCTGCCGTTGTGATCCCTCTATCGAAGTTCTTGCATGGAATACGTGTAATTGCAAATTTAAACATAACCGCCCCTGAAGAAAAATTAGCATCCTATTAAAAATTACAAAAAATAGTAACCATTTATAAAGGAAAACTCAGGACTGTCAAGGATATTATGCCCCTGAATTTCATTTCCTGCAGAACCGCCTGACGGTTGACAAAGCCCCCATGCCCGTATAAAAAAAGGGTCGACAATTCGGATTCGCTGAATCCGATCGAATGGAACCATGCAGGCAAAAAAGGATAAAGTGATGCAACCGAAAACAGTGAACCAGTCTAGAGCCATCAAGGCCTCCATGGTCTTTCCACCGGACACGAACAATCACGGCACCATGTTTGGGGGGAAGGTGATGGCTTACATCGACGACATTGCCGCCATCTCCGCCGTTCGGCATGCAAGGATGCCCGTGGTGACGGCGTCCACGGATTCCGTGGATTTTCTTTACCCCATCAGGCGCGGGCACTCCGCCTGCCTGGAATCCTTTGTCACCTGGACCCATAAAACCTCCATCGAGGTGTTTGTAAAGGTGGTCGGCGAGGATCTGATCACCGGGGAGAGAAACGTCTGTGCCACCGCCTTTCTCACCTTCGTGGCCGTGGATGAGCATGGTAACCCCCAGCCGGTTCCCCCGGTGGTGCCCCAGACAGAACTCGAAAAACGCCTGTATCGCGAAGCCCCGGAACGGGCACGGATTCGCCGGGACAGACGCAAGCACTCCAAGGCCATCGCGGAGATGTTCGGGGTCTCCACGGTTTGGGAAGATGCGGCCCAGGACACCGCCTGATACTATCGCATTATTGTAGAAATCGTTGCCCTTGGCAGGCATGATGGATGAAGTAAAAAGGAATCCGCTCTGAAACCGGAAGCAGAGAACCATGCTCCGGCCATTTCCGGCTCAAAGGAAGATTTTCCCTAAAGGTTTTGAGCCATGAGCCGAAAGTATTATCATGTTTCTTAGTGTATCCGTTGTTATCTGCAAAATATGGATTTAAGGAGACCCTTATGATTTCAATCTCATCCAGTACGGCTTCGTTCGCCACCCATGCCAATGCCGGAAATTCTTCGGCAAAAACCGGAGCAGCCACAAGCGCTGCCGGTAAAAAAGATAATTCCGCTTCTACTACCAAAACGCCCGTATCCAGGAGGGATGAAGTAAAGCTAAGGGAGCTTGCCCGGGAATACAGCGTTTCCGGGGATGATATTGTTGACGTCATGGAACGGCTTTCCAAAAGCGAACAGGCCGATTTTGTCAAGGCGGCCGATGGCGCCGGCAACCAGCTTCGGAATCTGATTCGAACCACCAGGGTGCTTGGCGGAAACGGCCATCTTCCGGAAGAACGGACCAAATACCTTGCCACAGCAGCCCGGCTGGAAGCTCCGGACCGACGGAACTTCATCAGAACCATTGAAAATGCGCCGTCAAGCCGGGAAATGCTCATCTCCATGGTGGATCAGCTGAAAAAAAATGAGGACCTGTCCCATTTCCTTAAAGCCGCGGAAGCTGCCGACAAGGATGCCCGGGAGTTTATCGGCCAGGCCCAAAGATTCAGTGATGATGCCGGCATGGATGCCAAGGCGTTTTCCAACTATCTAACGGCCGCAGCAAAAACAGGGGATGCTGTTTCCAATTTTGTGGACACGGCGGACAAGCTCACCACCTCCCGGGTCGTGGACCTGACCGATCTTGTGAACGAAAAGCTGGACTCCCCTGCCCTGGACAATTTCTTCAGGGGCACCCGCGGGTTCCATGGCGACACAATCGCAACCATCATCGATTTAAGCAACGATTTTTCCGCAAAGGACAGGGAAAACTTTTTCAGCACCCTTGCCCAGGCAGGAAAGTTTCGAAAGGATTTTTTATCCAGGGTGGTCGAGCTGGACCAGGACAACAGGAGAAACCTGTCCAATTTTCTTGAAATCGCGGAAAAGGCCGACGCTGAAATTGAGACTGCCATGGTTTATTTTGACGTCATGAACAAGGAGTTTGCAGCAAATCTTTCCACCACTGACATGGCGAATTACCTGGAGATTGTCCAGCGCCACGGGAAGCGCATGGGAGCAATCGAGGAGACGGCAGGCAAACTTTCAGGTGAGGACCGCAGCCTATTCCTCTATGGGGCCGCCCAAGGAGAGGATCTTCCGGGCTTGATTGCCGGGGGAGAATCCCTGGAGGGGGAGGAACTGACCGCCTTTCTCGTGGAGATGGCCAACAGCGGTTCCGGCACCGACCCCTTTATCTATGTAAAGGGACTTCTCGGAGAGGAAGGCTACCAGGACTTTAAGACCGCCGGCGAGATGCTGGACGAGAATACCCAGGATAAACTCATTGATTTGGTGGAGAACCAGGAATCTGATTCCCGGACCCGGTTCTTGAAGCTTGCCGCAGATTCGCCTGAAAGCGCAAAGGCCATGGTCGACCTGGTTCCAACCCTCTCCAGGCAGGAGCAGGAAACCTTTCTTGACATAAGCTCGACACTGGATCGAAAGAAACAGACCCAGTGGCTCACGGCCATGGGAAAAGGCCGGAAGCATGCATCGGAGATCCTGTCCCTGGCCCGCACCCTGGAACCCGAATCCCGGACACACCTGGCGAAAGCCGTAGGCGGGGCCGAGACCAAGGATCTCAAAGAATTTGTGGAACTTTTTGACTACCTGGGACGCCAGGAGCAGGTATTTTTCCTGAAGGCGGCAGATGATGTGGGTACCCATCTTGGGAGCCTTGTGGAGATGACACATGGGATAATGGAACGCTGGACAACTCCGGATGAGTACGAATATTCCGACTTTGGTGATGTTATGCCGACCCCCATCATAGGTTGCCTGGAGGGAGTGGACATGATGCGGGGCGGTATGGTCTCCTTTTTTATCGACACCTTTCTTTGACACCAGATTCAATAAAAATGATGGAAAAAGGATTAAGTTAATGACATTGAATCCGGGATAGATACTCCTTATATTTTATAGTAAATATTTTTGCATATCAATACTCCACGCCTGCAGGTTTTGCAAATTCCGCACTGTGGGAATGGCAGGGAGTAACTCCATATACCATCCCACAAGAGGGACACTTGGACTCCATATATTCCATTTTAAAAATTATACCACAGTTTGAACAATCTATTTCAAGGATATTGCCCAAAGGATTTGTGTTAAACCCGAACTCCCTGATCTTATCAACAATTTGTTTTCCTGACTGAAAAGCGCCCGAACATCCATCATGCATAGGTTTCTCCTTTTTTGATTTTGTTCGTTCATAGTAGCAGAAAAAAAGGGCGGAAAAATTGATATAGATCAATAAACCGTTTTTACGGAACAAAAAAAACATGGTGGAAAAATCCTCCACCGTCATCATGAGAACCGGGATAATCATCATGAAAAAATATATGCAAAAAAAGGATCGGGTCGGGAACAAATATCTCATTTGCTTTTCTGTTGTCTATTCCTGTTATGTTTTGCAGATCATACCGGTGCGGCAGGCCCGCCCCGGAAATCCAGGCTGCATAATCAGGACAGTTCAATAACAAACATGGAAGTTGGTACTTTTATCGTATTTACTTTAGTATCAATATGCGTTATTTAGATTCGGCATTATAGGAAAGAGTATGCTTGGAAGTGGTTTATTGAACAGGTGCTGTTTACAGAAAGAACACGCCGGGCCTACTTGGGAAGTACTCAAGGTATTTATTTTGAAAGGAAAAACTTTTATGAAAAAATTTTTATTGGCAGGTCTGCTGCTACTCATGGGCACAGGAGCAAATGCTGCGCCTGTAGACTCCGGTTTACAACTTTTTGGCGATAATGGCCACTATTATGAGTTTTACAGGAACTATGACAGTGACCGAACAAGTTCCATCTCCTGGACCGATGCCAATCATTTTGCAGCAAGTAAGGAACTTGTCAAGGGCGGTGTGACATACAAGGGACATCTTGCCACAATCACTTCAGCCGGTGAAAATGACTTCATTGTTGGCAATAGCGACCATGAGAAAACATGGCTGGGCGGAACAAAAGTTAACAACAACTGGACCTGGGTAACCGATGAGAATTGGGGGAAATACACAAACTGGCTTACGTCCCCGGAACAACAACCGAGCGGCAACGGCGACTATATGTGGTTCTGGCAACAGGAGAAGTGGGATGACACAAGTAATGGTGACAGCCTGGCTACCGGCTTTATTGTTGAATATGATGTATCCGCACCAGTACCGGTTCCCGCTGCGTTCTGGCTTCTTGGTTCCGGCCTTGCCCTGCTCATAGGGTGCAAAAAAAGATAAGAAGTTATTTTTTGTCAACAAAAGTATACGATAAAAATCGTATCGCTGAAACGTGTACCAAGCCCGGTGCAAACACAAAATGCTGTGCTTGCGCCGGGCTTGATCCAAATAATATTGAGATTAAAGACAAACACCAGATAGGCAGAGTATGATTTAAGTCTGAATTTTGAAAATATTGAAATCATACTGATTTTACACGATCTGAATTAACCGTGCCCAGCTCCTCATACTCCACGAGTTCCACCTTTTTGATGAAGTCCCGGCCAAGCCGTGCGGCAGGTGTATCTTATTATGTTAAAATCATCACCTGTTTTACCCTTGCCGCATGTACTTTAAAACTGCCGAAACATGACTCTCCTGTGATTTCCTCGCTGCTGTTCAGTTCGAGTTCTATCAAATCTCCGTTTTTCAGGATGACTCCGGCAAGTGTGGGGCCTTGGCTGCCCCTGATCCCAATGGCCCGGATCCGGGCAAGGGGGACCTGCAGTTCTCCTTCAAGGTATTTCCCGGAAATATAATCCTCTCCCCTGATGTGCAGGTTGTTCAGGTCTATGGTGTTGCCGCTGCAGTCGGTGATTTGTGCCCGTCTTTTTTCCGGGGGGGCTGCCGGTGCCGGGGGGGAGGTTACTCCCAGGGCATGGGCGATAAAATCCTCGACGGCTGAGAACCCTTTTTCGATGTCATAGTCCGGGTCTGTGATGATCCGCTGACCCAGGGTTTCATTGATTCCAAGCAGCAGGTAGGCGGTAAGGTCCACATCCACCTCCCTTGCAAGACCTGCATCAATGGCCAGTTGCAGGTCTTTTTTCAAGGGGGCGACGAGTAGCCGAAGGCTCTCCGCCGCCCGGGCGGCCAGCTTTTTGTCATCTCCGGTCAGGGCCAGTCTTGCGTGATTTAAAATTCCAATGTAGCTTGGGAAGGCGTTGAGCAATGCATAGCCCCTTTTCCGGAGACGCTTGAGATAGTCGGTCTCTTTTTTTACCTCATCCCATGCTTCCCTTGGCACCAGGACCTTGGGCAATCTATCAAGGCAGCTCAGAAAAAGTTCCTCCTTGCTCTTGAAATAGAGGTAGAAGGTTCCGCTTCCCATGTGTAGCTCATCGGTGATGTCACTGATTTTTGTGCTCCGGTAGTTTTTTCTGGAAAAAAGCTCCAGGGCTTTGTCAATAATCTGATTTTTGACCCCTGGGGATTTTGGGGGCCGCTCTTTTCCGATCTCTTCCGAAAGGGAGATCTCTTGTTTGATCTGGCTGAGATTCAGTTTTTTCTCCTCGCGCAGGTAACGGATCCGTTGAAGGCGTGCAAGATGGCTTTCATCGAAAAAAGCCTTTGTGGGGCTTTTTTTTAACGGCGGATGGAGGATGCCTGAACGGAGGTAATCGTAGAGTGTTGAAATGCTGAATCCCGACAGGTGTGCCAGTTGGTCCATTTTTAAATGATCCTGGGTTGATTTCATCCTAGGATGTTTACCAGAGTGTCTTTTAAAATGAAAGTTGTTTTTCGGAATAAGTGAATTGAGTTCATAATTTTCCGGAATAAGAGGGTGCGTTTCTATTAATAGGATAGGGATAAATACCTTGACTTTTCAGACCATAGTTCGTAGGTAGCTTTAGAATTAATGATTGGTTATTCATATTTTATGACCAGATGTTTGCTCCTCACCAACGCGGTTAAATGGAACGCCCGGGCCAATGGGCAGCCATTAAAATATAGTGCGGCCTGAAATTTCCGGCCAATTTTTTTTGTTTTGAAGGAGAAAAGATGATTCTGTTAAATCCCAAAAAATTCAACCGTGAATATCCCGATGCCAAGTCAAAAGACCTGATGGTGAAAACCATTGAATTTCTAGAAAATAAAGGTTTGAAAAATCTCAAGAAAGATTACCATGAAAAGGTGTGGAACTACGATTTCGTTGAGTTTATGAAAAAGGAGCAGGTCCTGGCCACTCTGATGACTCCCGAGGGGTATGGCCCGGATGATTCCAGATGGGATACTTACAGAAACGCGCACTTTGCCGAAGTGACGGGATTCTATGGTATTACCTACTGGTACACATTTCAGGTCACCATGCTGGGCCTTGGTCCCATTTTCCTCGGAAGCAACGAGGAGGTGAAACACAAAACAGCCAAGCTTCTTCAGGACGGAGCAGTATTTGCGTTCGGGCTTTCCGAGAAAGAGCACGGTGCGGACATCTACTCTTCCGATATGGAGCTTGCCCCCAAAGCCGACGGCACTTACACAGCCAACGGGGACAAGTACTACATCGGTAACGGTAACGAAGCGGCCTATGTCTCCACATTCGGAAAAATGGCAGATACCGGTGACTATGTCTGGTTTGTTGCGGATTCCAAACATGAGAAATATGAGTGCATAAAAAATGTGGTGGAGCACCAGAACTACGTGTCCGAGTATGCCCTCCATGATTATCCCATCACCGAGGGCGAAGTCCTTCAGAAGGGTGCCAGGGCATGGGACGATATGCTCAACACCATCAATCTCTGCAAGTTCAACCTGGGCTGGGGTGCCATCGGAATGTGTACCCATGCCTTCTATGAAGCCATTGATCATGCGGCGAACCGGTTTGTCTACGGCAAGTACGTGACAGACTTTCCTCACGTGAAGCGGCTCTTTACCGATGCTTACTGCCGTCTTATCTCCATGAAGCTCTTCTCGGAGAGGGCACGGGATTACATGCGGTCCGCCAACGCCGGTGACAGGCGCTACCTTCTCTTCAACCCCATGGTGAAAATGAAGGTTACCTGTCAGGGTGAGGATGTGATCAACCTTCTCTGGGATGTCATCGCAGCCAGAGGTTTTGAAAAAGAGCCTTTCTTCGAATCTGCGACCCAGGAGATCCGAATGCTTCCCAAGCTTGAAGGAACCGTTCATGTGAACATGGCATTGATTGTCAAGTTTATGAAGAACTACTTCTTCAATCCCAAAGCGTTTGATGAAGTACCGTTCAGAAACGATGCCGCCAATGATGACTTCCTCTTTGACCAGGGTCCCACAAGCGGTCTTGGCAAGGTTCAGTTCCATGACTACAACATCGCATACAACAGCGTCGATCTTCCCAATGTGAAGATCTTTAAGGAGCAGATTGCCGTGTTCAAGGAGTTCCTTATGAATGCCTCTCCCGATAAGGGACAGAGCAGGGACATCGATTATCTCCTGGCGGTGGGGGATATCTTTACACTGGTTGCATATGGCCAGCTGATCCTTGAGAACAAGGCGCGCTTTGACGTTGAAGACGATCTCATGGATGAAATCTTCGATGTCATGGTCAGGGATTTCTCGAAATATGCCCTTGAACTCTTCTCGAAACCCAGCAGCTCCGATGCCCAGAAAGAGTACTGTATGAAGATGATCAAGAGCCCTGTGCCCAATGCCGAGCGGTTTGACAAGATCTGGAAAGAGCATGTGTATGCCCTTAAAGGTCAGTACACCATGAACGATTAAGGCGTGATGGGGAATGAATGATCAAAGGCCTTCCGGATATACCAGCCGGAAGGCCTTTAAATTTTGATTTAACTTAAACCTGCTGACCATTTCATTAAGTTTTTCAGCCAGCCCCTATGTGGCAGGATCGTTGTCGCCTCAACCCGCAAAACGTCTTGCCTTTCTTGAATTTTTTCTTATCAGGCAATCTCCATTATTTGCCTTGAGAACCAGTTATAGACGTTCGCAATCGAATTGATACCTGCTTTACCTATTATTATAAGAACTGGACTCAATTCATATGCGAAGCCCTATAGGCTTCCCCGGTTAATTTGCGGTCATATAGAAAATAAATTCGTAATCTTTTGGGAATACTGAAAACCCATTGTCGGTGGGAAACATCTTTTAATACATGCTTGAATCATAGAAACCCGGGGCAAAGCAAAAGGCTTTGCCACGGGTCAACGGGGTTGTTTACGGATCAGAGGAGATTGCTGTAAAAATCGTTGCCCTTGTCATCCACGATGATAAAGGCGGGGAAATCCTCCACCGTCATCATGAAGACCGCTTCCATGCCGAGTTCCTCGTACTCCACGAGTTCGACCTTCTTGATGAAATCCCGTCCGAGCCGTGCGGCGGTGGTGGGGCAGCCTGACCACCCGGACATCCAGGGCAAAGTGCTTGCCCCCGAACTGTGCGCCAAGGCCAGGTTTTTGGGCTCGGGCCAGGGCGACTTTCGCAAGGTCCACTCCCCTCAAGGCGGGCGCCGTGCCGACCCCCACCGAGGGAAGCGCTTAAAGAGACCGTACCGTGGTGAGCTTTACCGTGTGGAGATTGGCTG
>JAAEMK010000489.1 GCA_024225635.1 Desulfobacteraceae bacterium | reverse complement strand
TCTATTGTTGTTCATTGAAAGTCTCCTTTTCTGTGATCTTTGAGCGGTTCACAGTTTGGGAGACTTTCTTATATTCCCGCAAATGTCAAACTTTGGGAGTCTCCCCGGCAAAGCCGGGGGTTTACCTTTGATTAATTAGAAATATTCATCGAGCTATTGAGGAAAGCAGATTTTGATTTCGACTTTGTATCAAATTACTAATTCACAAAGAACCCCTTGCTTCTCACGCCAACAATAAACCGGAGGTTTCCAATGATACGCAAAGTCGCCTTGTTGTGCTTTTGGGTAATATATCTCTTTCTTTTGGGGAACCCAGGTGCCACCTCAAAGTGTTTGGAGCTTACAGCATGCACGGCTCCCCGGATGCAGGGAAATGAGTTCACCCTTTTTCTCGATGAGATAGCAACCCTCCCTGAAAACAATGTCTTCCTCAGCGGTCATTTGACCGGCAAGGCCAACAGGCAGCTGCCGGTACTGCTGGTCTCCATTGATGGCGGGCGTACTTGGAAACATCGAATTTTCGAAGTGGAAGGCGCCGGGATTGAAAACCTCCGAACCTACGGCGAGGCAAACCTATGGGCAACCATCACGTTTCAAACGGAGGGGCTACACACCCCAGAGTATTTGCTGCGCAGCGAGAACGCCGGAAATAGCTGGTGCATGGTGTCTCTCGACTTTATTGAAGCCGGAGCCCCATTGATTTGGCTGAGTGAATTTCGCTTTTTAGACGACCTGAACGGTATTTTCTCTGTATCCGACAGCCTCGGAAGTATCAGCACCTACTATACAAAAAACGGCGGCGACAGCTGGAACAGACTTTGGAAAACCCCAAAAAACACATCCCCGGAAATTGATACGGCATACCGCTATCCGGGGATTGAACCTTCCCCGGCTCACGCACCCTTGTGGACCAGGCAGGATGATTTCTACAAAATCACCGGCATACTCAGGTTATGCAAGGGTGAGGAGGGTTATATCGTAGAACAATACCTCTATTCGAAAAACACGAGCTGGAAAAAGATTTCTAAGATATCAACTTATTATAAAATTGATTATAGCGCAAAGACTCCTCCCTCCAGTATTATTTACAATGCCCCCGGCATCAAATAATCTTTACTTCAATCATTCTAAGCAACACGGCTGGCATAGGATTTCCCATGGGGCGTGCAACATACGGATTCAAATTTTCAGCTTGTCGATCTTGTACCGCAGGGTTCCCCGGGGAATGCCCAGGAGCTGTGCGGCCTTTGTGGTGTTGCCCCGGCTCTTTTTCAGCGCTTTTTTGATCATCCGCAGGGTCACCTCCTCCACCACGGATTCAATATCATAGATCTCCTCGGGGATCTCCACAAAGGAGGCCGATTCCGCCAGGGAGTCCTCGATTTCCGGGGGCAGGTGGGACCGGTTCAGGGTGGTATCGTTGTGCATGATGCAGATCCGTTCAAACACATTTTTCATCTCCCGAACATTGCCCGGCCATGCGTATTCCTGGAGTTTCTGCCGGGCCTCATCGGTGATGGCGGTAAAGTTTTTATGAAACTGCCTTGAAAACTTGTTCAAAAACAGGGTGGCAAAGGCCGGAATATCTTCCGACCGTTCCCGCAAGGGAGGAATGTGGATGGGAAACACGCTGAGCCGGTAGTAGAGATCCCCCCGGAATTTCTTTTCCGCAATGGCCTTTTTAAGATCGATGTTGGTGGCGGCAATGACCTTGACATCGGTTTTTATGTCCCGGTTGCCGCCTATCCTGCGAAAGCACCTGCGCTCCAGCACCCCCAGGAGTTTGGCCTGGAGCTGGATGGGCATCTCGCCAATCTCGTCCAGGAAAACGGTGCCGCCCTCGGCCATCTCAAACAGGCCCTTGTTTTTTTTCACCGCATCGGTGAACGCCCCTTTTTCATGGCCGAACAGTTCGCTCTCCAGGAGTTTTTCCGGCAGGGCGGCACAGTTGATGATCACCATGGGCATGTCCCGCCGGGGACTTGCGTGGTGGATGGTCTGAGCCACCACCTCCTTGCCCGTGCCGCTCTCCCCCGTGATCAGGACATTGGCGGTTTCGTGGCGTGCCACCTCCCTGGCCTGGGCAATGATGGTCTGCATCTGGGGGCTCTGGGCCACCACATCGATCTGGTCCGGCAGGTTCAGGCTCTTTTTGAGGATGCCCACCTGCTGCTTGAGCTGGCTTGTTTCCATTGCAAGCCGCAGGATCAGTTTGATGGCATCGGCCTTGAACGGTTTTTTAATGTAGTCATAGGCCCCGAGTTTCAAGGCCTTGACCGCCGACTCGATGGAGGCATACCCGGTGATGATGATCACCAGCAGATCCGGTTCCAGCTCCTTGGCCTGCTGCAGCACCTCGATGCCGTTCAGGTCGGGCAGGTTCAGGTCCAGAAGAACGATGTCGATATCGTTATTGGCGATAAAATCAAGGCACTCCCGACCACAGGACACGGTGGAGACATCATAGGTCTCTTCGGTCAATATCCGGTGCAGGTTTTCCCGGATGATCTCTTCATCATCCACAACAAGAATTTTTTTATTCATCTTTTAAGACCGTATCATTCGTAATAATTAAAGGTGCGGGCAGATGGATCTTAAAACAGCAGCCCCTGCCCGGCTCGGTTTCCACCACGATTTTTCCGTCATGCTCCTCGACAATGGTATGGGTGATGGAGAGGCCAAGGCCGAACCCTTCGGGATTGCGGCTGAAAAAAGGATCAAAGATATTATCCAGGTCGTCCTGGGCAATGCCCGGCCCGTTATCCCGGATGGAGAGCACGACAAACCGGCCCTCCTGGTTGTCAACAAGGGACGTTGTGATGGTGATCTCTCCCCCCCGGTCCAGGACGTTCAAGGCATTGAGCACGATGTTCAGGATGGCCTGGCGAATCCGCTCCCGGTCGATGTTCACCCGGGGAAGGTCTTCCGCCGTCTCCTTGCGCAGCTCAACCCCATGCCTTTTGCACTGCTTGGAGACAAAGAACAGGGTGTCGTCAATCACCTTGTTGAGATCCTCCATCACCGGGTTGTGGCCGGGTTTGGAAGCAAAGTCCAACAGCCGGTTCACGATGTTTTCCAGCTTTTCGATCTCCTCCAGGGATTTCTGGATCAGCTCCCTGTCCCCGGTCCCGCTGGGAATCCGGTCATGGAGATCATCCAGCACCAGGGTGATGCCCGTGAGGGGATTTCTGATTTCATGGGCGATACCGGCGGCCAGGATTCCCAGGGAGACCAGCTTGTCCGCCCGGGCGATATGCCGTTCCATGTTCTTCCTTGTGGTCATGTCCCTGAAGATCACCAGGGTGGAGGCCTGGGAATTGCGGGGACCGCCCTGGATGGTTGAAATGGATGTTTCCAGGTAGATATGCTTGTTGCCCGGCAGGGTCAGGTCCACGGGCGCCCCACGGATCTCCCCCTGGGGCCGCTCCGCACGGATCAGGTCCATGAGGGCGGGATAGGGCAAAAGAAGCTCCTCAATGTTAGACCGGCGCATCTCTTTCCAGGAACACTTGAAGAATTTCATGGCCCTTGGGTTGGCCGAGAGAATGGCCCCCTCCTTGTCAAACACGATGAGCCCGCTTAACATGTTGGAAAAAATGCTCTCAATGAACTCCCGCCGCTTGACGGCCTCCTCCATGAGCCGGGCCCGCTCGATGGCCATGCCGGCTTCATTGGCAACGATGTCCAATGTTTTGGTTCTCTTTTCGGAAATCTTGTTCTTGCCCCTGACCACATCCACGCCCAGCACCCCTGTCAGTCTGCCGTCAATGGTGATGGGGGCGAGAGCAATGGAGTTCTCCCCGAGGATGCAGGTGATTCTCTCGTAGAGGGTATCTAAAATGATGTCATGGGAGATGGCTTGGGTCCGGTCCCCGTTCCCGGACGCGGCACTTATATCAATGGGTTCCAGGGCACTGTCATAAATCAGTTTTTCGATCCAGCGATCAAAGCCCGCGGCCTTTACCAGCTCAAGGCGGGTGGACTTGCCATTGGGGATGAAAAGCATGGCCCGCTTGAATCCAATGCCCTCCACGCAGGTGTTCAATATCACCTCATAGACCTTTTCCCGGTCAAAGGCAAAGGTGAACATCTGGCCTGCGGAGTGGATGCTCTTCAGGATATCCACATGCTTTTCAAGGTCATCCAGGGACTTGACCAGGTGCTCTTCGTGCTGCTTGAGCTTATGGCTCATGATGGAGAACTCCCGTCCCAGGATGCCCAGCTCATCCCCCCTGGTGATGGAGATGTCCACATCGTACTTGCCCCGGCTGATATCACTGATCTTTTCGATGAGCATGCGTATGGGCAGGGTAAAGCTCCGGGCAAGCCACACGGCAATCCCCGCCACGACAATGCCGGTCACAAAGATCAGCCAGAAATAGCTGCCCGCGATTTTGCCAAGCATGAAGTGGATTTCATCAAAGGTGCGGTTCACGGTCCGGTGGAACGCTTCGGTCTGGGCCCCCAGGGTGACACCGCCGAAACAGCCGGTCTTCCGGTACGCCCCATGGTTGAATTTGATGGGGGCGAAGGCAAGCACCCGGGAGATCCCGCCCACACTCGCAGTCTGGCGGACACCGGACCTGCCGGCGATCACCTCCCGGGCAATCTGCTGGTAATTTTCATGCACAAAGGGAACATGGAGCAGGTTGAACGGCTGTTGCCCCGCCTTGATCAAGGCTTGCCGGTATTGGCCGGAGGCCGGATCAACCAGGCTGCCGTCCCGGTCAAAGCCCCGGATGTCCCAGGGTTTGGGATGGGTAAGCATCCACCCTTCATCATCAAACATAAAGGCATAGTTGCCGCTGGCATAGCTGGGATAGGCCACCTTTTCATCCCTGAAGGGCAGCACATGCTGGGTAAACTCCATGAGGTGCCGGTGGTCAAGGGCCAGGGAGACAACCCCCAGGAGGCGTCCTTCATGATACACCTTTTTGGCGAATCGAATGACGCCCCGGTAGGCAAGGCTGCCGGGGGCCTCTCCCGCGACCGCCTCCCCGCCGGATGGCCCGGGCACATGGAAACCTGTCAAATGGGAAACGTAGACCGCCTGGTCCGCCATGGCCATGGTCTCCGTGAAATAGTTCTCCGGACCAAAGCGGCCCTGGAATGTGCCGGAGACATCCCGACCCTGTGCCATTGAACCACCCTCCCGGATGAGGATCTTCTCCCGGCCCAGGGTGTCGGCAAAGGTGACTTCGTTATACAGGGGGATCGTTTTTTTGACCCCCTCCCGGGAATCGGACATGGGCGCGCCCATCCATATCTCCCGGTGGTGCGCCCCGGCAAAATCCCTGTAAATCTTTAGATCAACCGGCAGGGTGGCCAGCATGTTCAAATCGTCCATGCCGGCGGAAAGAAGCTGCTCCACCTGGCCGGCAATGGCCTGGGCCCGGGCCTCGAGAAGGGACATGGAATTCTGGGTCAATGCGTCCCTGCTGCTGTCGACAAGGATGGCAACGGTGCGGTTCATGCGCATCCAGGTATATGCGCTCAGCCCCACCAGGGGCATCAGGGAGAGGAGCAGGAAACCGGCCAAGAATTTTTTCAATATTCCAAACTTCATATGATGCATCTGTTCAATCCCGTCTGTCATAAGTCAATTTACCATGGATGGCTTTCAAACCGCTACAGGGGTGCTTACATTAATATGTTTACCGGCCGGGCACAAACAAAAAATAGCGGACGCCGTTGAATGAACCGGCGGAAATTCGCCGAATGGCGGTGAATTTTGGTCCGGCCGCCCCCGGTAAGCAGTATCCCATGCCGCCCTTCCCTTATGGGCCATGGGAACTGTTTTTTCCCCTGGAACGCCCCTTAAAACAAGGCCCTCCTCTCCGGCACCCCCAAGAAGCGGGCCTGTTTGTACCCCGGTTTCACTCTTCTGGCATATTACTTGCGTATGGGAAAAGCATTAGAAAAAAGTAAAAACCCATAAGCTTATCACCCAATGGAGGAGTATTAATGGCATCTGAAGTGAACGTGAATAAGAGGTCCAAACTGCAAACAACAGGTCTCGTGCTGGGTCCTGTACTCTTTGCCCTGGTATGGATGATGAACCTTGACCCGGCCCACCCCGAGGTCACGCGCATGGCGGCCGTGGCCGTTCTCATGGCGGTGATGTGGGTGACCGAGGCCATCCCGCTCGCGGCCACGTCACTGTTTCCCGTTATCCTGTACCCCCTCCTGGGCATCATGAAGGGCAAAACCGCGGCCGGGGTCTATTTCAACAGCACCATATTCCTGTTCATGGGCGGATTCCTCATCGCCCTTGCCATGGAGAAATGGAACCTCCACAAGCGCATCGCCCTGTTCACGGTGAAAACCATCGGCGGCGGCCCTTCCCGCATCATATTCGGTTTCATGATCGCGTCGGCCTTTCTGTCCATGTGGATCTCCAACACAGCCACCGCCGTGATGATGCTCCCCATCGGTCTTTCCATCATTCTGAAAATGGAGGAACAGTTTGGTGAGGAAACCACCAAATCCTTTGCCATCCCCCTGCTTCTGGGGATCGCCTATGCAGCGTCCATGGGCGGCGCCGCCACCCTGGTGGGCACCCCGCCCAACCTCGTGCTGAGCCGTACCTTTGAGCAGCTCTTCCCGGCAGCGCCAGCCATCTCCTTCGGCACCTGGATGCTCATGGCCCTGCCCCTGACCATTATCATGCTCGGCATCATCTGGTTCCTGCTGACCCAGGTGTTTTACCGGACCCCGGCCCATGTACGGGTCGACCCCACCGTGGTTGAAAAGGAGTACAACGATCTTGGCCCCATCTCAGCCGAGGAGAAAAAGGTGCTCCTGGTGTTTGCCATGACAGCTATTTTATGGATCTTCAGGAAAAACCTGAACCTGGGATTCGCCGTTATGCCGGGCTGGGCATCCATGCTGCCGTTTCCCTCCCTGGTGGATGACGGTACCGTGGCCATCTCCATGTCCATGATCCTGTTTTTCCTGCCCGTGACCCGGAAAGAAAGCGACTCCGCCACCATACTTGACAGCAAGGTGTTCAGCAAACTGCCCTGGGGCATTATCCTTCTGTTCGGCGGCGGGTTTGCCCTGGCCAAGGGCTTTCAGCTCTCCGGGCTGTCCGTGTTCATCGGCAACAAACTCCAGATCCTGGAAGGCACAAGCTCGGTGGTGATGATCTCAAGCATCTGCACCACCCTCACCTTTCTGACGGAGCTGACCTCCAATACCGCCACCACCCAGATGATTCTGCCCATTCTCTCATCCATTGCCGTGGCCATGAAGATCAATCCCCTGATGCTGCTGATTCCGGCGACCCTTTCCGCCTCCTGCGCATTCATGATGCCCATTGCCACACCGCCCAATGCCATTGTTTTCAGCAGCGGCCGGATCCGGATGTTCGACATGGTCAAGGCGGGTGTTTTGATCAATTTCATCGGTATCGTGGTGATCACGGGGATCTTCTTTGCCATTGGAACCATGGTTTTCGCCATTGAGCCCGGCATGATTCCCCAGTGGGCCCTGGTGGCCACCAACTAACGAAAAAAACCTGCCGGGAGAAACCCGCCCTGGCGGCTCTCCCGGCCATTCAAAAATAATCCATGAGCCCCGGCCTGAACGTTTCATAGGCCGCGGCCTCCGCCATGGGACCCGGGGCAATTACTTGTTCCGGGTTCCCGTACATTCCGGGACCCCGGACAAACCGGTCAAAAAACGCCCGGACCATATCCGGCGGAACGGGAAGTTCCCGCTGCTCGGCCCGGCGTTCGATCACCACCTTTTTCCCCTGATTGAGTTCAACCTCCTTGAAAGGATAATGATAGGAGAGTGCAGGCCGCAGGGCCGTGTTGAAATAGCTCAGGCAAAGTTCCGTGCCGTCAAAATCCATGTGATCCCACAGACGGCTGTTAAAGAGCAGCCGCTCCCCTTTTTCCGCAACATGCCACAGGCCTGGATCGCAACCGGCTGAAACCAGCCGGTCGTTCATGCGGGCCATCGCTTTTGCCGTACCCTTCAGGGCCATGGACCGGATATATCCTGTTTCCGTGACATCTTCGTACCCCTTCCGAACCATCCGGGCGTTTCGCCTGCGCGCCCCCGCCCCCTGGAACTGGTGCCGGTAGATGAACGAACAATAGTTGACCGGCAGGGGAATACCTTCGTCAAGGGTGTACTTCATCACCTCGAGGGCGGTCAGCTCGGTTTCAAGCACCGTCACCCCGGGGCCGTGGAGAAAGGTGTAGTTCCGGCGGATGAACTTCTCCTTGTTAAAGGGGGTGCACCGGAGCTGATGAAGGTTCAGGAAATCCACCCCCATGTCGGCAAGCTCGTACACCACCTGCTTCAAGCGCCCAAGATCCTCAGGTATGGCCGGGATCTCAACCGTGACCTTAGGAATGATGCCCACGGCCATCCTGACCCTGTCCAGGCTGTACCTGTCCGCCCCGATGTCAAACCGGATCTCATCGAGCCCCTCGTCCGCCAGCAGCTTGAGCATCTCCCGGGTGATCAGGATGCCGTTTGTGTACATCCAGATATAGAAGGGCCGGGTCTGGCGCTGCCTCAAAATCCGCAGGAACCGCTTCACCCGGTCAAAGGTCAAGGTGGGCTCGCCGCCGCTGAAGCTGACCCCGCGGATGTCAAACGCATTGAGATAATCCACGTAATCATGGGGATCGGCAAACTCAAGGCTGCCGGTGCCGGGAACGGATTTATCCTTCTGGGACGAAGGGCAGTAGAAACAGCCTGCATTGCACAGGTTGTTGACAAACAGGCAGGACCAGAGGCCCTGACCGCACAGCCGGCAGCCGGGAGAGAGCTCTCCGGTGAACGGTTTCGTGTTCGCGAACCCCCATTCCCCGTTATTGCCGCCGCCGGAAAAAATTGCGTCCAGAAGCCGGTCGCGCCGGTGGGCGGCATCAACCGCCGCCTGCCCGGAAAGCCAGGTCATGGCGTCATAGGACTCCCCATATTCCCGGCGATTCTTCTGTGCGAAAACCAAAGGATCAAACGTCATACACCCCCCATCCATGAAAGGTTAAGCCAAACCATAAGTTTCTCAAATCAGACGAACTGTAAATGCGGCCGTGGGCATCCGCTTTCTCCAGCTACCAGTTCCAGCGGTAAAACGCAAGCCGAATCCCTGGAACGCCATGCCGGGATAAGAACGGGTTTGCCTTTGGGTATCCAATCGAGTAATATTGCCGCTATGCAAAACAGTAACCATCAAACCAACCGATAAATCAGGAAAAAAACCATGACGACCCAGGACACATTAAAGAAAACAGGCAATTTCATTCGAAACTCCGCAACCCTGAAGATTATCTCCATCGGCCTGCTGGTTCTGGTCCTTCTCATTCCAACCTCAATGGTTTCTTCACTGATGCGGGAACGGGAGTCAAGACGGGACGAAGTGGTTCGGGAAATCAACCAAAAATGGGGAAACAGCCAAACCATTACCGGCCCTTTCCTGACCGTTCCGTTCAAGTCTTATTACAAGGACGAGAAGGACAAGGTAAAATTCAATATTCGATATTTTCATGTTTTACCCAAGGAGATAAACATTACCGGACAGCTGGACCCGACAATCAGATATCGAAGTCTTTATGAAGCGGTCCTGTACAACACCCGCATCAAAATGGATGGCGGCTTTACACTGCCCATGCTCAACCAGTACAACATTGATCCGGGTAATGTACTGTGGGAAAAGGCCGTCTTTTCCATGGGGATCACGGACATGGGAGGCATCCGGGACAATATCTCCATCCAGTTCAACGGCAACGGGTATAAAGCAGGCCCGGGCCTGAAAACAACGGACATTGCGTCATCAGGCGTACAATGCAATATTCCCCTCTCCCCGGACCTCGACGACGGCCGTTTTTCCCTGGAACTGAACCTCAACGGCAGTGACCAGATCCGCTTCATCCCGGTGGGTGAGACCACCCGGGTCAAGCTTGAATCGCCCTGGCCCTCACCAAGCTTCAACGGCGCTTTCCTCCCGGTGACAAGGGAGGTGAGTAAAAATGGGTTTTCAGCAGCCTGGAACATTCTCCACCTCAACAGAAATTTTCCTCAATTCTGGGTGGGGAATCAATATATGGTGGGAGAGGCGTCCTTTGGCCTGAGACTGCTGATCACGGCGGACATATATCAGAAATCCATTCGAATATCGAAATATGCCTTAATGTTCATCGTTTTCACATTTTCCGCGTTTTTCTTTTCAGAAGTGATCAACCGGAAAAGAGTGCATCCGATTCAGTACATTTTAATCGGGCTCGCCATTATTCTATTTTACGTTTTACTCCTCGCCCTTTCCGAGCATTTGAATTTCGATCTTGCCTATATCCTGTCGGCTGGGGCCATCACCACCACCATCACCGGCTATTCCAGGGGGATTTTAAAGAACAACCCTTTTGCCTTGACCGTCTGCGGCATCCTGATCGTCCTGTACACCTACCTGTATATTGTCCTTCAACTTGAGGATTATGCCCTGCTCATGGGAAGTATCGGCTTATTCATCGTATTGGCCACGGTGATGTATATCACAAGAAAGATAGACTGGTACGCCCTGGACAAGGATCAACCCCAGAAATAATCCAATAAGGAAAAAGGTGCAGCCGGGGCGTTACCCCCGGCCCGCATCAGCCCGCCGGGGGCCCATCAAAAAAGGTCCGGCTCCGCCATGTACGCTTCAAGCTCCCCAAGGGAAATGGCTTCCACCACGGCCTTGCCCAGCCCCTTGAGCAGCACAAAGTGAATCACATCCCCTTCCCTTTTCTTGTCCCGGCGCATGGCATCCACCACCTTCTCCCCGGAGACGGAAAACCGGGTGGGAAGGTTGACGCTTTCCAAGAGAGTCTCGATGCGGCGGGCATCTTCCGGGCTTAAATACCCTTTCTTGACGGAAAGGGCCGACGCCGCCACCATGCCGGCAGCCACGGCCTCACCATGGGGCACCCGGAGGATCTTCTCAAAGGCATGGCCGAAGGTGTGGCCGAAGTTGAGCTTCCTGCGCTCCCCCTGCTCCCGTTCATCCCGGTTGACGATGGTGGATTTGATCACCACGGAATCATGCACCAGGCGCTCTATGGCATCGGGGTCCAGGGCCAGGGCCCGGCCGGATGCGGCTTCAAGGAACTCAAACATGGCCGTATCCTCGATGCAGGCATGCTTGATGATCTCGGCAAGGCCGCAAAGCACCTCGCCCTGGGGAAGGCTCCTCAACAACTCAAGGTCGCAGATCACAAACTCGGGCTGGTTAAACACCCCCACCATATTCTTATAGCCGGAGAAATTAACCCCGTTTTTGCCGCCCACACTGGCATCCACCTGGGCCAGCAGGGTGGAGGAAACAAACCCGAACCGGACCCCGCGAAGATAGGTGGAGGCGACAAACCCCGTGATGTCGCAGACAATGCCCCCGCCGATGCCCACAATAAACCAGGAGCGGTCCACTTCCAGTTCCACCAGCTGCTGATAGATGGTTTGGACCGTGTCCAGGGTCTTGATCTCCTCGCCGCAGCCGATCTCGATGACCGGACAGGGGGGAAACCGGTCCTGGTAAAGGGAACGCACATGGCCGTCCGTGATGATTACCGTGTTTTCAGGAATATAGTTGGAAAGATTGCCCAGCCGTTCCCCGATGGCAAGGGTGGAATGGCCGGTACGGCCCTGGATATCAAGAATTTTCATAAAAGCTCTCCCAAAGGTGTTTTGCTTCAGGCCCGGTTTTAGCGGGCCTTGAATTGGTCATGGGCGGACAGGATGAGCTCCTCCGTGGTTTCCCATGAAATGCACTCATCCGTGATGGAAACCCCGTACTTCAACTGTGCGGGATCAACGTTACAGGGCTGGCTTCCCTCGTTGATATTGCTCTCGAGCATCATGCCCACCAGGGCATCATTGCCGTTGAGCCGCTGGTTCAGGACATCCTGCCACACCAGGGCCTGGCCCTGGAATTTTTTCCGCGAGTTGGCATGGGAACAGTCCACCACAATGGACTGGGGCAGGTTCCGGGCCTTGAGCTGGGCCATGGCCTCCCCCACGCTCACACAATCGTAATTGGGCCTCACCCCACCCCGGAGCACGATGTGGGCCCCGGAATTGCCCTTGGTCTTGATGATGCTGGACCGGCCCTGGGGATCGATGCCCAGAAAACTCTGGGGCGATCCGGCCGCCACCATGGCATTACAGGCATTGGCAAGGCCGCCGTCCGTACAGTTCTTGAACCCCACGGGCATGGAAAGCCCCGACGCCATGGCCCGGTGGGTCTGGGATTCCGTGGTCCTGGCCCCGATGGCGGCCCAGCTGACAAGCCCCGCGATATACTGGGGAGTGAAGGGATCCAGCATCTCCGTTGCCGTGGGCAGGCCCATGGCGGTGATGTCCAGAAGCAGCTTGCGGGCCCTTTTCAGCCCGGCCGCCATGTCGCAGGACCCGTCCATGCGGGGATCATTGATCAGCCCCTTCCATCCCACGGTGGTCCTGGGTTTTTCAAAGTAAACCCGCATGACAAGATAGAGTTGATCCTCAACCCGGCGGCTGAGCTCCCTGAGCTTTTCGGCATACTCCAGGGCGGCCTCGTCGTCATGGATGGAGCAGGGGCCGGTGACCACCAGCATGCGCTTGTCCTCCTTGCGCAGGATTCTCTCAATGGTCGCCCGGCTGGATATCACCGTGGCAATATCCGTTTCTGTCATGGGCAGCTCCTTTTTCAGGGCGCTGGGGGCAATCAGGGGCTCAAACGATTCCACATTTACATCATAGGACTGTTGTTTCATGATACGGTCTCCTAAAGGATAGGTTAAACTAAAAAAGGCCATGGAGCAGGAGCTTCTCCACGGCCTTGAAATAAAAAAAGCCGTGGGAGAGTTGCCCACGGCTTTGATTGCTTTATTCTGTCAATAAGAGTTCAGCTCACCCCGGGCGGACGTGTGGTATAAAAATAATACCAAAAATAAACGTTCGCAAAAAATCGGGACATGTGAGTGATCCTCTCTATGAGTGAGTATGTTTAGCTTCAATATGTCCCCTACAGGACCCTTTTGAAGATGTCAAGGTTTTTATTCACCCCCTTCAAACCCGGCGCCTGCTCCCACATGAACCATCCACAATGATTACCGGGTCTTGCACCGCCCCGGGCGGCCAAAAGAAGCCATTGAAATTACAGAGGCTTCTATGGTATATTCCACATCTTTGTTTATGAAGTAGTGCGAACCGGCACACACTCCCCAAGGGGAGATACAGGTGAAGGGATAGAGGAGAAAAAGTGTATGGGGCGTTTTGATGAGTTTGAACTCACCATCAAAAAAATCCGTGAGTTTCCATTAACCTATGAGACAGTCCTTCCAAAGGAGTGCAGTTTTTTCCAGGATGTGAGGCGCTATCAAAGCGTCACCTCCCACCTGGATATAAAGGTCATCAACGTTGACGGTCTCATTACCCTGGAACCGGACATGGAACAGGTTCCCATGTCAAAACTGACCGCGGCCGAAAAAAAGGAGTTCATCGACTACCTGAAAATCAGGGTAACCAGGGGTGACAACATCGGCTCTTCCTGGGCCTTTTTCCGGTCCCAGGAGAAGAAAAAGGGCGTCATTGCCTATGGCGCCAACATCGTGCACAGGGATTCCATAACGGGCCAGGACCGGGCAAGACGGCTCTTGACCGTCCTCCAGGGAAGCAAGGTCCGGACCCACGGCCTCAAGCGGCTGGGTGCGGCCCTGGCCGTTACCTGCCTTGTGGCCGCGGCATCCCTGGGCATCTACAAATATGTGTACCTGGAAAAACTGTTTCCTTTTAAAAGCCTGACATCGTCCATGGATTCGCCTGAAATGGGCTTTTATGAGATGATGTTTCCCCAGGTTTACCAATGGAAGACCGATGAACGGCCGTTTATCAAAAAGATCGCCGACGACCTGCTGCGGCCCGAGTATATCAGCGACCTGCTGGCAACCATGGACAAGGACTTCTACGGGGGGGAGCACGGCAAGGATAACAACCAGGGACACAGGCTTGCCCTGTTTGTCTATTTCAATTACAACACCGACGTGGCAAAGGCCATGGAGCGCTACGAGAGAAAACTCCGGGGCACCGAGTTCATGCGCCTTGCCCGCATCTATTCGTGTGAACAGTCCGGGTATTCCAGCAACATCTTCTACTTCAAGGTGGGGGACCTCAACCTCAAGCGCGCCGAGATCTCCAACTTCCTGAAAAAGAACATGATCTCCTACCGGGACTACACCAAGCTCCGGGACGCCAATGAGTTTTCCGAACTCCTCCGGAAGGACGGCATCAGCTTCAAGATGAAGAGCTTTCTTGAGGATGTGTACACCTTTACCCCCCTGCGGATAGGAGAGCCCCTGGAAAACATCGACTGGTATCTGCTAACCCAGCAGGACAAATCCGGCAACATTGACTTTGCCGCCTTTTTCCAGCGGGACAAGGCCACCCTGGTGCCGAGGCGCCTGGGGGATCACCTGCTCAACACCAAGGAGCCCAAGGATGTCGCCTGGTTTCCCATCAACGACTCCCAGGCCCAGCGGCTCAGCCTGTCGGACGACTCCCTGACCTATTTCACCAAGTCCATGGGCCAGGCCCTGAAACTGGACGTGGTCAAGGAGAAGATCACTGAGCTTGGCCTGAAACCCGCGGACCACCTGCTGCCCGTCACCGTGCACAGGGAACTGCTCATGAGCGATTCCAAGGGCAAGTACGGCATCCAGTGCTACGATCCGGTCACAAGCCTGGTGCTCTCCAACCTGATCACCAAGTCCTCGTTTGAGCGGGACAGCAACCTGTCGTTGAAGCGTGACCCCATCCAGGTGAACACCACCCTGGTCCAGCTCTCCAAGGACGACAGTTTTTCCAACCAGTCCATCAACATCACCCCGGGCAAGACCGGCATTATCAGACTGTTTGAGCCGGTGGACAGCTTTAAGGCCAGGTTCAGTGACGGACGATCCGCCACCTTTGAGAAGGCCACGGTCAACCTCTTCAATCCCTTTTCCTTCATGGTGTTCAAAGACAGCATCACCTTCAGCTTCAAGCACGACATCACGGACATGGAACTGGACCTCGGAGACACCCGGCTGAAAATCGTTAAATCCGAAGACGGAAACCACCAGATCCTAGAGATCAATTAAGGCACAAGGAGCCAAGGAGTATAAACCTTAACATGAATGCCAATCAAGATCGTCTGATGCAGCTGCGTCAGGATATTGAATCCATTGTTGATAAACTCGCCACCGTACCGGAAAGCCATGGGGACAAGGCCCGGAAGGCCATTGACCAGTGCCGGGACTGCCTCCACGGCATCCCCTCCGTGGATACCCCGGTGTACGTCCATATTACAGGCACGGATAAATCCTTTAAGACAAGCTACCTTTTGGATCTCTTCGACAATGATGAGCTGAGACAGATCTTTTCCGTCAAGATGCGCACCACTTCGGAAAACACGGCCGTGCCCTGCCTGGTGGAACCCTCCCCGCGGGTGAAGAACGTCACCGTCAGCCAGGTGGCCATCTCCTCGGGGGCGGTCATCCGGGAAGCCCTGAGCCAGAAGGAGTTCAACCGGCTCTACGATCTCTCCAACGGGGCCAAGCCGGACGACTATCTCCTCCGGGTGGAAATCCCGGCCGACGCCACCCCCATGACCCTGCCGGTGATCGAGTATCCTGGCATCAAGGAGGGCGCCGATGCCATGGACAGGCAAAAGGAGCTTCACCGGCTCTTCCAGCAGAACATGCTGGACACCCTGGTAAAATACCCGGGCATCCTTGTGACCTGCTTCCAGCACAAGATCGCCATTCCCCCGGGCCATCCCCTGGATGCCATCCTGAAGAAATACGGGGATGTGCTCAAGACCAACCAATCCCACCACAAACTGCCCCTGGTGATCTCCATGCAGGGGGACAGCGCCATTGCAAGCTATTGCGGCAACACCAACGTGGAGGAGGATATCCGGAGCGACTTCCAGAGCTACCGGAACTTTGAGACCGTGATCCAGCTGGTCAACCCCTGTAACCTCAACTATCCGGTCAACTTTGTTGCGCCCGGCCCCCACGTGGATACCTGGATACGCAACATCTCAAGATACAGGGACATTGAAGAGATCCGGGAGCAGGTGCTCCTGGACGGCGGCATCTCCTGGTCCCGGCGCATGCTCAAGGAGGTGTGCACCTCCTCCTATATCCGGGAAGCCCTGGACAACCTGTTCCTGCGCCCCTGGATCACGGAGGCCGCCGAGATCCATGACCAGGCCCTGGACTGCTACCAGGAGATCATCAACTATGATGAAAAGGCGGAGATCAAGGAACGGATGCGCCAGGCCATCCTCAACGACTCCTACCGCTCCCTGCGGCAGTTTTTCGAGTCGGAACTGGCCTATTCCCAGGAGGGAATCATCCACAACCACGAGGAGTTCTGGGGCACCATCTTCTCCTCTTACCTTGAGCAGTTTGTAAGGGATATCGAGCGCAGCAAGGCCATCGCCAAGGTCATGTGGAACGCCCTGTTTCAAAGGCTCGACCCGGATAACAAGGGATTCCTGAGCGCCCGGGAACAGGATCTTCCCTACATCATCATGAACATGGCCGAACTATATGTCCCCAATGCACTGCTGAGGGGGGATTATGCCCTTATGGAAAGGGCTATGGAGGATACCAACCATGCTGTTTAATTTTTTTAAACGAAAAAAACCATCCATTGACGAGTTCAACCTGGAGCTTGAAGATGATGACAAGCTCTACTATGAGACCATTGCCGGCCGGACCCCCAGGGACCCAAACAACCATGAGGAGTATATCCTGTTCGTGGACTTCGGCTCCTACCGCACCTCGGTGCTCTGCTGGCCCTGCAGCTTCGGCAGGGACAAGATCACCGACTCCTGGCAGTACGTGGTCAACTGCAAAAACGGGGACCAGGGCGGTTTTCCCTCGGCATTCATCAACCCGCCCTCCGGGGATGACCGGGATTTTGCCTTTGTGGCCAACATGGGCGAAGAGTCCGTCAGTTCCAGCCAGATCGTAAAAAGCGCCAAATACGTGTTTGCCAGCAAGTTTGCCGCATACAAGGGCAACGTTCCCCAGTTCAAGCTCTACATCAAGAAGGTGCTGGAGGAGAGCTTCAAGTTCATCACCGAGCCCAAAGAGGGCAGGCCCTGGAACGGGCCGGCCATACCCACCATCACCGAAATCAGGGTCACGGTGCCGGATCTCTTCATCGAGAACCTGCGGAACGGCTACCGGGAAAACATCTTTTCCGTGTGCATGGACCTTGCCAACCACAACAAATGGGGCCAGCTGTTTCCCGACAACCTAAGGCACCTGAGAAAAACCTTTGTCAACATCTCGGCCGATGAAAACGGCGCCTGTGAGCTCTATTTTCTCAACCTGCTCAAGCTGATGCCCTTTTGGGAGCTGTCCAGCCACAAGGACAGGAGCCCGGATCTCAAGGAAGTGGACTTCCTCTTTTCCCAGAACCGGCTCTTGAACCAGGAGAAAAAGAAGCTGAACTTTGTGGTGTGCCACATCGATATCGGGGGCCTTACCACCGACGCCAGCATTCTTTTGATCAACACCTACCAGGATCCGGCCATCGGCATCACCACGGCCCTGAAACGAAAAGAGTCGTTCTCCGAAAAAAAGGCGGGGGAGTATTTTTCCCAGCGGTATGCCGAGACAAAACTGCCCGAGGAAGACGGCCTGTGGTGGGAATCCGAACGATTCATGGACAAGGAATTTTCACGGTTCCTGGAGCTGTTGTTCGGCAAGCAGGCAGCGCTTCTTTCGGAATGGCGAAAGGAAAAGGAGCTGAACGGCATCTATTTTCTCATCTCGGGCAGGCCCACCAAGGCCGAGCTTGTGAGAAAAACCATCCGGCGCCACATCCTCAAGGAGTTCAACAAGGATGAGCTGATCCTGCTGCCGGAACACTGCCTGTTCATGGCCGACTATCACCATGTGGGCAAGAACCAGGAAGGGGAGCGCTATGCCAAGAAGATCGACCATTTTGAAAAGCTCATCACCCTGTTAGGCAATGTCTACACCCTGTACGACGGGTATGAGATCGATTTTGAGGATCATAAATACTATATCTCCCTGGATGTGGACACACGGACCACCAGCCAGATGGAGGTGATACCGGGCAAGCTGTACAACATGGAAGAGTTTGAAAACTACCAGAAAGCGGCCCAGCGAAACAATGTCAACCACCTTGCATTTACACGGATTCCGGCAGGGGAAAACGCCACCCGGTTTCTCACGGTGAAAAAGATCGCCCGGCAAACCGCCTATCCCAGCATCAAGGTGGCGGAAACCAATGAATGCGACGACCAGGCGTGGATTATGCCCTCCCTGGTGATCACCAACCTTGAGCAGAACGAGCAGTCCTTTGACCTTGCCTGGGACGCCCACGAGTAAAAAAACCTGCCTATATTGTTTTTATGGTCCGGGGAGCCCATCCCCGGACCTTTCCCTTCCAGGGGCCATGGGCTTACACATACGCCCGAACAGAGCGGCTATGACGGCGGGTTTGATGATAGTCATACGTAGGCCTGGATAAAACCGCCCAAATACTTCCCTGTTTTGACTGCGGAATCCAGGATCTCGATAAACGCCCCGTCATCGATCTCAACAAGGGTTTCCGTCATCCGGATAAGCCCTCCCAGGTTATGGCCCGCATCCGAGGCCACCGTCAGGAAACTGTGCCGGGCCAAAGCGATCCGGTCATCCCCCGGATTCTCTTCCTGCTTCTCCCTCAGATTCTCTCCCAATGCTACGGTGATGTTCATGAGATCACCGAGCAGCCCGGGCTCGGCCGTGACGCTTGCCGCAAGGAGATATTCCCGGTCCCGTCCCTTCAGCTCCCGGGTTAACCCCACCAGGTTCGACAAGGTGCCGACGGGAGCGTTGGCGGCGGCTGTTCCCCCAGTCCGGATAAAATTCTTCAGGGTATTCCCCCCAAGCTCACGGCCCACTCCCAGGAACTCTTTTTGTTCCGCCCGGGAGACGGTCCTGAGCACCTTCAAAAGGTCTCCCATGGTTTCCGGCGCGGCGGCGGCCATTTTAAAAAAACCGGATCGCTCGTCCATCCCCATGTTTTCAACCCGTGACAGGAGAATCCCCGGATCGGCGTCCGTGCGGGACACGATCCCAAAAAGAATTTCCCTGTCTTCCCCGGTCAGGCCCCGGGGCCTCTCCATGCGCGCACAGATGGCCTTTTCTCCGGCCCCGTCCATCATCGAAATAAATTCGGCCAGCTCCACCCCGGAATCAAGGGCATTGATATGGGCCAGGATTTTGCCGCCGGTCTTCCGGGAAACATCCTGGATCGTTGAGATCAGGGTCATCACATTCTGTGCGCTCCGGGCCGCGGCGGACAGAAACCCGGACAATTCCTTTCCACCAGGGGCTTCGGACTGATCCAGGCGACTGTCAACCTCCTTGATCAGCATGGTGAGGCCCTCCCCGGCCATGGCCGCAGCCGACAGATAGTCGCCCAACTCCTTTCCCAACAGTTTTGAGGCGGTATCGATCATGCGGTCCAGATCCCGGGAAGCGTTGTTAACAGCGGTCAGGAAATTCCGCACCCCCTCTTCCGGCAGCTTTTCCGCCAAAGAGAGAAACCCTTTGCGCTGCCTGCCGGAAAGGTGGCGGGTGGTCTCGATAAATTTTCCAACACGGTCTCCGGTCTTCACCACGGCCAAAAGAAAGTCAGACCGCTCCTGCTCGTTGAGCTGTGACACCACCTCGGCCAATGTCTTCTCCAACACCCCGAGGGTTACCGCAAGTTCCCTGAGTTCCCCCCGGTTTCTTTCTTTGACCGCGCTCTCATAGGGTAAAGCCACCTGGCCCCGGGAATCCTCTTCCGAACTGTTTTTCCCGGAAGACGCCTCCCCCATGGCCTGGGAAGAGGATGCCCCCTGGGCAACGGAGGAACTATCCTGGATTCCGGCGGCGCAGTTGTCAGCTGAAGCGGTGTGCAATGGATTGGAGGAGATAGTATTTACTGCTGCCAGGTTAATTGAGCCCATGCCGTTGTTCTCCGGTTTTGATGGTGCAGTTCAGCGCATATTCCACAACACAATGATAATCGGAACCAGGCAGTCATGACTTTAGTAAAAAAGCAAACAAAGACATATTTTCAAAACCCTGTTTTTTAAAAGAGAATCAAATTAACATTCCCCGACCCGCATTTTTTTGTTGACATGGCACCCCTTTAGCGGTATAAACCCCAAATCGAACGCGGGATTCAGACATGAAACCGGCGGTTGATGAACAAGTTGAAATGCCGAAGTGGTGGAATTGGTAGACACGCACGCTTGAGGGGCGTGTGGGGCGACCCGTGGGAGTTCAAATCTCCCCTTCGGCACCATATATAAGAAAGCCGTTGAGATACTTAAAAGATCTCAACGGCTTTTTTGCGTTTAATCCCCGGAACAACCCTCCTCCGGTTCTCCCCCATCAGGCAGTGAGGGGGAGAGCCGGGAGAATTTCCATTACAACTTCCTGCCCTGGACAAACCGGTCGCTGATATGCCGGTCGTCCCCGGTGTAAAGGAATTTTTCAAGCCTGTCTTCAAGGCCGTACCGCTCCCTCACAAAGGGAGACTCCTCGATCACCAGGGCATCGAACCAGTAGCCCGGCTCAAAGCTGCCGGTCTTGCCGAAGAACCGGCCGCCCCCCTTGGTGCCAAGGTAAAAAGCCTCTGAAACCGTCAGGGGTTTTTCCCCTTTCACCTCCATGCTCCTGAGCTTTGAAAGCTGGATCGCCCGGACAATGGCATCGTTCATGCCGATCCTGTGGCCGCCAGCAATATCGCTGCCAAGGCCGAGGTTCATTCCCATCTTGAGATAGCGCCGCACCGGCATGATGCCGCTCCTGACATTGATGTTGGAATCCGGGCAATGACAAAGAAACACCTTGTTTTTCCATGCAAGGGCCACTTCATCATCATTGGAGTAGATGGCGTGGGCCATGATGGTCGGGGTCTGGCCAAAGAGGTTGTGCCGGTCATATACATCGGAGTAATGCCGGGACCCGGGAAACAGTGACTGGACCCAGTCGATCTCGTCCTTGTTTTCGTTCAGGTGGGACTGGACCGGGAGATCCTTGGAAACGGCAAGTTCTCCCAGGGACTTCAAGAGCGCGTCCGTGCTTGTGGGGGCGAACCGCGGAGTGATGATCGGCTTCACCAGGGGGTCGTCCCCGTATTTCTCGATCAGGTACCGGGTGCCGTCAATGGATGCGGCCGTATCCTCGAGGATGAAATCCGGGGCGTTCCTGTCCATGTTCACCTTGCCCACATAGGCGCCGATCCCCTGGGCCTTCAAGGCTTCGAACAGCTCTTCCGTACCCTGGGTAGAGGAGGAGGCAAACACCGAGGCCCGCAGGGTGCCGTGGGCAGCGAGCTTGGCGGCGAATTCCGAATAGACCGCCCTTGCGAACTCCCGGTCCTGGAACTGGCGCTCCAGATCAAAGGTGTAATCGTTGAGCCAGTCAAGCAGGGTTTTGGTCATGCCGATGCCGCATTGAAGGTATTGGGCGGCATGGAGATGGAGATCCACAAATCCGGGAATCACGATCCTGTCGCCGTAATCCAGGATCTCACACCCCTTATAGCTTTCGGGAAGCTGTGGATGAATGGCCTCGACCCTGCCATCCCTTGCGACCAGAAAACTATCTTTAAATATCTCAAACTTTCCCGACTCTTTTGTAAATATGAAATTACCCTTGACGATCAAACTGCGCTTCATTGTTTTTCTGTTTCCTGTCTGTTTTTATTGGGAGTTCTTATTTTCGTGCTGCTATCACACCAAGGGAGGTCTTATATCAGATTCCACGATTTGAAGATACCCTTTTACTCGATCATCCAGTTTTTTCTGAAAACATCGTCAATAGGGGCGTGTAGCGTATTGTAGATTCAAATTCGTTACTCCGGATCATGATGTCAAAATGGCACATCAAAGGATAAAATAGGTAAGGCTGGTCACGTCGATAGAATAAGGCCTCCTACTCTGAGGAAACCTCTAATCGTACCGGGTGGCCAGCCTCTGAGCTTTAAGATAGACCAAATAATGATGGAAATCAACTTAAAGATGAGATACAGACCCTATGTTATTTACATTTTTTATAGGGGTCTCGATGTTCGCAATCGTAGTGAAATGGTCAAGGTTGTGGCCTATAGTTTCTTTGTTAACAATGTGAAAAAATGAAGGGCCAAGGAGCAGACCTGCCAGGATATACCCTGTAACGGAAGGGATGTGGAACCTTTGACATAGTTTGCCGCCCATGAGACCTGTGGAAAGCAGAAGGGCAATGTTCAATGAAATCATATGCATAGATAACCCTTAAAAGGTCTGCTAAATCAATGCCCGCTGCCAATGAGAGAGTGAGCAAGCTATTACACTTTGTGGTGGAGTATAATGAGTCTTATTATTGCTGATGATCTGATTCTGCCACAGTGGTTGAGCAAGGCAAAGCAGAAGATTAGGAAGAGACGGCCCTTCCTGGATAGGCATGGGCCATTGCCTCACCAATGGGAAGTTACTCTTTTATAGCTTGGCCCCTGGAAGTAAAAGAAATCCCTTGTTGACTGCTTGTGCTGATCATAATTGCTTCTACTAAAGGAGGATTTACAGGTTCCTTCGATTCCCACCTGACAATAAATTTTGCCCCAGACCCTCCGCTTTTATCTTTGCTTTTAATGATATAGCGTATTGAGGCAAGGTTTTTTAATTTTATAGTTTTTTCCACATAGTTTTTCAGAAAATTTCCGTTAGAGTCAAAATACTCCACTGAAGTAAGGAAGATCTCCTGTTTCGGGTCTGTATTGCGGATGCTGAGTGTTGCAGTCAAATCGAAGGGCGTCTCTTTGTCTCCATGGTAAATGTGTGAATAAACTGGAACATAAACACTCTGCCCCATTAACAGATTGACGGTTGAAAAAGCACTTCCATGACCAAGAAAGATTCCAGTCATCAGCAGGATCAACATGAAAACTGTCAGTCGCGTCTTCTGCTCACATCTCATTGGTCCACTCCTAAATTGTTTTGTAAATTCATTCTCGCAAATCGGCTTAACTGTAGAAAGGTACTAAAAAAGCTCATTGTCGAGAATCAACGAGGAAAGAGAAATCATACCGATAAGCTCCCCTCCATCCTCAACCGGGGCTCTTCGTATGCCGGCCCGGTAAATCAGACGGGCAACATAGCGTATGTCCATATCAGCAGGCACGCTGATAACAGGCTTTGTCATGATTTCATAGACATTCACTTCATACGGGGAGCGACCGGGTATGATCACCCCTTTAATAAAATCCTGATAGACCAGTATACCCCAGGCATCATCGATATGCCTTTTATTGACAAGAAGTGAATAGACTTTTTCAGAACGCATTTTAGCAGCAGCCTCCCTGGCTGTGGCCATGCCGTCAATGGACACAATCTTATGCATCACGTCCCTTGCCCGAATTATTGAGGTGTTGTCAGGTACCATAATTTTCTCCCTTTATAAAAATAAATATCATTGCTTAAAAATAACTTTTCCGAACTTCTTCTTTGAATTTATCCATCTGGCTTTCCAGACCGACAACATGCTCAACCGGAAGCACAAAAGCAATGCCTGTTCCAGGCTTATGAAATTCTCCCGCTTGCTTTATAGAGTTTAAAATTGTAGTAACAAGATGCTCTTCGACAAGGAGCATGATTACGTCGGTCTGTGCTTCCAGCGAAAGGCCAAAAAAAGTTTTTGCCTCCTTGATACCAGTCCCCCTGCCCGGTATGATTGTTGCTCCGGTGGCTCCTGCCTTTTTTGCCGAATCAACAACATGGTCAGTGATATCCGTCTTTACCGATGATAAAATAAGTTTAAAGCGCATTCTTTCTCTCCATGATTTTTGTACTGCGTTTTGTTAGCCAGTGCATTAATTGAGCATAGCCCATAACGGCTATGATTGGAAAAAGACTGGCAAAAGCAATAAGGCCAAAACCGTCCAGGGCAGGATTGCATCCAGGCACGGTGGCAGACAATCCAAGACCAAGCGCCGCCACCAGTGGTACTGTTACTGTTGAAGTGGTGACCCCGCCCGAATCATACGCCAGAGCAATGATGCTTTTGGGGGCAAACAGGGTCTGTACAATAACAATCATATAGCCGACAAGAATGTACAGATAAAGTGGAGTATCGGTGATAATGCGAAAGGTTCCAAGGCTTATTCCAAAAGCGACTCCTATGGCAACAGTGATTCTCAACCCCCATTGACTGATCGTCCCGGCTGACACCTCATTGGCTTTATAAGCCACGGCTATAAGAGATGGTTCGGCAATGGTGGTTGCAAAGCCGATCATGGCCGCAAAAAGATACACCCAACCATATGCCTTCCAGTCTGCCTGGGTAACAATTTCCCCTGCACCATAAATAAAGGCAGGATCAGACAGCTGGTTAGCCATAATTGTCCCCAGAGGGAAAAGTGCTTTTTCAAGTCCTGCCAGAAACAGGGTAAGACCAATAACAACATAGACGCCACCGACAACGAGACGACGCAGATGGGGAATTGGCTGACGCAGGACCAGGAGCTGAAAACCGGTAATGAGAATAAAGATCGGCAGTACATCTCTGCAGGTGGCAAGCAATATTTTACTGAAATCATGTATAAATTCCACGAAAACAGGCCCCCCTTTTTATCTGAAGATTAGAATTCCATAACCCATGACAAAAATCATGGGGAGAAGTGAAGCAAAAGCGATAAGACCAAAACCATCCAAAAGAGGGCTTCGTCCTTTGATTGATGAGGCCAACCCCACTCCCAAAGCTGCAACCAGGGGTACGGTGATGGTGGATGTGGTGACTCCGCCGGCATCATAGGCTATACCAATAATCTCTTTTGGGGCAATGATGGTCATCAGCATAACAACAACATAACCGCCGATGATCAGATAATGAATAGGCCAACCGCGGATGATACGCATGACACCGATAAGGATGGCAAGACCCACGGAAAAAGCGACAGACATGCGAAGTCCAAAGGCATATTGCTTTAGAGATTCCTGGCTGGGGTCAATAAGCCCCCCCTGACTGGCAATTTCTGCGGCTTCCCAAGCCACTGCTATGAGGGCAGGCTCTGCCACAGTGGTTGAGAAGCCCAGGGCAAAGGCGAAGCAGAGGAGCCAGAAGAGACTGCCCTTCCTGGCTAAGGCATGGGC
Organism: Desulfobacteraceae bacterium; assembly: GCA_024225635.1. Taxonomy (GTDB): domain Bacteria; phylum Desulfobacterota; class Desulfobacteria; order Desulfobacterales; family Desulfobacteraceae; genus Desulforapulum. The sequence continues at coordinate 29,517 of JAAEMK010000489.1, read as the reverse complement.
CATTGCCTCACCGATGGGAAACAGGCCCATTTCCAGCCCCTGAACAAACAGGGTGAGGCCGACCACCACAAGAAGAGCACCAAAAAGGACTTCTCCTATTTGCGGTAAAGGCTGTTTCAGAACAACGATCTGAAAAAAAGCGATAACCAGAATAATGGGAAGCAGATCAGTAAAAGCCTGCTTAAGTTTTTTCAAAATTATGGAAGTGATCATTGTGTCTCCTAACGGTTGCAGAATACCATGACAGTAAGTACATGGACATATATTTTCCAAGAATCAGATTCAAGTTGCCAAGAAACCTGATGGGTTAGGGGGCGCAGAAATAAACAGGGAGTGTAAAGCTCGACCATCCAGTTTTTTTTCTGAAATCATCGTCAATAGGGGCGTATAGCGTATTGTAGATTCAAATTCGTTACTCCGGGTCATGGTGTCAAAATGGCGCATCAAAGGATAAAATAGGTAAGGCTGGTCACGTCGATAGAATAAGGCCTCCTACTCTGAGGAAACCTCTAATCGTACCGGATGGCCAGCCTCTGAGTTTTAAAATAGACCAAATAATGATGGAAATCAACTTAAAGATGAGATACAGACCCTATGTTATTTACATTTTTTATAGGAGTCTCGATGTCCGTTAGAAAGCTGTTGCCATTTGTTGAAGATTACCTGAATTCACTGAATGATGCCCTGAGAGAATATAATCCGGGTTTTGGTTTAAGTCGCCTCCAGAAATATTGGCTTGGCTTTTGTATCATGGGGATTTTGTTATCAAATCAAATAAATTGAACGGGCTTTGCCCGTCTGAGTTTAGGGCAATACAATGCGAACGCCATATCATGGATGTTCCGGCATTCTACAATTGCATGGGAGCATGTATTCCATATAAGCCTTGGAGTTGTCCTTCGCCGGTACGGAATCAAAAAAGGGACCTTGGGCATTGATGATACCGATAAAAAACGCAGTAAGTCCGTAAAAACGATATATGGATGTCACAAGGTGAAGGATAAATCGACGGGTGGATTCTTTATGGGGCAGAAACTGGTTGTCCTGGCTATTATAACGCCAAAGATAACCATCCCGGCAGGCTTCACCTTTCATCGGCCAGATCCGGCTTTGACCGAATGGTTCAAAGAGAATAAACGATTGAAAAGGAAAGGAATCCCTGCAAAAGAAAGACCCAAAAAGCCGGAAAGATCTCCGGACTATCCCACCATACCGACACTCGCTCTCAAGCTGCTGAAAGAATTCAAAGAGTATCATCCTGGAATCCGGATCCAGGCCATTGTCGCTGATGCCCTGTATGGAACCGCTGATTTTATGGACAAGGCTTCAACTCTGTTTAACGGGGTTCAGGTCATCAGCCAGATCCGATCAAACCAGAAGGTAAAATCAAGAAATCAGAACGTATCGGTGGAAACCTATTTCCAAAGGAATCCTGTCGTCAATCAGAAAATCCAGATACGTGGTGCGGATGAATCTCCTATTGACGCAAATAGTGCGAGAATTCGAGTTGTGGCCCATAAGAAAAAGAGATTTGTAATCGCCTTGAGATATAAAGGTGAATCAGAATGCCGGTACCTTGTTGCCACAGACATGACCTGGCGAACACTTGATATCGTTGAAGCCTATACATTGAGATGGTTGATAGAGGTTTTCTTTCAAGACCATAAGGCGAATGAAGGATGGGGAACGTTGACCAAACAGCCTGGCAAAGAAGGGTCTTACCGAAGTTTGACCTTGAGCCTACTGGTAGATCACAGCCTCTTTTTTCATCCGGACCAGCTGGCCTTGCTGGATAACAATATGCCCGCAAATACTGTTGGCAACCTATGCAAAACCATAAGCGTTGAGAGCTTGCTGGCTTTGATCAAAGATATCCTGACTGTAGATGATCCCGTGGCGGAATTCGAAAAGCTGTCTGAACTTATGAAAGAACAGTTCTCGGATTTTAAAAAGTCTGACAAGCACACGAATTCAAGAGCTTGGGGGCAACTTTCAGGCTTCACCATCTCTTAAATACCGGGCTGCAAGTTGAGGTACGAGAGAGGCATAATTTCAGATTTTTTGCAACCACCTAAAAACTGGATGATCGAGTTTTAACAACCTGGACAGCCATCTCCAGACAAGGGGGACGATAAAACACACCCCCATGGACAACCGAATATCCTGCACCACTCTGATTTACCACCAACCTCACCATGGACACCTCTTTTCCCTCCCTCAAAAAACACCGAATTTTGCCTGCAATATCAAGAGCTAACATCACAAACCTCCGTTTCAAAGTAAGACTATCATTTCCCCCAAGCCGCCCTGCTCCGCCCCCTTTTTAGCACATCATTCGCACCCAGAGGCCAAAACACTGTTTAAACGTGAATTTTCAGACGATTAACAACAATACGCCGGGTGTTTGTGAAAAAACATGTTGACTTTTTAGCAAGTCCCACTCTATTTTACATACGAAATATAAAGTCCAAGACTTATTTTGAAGAAAAGAGATTAAGAAAGCCCTAAAAAAGGGCCATGCAAAACCGTCAAAGGGCAGGGAGCGTATGGCGAATTCCAAGAAAATCGAGGCAAGAAAGGAACAGATCCTGAGGGCGGCGGAAAAGGTGTTTGCCCAAAAAGGATTCCAGGAGGCAACCATTGCCGAGATCGCAAAGCTTGCAAAGATCTCCGAAGCATCCATCTACGAATATTTCACCACAAAGGAGGGGCTGCTCTTTGCCATCCCCATCGCAACGGCAAGCAAGCTCTTTGAGACAACCGATTTCCACCTCAAGATGATCCGGGGGGCGGCAAATCAGCTCAGGGCGGTAATCTACCTCTTTTTCTCCTCCTACCGGGACAACCCCGACTTTGCCGCCATCATCATGCTGATCCTCAAGCACAACAAACGGTTCCTCGAGACAGAGGGCCATCTTGTGATCCGCCGGGGCATCAAGAACATCACCGCCATCGTGGAGCAGGGGACGGCTTCGGGAGAGTTCAAGAGCGACACCAACCCCTACCTTGTCCGTGCCATGATCATCGGCACCATCGAGCACGTGGTGACCGCCTGGCTCATGACGGGAAAACCCGACGACCTCATGGAGCTTGTGGACCCGTTGATCGACACCATCATCCAGGGGATCAAGCCCAGGGAGGAGGAGGCCTCCTACTGGAGCATCCGGAGGATTTCCAAATAGGGAAAGGAGTTCGCAACACCAACGACTGAAACAAAAAAAACCATATCAATACCATGGAAACGTGAACCCAGGAAAGGTGCAAGACTATGGATATTATTGAAACACGAGTTGATGTCGGTTCAGAAGAGTACAATAAAAATCATGAAGAGATGACGGCCCTTGTGGAGGATCTCAACAATGAGCTTGACAGGGCCATGCACGAGCGGTCCGAAAAGGCCCTCCACCGCCAGGAGGAGTCGGGCAAGCTGCCCTGCGAGAAGAAACTCGAACTGCTCCTGGACAGGAACACCCCGTTCCTGGAGATCGCGCCCCTTGCGGCAAAGGATATGTACGACGGCAAGATCCATAAGGCGGGACTTGTCACCGGCATCGGCGTGGTGGAGGGAAGGGAGTGCCTCATCAGCATCAACGACGCCACCATCAAGGGCGGCGCGGTCTACCCCATGGGGGTCAAGAAATCCCTCCGTCTCCAGACCATTGCCATGGAGAACCGCCTTCCAATGATCAACCTCATGGATTCCTCCGGCGCATTTCTGCCCATGCAGTCCGAGATCTTCCCCGACCTTGACGACGGGGGCCGGGTCTTCCGCAACCAGGCCATGATGTCCAAGATGGGCATCCCCCAGATCGTCGGGGTGATGGGACTGTGCACGGCCGGCGGCGCTTACGGGGTTGCCATGTGCGACGACATCGTCCATGTCAAGGGCCACGGCGCCATCTTCCTGGGGGGCCCGCCCCTGGTCAAGGCGGCCACCGGGGAGGAGGTCTCGGCAAACGACCTGGGCGGGCCCGAGGTGCACTGCAGCGAATCGGGTGTGTCGGACTATTATGCGGCGGATGATGCCGAAGCGATCCGGATCATCCGGAACATCACGAAAAACCTGCCCCAAAACGAAAAATCCCGGCTCACCATGACACCGCCCGAACCGCCCCTCTACGATCCCAAGGAACTCTACGGCATCGTGAGCCCGGACCTTTCAAAACCCTATGACATCAGGGAAGTGATCGCCCGGATCGTGGACGGCAGCCGGTTCCTGGAGTTCAAGGAGATGTACGGCCCCACCATGGTGACCGGCTGGGCCAACATCCACGGCTATCCCGTGGGAATACTCGGCAACAACGGCATCCTCTTTTCCGACAGCGCCCAGAAAGCCACCCAGTTCATCCAGCTCTGCGACAAGCGCAAGATACCCCTGATCTTTCTCCAGAACATCAACGGCTTTATCGTGGGCCGGGAGTATGAGCGGGGCGGCATCACCAAGGACGGCCACAAGATGGTCAATGCCGTGTCTACGGCCACGGTACCCAAGTTCACCCTCATCGTGGGAGCCTCATTCGGGGCCGGCAACTACGCCATGTGCGGCAGGGCTTACTCCCCCAAATTCCTCTGGACCTGGCCCAACTCCCAGATCGGCGTCATGGGCGGCGCCCAGGCCGCCGATGTCCTGATCACCATCACCAATGACCAGCGGAAAAGGATGGGCCAGGAGCCCATGACAGAGGAGGAGGTCAACTTCATCAAGGACCCTGTGACGGCCAATGCCCTCAAGGAAGGAAACGCCTATTACGCCACCTCCCAGCTCTGGGACGACGGCATCATTGATCCCGCCAAGACACGGGACGTTCTGGGGCTTGGCATCTCGGCCGCCCTTAACGCTCCCATCAGGGACGATGTTTACGGATACGGCGTATTTCGGATGTAACCCTTGGCCACCTCATAAGGAAATCTTGTCATGTTTAAAAAAATACTGGTAGCAAACAGAGGTGAGATCGCCCTTCGGGTGATCAGCACCTGCCGGGAGATGGGGATCGAAACGGTTGCCGTTTACTCGGATGTGGATATCCATGCCGCCCACGTGCTGGCGGCGGACCATGCCGTGAGAATCGGCCCCCCGGAACCATCTTTAAGTTATCTCAACATCGATGCCGTCATCGAGGCCGCAAAGGCGACAAACGCCGAGGCCATCCATCCCGGGTACGGGTTTCTCTCGGAAAACCCGGAGTTCGCAGCCAGATGCGAAAATGAAAGAATCGTCTTCATAGGCCCCCCCTCCCGGGTGATCCGGGATATGGGGGACAAGATCACGGCCCGGCAGATCATGGTTCGGGGCGGCGTTGCGGTCACCCCGGGACTCACCACCGCAGCCACCGATCCCGACACCCTGTTGAGGGAAGCGGAAACACTGGGATACCCCGTGCTGATCAAGGCCACGGCAGGGGGCGGCGGCAAGGGAATCCGGGTGGTCGACGCCCCGGCCGACATGGTCGAAGCCTGCGAGGCCGCCTCACGGGAGGCCCTGAGCGCCTTTGGCAACGGCGACATCTACATTGAAAAATTCTTTACCCGGGCAAGGCACATCGAGTTCCAGGTCCTGGCCGACAACTTCGGCAACACCATCCACCTTTTCGAGCGGGAGTGCTCGGTGCAGCGCCGCCACCAGAAGATCATCGAGGAGACCCCCTCCCCGGCCCTTACCCCGGACCTGAGAGAGGAGATGGGCCAGGCCGCGGTGGCCGCCGCCAAGGCCGCCGACTACGTCAATGCCGGCACCGTGGAGTTCCTGGTGGATGAAAGGAACAACTTCTATTTCCTGGAGATGAACACCCGGCTCCAGGTGGAGCATCCCGTCACCGAGATGACCACGGGCATCGACCTTGTTCGCGGGCAGCTGGAGATCGCCGCCGGCACCCCCCTCCGGTACACCCAGGATGAAATCGTCCCAAGGGGCCATTCCATCGAGTGCCGGATCTATGCGGAGGATCCCGAACAGGGGTTCTTCCCCTGCCCGGGCAGGATTAATTTTATAGAGGAGCCCAAGGGCCCGGGCATCCGGAACGACTGCGGGGTCTACTCCGGGGCCGAGGTGCCCGTGGAGTATGATCCCATCCTGTCCAAGCTTGTGGTCCATGCCGAGTCAAGGCAGCTTGCCATTGCCAAGATGGTAAAGGCGCTGAAGGACTACGTCATCCTGGGGGTTCGCACCCCCACCGACTTTTTAATGGATCTGCTCCGGTCGGAGCCCTTTGTACAGGGGGAGGTGTTCACCGATTTCATTGACCGGCACTTTTCGGACTGGCAGCCGGGGACCGCCGGCGATGCCATGGCCATGCTCGCCTTTATTGCCGACGAACTTGCGCCCCCCAAGGCCGCCGGGATTCCGGGAGCGGCCAAAGACACGGAGATCACCCCGTTCCAGACCCTTGGAAACTGGCAACTCTAATCCCTTTTGGAGGGTATTGTGGAATACAATCTTAACATCAACGACAGGACCGACCCGGTCCATGTGGATATCACCGGCGACACCGGCTTTGATGCCGCCACCCCCCAGGAGGAGTTCGAGGTCTCGTTTGCAAGGATCTCGGATCATCAGATCTCCCTCCAGGTGAACGGGCAAACCTTCAATGCCCATGTCACAAGGACGGAGGACGCCAAGATTATCATGATCGAGGGACGGACCTTCACGGTCCGGGACGCAGATCTTGCCGAACGGACAAAATCCGGCGGCAGGGGCATGGCCTCGACCGAAACCGAGGTGACCCCGCCCATGCCGGCCGTGGTGATCCTCGTGGCCGTAAAACCGGGCGACCATGTCGAAAAGGGCGATCCCGTGGTAACCCTGTCGGCCATGAAGATGGAGACCACCCTCACCGCCCCCTACAGCGGCGAGGTCACAAGCGTGAACGTGGCCGAGGGCGACAAGGTGATGCCGGGCCAAATCCTCATCGACATACAAAGCTAAAAGTGGGGTCAGACCTTAGCTTATTAGCTTATTGAAACCACAGGGACAGACCCCGCTGATTGCCGTAAAAGTGGGGTCAGGCTTAGCTTATTGCCGCTGTCGTTACGGGGCAGGAACAAGGCCACCCGTATTATCGCTGTCGCTAAGCAAAAAATCTAACCATTTGTGAAGGAGGGAGTGTTATGCCGGAAACCGACCTTATCTACACCAGGGAGGATGCCGTCGCCCATATCACCATCAACCGTGAAGCCCATCGAAACGCCATCTCCGGCCAGGCAGTCAGGCTTTTCCTCGACTACCTGGACCGGGCCGAAAACAACCCGGAGGTGCGGGTGGTGTGCATCACCGGCGCAGGCGACCGGGTCTTCTGTTCCGGGGCCGACCTTGGGGGCGGCATGACAGAGGGCGGCGCCGCAGCCAACATGTTCCGAAGCTATGCCCGGCTTCTCACAAGGCTTTACCACTTTCCAAAACCCACGGTGGCGAGGATCAACGGCCACTGCCTTGCCGGGGGCACCGGGTTCATGCTGGCCTGCGACATGGTGATCGCAACGGAGGACGCCCTGTTCGGCACCCCGGAGGTGAACGTGGGGCTGTTTCCCATGATGATCGGCGCCCTGATTTTCAGGAACGTGCTGCGTAAAAAAGCCATGGAGATGATCCTGCTGGGAGAGAAACTCACGGCCAGGCAAGCCCTGGAGATGGGTATGATCACCCGGATGGCGCCCAGAGAAGGCTTTAACAACGAGGTCAACAAGGTGCTTTCCGCCCTTGCCGCAAAGAGCCCAATCGGCCTGAGCCTTGGTAAAAAGGCCTTTAACGCCGTTGAGAACATGGAGCTGGATGATGCGGTCAACCATCTGTCGGACCAGTTGGCAAAGGTGGCCGCAACCAAGGATGCCGCAGAGGGGATCACCGCCTTTCTCGAAAAACGCAAGCCCGTCTTCAAAGGCGAGTAACAAGGAGAGACCATGAAGGAAAAACTGATCATCGCAAACTGCAGCGGCTTTCTGGGCGACCGCATGACTGCGGCCAAGGAGCTTATCGAAGGGGGAGAGATCGATGTGCTCACAGGGGACTACCTGGCCGAACTCACCATGGCCCTTCTCTTCCGCATGAAGATGAAGTCCCCGGAAGCAGGCTATGCCGCGCCCTTCCTGAAACAGATGGAAGGGGTCATGGCTACCTGCATGGAAAAGGGAATCCGGATCGTCGCCAATGCGGGCGGCCTCAACCCCAAAGGACTTGCAGCCGAACTTGGAAAGATCGCAAAGGCCTTGGGCCTCAGCCCCATCATCGCCTGCATCGAGGGGGACGATCTCCTGCCAAGGCTTGGCGAACTCCAGGGAAAGGGAGAAGCGTTCTCCCACCTGGACAAGAACATCTCCCTGAAGGAGGCAAAGGCCCAGCCCATCACGGCCAACGCCTACCTGGGGGGCTGGGGCATCACCACCGCCCTGGACCAGGGGGCGGACATCGTGGTGGGGGGACGGATCGCTGACGCAAGCCTTGTGTCCGGTCCCGCCGCCTGGAAGTTCGGCTGGAAACAGGATGACTGGGACAGGCTGGCCGGGGCCTACGCCGCAGGCCACATCATCGAGTGCGGCACCCAGGCCACCGGGGGCAACTACTCCTTCTTTGAGGAGGTGCCGTCGTTCAAGAACATGGGCTTTCCCATTGCCGAAATCCATGACGACGGCTCCTTTGTGATCACCAAGCACCCGGGCACGGGGGGACTTGTCTCGGTCGGCACGGTCACGGCCCAGCTCATGTACGAAATAAAAGAGCCCGGCTACCTCACCCCGGACGTCACGGCACGATTCGACACCATCCGCCTGGAACAACAGGGCCAGGACCGGGTCGCGGGATTCGACACCAGGGGAGAGCCGCCCACGCCCTTCTCCAAGGTGTGCATCAACAATTTATGGGGCTTTCGCAACACCATGACCGTTGTGCTGACCGGCCTTGACATCGAAAAAAAGGCGGCCCTGGTTGAAAAGTCCCTGTTCGATCTACTCGGGGGCAAGGATAAGTTCGCTGCCGTGGATGTCCAGTTGATCCGGTCGGACAAAACCGGTCCCGAAAACAACGACGAGGCCCAGGCCCGGCTCAGGATCTCCCTCATGGACCCGGACCAGAAAAAGGTGGGAAAGCTCTTTTCCGCAAAGCTTGTGGAGCTCGCCCTTTCAAACATCCCGGGCTTCACCCTCACCGCCCCCCCGGCCAAGGCCGCCCCGGCGATCCAGCACTGGCCCACCCTTGTGAGCAAGAAATTCGTCCAGGAAAAGGTGTTTGTCAACAACACGGAGCTTATCGTTGACAGTGTTGACCCCATGGGCGAGACCGTGACTGTGGAACCCGTGACCATACGGCTGGAAGCGGTCGCCATGGACGACCCGACGGAGATTCCCCTGGGACGATTGTTCGGCGCCAGGTCCGGGGACAAGGGTGGCAACGCAAACCTGGGGGTATGGGCAAAGGACCCGGAGGCGTTCTCGTTCCTGCGCGACTTTCTGACCGTCGGGGAGCTGAAAAAGCTTCTGCCCGACATGGAGGAATTTGAGATCGACCGATATGAGTTCCCCAACCTCCTGGCCGTCAATTTCTACATTAAAGGAGTCCTGGGAGAAGGGGTTGCCGCCTCCCTTCGGAGCGATCCCCAGGCAAAGACACTGGGCGAGTATCTCAGGGCGAAAACCATCAAGGTGCCTGCCGCCATTTTATAGACGTTCGCAATCGAAGTGATGCCGGCGTTACCTGTACCATAAGAACCGGGCTCAATTCATATGCGAGAAGCTATAGAATAACCTTAACTTTATCAACAGAGGATATGACCATGGGAAGCGACATATACTTTACCAAAGAGCATGAACTGGTTCGACGGGCTGTGCGGGATTTTGTCAATAAAGAGATAAACCCGTATGTTGACGAGTGGGAAGAGGCGGGCATGACTCCCCTCCACGATCTGTTCAGGAAAATGGGGGAGCTGGGCTTCCTCGGCACCCGCTACGACGAGAAATACGGGGGCGAGGGCCTTGACTACTGGTACGAGACAGTCGTGCTGGAGGAGTGCGCCAGAATCCAGTGCGGCGGCATCCCCATGGCCATTGCGGTCCAGTCCAACATGGCCACCCCGGCCATCAACGATTTCGGCTCCGAATACCTGAAACAGACCTATCTCAAGCCCGCCCTCAAGGGCCGAATGGTAGCCGCCATTGCCGTGACCGAGCCCGATGCCGGGTCGGATGTGGCCGCCCTGAAGACCTATGCCAAGAAAGAGGGGGACCACTATATCCTCAACGGCTCAAAGACCTTTATCACCAACGGCCTCCAGGCCGACTTCCTCACCCTCCTGGCCCGGACAAGCGACGATCCCGGCTACCACAGCTTCTCCCTGTTCGTGGTGCCCACCGACATCGAGGGATTCAGCGTGAGCAAGAAGCTGGACAAGCTTGGCATGCGGTCCAGCGACACGGCCGAGCTGTTTTTCGACAACATGAAGATCCCGGTCGAGAACCTCATCGGCACCGAGGGCGAAGGATTCATCCAGCAGATGATGCAGTTCCAGCACGAGCGGTTCAGCGCCCTGCCCCTCTCCTACATCGGCGCCCGGGAGATCATCGACGAGACCATCGAATATCTCAAGGGAAGGGTGGTGTTCGGCAAGCCGCTGATCAAAAAGCAGGTGCTCCGCCACCGCCTTGTGGAATGGCTCACCGAGATCGAAGCCCTCCAGCAGCTCACCTACCACATCGTAAGGCTGAAGATGGCGGGAAAGGACGCCTCAAAGGAGATCTCCATGGGCAAGCTCATGGGCGGCACCCTTCTCAACAAGGTGATGGACGGCTGCCTCCAGATGCACGGGGGCATGGGCTTCATGAACGAAATGCGGGTATCCCGGGCCTTCAGGGATTCGAGGCTCATCTCCATCGGCGGCGGCGCCAATGAGGTGATGAGCGATGTGATCGCAAAAATGTCAGGATTTTAAGGAGAGCCATGTATACGAACCTATTCAGTCCCGTCACCCTGAACCAGCTTGAGATAAAGAACAGGATCGCCTACCCTTCCCTGGGTGTGCTCTTCTCCTATGACAGGAAACTCAACGACCGCTACCACCATTTTTTCAACGAGATTGCAAAGGGCGGCGCCGGTATCGTCACGGTGGGACCGGTGGGGGTCGATTATGTGGGATCGGGCATTGCCGCCCTTGCCATCGACAATGACGAGGCGATCCCGGAGTTCCGAAAGCTCACCCAATCCATCCGGGAGAACGGGGCAAGCCCATGGATACAGCTATTCCATGCCGGGGGATACAGCCACCCCTTTCTCATCGACAACCAGACGCCCCTTGCCCCCTCCCCCATCTTTTCCAACTACTCCAAGACCACGCCCAAGGCCATGGACGACCGGGATATCGACACGGTCCAGGACGCTTTCGCCACTGCCGCCCAGCGGGCCAGGGAGGCGGGATTCGACGGGGTGGAGATCATCGCGTCGGCAGGGTATCTCATGACCCAGTTCCTCTCTCCCCTGAAGAACCGGCGCACCGACGGTTACGGCGGCAGCTTTGAAAACCGGACCCGGTTTCCAAGGGAGACCATTGAACGGACCCGAAAGGCCCTGGGAAGCGACTTCCCCCTCGGCATCCGCATGGCGGGCAACGATTTTGTGGAGGGCAGCAACACGGATCTTGAAACCCCGAAGATCGCAAGGGTGTACCAGGAAGCCGGGGTGGACGTGATCAACGTCACCGGCGGATGGCACGAGTCCAAAGTGCCCCAGCTGCCCATGGAGCTGCCGCGAAAAGGGTTTGCCTTTCTGGCCAAAAACATCCGTGAGAATGTCACCGTGCCCGTGATGGCCTCCAACCGCATCACCAGCCCGGCGGAGGCGGAAACCCTCATCCGGGAGGGGTATGCCGACATGGTCAACCTGGGGCGGGTGCTGATCGCGGATCCCTTCTGGCCTAGCAAGGCCGCCGCCAACCGGGCCGACCAGATCCGGCCCTGTGTGGCCTGCTCCCAAGGCTGCACCGACCAGATCTTCTCGGGCCAGCCCGTGTTCTGCATCGGCAACCCCCGGGCCGGTTTTGAGGGGGAACGGACCGTTAAAAAGAGCGATATCTGCAAAAAGATCATGGTGGTGGGCGCCGGTGTGGCGGGCCTTGAGGCGGCCGTTACCGCAGTCCAGGCAGGCCACAGGGTGGAGGTGTTTGAAAAGGCCGGGGATATCGGCGGCCAGGTTCCCATTGCAGCGGCCCCGCCCCACAAACAGGAACTCAACGAGTTTATCCGTTACTACCGGGCCATGCTGAAACGCAGCAGAATCCCTGTCTATCTCAACACCGAGGTGACCCCGGATCATTTGGAAAAGAACGCATTTGACCACGTGATCCTGGCCCAGGGTGCCGAACCCCTTGTGCCCAAAATCCATGGGGTGGACCATCCAAAAGTTGTCACCTCCTGGGAGGTGCTGAAGAACAATCCCCCCTTGGGCGCAAAGGTGGCCGTCATCGGCGGCGGGGCCGTGGGCCTTGAGACCGCCCTGTTCGCCGCCGCCAAGGGCACCCTCTCCCCGGAGATGCTCCACTTTTTGTTCACCTATGACGCCATGGATGCCCAGCGCCTGAAACACCACATGTTCAACGGATCGTCCAGGGTGACCGTGTTCGAGATGCTGGACCGGGCCGGGGGAGATGTGGGCAGATCCACCCGGTGGGTGCTCCTGGGCAACCTTGACAGGTACGGGGTGAAGATCAACACCGGCACCCGGGTGGAATCCGTGGCCGACGCAAAAGTGAGCTACCGGAAAGTGGACACCCTGGAAGAAGAGGATTTCGACACCGTGATCCTGGCCCTTGGCTCCCGACCGGTGCAGACCCTTGAAAAGACCCTGAAAGAGAAAGAGATCCCCTACACGGCCGTTGGCGACTGCATCCAGCCGGGCAAGATCAACAACGCCATCCACGGCGGGTTTCTCGCGGCCATCAACCTATGACAGGAGGTGTTCATGGAAACCCTGTGCCAGGAACTTGAAAAGGAGTACCACACCCTTGACACGGCCCTTGGGGTGCTTCCCCCGGAAGAGTGGAACCGGGTGACCCCCTTTGCCGGCTGGACCATCCGGGAGGAGATCGGGCACATCGCCTACTACGATAACAAGGCCACCCTTGCCGTCACCGACCCCATGGGATTCCAGGCCCATGTGGAGGAGATCCTGAAAACATGCAAAGATGCGGAGGAGATGTTTGAACGCTCCCTTGGTACAGGCAGGTACCTGGAACCCGAGGAGCTCATGGCCCTGTGGAAAAAAGAGCGCACCATCATGCTCCAGGCCCTGAAGGCCCTGGACCCTGATTCCAGGCATCCCTGGTACGGCCCCCCCATGACCGCCACCTCCTTTGCCACGGCGCGGCTCATGGAGACCTGGGCCCACGGCCAGGACATCCTGGACACCCTGGGGATAGAGCGCACCCCGACCAAAGGCCTTGAGCACATCTGCCTTCTCGGGGTGAAAACCTTTGGCTGGGCCTATGTCAACCGCAACCTGGCAAAGCCTGCGGACAAGGTCCATGTGAAGGTGACGGGGCCGGATAACGAAACCTGGAGCTTTGGGGATGAGGCGTGGCCCAACCGGGTCACGGGCACGGCCCTGGACTTCTGCCTGGTGGTGACCCAGCGCCGCCATGTGGACGACACCGGCCTCCGGATGGAGGGAGACACGGCAAAGGAATGGATGACCATTGCCCAGGCATTTGCAGGCCCCCCGGCCACCGGCCCCCAACCCGCAACCTGACCTGGACAAGCCAGAACCCAAAAGCTCTCTTTGATTTTCTTGCCAAAATAACACGAAAATCAAAGAGAAGAACCTAAGGAGTCTTTGCCATGGCCCGTCAAACCGGTTCAACCAATGATTATCAGCACTATTTCGGCAAGGAGCACGATCTTGTACGAAAATCGGTCAAGGAGCTTGTCAAAAAGGAGATCCTCCCCAACATCGACGAGTGGGAGGAAAAGGGTGCGTTTCCAAAAGAACTCTACAAGATGGCGGGGGAGCTCGGCATCCTGGGAACAGGGTATCCCGAAGAACTGGGGGGCACCCCCGGGGACATCTTTCTCAAGGTGGTGGTGGGAGAAGAGCTGATGCGCTCCACCTCTGGCGGGCTTGTGGCCGGCCTTGGCTCCCTTGACATCGCCATCCCCCCCATCATCAGGAAAGGCACCGGGGAACAAAAGGAGCGGTTTGTCCGTCCCGTGATCGCGGGCGACAGGATCGCTGCCCTGGGGATCACCGAACCCGGCGGCGGGTCGGACGTGGCCAACATCAAAACAACGGCCGTAAGACAGGGCGATCACTACCTGGTCAACGGGAGCAAAACCTTTATCACAAGCGGGGTCCGGGCCGACCAGCTCACCTGCGCCGTCCGCACCGGAAGCGAGGATGCCCACGGCATCAGCCTTTTGGTGATCGAGTCCGGCACCCCGGGCTACTCCACCTCCCCCCCCATGAAGAAAACCGGATGGTGGGCCTCGGACACGGCCGAGATCTATTTTGACAACGTGAAGGTGCCGGTGGAGAACCTCATCGGCGAGGAGAACCAGGGCTTCTACTACATCATGGATAACTTCCAGAGCGAACGGCTCCAGCTGTGCGTCATGGCCAACATGACCGCCCGGATCGCCCTGGAAGAAGCCATGAAGCACGCAAAGGAGCGCCAGGCCTTTGGCAAGCCCCTCACGGGCTTCCAGGTGACCCGGCACAAACTTGCCGAGATGGCCACCCTGGTGGAGGTGAGCCAGGAGTTCACCTACCGGATCGCGGCCAAAATCGATGCCGGGATCAACCAGATCAAGGAGATCTCCATGGCCAAGAACTTTGCCTGCCAGGTGAGCGACCGGATTACCTATGACGCGGTACAGATCTTCGGCGGCTACGGCTATGTGCGTGAATCCGTGGTGGAACGGCTCTACCGGGACAACCGGATTCTCTCCATCGGCGGCGGCACCACCGAAATCATGAAGGAGATCATTTCAAAACTGATGTAAATGGAGTACCCTTCCCTAAAGCGGGGAAGGAAAAATATTGCGGCGCAAGCTGAGACAGACGCAAAAACAAGGAGGAACAATGCTCTACCACTTTGACGGCAACACCCCGTCCGTGGGCAAGGGAAGCTATGTGAGCGACCTTGCCCGGGTGATCGGGGATGTGGAGATCGGAGAAAACTGCTACATCGGCCACGGGGCCATCATCCGCGGGGATTACGGCCGCATTGTCATCGGCGACGGCACGGCCGTTGAAGAAGGGGTGATCATCCACTCCCCCCCGGGCGGCCTTCACCTGATCGGCAAGATGGTGACCCTGGGCCACGGGGCCATCCTCCACGGCAACATCATCGGCGACTACTCGGTGGTGGGCATGGGGGCCATCCTGAGCATCTTCTCGGAAACCGGCGAATGGAGCATCGTGGCTGAAGGCTCGGTGGTCAAATCCAACCAGAAGATCGAATCCCAAACCGTGGCGGCGGGCAATCCCGCAAAGCCCATCCGGGAGGTGAACGAAAAGGACCGGGAGCTGTGGAACTTTGGCAAGCAGGTCTACATCGACCTTGCGGTAAAATACCTGAAGCAGGGCATGCCCGAGGCCACCCTGGCACCGTCCCCCGCCACCTGACCCGCTGACCCGCTGACCCGAAAAACCGAAGAGCCCCATGGGCAGTTTCATGGGGCATCGGGCCGCTTTGGGATGACGGGAAAAGAAGCGATCCGTAAACGGAGATCGATCTTCAGGAGCAGAAAAGATGGAAAAAACGGGAAACAGGCCAACACCGACCCTTTGCATGGTTTTGAAAGGATATCCCCGGATATCGGAAACCTTTATCTCCAATGAGATACTTATTCTTGAGTCCCTTGGATACAGGATTCACATCATCTCCATGCGGCATCCCAGGGAGCCGTTCACCCATGCCAGCGTCAAGGCGATCCGGGCCGGGGTGGATTATCTGCCCTCGAGCATCCTGCCCAATCTTCATATTCTTTTGTACCACAACCTGCTTTTGGCCCTGAAACGGCCCCGAACCTATTTCAAGGCCATGAAAAAAGCGGCGCAGCGGTGGTTCAGGACCCGGCGGTCGGCAACCGTGAAGCATCTTCTCCAGGCAGGGGTCCTGGTCCACCGTTTTTTGCCGGGAAAGGGCATCGTTCATTTCCATGCCCACTTTGCCCACTCCCCCACCTCGGTGGCCATGTTTGCAAGCCTCCTGTCCGGGCTGCCCTTCAGTTTCTTTGCCCATGCAAAGGATATCTACACCTCGGACACAAGGCAGCTGAGGGAGAAGATCGACATGGCGCGCTTTGTCGTGACCTGCACCCGGTACAACCAGCGATATCTCTCCACGCTCTCGGCCGCAAGCACCACCCCTCTATTCTGCGTCTACCACGGGATCAACCTGGATTATTTCTCTTCGAACGGGAGGGACCTGTCCGCGATTCCCCCTTACAAGATCATCACCGTGGCAAGGATCACGGAAAAAAAGGGCCTTGATACGGTTTACCGGGCCCTGGCCATCCTGAGGGACCGGGGAATCGATTTCAGGCACACCCTCATCGGCGAGGGGGACGACAGGGAAAAAATCCTGGACCTGATCAAAGAGCTGGATCTTGGCGATAAAACCCGGCTGTGCGGCACCTTGACCCATGAAGAGGTGATCTCCCATTACGCGGAATCGGATCTCTTTGTCCTGGGATGCCGGATCGCCGGGAACGGGGACAGGGACGGGATTCCCAATGTCATGGCCGAGAGCATGGCCATGAAACTTCCCGTGGTGGGAACCGATGTGTCCGGTTTGCCTGAGTTTCTGGAGGATGGTGTCACGGGACGGATGGTGCCGCCCCAAAAACCGGTAAAGCTTGCCGGGGCCATGGAGGCGCTGCTAAAGGATGACGCCCTTCGCAGGCGGGTGACACGGGAGGCGAGAAAACGGGTGGAACGAAATTTTGACAACAAGATACTGGTCAGGGAGCTTGCCCGCACCTACAAAACCATGATTCCGGAGATCGGACAGGGATGAAAATCGCATTTTACGCCCCGTTCAAGCCCCTGGGCCATGGCACCCCCTCCGGGGATCTTGTCATTGCGGGCGGCATTGTGGAATTCCTCGAACGCCGGGGCCATGACGTCACGGTCCAGGGCCGGGTACGGGCCCGGTGGATCACCCACCGGCCCTGGCTCTGGCCCGGGTTGATCCGGGATTTTGTAAGATCGGTGAGAAGTCTTGCCGCCTCCCCCCCGGACCTCTGGCTGACCTACCACGCCTATTACAAAGCCCCGGATCTTCTGGGCCCCTGGGTGTGCAGGTTGCTCGGCATCAGGTATGTGATCTTCCAGGGCATCTACTCCACAAAGCGGCGCCGGCGTCTCAAGACCCTGCCCGGCTTTCTTTTGAACCGGGCGTCCCTGGTCCGGGCGGATCATGTGATCACCAACAAGCTTGAGGATCTTGATAATCTGAAACGGCTGCTCCCGGAGCACAGGCTCTCCCATATCCCTCCGGGCATCTATCCCGGAGAGTTCCGGCGAAACGAAAGGGAGGGCGCTGCCTTGCGGGGCCAATGGGGGGCCGGGCCGGTTCCGGTGATCCTGACGGCGGCCATGTTCAGGAATGATGTCAAGAGCCGGGGCCTTACATGGCTCATCCAATGCTGCGCCAGGCTTGCCCGTACGGATGTGCCGTTCCTCCTGGTGATCGCGGGGAGCGGTCCCATGGAAAAAAAACTGCGGGCCCTGGCTGAACGCTGCATTCCGGGCCGTTACCGGTTTGTGGGCAGGATCGAACGAAAAGAGATGTACCGGTTTTACAGTGCAGGGGATCTGTTCGCGTTTCCCGGCATCCGGGAATCCCTGGGCATGGTTTTCCTGGAGGCGCAATCCTGTTCCCTGCCCGTTGTCGCCTTTGACAACGGCGGCATTCCCGAGGTGGTGGACAATGGCAAGACAGGCCTGCTCGTTCCCATGTTCCGGGAATCCGCGTTTGTCAACGCCCTGGCGCGGCTGATCCGGGACAAGGGCCTCCGATCCGGGATGGGAAAGGAAGCTTCCGCCTACATCCGGCAGCGGCACGACCTTGACCGCAACTATCTCCATCTGGAGGCAATATTGAGAAAGGTGGCTTTGAATGGTTAGCTTCAGCCTGATACGCCATGGCAAAACCCGGTGGAACCTTGAGAAGCGGCTCCAGGGGGAAGCGGACCTTCCCCTGTCCGCCGTGGGAGAGCTGGAAGTGGCGTCATGGTGCACAGCCCTTGGGACCATCCCCCTGGACCTTATCCTCTCAAGTCCCATGGCCCGGGCAAGGGCCACGGCAAAGATCCTTGGCCAACACCTTGGCCTGGAGGTGGTGACGGAGGAAAAGCTGCGGGAACAGGCCTTTGGGCGCTGGCAGGGCAAACGGCTCACCGATATACGCAGGGCGGCTCCCGGCACCGTGGAATTCCAGGAGAGCCTGGGCTGGGACTTTTGTCCCCCCGGCGGCGAGGCTCGCCATGGGGTGCTGGACCGCTCCCTTGCAGCCCTTAAGGCGGCCGCCGTCCGGTTCAAAGACCGCAACATCCTTGTGGTCACCCACAACGGCGTGATCAAATCCCTTCTCTATCATGCCCTTGGCAGGGCGTTCCTGCCAGGGGAGAAAGGGGTGATCCGGGAGGGCTATCTGCACAGGTTCTCCTGGGATCATGGACTGGTCCTGGAAAAACTCAACGCCGTAGACCTTAACCAGGAGAAAAAATGAAGATCATCGTCTATTGCCAGCATGTGCTGGGTGTGGGGCATTTTTTCCGGACCCTGGAGATCGTCAAGGCCCTTGACGCCCACGATATCCTCCTGGTGACCGGGGGAGATCAGCTTCCGGCTATGCTTCCCGGCCATGTGCGGCAGGTGCAACTGCCGGGGTTGATGATGGATGAAGGGTTCAACGGGCTTTACAGCGTTGATCCTGATAAAAGGGTAGCGGATGTCAAAAAAGAGCGTCAACAGATCCTGGAACGGCTTTTCCTTGCGGAACGGCCCGATCTTTTTCTGGTGGAACTCTATCCCTTTGGCAGAAAAGCGTTCCGGTTTGAGCTCGACCCGGTCCTGTCGCTGATTGCCGGGGACCCCGCCCTTGACTGCCGGGTGGTGTGCAGTTTACGGGACATCCTTGTGGAAAAAAAGAATGCCGACGCTTATGAAACCCGGGTGGTGGACACCCTGAACCAATGGTTTGACGCCCTGTTGATCCATTCCGATCCCCGGCTGATCCGGCTGGATACCAGCTTTTCAAGGATTGATGACATCCGGGCGCCCATAAAGTATACCGGTTTTGTCACCCCATTGCCGGACCCCGCAACCGTGGCACGGGTGAGGCCGGACCTGGGGATTGGGCCGGACCAATTCCTTGTGGTGGTCAGCGCAGGGGGCGGAACGGTGGGAGCGCCCCTGCTCCGGGCCGCGATCCGTGCCCACGGCTTGCTCCCGGACCGGGACAGGGTGAGGATGATTGTCCTCACAGGGCCCTACATGGACAAAAGGTCGGCGGATAGGCTTTATGCCCTGGCCGGAACAGGTGTGAGGGTGGAACCCTTTTGGAAGGATTTCATCTCCCTTCTGTCGACGGCGGATCTTTCCATCAGCATGGCCGGCTATAACACCTCCATGAACCTTGTGGCGGCAGGAACGCCCTCCCTGGTTTGGCCCTTTGACCAGAACCGGGAACAGCGGATGCGGGCGGTTGCTTTGGCGGATTTTGCGGACATCACTTTGCTTGATGAGGAAAGCCTGGAGCCAAAGGTCCTGGCCGGGATCATCCGGGAGCGCCTGGCGGGTGGGAGGAAGCAGATTCGCCAGCGCCTGGATCTTGGGGGGGCGGGAGCGGTCCTCAACTGGATAGAGGAGAATGGCAGACCATGAACGCGCTCTACGAGGATTTCAAGGGCGCAAGGCTTGCGGCAGTTGAGGAACGCCTTGGGCTCACCCTGGCCCAAGGTGTGGAAAAACATGGGAACCCCCTGTTTTTTTTCAGGGCTGATGACATCGGGGTGCCGGGCCGCAATTTTGCCAGAATGATGGAACTGTTCTTACAGTACAGGCTTCCCCTCTGCCTTGCCGTGGTGCCGACTTGGCTGACCCGTCAACGGTGGGAGGCCCTGGTGCCCTTTGCCAACAGGGGGGGCGGTCTTTTTTGCTGGCACCAGCATGGGTGGCGGCATGTGAACCACGAAGTCAAGGGGAAGAAGCAGGAGTTCGGCCCGGCCCGGCCTGTCAGTGATATCCGGAACGATCTTGCCAAAGGGCGACAGCGGCTGGAGGCTATTTTGAGCCATCGGTTCGCACCTTTTTTCACCCCGCCCTGGAACCGGTGCACCCTGGAAACCATGGCCGCCCTGGTCAGCCTCGGGTTTGAAGGCATCTCCCGGAGCGCCGGGAACGCTCCCGAACCGCCTGCCGGGTTAAGAGAAATTTCCGTTCATGTGGATCTCCACACCCGGAAGGAGCCATCTCCGGGTCTCGGGTGGCAGGCCCTGTTCGACGAGCTTTCCCAGGGCATGGAGAGCGGGGTGTGCGGCATCATGCTCCACCATATGCGGATGAACGACGCCGCCTTTCTTTTTCTGGAGTTTCTTCTCAGGCAGATCGCAGCCCAAAAAGGAATAGAGGCGGCAACCTTTACCACCCTCGCCCATCGCATATGAATCCGGCTTATCTCATATCTTTTTCTCATCTTTTTGCTTTAGGCTTTTGGTTGCATCATACCAGATCTTTTTTAACGCATTTCTTTCCCGCTTTGATTTAAAGACAGGCCAAAGCCATCTCTTCTCATGAAAATAGTTTGGATCGTCAAGGTGATGGTGTTCAACCTCTTCCCTAGTCAACCTGTTCTTTATCATCAAATTCACAGGATCGCTCATAAGTTGTCTGACTACCACGTTGACCTGATAATCCGGGCTGAGAGCAAAATTCATCCATTCTTCCGCAACTGTTTTCAAGAAGGGATTTTTTTTAAGCTTGCTGCTCATAAGGAAATTATCTACCCATCCGGTCGTGCCTTCAACCGGTTCGACCATTTTCCAGACTTCACCCCGCCTTCTGAGTTCATTGAAAGAAAATCCCCAGGACGTTGCCAAAGCCAACCCCTGCAAATCGTCCGCAGTGTCTACACTATCCCAAAAAGAGTGTGCATTCCGTGCCAGCACTTCTATTCTGGAGGTAATATTATTTTGTCTCAGCTTTTGATAGTTATACAGGTCCTCACCCCGTAATCCCGCTGATAACGCGACTATATAGACATTCGCTTCGTAATAATCACTGGAAATTGTGTATCTGTTTTTATATTCCGGGTTCCCAAAGATATTCCAGCTTGTGGGGGGGGATTTGAAGTATTTTGTATTATAGGCCAGTCCATATGGGCCATGGGCCATGGGCACGCCATAAACATTTCCTTTATCATCCGTGATATAGTCGGCTTTTTGCAATTGGGGGATAATTTTTTTGTAATTGGGAATGTTTTGTAAATTTACCGGCATAATCAATTTATTACGGATACATCCAAACCGGGAATCCTTAATAAAATTATGTGCCGGAGATATGATGTGATATAATTTTTCTTCGGAATTGGTTCTGATGGCGTCATAGAAATCCTGAATACCGGAAATATTGTGGCTTATCTCCAGTTCAATTTCCTTTCCATATTTTTTCTTGATTAACGCTTTGAATATTTTGATCTGTTCAGGGGGGGAATATCCTTCCCAAATCAGAAGCTTGAGTGTATCTTTTCCGAAGGAGGCATTGGGAATCATTATAAGGCAAAACAGGAATAAGAGAATTGTCTTTACTGGCATTTTGAATAAATATTTCACTATATCTCCCGCCCCTGCGCAAGCTCATAACTGATTTCATTCTTTTCCATCAAATTCCGGTATCCTCCCCATCTCTACCAGCTTTCCCTCCTCCAGGACAATAATTTTATCATAAAAGGGGAACAGGTCGTGTCGAGCGGGTCAGCACCCCGAATATATGATGCGGTCCCTGTCCAGGTGCTTTACGATCCTGTTTGAATATTCAAGGTAGTGAAGATGGGAGATGGCTTCCCCGGTTGCAAACCACTTCTGGGCAATGGGAAAGTCGTCCCAGGAAGCGGCCCGGATATCCCAGGTCATCCGGGAGGCGGTTTCATAGGCGTCCCGCGCCCCCTTGGCGAGGATCGCTTCAACCTCCCCGAGCCGCGACATGTGGTGGGCCTTGAGCTGGTCGATCCTTTTTTTCATGTCCGTGAACAGGCTCCTGTGGCCGGGCACTACAAGGTCCACCTCCAGATGGTACACCTTATCGAGGCTTTCAAGGTAGTCGTTCAAAAGGTTCTCCTCCTCTTCCCAGCACTGGATGTTGGGGGTGATGTCCCCCAGGATATGGTCCCCGGAGATGAAGATCCTGTTTTCCGGCTCATACAGGCAGATGTGGCCCAGGGTATGCCCCGGGGTTTCGATGCACCGGAGGGAGTACCCGCCCACGGAAATCTCGTCGTTGTCCCGGATCACCCGCATGCCCGGTTTCCACTTGGAGCCGTGCTTGAAACCGGGATGGTTCTCCAGGGCCTGGCGCAGCTTCTCCGCGGGAAACCCGTTGACCCTGGCCGACTCAAGCATGGGCTCCCACCCCTCCCAGGCCTCCAGGAGTTCCGCTTCGGGACGGTTGAAGTAGATCCTGGATTCCGGGGTGAGCAGCCGGTGGAGCAGCCCGAAATGATCCGCATGGAGATGGGTGATGAGAAAGTCGGTCCGGTTCCGGTCGATGCCAAGCTCTGTCAACCCGGCATCCATGGCGGCAAAGCAGTCGTCATGGTTCAGCCCGGTATCGATGACAAGGTTACGCTCTTCCCCCCTGATCACAACCGAGTTAAGGGATTTCAGCGGAGTTTCGGGCAGAGGGATCTTAATGCAGAAGATGTTGCGCGCCAGGGTCTCGATCATGGTGGGGTCTCCTTAGGACCGGATCGTTGTATCCGGGAATTTGGGTGAGAAATAACCATGTTTAATCATTATTTTGTTGACAAAACTTCGTCCATAATCCTATGTAGATTAATTATGAACTATTATCAAACAGAAATTGCATTTTTTGCGGCATGTAACTCTTTTGCTTTTGCCGCCTTTAATTGGTGGCGCACCTGGACCCATAGGGATGCCCGCACGCTTTTTTCTGTCTGATACGGTACAAAAGGTGTAATAACAAGAGGTTGCGGGCACATCGCCCCCAACCTCTTTTTTGTTTTTGGGTTGGGGACTTGACCGCAACCTTTTTTTATTGCTGCAACAGGTGTTTGGTGATACTAAAAAACGGTCATGGAGGGAAACATGCTGATAGTAATGAAAAAAGGAATCAAAGACGAAAATGTCCAATCGGTTGTCAAAGCTGCAGAACGAAGGGGACTCACAGCCAGGCCCATCCCCGGCGGAGACAGGGTCTCCATCGGAATCCTGTATAATAAAGGATCGGTGGATGCCGCGCATTTCATGGGCCTTGAAGGTGTCAAGGAGGTTATTCCGGTGACAAAGCCGTACAAACTTGTGAGCCGGGAATTCCAGCTGGAAAACACGGTGGTATCCATAGGCGACGCCAGGTTCGGCGGCAAAGACCTGCCCGTGATCGCAGGCCCCTGCGCCATTGAGAGCGAAGCCCAGGCCCTGACCATCGCCAGGGCCGTCAAACAATCGGGGGCCGCTGTTTTCCGGGGCGGTGCGTTCAAGCCCAGGACCTCCCCCTATTCTTTCCAGGGACTCGGTGAAGAGGGCCTGAAGATCCTCGCCAAGGTCAGGGAGGAAACCGGCCTGCCCGTTGTAACCGAAACCATGGACGTGGAAAACTTCGATATAGTGGAAGCCTATGCCGATGCCGTGCAGATCGGCACCCGGAACATGCAGAACTACTCCCTGCTCAAGCGGGCCGGCCGCTCCAAGCGCCCGGTAATCCTCAAGCGCGGCATGTCCGCCACCCTCCAGGAGTGGCTCATGGCCGCCGAATATATCATGGAGGAAGGCAACCCCCGGGTGATCCTCTGTGAACGGGGCGTCAGAACCTTTGTAAAACATTCCAGGAACACCCTGGACCTCTCGGTGGTCCCGGCAGCCAGCAAGGAGACCCACCTGCCCATAATCGTCGATCCCAGCCACGCCGCCGGCGTCCGGGACCAGGTGATGCCGCTTGCCTTTGCAGCCGCGGCAGTGGGTGCCGCAGGCATCATGGTAGAAGTACACCACAAGCCCGACGAGGCCCTGAGCGACGGCGCCCAGTCCCTGCTCCCGGAGCAGTTTGACCAGCTCATGGAAAAGGTCAACGCCATCCACGCCATCACAGGCACGAAGCCCCTGTGAATAAAAGGATGCCACGGCATTCAACCCAATAAACCCAACGGCCGGCTTTGGCCTTGATATACTTGAACGAAAGGGAACTTCAACATGGCAATCAAAGGTATCAAGGCAAAGCTGGTCGATGTATTTGCCGAAAGTAAATTAACCGGCAACGGGTTGACCATATTCTGGGATTATCCACACCTTTCCACCGAAGAGATGCAGGTTTTAACCCAGGAGATGCGTCAATTCGAGTCCATCTTCGTCCGGAAAACACCGGAAGCTAACAGTGTTAAAGCAAAAATATTCACCATGGAAGAAGAGCTGGATTTTGCGGGCCATCCCCTTATCGGCCTGGCCGCCCACCTCCACGAAGAGTACGGCAGCCGGGAACGGCACGAGTGGAACATCGAGCTCAGATCCGGCAATGTCCGTCTCATCAGCCACGCCAA
This sequence comes from Desulfobacteraceae bacterium, assembly GCA_024225635.1. Lineage (GTDB taxonomy): Bacteria > Desulfobacterota > Desulfobacteria > Desulfobacterales > Desulfobacteraceae > Desulforapulum. Next base: position 4,774 of record JAAEMK010000489.1, on the reverse strand, counting down.
AGGAGATTACTATTCGGCGTCAATGGAACTGGGCGCTCCCGAGTTCATCAGCATCTTAAAGCCATCCGAAAGCCTTGGGGTGTTATCGGCCCTCAACCTGGATGAGGAGAATGCGGCCGACATGCCCCCGGAAGTCATATCCACGGGCCTTCCCTATTTGATCGTTCCCGTCATCAGCGGCATAGAGCAGGCAAGAATAAAGACCAGGGATTTTGAATCCCTTTTAAACCGGTACGGCGCCAAGTTTGTCTATGTCCTGAATGTAAACACCTTCGAAGGCCGCACATGGGACAACGAAGGAAAAGTTGAGGATATTGCCACGGGCAGCGCCGCCGGTCCCGCCGCCGCATTCCTGTTCAAAGCCGGTCTGGTATCCCCCGATACGCCGTTTCGGATAAGCCAGGGCCGCATGGTTGGCAGGCCAAGCAAAATAGACGTTTACTTAAAAGCAAACAAAAATGAGACAAACAACATAATTGTCAGCGGCGATGTCCATAAAGTCGCATCGATCTCATTTGAATAAGTAATAGAAACAAAGGGAAACGGTTGACCGAATATCCTGGGGGGAGGACTTTTGAAACGATTGGCGCAACTTATCAAACGTAAATTCCTGTCACAAACCGACAGCACATCCACGTCGAGCAGTCAAATAAATCTTAAACCCCGTTTCATGCTTCTTACGGCCCTGCTCTTCATCGCCTCCGCAGCAGCAGTTTCGTGGTCGGTTCGCACATTGGCGGAGGGTATTATTGAGCAGTGGGCCCCTCGATTTATAGCCAAACAGGCGCTATATGACAAGAGCCGCACTCTCCAGCCGATTTTGCGTGAAGTTGCGCTGGCACGTCAACTATCCACTTCCCAGTTCATCCGCGACTGGGCACGTCATCCGGATAATCCTGAGCTGACCGGCGGCGCCCTTGTGGAACTGGAAAACTACCGCCAAAACTTTAATGACCACAGCTATTTCGTGGCGCTGCTCGGCAATGGCCGCTACTACCACAACAACGCCGCCAATGACTTCGCAGGCAAAGAATTTCGCTATGTCCTTGACCCAAAGAAAGAGGCCGACAGATGGTTTTATGATTTGATCAAGCAAAAGCGTGATATCCACATCAACATAAATCCTGATTTCGAGCTCGGCATCACCAAGCTCTGGATCGATGTATTGATCCGGGACGGTAATGACATACTTGGCATGGCCGGCACCGGCCTCGACCTTACCGAATTCCTGAATAACGTAGTTGAAGAAGGTACTCCCGGCATAACCAGCCTGTTCGTTGACCACTCAGGCGCCATCCAGTTACATCGGAATAAGGATTTCATTGACTTTTCCTCTGTGAGTAAAAAAGATGACGCCCACAAGACCATCGACCTGATTTTCCGGAGCGACACTGACCGCAAGACCATCTATGCCGCGATGAAGGAGCTTGAGTCCGGAAAAAAAGACGTCGCCACAGCCTTCGTGAATGTACGAGGTAAGCGCCAGCTTGTGGGCATCGTTTACATGCCGGAGATCGACTGGCATGAGATCACTTTGATAAATCTGGGTACAGTGTTGCCGCTATCGCAATTTTCAACCATTCTGCTTGTGTATATTGTGACCTTATTGGTTGCCTTGATCCTGTTCAACTTCGCCCTGAACCGGCTTGTGCTGACCCCGCTCAGTAAGCTTGACCGGGCCATGTCTCAAATCGAGGCCGGTAAGGACCCAAGCAGGCAGCTGGAGCAAGGAGGCATTGGTGAAGTGGGCCGGCTGATCAACCGCTTCGTGCAGATGGCCCATGCGGTGCTGGAATCCCGGCACGACCTTGAACAAAAGGTGCAAGACAGGACCGCCGCCCTTGAGCGCCTGGCCCAAATTGACCCGCTGACCGAGCTGCTCAACCGGCGCGGTATGACTGAACGCATGGAAACCAGGATCAATCGCGCACGCCGTGACCATAGTCCCATCGGCCTGCTCTGGCTCGATATTGACTGGTTCAAGGAAATCAACGACACCCATGGGCACTCTGTCGGTGATGACGCCCTGAAAACCGTTGCGGAAATCATCCAAACAACCATTCGGCCCTATGATCTGGCTGCACGCTGGGGCGGTGACGAATTCCTGGTCTTTCTACAGCCAGCCGAAAATCATACACTGGGCATGCTCGCGGAACGCCTCAGAAACGCTGTAGCGGCTCACCGGCACCACACCATGGAAACGCTCTTCCTGACCGTCAGCATAGGCGGATACCTTTCAATGGAAGACCATCAACTGGACAGTCTGTTACATAATGCAGACCAGGCGCTGTACGAAGCAAAGGCTGCTGGGCGCAACTGCTATTACGCCTATAAGCCTCCTTCTCCAGATGAACAAAAGCCATAATTTCAATAGATAAAACAGGCATCAAGCAAAAATAAAGACCAGGGATTTTGAATCCCTTTTAAACCGGTATGTCACCAAGTTTGTTTATGTTCTGGATGTAAACACCTTCGAAGACCGGATACGGGATAACGAGGGCAAAGTTGAAGATATTGCCAAGGATAGCGCTGCCGGTCCTGCTGCCGATTTCCGGGAAAAAACCTGAATACCGTTTACTGGATGATGCCGAACTTATGCTGACCATTTTTGCCGCAACACGACCTTAACCCGGAGAAAGTGAGACAAGAAAACACATTTTATAGAATCAACTTATTCTCCAATAAAGTTATATTTTGATGGCAGGATCCTTGTTCTTTTTTTGATCAGGGTGTACTGAAGTTAGGTTTGATTGTGGATTAACAAATACATAACCTTTCCGGATACCATACAGCCGCGGCATGTTATTCAGAAAAAAACTGATGAATAATAATATTGACTTCTCTTGCACCTGTCTTAATTTTCTGGTACCATAATGGTACTTTTGTGGTTGACAGGAGGTGCAAAATGATACTAAACTCTGAGTTAAGAGGGCTTGAGTGGGACAAGACAAATTTGGACAGGCTACTTACAACCTATGTGAATTGCAGGCATTGTTAAGGGATCCAGCAACGAGACGTGTCACAACAAAAGCAGAAATTAATGCTTCTTCTGTGGGGATTATAGGCAAGGAAGAGATTGTGGCAAGAGTCTTACAATTGAGGCCGGATGAAATCTACAAAACCATGACAGCGAATTTAAAGCCTGGGTTGTGGCAAGATGTCTATAAAACTCAGGAAGCCGGTATCCCGTTATACATAAAACTCCAAAAAAGTTATGACGAGAAAGGCGTTGTCATACAGTTGAAAAAAGACACCAGTTAAAGGTGCAATAGTATTAAGAGAATATCCTTTATTTAGATATATACATTGAAATTGATTGAGAGGCATACGATGAAATTTGAAGCATGCCCTGTTTGTGGGTCCAAAAGCATTGAAAAGCAGGTTACACCTGAAATTTTTGAATACAAGGGGCACCAGAAAACAATAGATGGGTGTGAAAAAATTGTGTGTAAAGATTGTGAAGAGGCTTTCTTCACTGATGAAACATCAAAAAGAAACGAAAAAATCATTCGAGACTTCCATAGAGAAATAGACGGCCTTTTGACCTCAAACCAAATAGTCAAAATCCGCAAATCATTAGCCTTTACTCAAACAGCGTTTGGAGAGTTACTGGGAGGAGGATCTAAGGCTTTTGCGAAATATGAATCTTGCCTCCTAACTCAGAGCAGGGCAATGGACAATTTGATTCGTATGGTAGATGCCGTCCCTGGAGCTATTGAGTTCTTAAGAGATCGTGAAGCCACGAAGAACGTGCCATTTAAAAAGGTCTCTGTGGTCTATTTAAATGCAGCTCGACCTGCAGACGTTCCGAAATCCGATTATAACGTAACGCACCTTACTCTGAACTCTCAGCTCGGCAGAGCTTCGTGTGAGGACCTGGACGATAACCTCAAATCTGTAGGTGTATCATGAAAATTGAAAGTGGTTTTCAATTGAGAGGCCATCGGATTCTTAAATCTCATTTCAGTATTAATGAGGCGTTTGATGTCGATAAGGGTATGGAAGGGGTACATCTGGAGCCTCAGTTGGCTCTGAATTATGAAAAGATATCTGATGAGGGTGACGTTACGGTATTTTTTTTATTCAAGATCGTCGATAAAAATGCTCCTTTCGAGATCAATCTTGTATTGGCCGGTGACTTTATAGTGACAGGTGAGGCCGTAGAGAACAAAGAGGCCTTAGAAAGATTGGTCCATATCAACTGCGCCGCATGTTTGTTTCCCTTCTTGAGGGAGTATCTTGCTGATATTACCAGAAGAGGGGGAATCCCAATTCTGCATTTACCTTCGATGAATTTTGTTGAGTTCTACAACGAATCTATTGAGAGTGCCTGCAAAGAATAGCTGGCTATAGAATTCCCATCAAAACAACAAAACCCTCTGAATGCCAAAGAACATCCAGGGGGTTTTGTTCTTTCAGAAAGAAAATATCAGATCAAGATTTCGGGCCTTCAGAAAACTTTCGAATAATGGGGTTACCCAAGTTCATTTTTTGAAAACATAGAAAAAAAATATTGAAGAACATCCTTAAACGGTATTTTTGGGCAGTGGTGTCCGGTTAGAAAATTGCATGAAAAAAATATGCAAAAAAAGTTAGATTTTACTTGACAAAGTTAATAAAGTAAATTTGCCGTCTTGTTATAACTTTTTATTATAACAAGGGATGCCGACAAATATGCGCTCACTCTACATACCAAAGGAAAATTTTGACTCTCGCTCCTACGCTCAATATCTTTCGCCCTTACAGGATATTCTTCCAAACACCCCAGCTCTTG
>JAAEMK010000488.1 GCA_024225635.1 Desulfobacteraceae bacterium | reverse complement strand
CTGCCATCGTCGTTGCTGCCGTCGTCGTCGTCGCTGCCGTCGTCGTCACTGCCGTCGTCGTCGTCGTTGCCGTCGTCGTCGCCATTCGCTTCACCATCGTCGCATGCCGTCGTCAGCGTAAAAAATTTCCTACATACACGTTACGTACTCTACAGTGTTGGTGATGGTAGTTTACTACCGTAAATCCTCCAATAAGCCCCCCCCCTCGAATAAGCCCCCCTCCCCTCGAATGAGTCAGTCATTGCTGCACCGGTCAAGCAAACCTGTGTCAAAAATGCACGCCATTGAGCACTGCACTGATTACAAATATGATGATTTCTGCCTCCCTAGTCGTTACTTTTCACCATTTATTTGCGATTTTATGTTTAAAAAAATTCAAAATTTTCCCCATTTTCGAGGGGCGTGTAGTTAGGATGTGCGATGCGTCAATTGCTTGCTGATATGTGGACAGGAAAGGGCGAAGGGAGCAAACAACATCCACAGGTAGGAGCTAATCTCTTTTCAAAGACTGCGGCGGGGAACCTCGCCGTCCACGGGCTGCGGAGACTGGGTTGTGCCACCGTTGCTACCAGCTTCCGAAATTTGCCCATTTCACCAATTCCTGCCTTGCGTGATTCCATGCGGAGTGCTCGCGTAAAAGTTCACTTTGGTCAACTTTGTGGTTATCTGATAAACTTTGTGCTTATCTGAATGCAAAACTGCGCGAAGCGCAAACTTGTTTTGATTTTGTAGGAGAGAATGCGTGCAATTTTGTTAATTTTGCGCTCATTACTAAAAAATTTCCCTTGATTTCACGGGTGAGGGGGGGGGCGGCCCCCGAGCCCCCCCCCCTCCTAATATACGGGCCTGCAAAGAATTACGCCACCCTCTCGGAAGAACTCTGACCAATTTTCGTGGCTTCGGCCCAAGACTGGGTATTCAAGAAATATTTGCTTTGAAACTCTGCCTATAGGACCGCTGTCAACATAGTCATCTTCCCGTCCCATCACTTTCCCTCTTCCGTCCCGCTATCGTCAGCTATTGTAGGTAAGTAAATTTACCCCCCTCCCCCAGAAATTTTGGCCAGTTACACGTACTATGCACCATTCGGATAATAATAACCTGCTTCCGTTCCGGTATTCGCCGCCAGCGGCGCCGCCGGATTTCCAAAGAATGTCCAGAAATTTGTTCGGAGAGTCGCCAGAAGTCGTTTAAGCCATCGCCGACCTGAATCGGACAAGTATCTATAGACGACGACGACGGCGACGAAATACGACAACGAGGACGAAAGACGACGACGAAACACATTTTTAATTATCCGAACCCGGACCGATATTTTTTATTATCCAAATTATCCCCCGACCCCGAACCTACATTCTTAATGATCCAAATTATCCCCCGACCCCGGACCAACATTTTTAATTATCCAAATTATCCCCCGACCACGGACTGACATTTCTAATTATCCAAATTATCCCCCAACCCCGGACCGACATTTTTAATGATCCAAATTATCCCCCGACCCCGGACCGACATTTTTAATTATCCAAATTATCCCCCGACCCCAGACTGACATTTTTAATTATCCAAATTACCCACGACACCGGACCGACATTTATAATTATCCTAATTATCCCCCGACCCCGGACCGACATTTTTAATTATCCAAATTATCTCCCGACCCCGGACCGACATTTTTAATTATCCAAATTATCGCCCGACCCCGGACCGACATTTTTAATTATCCGAATTATCCCCCGGCCCCGGACCGACATTTTTAATTATCCAAATTATCCCAACCCAGGACCAACATTTTTAATTATCCAAATTATCCCCCGACCCTGGACCGACATTTTTAATTATCCAAATTATCCCCCGACCCAGGACCGACAT
>JAAEMK010000487.1 GCA_024225635.1 Desulfobacteraceae bacterium | reverse complement strand
CATTTTCACCTATATGACCAATTTTCGTGAAAATTTTCGCCTGCGGCGCTATTTTTACTCAGAATTTCCATCAAAGGCTCCATTTTTGGTCAAAAATTTCGCCTGCGGCGCTATTTCTGGTCAAAATTTTAGCCTGCGGCGCTATTTTTGGTCAAAATGTTTGCCTGCGGCGCTATTTTTGGTCAAAATTTTCGCCTACAGCACTATTTTCGTCAAAATTTTTGCCTGCGGCGCTATTTTACATGGAAATCTTTGCTTGGAGTGCAATTTTGTGCCAAAATTTTCGCCTGCGGCACTATATATTTTGCAAATTTTTATCTTTGCCTTGGTACCCCCTGTTGAATTTGAGGGTGCCTCCCCCCCCCGAAAAAAATTCCTGGATACGCCCTTGACCGTAAATCCTCCAATAAGCCCCCCCCCTTCGATAAGGCCTCCCCCCCCCGTTGCAGTTAACCATTCCTCCTGTCAGTACAAGCGACACCGTGTTTAATAAACCCACCACTGTGTACTGTTTTTACATTCGACATTATCTTACCTACT
>JAAEMK010000486.1 GCA_024225635.1 Desulfobacteraceae bacterium | reverse complement strand
GTCCTCGTCATTACGACTTCTGCATCCGAGGCACCATCTTGCAGGTAAAAGAGTTGGATTTTCGCCGGACATTTTTAATTTTATCTTTTTAATTAATTTACTTTTTATATTTTAATTTTTTTTTATTTTTTGAATAAATTTTTTAAAATAAAAATATTTTTTTCTTTGTTTTTGTTTTCACTAAAATTCTCTAATAATTTCCTCAATTACCAGAGCTCTTTGTTAGTTAATTATATAAAATATATATAATTTTAACACTCAGAACCACGTGAAGGTCAAGAGATGGACTTTATCTGAGCACCGTAATGTCAGGAGATAAGACACTAACTTTCATAAAAAAACCACCAAGGGGGACGTTTCAAAACATGGAACCCCAAACCATATATCCATCAAAGATGTCTTAACTTTAAGGCGGTAATTTTCAAGTTTCGTGTGTCAAATTCCTTCATTCAAAACTGACCATAAGCTCTAAATTCTGTCCTCGTCATTACGACTTCTGCATCCGAGGCACCATCTTGCAGGTAAAAGAGTTGGATTTTCGCCGGACATTTTTAATTTTATCTTTTTAATTAATTTACTTTTTATATTTTAATTTTTTTTTATTTTTTGAATAAATTT
>JAAEMK010000485.1 GCA_024225635.1 Desulfobacteraceae bacterium | reverse complement strand
TTTTCTGTCTTTTGCACTTACTTTAACGCCTGATGTATAACCCCTTGGTGTTTAACCCCCTTGTGTATAACCCCCCCCCCCTCATTTTTTGCTGCCGATGCAATTTGTCCTCGTGTATAACCCCATGGGGGTTATACACGAGACAACTAAACCTTTTTTGACAATCTTCGGTTTTTGACCTCGTGTATCGAAAAAGAGAGTAAAATGAGAGCGAAAAAAGAAGACAGAAGGGTAAAATATTGGATACAAAGTTGAAAGAACAAAGAAGCAAGCCTATAAAAGACAAAGAACCCTTGATTCGTGAGTATCATCAACGTCTTCGAGTGGCGATGGACAAGCACGGCCCATTCCCCCGTCTAGAATCGCAAATTTCGATCAAGCGCCGATGCCTTTTGCCTTCTGGGGTGGAAAAACGGCTTTATGTAGACACATACAAACAATGAAATTTTTGATGTTTTGATTTTCACAAAATGTTTCGTGTATAACCCCCCATTATAAAAATGCCTCGTGTATAACCCCCCTGGTGTATAACCCCCATCGCCGGCGGAAAAAAATCGTATAACCCCATGGGGTTATACACCAGGCATTACAGTATGGCAAATAAATTTTA
>JAAEMK010000484.1 GCA_024225635.1 Desulfobacteraceae bacterium | reverse complement strand
TCATAGCCGAAAACGTATTGCTACACGTTTTCAGCACAAAACTACCACACGCGCAAGAGATTCCAGCGATTTTGTAACTACAGTAACCAACGGTTTACTGTAGGGCAGTCAAATTTAGATTTCGAGCTCGCCATCGTCTCCGCCATAGCCGAAAACCTATTGCTGCACGTTTTCAGCTCCTAATTGTCACACACGCAGCAGATGTCAGCAATTTTGCAACTACAGTAACCCAATGCGTTGCTGTAGCGCGGTCGAATTAACATTTCGAGCTACCCATTGTCTCCGCCGTAGCCGACAACCTATTGCTGCACGTTTTCAGCACCTAACTGCCACGCACGCAGCAGATGCCAGCGATTTTCCAACTAGGGTTACTGTAGCGTGGTCAAATTATAATTTCGAGCTCGCCGTAGTCTCCGCCATAGCCGAATACCTATTGCTGCACGTTCTAATCACCAAACTGCCACACACGCAAAAGATATCAGCGATTTAGTAACTACAGTAACCCAT
>JAAEMK010000483.1 GCA_024225635.1 Desulfobacteraceae bacterium | reverse complement strand
GGAAACGGACGGAGTGCTCACTCAGCTCCTCTTCAAATGCAGTGGAAATCGTTCGTTCATTGCTTGCATCTCATTTGAAAGGTATTTTACAGGAATCCTTCAGAGAGTTTACAGCAAAAGCAGTTCATCACACTGAGACTCAGATGTGCTTATGGGGTAAGCACGTTTGATGAACGGAAGAATTGCGCCCTCAGCTCCTCTTCAAATGCAGTGGAAATCGTTCGTTCATTGCTTGCATCTTATTTGAAAGGTTTTTTAGAGGAATCCTTCAGAGAGTTTAGAGCAAAGACAGTTCATCACACTGTGACTGGGATGTGCTCATGGGGTAAGCACGTTTGGTGAACGGACGAATTGCACCCTCAGCTCCTCTTCAAATGCAGTGGAAATCGTTCGTTCATTGCTTGCATCTCATTTGAAAGGTATTTCACAGGAATCCTTCAGAGAGTTTACAGCAAAAGCAGTTCATCACAATGAGACTGAGATGTGCTTATGGGATAAGCACGTTTGATGAACGGAAGAATTGCGCCCTCAGCTCCTCTTCAAATGCAGGGGAAATCGTTCGTTCATTGCTTGCATCTTATGTGAACGGTGTTTTAGAGGAATCCTTCAGAGAGTTTAGAGCAAAGACAGTTCATCACACTGTGACTGGGATGTGCTCATGGG
>JAAEMK010000482.1 GCA_024225635.1 Desulfobacteraceae bacterium | reverse complement strand
CTGACCATCATCATGATCATCATCATGATCATCATCCTGGTTGTCATCCTGGTTGTCATCCTGATCATCATCCTGATCGTCATCCTGATCGTCATCCTGATTGTCATCCTGATCGTCATCCTGATCGTCATCCTGATCGTCATCCTGATCGTCATATTGAAGTCATCTTGATGGTCATTAGGTCAGTAGTAGGTTAGAAGTAGGTTAGTAGTAGGTAGTTAGGTGAATAGTACACTCCTAGACCTAGGAGCTTGACAATTTGATAGTTTATTTTTATTTTAAATTAGTTTTCAGAGGCCGAGAGTCCTCACGCTCAGGCGATAACATGGTTTGGTCTCTGGATGAGACACCTTGGATTAGTGACACCATTGAAGAAAGTGTTGTAAGTGTTCATGATGACGTTGTCCTCGTTGAAAATGACGTAGGGGGAAAGGACGAACCTGACGTCTCAGGATACGATGAAAACCCCTCCAACAACAACTGGTTGGTCCCGAACCGAGAGGTGGACGAGGCTAAACTTAAGAAGAATTTTGACCCTGACACAGTTGCGGCCAGCGTGGTCCCATCGCCCCTCTATGGTATCAGGGGCCTTCTCAAGATGGGGGCCGCGGTTGGTGCCTTTCCTGCTGACATGGGCGAAAGGTCAGTAGCTCAGTGGGGAAATATTATCTATGAAATTATTTAAATTTCTAGATATATCCATTTTGTGTTTGAGTTTTGCGACACCCGAACCTGGTACATTATGCTCTTCCTCCTGCTCTGGCTCTCTGGAGGCCTGGCTGCCATCATTTTCTGCCTCATCAGCTCTACAGGTACCTACATTCCATTCTTACATAGGTTTT
>JAAEMK010000481.1 GCA_024225635.1 Desulfobacteraceae bacterium | reverse complement strand
GTGTGATGGCGCCGCCATGCTCCGATGCCGTATCAAAGTCAGTCATGGTGGCGTCATCGGCCAGGGTATCGTTTGCCAGCACATCGATATCCACGGATTGCTCTTCTTCCGTTGTGGGTGAATCATCCATTGCGACGGGAAAAGAATCATCGGAATCCGTATTCAAGGGTTGTTCTTCATCAGCGGTTGGGGGATCATCCATTGCGCCGGGAACGGAATCGTCGGAATCCGTATCCAAGGGTTGGTCTTCTTCCGGGGTTGGGGAATCATCCATTGTGCCGGGAACGGAATCGTCGGAATCCGTATCCATGGGTTGCTCTTCTTCCGGGGGTGGGGGATCATCCTTTTCGGCAGGAACGGAATCATCGGAATCCGTATCCATGGGGTGCTCTTCTTCTGGGGTTGGGGGATCATCCATTGCGCCGGGAACGGAATCGTCGGAATCCGTATCCAAGGGTTGTTCTTCATCAGCGGTTGGGGGATCATCCATTGCGCCGGGAACGGTATCGTCGGAATCCGTATCCAAGGGTTGGTCTTCTTCCGGGGTTGGGGAATCATCCATTGCGTCGGGAACGGTATCATCGGAATCCATAACCAATGGTTGTTCTTCATCAGCGGTTGGGGGATCATCCATTGCGCCGGGAACGGTATCGTCGGAATCCGCATCCAAGGGTTGGTCCTCATCTGTGGTGGGGGGAGCATCTATGACGACAGGTATGGTATCGGCGGTATACTCTTCGGTAGGCGTTACCGGAACGGTGTCGGTTATAGCGATTTCATGGCCGGCTTCAGCAGCGTGCATGGTATTGTCCGGGGGAATATTGGTATCAAGGGTCAGGATTGCCTCCGGTGTAGCAACCAGGGTGGTATCCGTATCCGGGTTATTTATTATGGGAGGATCATAGGTTCGGTCTTCAGAGTTTCTATTTCCGTCTATTAAATAACTGCCGACCTCTCCCGCCGAGTTGTCTCCTTCATGGTAGCCGGGATTATAGTCATGTACCTCTTCCTCTTCACCGATTGCAGTCTCCTGTTCAGCATCACTGATATCCTCGCCTTCCACCAAGGCATTCTGCAAATTATCCACTTCATGGATAACGGCGTCATAGGCATCCACTTTGCCGGTTACCGTTTCATCAAGGAGGACTTTTGAGTTTTCAGCCAGATTGATTAAGTTGCCGTTCATATCAGAGATGGTGGCATGGGAACCGTTCGCTGCCTCAATGAATTCATTTTCGTAAACAACATCTCCTATCTTGAGTTCTCGTACATCCCCCTGGGGCGTGCGAGCGATTATTGATCCTGAGATGGTCTGAATGATTCCTGCCTGAGCCATGATTTACCTCCTCACGTATAAATAAAAAATGGTTAATTTATTTTTTACGATCGAACGGTTACACTTTTTTTATTTCCATACACTTATAATGGAAATCATAGAGAAAAAAATCGTACCAAAGTCCTATTTTTATCATTTGATATTTTTTCGTCGATTATTCCCATTCCTTCTGGCAGGATTGAAAGGACGTGGAATGAGGGATGATAAAGATTTTTTAACACCAGGAGTGGGGAGGGGGAATTGTAATTCCCCCATGTGGTCCTATTCGTCCGCTCCCTGGGAGAGCTCTCCCCGGATCCAGCGTGCGTAAAGATCATTATTGAAGCCGATGAGAAATCCCTCTTTGACCTGAAGGGTCGGGGCCCTGAGGTTACCCGAAGGACCCATCTCGCTCTTCAGGATCTTTTCCCGGTCATCTGTTTCGGGGTCTCAGGTTTGAACTTTTTTTCTCCTGTCCGCCAATGGGCCAACGAAAATATGTATCCCTTGATGAAGATCCTCCCTTGACAATCGAAACAGACTCGAGTAGGCATGAAGTTTGCTTTTTATCGGGCCGGGGGTAGAGGGTTGGACTGCACTGCGCCACGCCTGTAAAGCGGTAACACTGACTTCAAGGGGTAGATTCTGACAATGGGCTTTGATACAAAACAACTCTTCTTTGACAACCGGGATCATGAACTGATCCGGATCGTGAATGCTGTCTATGATGAAGACAACTCTCTGGGATACACGGAAAAACTCTTCTACCCCTTTTTTCACCCCTTTGGCATCAAGGAGCTTGCCGAGTCCAAGGGGCTTCGTATCGCAACCTCCGTTGTCCACCTCCTGGAGTCCCTGGACCGGGGGGATGAGGAGTACAGGCTCCAGGCCCTGAGGGGATTGAAGGACGAGATTCTCAACACCGCGGAAGGCTCCCTGCCCAAGAACACCGCCCGGGTGCTGCTTCAGATCATGAAGGAGCTTGTCAGGGCAAGGGGCGACTATTTTCAGCAGCTCAAGCTTGCCCATGATTTCAGGACCGCAGCCTCGGGCAAGCCCCGGCTGATCCGAAATCAGCTCAAGGCCCACCACCTCCTTGAAATGCCTGAAGAGTGGAACCAGCTAACCTTTGACGACCATGTCCACGATGCCAACACCAAGGGCCGTAAATCCCCCACCCATTTGATCATGGACGCATGGATAAAGGGGATACGCCGGTTGCGGGTGATCTACTATCACTATATCGAGCCCCGGTTTGCTGCCGAGCTCATCGAGGCGGCGGAGATCATGAACATCGATCTTCGGATCGGCATCGAATTTGCCGCGCGGTTCCGGGATCGCTACGTCACTTTTATCTGGGTTTCCCGGGGATTGCCCGATGCCCAGTCCTTCCTCTGTTTCCTGGCCGAACCCCATGTCATTGAGTTCATGGAGCAGGGCAAGGAGGTGCTGAAATACCAGGAGCGCCACATTCTCAAGATCCTTGGGGCGTTCAACCGGGACCAGCGGGAGAGGCTGTGCCGGGAGTTTCAGATAGAGCTTGCTCCCCTGGACCCGGTGGAATTCCTTCAATTCGTTGCCCCGGGCCAGGCCTCGATCCTTCATCTTGGGGAGTACATCCACTGCCAGGCGATCCTTGCCATGAAAAAAAGGATCAAAGAGCTCAGCCGCGGCTACGCAACCGCCGAGCCCAAGGAAAAGCAGGAGATCAAGGCGCTTGTCCAGGCCATGGACCGCCTTTCCACCCGGGATATCCTGGCCCGCTATCTCAATCCGGAATACTATTCGGACATCCCCGATCCCTGGAGCGTCCACCACAGCCAGGATCTTCCCGACCGGTTCAAACTCAGCTTCAGCGAACTTTTGGAAAAGCTCAGCCATCTCCACCACAGCTTCAGGATCACCCTGAACCTGGGCAACCTCAAGGCCGAAGACGTGCTGGAGCTTCTCTACTACAGCAACGGCCAGATCACCCGGCTTGAGACCTTCAACCTGAAAAACCATGCCGCGGGACCAACCGACCAGATTCCCGCCATCAACGAGCTTCAGCAGGCGATCAACGAGGCGAGCCTATTGAAACTGAAACGGGTGGTCCGTCAGATCATCGGCCAGATGAAGAGCCGCAACTACCCGGACGAAGCGGAGAGAACCGACAAGCTTGTCAGCATCCTCCATGACATCTACACCTTCAGGAACATGTACCGGACAACGCCCCTGCGGTCCAGGATGGGAAGCGATTCCACCGGCCGTGCCTTCCAGGCCCACGGCATGGGGCTGGGCATCATCGACACCCTGCCGCTACAGGCAAGGCGGGAGATCAGCCGCAAGGCCTGCACCAGGCTTGTGATCCCTTTTAACATGCGTGCCTGCTTCAGGGAAACCTCGGTTCCCGTGAACAGCTCCAACGGCCTTGTATCAACCCTGTTTCACTGGCTCAAGGGCATTCCCGGGTTGGAGCGGCTGGGAACAAAGAAGAAAAAGGACTGGCTCCTTGAAGAGCACTCCGCCCGCATGGTGACCCCGGGCAACATCGTTACCCTCGGGGGAATCCAGACGGAGATCTCCAACGGCCTGAGCCTCGACACCTCGGCCACCAAGGAGAAAGCGCCCTTGGAAGGCTCCTGGGAAAACCTCAACTCCAGGCTCAAGAACAGCCTTAAGGTGCTCATCGGGTTTGTCCCGGCCTTTGCCTGCTTTGCCCTGACAAAGGACTGGTGGTTCCTCGCCTATTTCGGCGCCTTTATCTGGTTCGGCATCACCGGGTTCCGGAACATCCTCCAGTCCGTGCTCGGCGGCGGGGGCATCAACCGCTCCCACCTGCTGCGCTGGAACGATTATGTGAGCTGGGACAGGATGACCGACTCCCTTTTGTTCACCGGCTTTTCCGTGCCCCTGCTGGACTATTTAGTCAAGACCCTGCTGCTGGACACAGCCCTGGGCATCAACGTGGCCAACAACCCGTCGGCCCTCTATGCCATCATGGCCCTGGCCAACGGGATCTATCTTTCCACCCACAACGCCTTCAGGGGGCTTCCCAGGGGGGCGATCATGGGCAACTTTTTCAGGAGCATTCTCTCCATACCCATCGCCATCGTGTTCAGTTCCATGACCGGCGGCATTCTTTTGGCGCTTGGTGTGCCCGGCATCGACGGCATCCTTCAGAAATGGGCCGCGGTCATCTCCAAGGCGGCATCGGATCTCGTGGCGGGGCTGATCGAGGGCACGGCGGACAGGTTCCATAATGTCGCCCTCAGGAGCCGGGACTACAAGCGTAAGTTCACCGAGCTGTTCGACTCCTACTCCAGGCTTGAACTCCTCTTTCCCGATACCTGCGAACTGACCATCCTCGAAGAGCCTGAAAAGCTTTTCAACAGCATGAACTCCGAGGTGCGGGATCTTATCACCGTGGTCATCATCAACTCCCTTGACATGCTTTACTTCTGGATGTACCAGCCAAGGGCGAGAATAACGGCCCGGGAGATGGTGGCCCGCCTTACCCCGGAGGAGAAGCGGATTTTTATTCTTTCCCAGAAGATCCTGGAACAGGAGCAGCACATCAGCCGCCTCTTTGTGGACGGCATCCTCGGCAGGAACTTTTCAAAACCGCTGTCCTTCTATCTCACGGGGTACCAGGAGTACCTGGCGGCAATGGAGAAACTGGCATAGGATTTTCGTTTCCCGGATATGAACCGGAAAAGCTGGTATCAATTGCGGATGCAAACATCCATGGCAAAGGATTTTCTTTACAGATCGTAAAGAAACAGGACACCCTGCCGCTTCTTACCGGGCCGGAGTGGTGACTGTCCGGCGGAGATGGTTCATGATGCTTCCCGCCGAAAAACTGAAGGTCACGGGGATATCCCGGCCCGCGCTCCTGAGGGCCTTGGCAGTCCACTTGTTGCAGGTGTTGGTCAGGAAAAAGGTTCCTTCCGCCCGGTAGAAATGGCTGTCCCCGTATATGCCCCTGGCCAAAGCCCGGGGAAGCCCCTGTGAATTCCGCGCAAAGCTTAAGCTTATGAACTCCCTGAGGCTGTCGTATCCTTCTTTTGTGATGAATAGGGTTGCCACTTCGCTGTGGGGAAAACAGGTTTCGGGTTCGTCCGGAAGGGCAACCACATGGAGGACGGCATCGGTGGGCCAGCACAGGGCCCTTACCCCCAGGCGGAAAGATATCTCCTTTGCCTGATAGAATTGCGCGTCCCCCCATCCGAACTCATAATAGGGCGCGTCTCCAAAGCGGTCTTCCAGAACGGGCATCTCCCGGTTGATCTCCCTGCCCGGAATGATGACGCCCGTATGCCACCCGTGATTTGCCACATGGATCACCTGGGGCTGAGCCTGGCTCCCGGCTGCGGGTTTCGGCCTGACAACCCGGGGTTTGCAGCCGCAGGCGGTCATGTGCGAGCCTGCCGCCAGGATTAACACCAGCAGGAGGCCTTTTTTCAGTAATTCAGGCATTTGATATGACTTTTTGGGAAAGCCCGGCGGTCAGCCCATAGATTCTCGCAACCTGCCTGCCGGACAAAAGCCCGGTGCCGCAGGCCGGTGTTATCATGCTTTGGCTGAGGATCATTTCCCGGCTCAACCCGTACGTCGTAAGCCGGGCAATGAGTCCATCCAGTTTTGTAAACAAAGAATCCACATCTTCTGAAAAGGGATCATCCAGGGTGGGGACGATGCCCCATGCCAGTACGCCCCCTTTCTCGAGAAATTCTTTTATCTGTAACGGATAATAAAACAGTGAATCTCCGTACCGGTAGGCGTCCAGGCTGACAATATCGAGTTCCGATTCAAAAAGCAGGGTCCAGTCAACCCCTTCGCAGGAATGCACCCCTGCCAGGCCATGGGCCGCGTGAATGGCCCGGGACAATGCGGTAAGGTCATCGATGATCATCTCCCTTGACAGGGTCAGGTGATGGGCGGTGCCATATGCGCCCACCCCGGGTTCATCCACGAAAATGACGGCGGGCACGCCGCACCGGGACAGCAGGGCTGCCTGGCACCGTGCCCCCTGGGCGAGGGTCCTGACAATAATGTCACGCAGCTCCTCCTGGTATAGTGCCGGTCAAATGACGTGATGCCAACCTTACCCTATAATAATAAGTAGCGGTATCAATTGGTCTGACCGGAACTATAGTAGGCATATTGCCCCTTGTCATCCTTTAACTGAAACCCGGCCGTCAAGGGTCCGACGATTTGACCCTTGATATATTTGATCCCATGGTGCCCCCTTGTTTGAATATCCTCGAGGAGGGCATGAAATCCCCCGGCAGCTTCCATGGGGGGGACGAAATGTTCAAACGCGTCAGGGTCGCCCGCTTCGGCAGCCAGGCTGATGGTGTAAAACTCCGTGAGCCGGTCCGGCCAATCACTCCGGCTCGTATCGAAAAGGTGTTTTCCGTCTTTCTCCACAAGAAGACCGGCATCCACCAGGGGCTTCAGGCATTGAAAAATGAAATGCTCCCGTCTTCCCCGCTTGGGCATCTGGGGCCAGTGGGGCATTTGAGGAAGGTGTTTCCGGACGAATCTTACCGATTCACGGGCATCCGTAAAGGGCAGGCTGCCGATACCCGTGGCAAGGCCGCCCGGAGTAAACGATGCCCGCCATGCAGGGCCGGATCTTTTCACCTTTGTTCCAGCATCTTATGTCCTCTTTCATGCGGGATCGCCAATGGTCACATCCAGGCTCACCATGGTGTCGTCGTCAAACAGGAACCTGCCGTCCATGGTCTTTCCCTTCAGCACCTGGGGAAGCCAGTAGAAATCGTCTTCCCACATGCGGTCCAGGGGGATCTCATTGATGGGGCACCAGAAGGGATCGGCCTCGTCGGTCTCCACCATGGTGCCGGTCACGGCGGTTGCCGTAAATACAAAACCCTCCATGCTCAATCCGTCCAGGAACTGGAAATAGAGCTTGCCTTTCAGTTCAAGCCCCCGGGGTGTCAGCCCCACCTCTTCCCGGCATTCCCGGATGGCCGCCTGTTCGGGTGTCTCTCCCGCTTCGATATGGCCCCCCGGGGCATTGACCTTGCCTGCCCCCAGGCCCCGTTTCTTGTGGATCAGCAGCACCTGGTCGTTGTCGCACACATAGACGATCACCGCCCGTTCCCTTGGGACCCAGCGGTCCCAGTCGATCTCTTTTACGCTCTTTATCTTTTCCATGGAACGGGTTTTAAGGCAATCCTGCCTTTTAATCAAGATCAAACCGGATCAGATCTTGAATGTCCCCACCAGCTTGTTCAACTCCTCGGCAAGGGCGGACAGCTCTTCGGAATTGGTCCTGACGCTTGCGCTGTTCTGGGCCACCCCGGTGACCGTGGTGCTCACGTCCGCAATATCACCTGAAATTTCGCCGGCCACTCCGGAGGTCTGGACCACATTTTCGTTGACCTCCTGGATGCCGATGGACGCCTGCTGGAGATTTTCGGAGATATCCTTGGTGGTGACGGACTGCTCTTCCACGGCCGTGGCAATGGTGGCAACGATGTCATTGACACTGTCGATCACGTTTGAAATCTTTTCGATCTCCACCACGGTCTCCTGGGTGGAGCCCTGGATGCCGTCTATCTTTCCCTTGATTTCCTGGGTGGCCGCGGCGGTCTGGCCCGCCAGCTCCTTGATCTCGTTGGCAACAACGGCAAACCCCTTGCCCGCCTCCCCGGCCCGGGCCGCTTCAATGGTGGCGTTCAAGGCCAGCAGGTTGGTCTGCTCGGAGATCTGGGTGATGGTCTCGGTGACGTTGCCGATGTCCAGGGCCGCCGAGCCAAGCTCATTGATCTTTGAGGACATTGTCTGGGCCTGGGATACCATCTCCATTGTTACGGATCTCGCCTTCTCGGAATTCTGGGCGATTTCATTGATGGTGGAGGTCATCTCCTCGGTGGCCGCCGCAACAAGGTTGACATTGGTGGACGCCTCTTCGCTGGCTGCGGCAACCGAGCTCATGCCGGAACTCATCTCTTCTGCTGCGGTTGCGACCATGTTTGTCTTTTCGGCCATGGTGTCGGCGCCCATGGACATCTCCTCGGAAAGGCCGGACAGGGCGGAGGAGGAGTGATCCAGGGTTGTGGCGTTGCCGGCGATATCCCCGATGATTTTCTGGAGCTTGTCGATGAACTGGTTGAACCAGTCGGAAAGTTCGCCCACCTCGTCCTTGTTTTTAATTCTGATCCGCTTGGTGAGATCCCCTTCTCCCTGGGCAATGTCCTTGAGCATGGCCGAGGTGATTGAAACCGGCCGGAGGATGGTGTTGGCAAAGACTATGGCGATCAGGGCAAAGCAGGCGATGAGAACGGCGCTGATGACCATCAGGGCTTTTGTCAGGGCCACGGCTTCTTCCATGATCTCGGCCTTGGTGATTACGCCGATGAACTTGAACCCAAGCCTTTCAGAGGTGTAGACCGTGGCTATGTAAGTGGCGCCGTCCTTTTCAAGCTCGATGTGTCCCGAATCCATCTTTCCAAGGGTGGTAAAGGCCTCTATGTTCACCTCGTCCATCTTCTTGAAGTTGGTTTTCGGGTTCTTGGGGTTGGCAAGGATGGTGCCGTCCCCCTGGACCAGCATGGCGAATCCGGTGTTGCCGATCTTTACCGCCTTGATCAGGTCGGTCAGCTTTGTTAATGAGATATCGATGCCGACCACGCCCACGTTGTTGCCGTTATCGCCCCGAACCGGCGCCACGATGCTCAGCACCGGGGTCTGGGTGGAGATGGTCATGTAGGCAGGGGTGATCAGCATTCTGCCGGCCGCGATGGCTGAGGTATACCAGCCCCTTTTCCTCGGATCAAATCCCGCGGGCATGGGGCTCAGCAGGGAGGAGCCATACCCTCCGTATTCGGTGCCCATGTATACCTCGATATAGTTTTCATTGGCGTCCTGGACGATCTTGTAATACTCGTGCATTCCCTTTGCCGCCCCGCCCGCATCCGTGGGTGAGATGAGGGTTTTGGACGAGGTGCGTGTATGGTTGGGAATGGTATCGTCAACATTCTTTGACTGGGGGCTTGCGGCAAGTTCCCGTACCGTTGTTTTTCCCCCTTCCAGGAAGAAGAAGACGGCATTGTCGATCTGTTTGAGTTCGCGGTTGGTGGAGGTGACAAAGGAGTTTAACGATTCTTTATTGATTTTCATGATCAACATAACTGAGATCACAAGGATGGGAATCAGTGATGCCAGGATGAAACCAATGATAAGTTTCTTTCTGATGGAGAAAAACTGCATAGGGTATACCTCTTCTACAAAAAAAATCGTTATGGTTCTTTTTACACGGTTAACCAAACTCTAATTGTCAAAGTACTTGCTGCTCCAGGTTAGTAATCGTTCAAGAATACAAATTCGCCGGTCAATTGTCAAACCCATTCAAGGGGAGATTGCCGGGAAAATAGTGCTTGACACAAAATATACCGATTGGTATTTATTTTTTATGAAACGGAAAGAGTCAACAAAAGCCGAACAGACACGGCGGTTTATCATCGAAAAGGCGGCGCCCGTTTTCAACAAAAAGGGGGTCGCCGGCACCTCCCTGGCAGACCTGACCCGGGCCACGGGGCTGACCAAGGGGAGCATCTACGGAAACTTCAAGGATAAGGACGAGGTGGCCGTGTCCGTGTTCCAGTACAATGTGGACAATCTCATCAATTCCCTGTTCAAGGAGATGGATACGGAAACTTCCTCGGTGGAAAGTCTGTTGGCCCTTCCCAGGGCCTATCGCAAGCGGTACAGGCAGATTATCGCCTATGGGGGATGTCCCATCCTGAACACGGCAACAGAGGCGGACGACACCCATGAAGCCCTTTGCGAACTCACCGTGGAAGCCATCGCAAGGCTCAAGGAGAAAATCGTTTCCCTTGTGGAACTCGGCATGGCCGGGAAGGAGATTGCCGGGGACACGGACGCAAACGCCATCGCAAACGTCACCATTGCCCTGATCGAGGGTGGAAGCATCCTTGCAAAGGTGACCAGGGAGGACAGCTATATGATCGATGCACTGGAGCAGATCGAGACCCTTATCCGCTCCAGGAAAACAGTAAAATAACGCTTTCATATTTATAATAGAAGAGGTTTCAACGGCTTTTATAAAAAGGAGAACACAATGACCGATCCCCTGTTTGCCCCCATCACCATCAATCGTCTCGAGATCAAGAACAGAATCTACATGCCGGCCATGCATATGGGCATGGCCGACAACTACCAGGTGACCGACCAGCTGATCGAGTTCTATAAGGAAAGGGCCAAGGGCGGGGCCGGCATGATCGCCGTGGGCTATGCCACGGTGGATGAGCTTTCGGGCAGCACCCTCAACATCGGCGCCCATAATGATGAGCACCTTCCCGGCCTTGGCCGCCTCGCCGCAGCCATCAACGAGAATGGTTCCCGCTCCTGCTGCCAGATCAACCATTCCGGCCGCTACAATTTCTCCTTTTTCATTGAAGGGCAACAGCCGGTTGCCCCGTCCGCCATCGCCTCCAACCTGACCCGGGAAACCCCCAGGGCCCTTGAGATCGATGAGATCAAGGAGATCGTGGCGCGGTTTGCCAGTGCGGCAGGGAGAGTAAAGGAGGCGGGATTTGACGCCGTGGAAGTGCTGAGCGGCACTGGATATCTCATCAGCGAATTTTTGTCCCCCCTGACCAACAAACGTGAGGACGAGTACGGCGGGTCCCTCGAGAACCGCATGCGATTCGGCCTTGAGGTGATGACCGCCATCCGGGAAAAGGTGGGGCCCGACTACCCCGTCCTGGTCCGGATGAACGGCAACGATTTCATGCCCCAGGGCCAGGGACGAAAAGAGCTCCAGCTTTACGCAAAAGCCCTTGCGGAAGAGGCCCGGGTGGACGCCCTGTGTATCAACGTGGGATGGCACGAGGCCCGGGTTCCCCAGATCACGGCCTCGGTTCCCAGGGGAACCTTTGCCTATCTTTGCCGGGGCATCAAGGAGCTGGTCGATGTACCGGTGATCGCAAGCCATCGCATCAACGATCCCCTGACGGCGCGGGAGGTGATCGCGGACAGCATGTGCGACATGGTGGCCATGGGCCGGAGCCTCATTGCCGATCCGTTTCTGCCGGTCAAGGCCGAGGCGGGCCGGGAAGCGGAGATCATCCATTGCACCGGTTGTGCCCAGGGCTGTTTTGACAACCTCTTTAAACTCAAGCATGTGGAGTGCCTCTGTAACCCCAGGGCCGGCCATGAGCTGACCCGGCAGGTCACCAAAGCCGACGCCCCCAAAAAGGTGATGGTGATCGGCGGCGGCGCAGGCGGCATGAACGCGGCCGTCATCGCATGTGACCGGGGGCATCAGGTTTCCCTCTACGAGAAATCGGATCGCCTGGGCGGCCAGCTTTATCTTGCCGCGGCCCCTCCGGGACGGGGGGAGTTTGCTGCATTTGCCAAGGATCTTGCCACCCAGGTGAAGGTGCGCGACATTGACCTGCATCTCAACACCGTGGTGGACAAGGACGTGATCCAGGCGGCCAAACCCGACCATATCATCCTTGCCACCGGCGCCAACCCGGTGGCCCTTCCCATCCCGGGGGCGGATCTTCCCCATGTGGTGGATGCCTGGGATCTGCTGCTGAACAAGGCCTATGCCGGAGAGCGGGTGGTTGTTGTGGGCGGCGGCGCCGTGGGTGTTGAAACCGCCCTCTGGCTGGCTGAAAAGGGAACCCTCTCCGACGAGGCCCTGAAGTTCCTCTTCGTCAACAAGGCGGAATCCCCCGAGGATCTCTTTGAGCTGTGCGTCAAGGGCAGCAAGAAGATCACCATCCTTGAGATGCTTGATAAGATCGGCAAGGACTTTGGCAAGAGCACCCGGTGGGGCATGCTCCAGGATCTCTCCCGGTTCGGCATCGAATCCAGGACCGGCGCCAAGGCCCTTGAGATCACCCCCACGGGCATCAAGATTGAGACCGACCAGGGCGTTGAGACCCTTAAGGCGGACACCGTGGTGATCGCCGCAGGGGCAAAATCAGAGAACAGCCTTGCCCCCATGATCGAGGAGACATCCATCCCCTGCACCCTTGTGGGGGATGCAAAGGGCATCGGCATGGCCTTTGATGCCGTTCATCAGGGCTTTGAGGCGGCCGTTGCCATTAAATAAAGGAGGAACCATGGATCTTTTTCAGCCAAGCAGGATCAACAACATGACCCTGGCCAACCGGTTTGTCCGTTCCGCCACCTGGGAGGGCATGGCGGCGGACGATGGCGCGGTGACGCCGAAACTGGTCGAAACCATGGAGGCGCTTGCCCGGGGCGGCGTGGGCCTGATCATCACGGGCCATGCCTATGTGCTTCCCCAGGGCCAGGCAGGCCCCTGGCAGCTGGGCATTTACTCGGACGGTCAGACCGGCGGGTTGAAAACCATGACCGATGCGGTGCATAAGGCAGGCGGCAAGATCGTTGTCCAGCTTGCCCATGCCGGCCATTTCGCCATTGAGAAACTCACCGGGACGCCGCCCTGGGTGGCGTCGGCCTATGGGGGGCTGTCGGACACCCCCCGCCATGAAATGAGTAAAGGGGATATCAGCGACCTTGTCGCAGCCTTTGCCTCCGCCGCCGCCCGGGCAAAAGCCGCCGGGTTTGACGGGGTTCAGATCCATTCCGCCCATGGGTATCTCCTGAGCCAGTTTCTCTCCCCTGAGTTTAACCGGCGAACCGACGAATACGGCGGAAGCATCGAGAACCGCTCCCGCCTCCACATGGAGGTGCTCAGGGCGATCCGCGATGCCGTGGGCGGCGATTATCCCGTGCTGATCAAGATCAACTGCCGGGATTTCCAGGAGAACGGACTGACCCCGGAAGAGTCGCTTTACGTGTGCAAGCGCCTTGCTGATAACGGCCTGGACGCCATCGAACTCAGCGGCGGCACCCTCACGGGCGGGAAACTCTCCCCCAGCAGGACGGGCATCACCTCAACCGAAAAGGAGGCTTACTTCAAGGAGGAGGCCGCCGCCGTCAGGAAAGAGATCGACATCCCCCTGATCCTGGTGGGCGGGCTTCGCTCACTTGAGATCGCAAACGAAATGGTGGACCAGGGACGGGCCGATTACATCTCCATGTGCAGGCCCCTGATCCGGGAGCCCGGCCTTGTCAACCGATGGCGATCCGGCGATACCGCCCCCGCCCTCTGCAAGTCCGACAACCTCTGCTTCAGGCCCGCCATGGCAGGCAAGGGCGTCTATTGCGTGGTGGAAGAGCGGGAGAAGTCAAAGGAGTAAGGTGACAGGATACGGAGATCGTGGTGTTGAACCACGATCTCCCATGGGAGTTATGATATGAAAGCAAGTATATTGACGTTCAGTCAGACAGGAAACACCCTTAAAACAGGAAAGTCCATCGCAAACGGTCTGCGGAACAGCGGGGTTGAGGTTGATCATGTCGATTTCCTGCGCCGCAAGAAATGGAATCCGGAAGACAGCGATCTCATAGGCATCGGGTCTCCTGTGTTTGAGAACAGACCGGCAGAGGTTGTTACGGAATTCCTCAAGGACAGCGGCCTTGATCTCAAGGGGAAAAAGGCGTTTGTCTTCATCACTTCCGGCGGCAGCCCTGCAAAATCCTTGTGGCATCTGGCCCAAAGCGTAAGCCGGACCGGAGCAACCGTCATCGGGGGGATACAGTTCAGGGGGGCTTGCACATTTCCAACCCTTTTCGGGATCTATCCAGGCCGGCCAAATGATGAGGAACTCAAGCAAGCCGAAGCATTTGGGCGCGCCATGGCGGCGAACATGATGAATGGCGCTCCATTGCCGGATCATTACAAGGTGGACCCTGATAGCGGCGGCGGATTTTACGATATCATCGGCCCGTGCCTGAATCATGCCAAGAAAATAACCACCCCCTTGCCGAAAAACGATTCTGAAAAATGCGATCTTTGCGGCATCTGCGTCAATGAATGCCCCACAGGCAGCATCTCCATCAAGGACAAGACTGTCAGGTTTCAGGATACCTGCATCGTCTGCTATCGCTGCTGGAACGTGTGTCCCAAAAATTCCATTTCAATGAAATTCTCTCCCGGTAATGGATTGATCGAACGCCTGGTTTACTCCGAGAATATGGAGCGCGCTTTTGGTGATGTGAAGCCGGGTGAGTATGTGGGGGCAAACCTGTATAAGGATGTCTTGAAGCGAAAGATTAAACTCAAGTATGATCGAAAAAACCCCACTGCCGAATATGAATATAAGTAGAAGTCCATATAGCAAAACAATGGAAATTTGAGGGCTGCCGTGGCAGGCGTGGGAATTATGGGTTGACTCGTTCCTTTTTCTGGGCTATTAAATGATTGAACAAATTGTTAAATAGTTCAGAGAGGGGTCGAATGAATCCAAAGGATATGAAATACCGGGAGCTGTTCAGTGTCTCCCTTGAGCTTTTCGCCTTGTTTGGCTACAAAAAAACCACGGTCCAGGATGTCGCGGACCGGCTCGGCATGACCAAGGGCAACCTCTACTTTTACGTGAAAAACAAGCAGGACCTTTATCTTAAGACCATCATCCATGCCCTCAGCTCCTGGCGGGACAGCGTGAAAGAGGCCGTGGACATGGAAAACGATCCTGCGGACAAGTTCCGGGCCATGGCGCTTAAAAGCGTGGATTATATTGAAAACAACGCCATGTTGCGGCAGATTCTCATGAACGATCCTTCCATCTTTACCCTGTCGCCGTCCGAAGACCGGTTTTACGATATCAACCGGAGCGCCATGACCATCATCCAGGATATCCTCAACAAGGGGATCGCGGAGAAACGTTTTCATCCCGTGGATGTGGAGCATATCACCCAGTATTTTTTCTCCATCTATGTCATGTTTTTGATCAAGACCTATGTGAAATCAGATACCAGTTCCTCCAGGACCATGTTTCTTGAAGCCCTTGAACTCAACATCAGGGGGCTATTGCTCACCCACGGCGCCACACCTGCATGAAGGGCGGCCATTGAAGACAACCGCCCTTGGTGCGTTAACCTCAACAGAATAAGGAGAGAGAGTTATGACGGATGCGACCATCAGGGCCCTTGACGGATTACGAGATCTATCCATGATGAAGTGGTATGTGATTCCCCTGCTTGCCATTGTTGCCTACATCTATGCCAGGGAGATCAGTGAGGCGAGAAAGACCCAGGACTGGAATGCGGTGCTTTGCGGATTGACCATCTTTGGCGTCGATTTTTTTAACGAAACCTGGAACGGCTGGGTCATGGTGCTGTCCGACCGCTCCGCCTTCTGGACCGCCCCCGGGGAGACCGCTCTTCGAACCATGGTGGGCTGGAACATCGAGATCATGTTCATGTTCAGCATCATCGGCATCATTTTTTACCGCTTTCTCAACCCGGGCAAGGAGATCAAGGTTTTCGGCATCCCGGAGAAATGGGTGGCAGCGGTTCTCTCCTCCGCTTTTTGCGTGTTTGTGGAGTGCCTTTTGAACATGCGCGGACACCTGGTGTGGGAGTATCCCTTCTGGGATCGCTCCTTTAACGGGGTCATCCTGATTTTCCTCATCGGATACTTCCATTTCTTCTGTGCGGCCATCTTTGTGATGTGGCTTAAAAAGATGCAGAGCAAGCTGATCACCCTCGGTGTCATCTATTCGGTTCCCATCCTCATGAACATCCTCGGGCTCGGGGTGTTTGGCTGGGTATATTAGGTAAAAAAGCATTTTCGGCCGCTTTTCCGGGAACCTGATCGAACCCGGAAAGCGGCTGATTTCTTGTTATCGTTGCTGTTTTGGGGAGGGTTTGTCCTTTCTCGTCGGAAATAACGCTGAATTGTTGAATGAACCCATTTTTTTCAGAATGCCCCTTGGCAGGATGCCGGGCCCAGGGAAGAAAACCCAGCCCCTCCAAGGTAAGCCCGGCTTCAGCCAGGTAACCTCTTTGTGTGTGAAAATGCCCCAAGCGTCCCCGGACTCTCCTGTCATAAAAGCCCTGGGAGATCTGGACGCAATATCATTCCGGGAATCCGGCAGTCATGTTATGGAAATCGGCTTTGATAGCGAAAAATCCGGTGAATCAAAAGATTTTCGTCCTGAACTGCCCCTTGTGATCAAATGGTAGTAAAAAAGCTCAATCGAGCCTGGGGGAGGTTTTTTTCCCCGACCGCCACACCATCCGCCGGTCCTTGATCCCATAAAGCCGTGTTAAGAAAAATGCAAGGGTTCGCACCCGGCGTTGGATCAAATTCCGGTGAAATAATTATTAGGGCTTGTAATCCCTGTGTTGAGCCCATACAATTTGTTTCATCGGGGAATGTTCAGCATTGGAGCGTTTGATGCCGGCAGGTTAACACTCTTTTAAAGAGCCGTGGTCAACCATGAAGATACACCCACTCACCCTTGCTTTTTGTGACGAATGGGAACACCTGGAAGCGGAATACGCGGCGTCACATTACGAAAAAACGTTGGGGTTTCAACGTGCCGCCATCCTGATCGCTATCTTTTTTTACGCCTTCTTCGGCATTCTTGACGCCTACCTGGTCCCTGAAAAAAAATATACTTTCTGGTTTATCCGTTACGTTGTGGTGTGTCCGTTCGCGTTTATCGTCTTTCTTTTTTCCTTTACCCGCCACTTCAGGCAATATGCCAATTTCTGCCTGTTTCTGATGTTTGTTGTGGCCGGGTTCGGCATCGATATCATGGTCCTTCTGGCAGGTCCACCGGCGGCGTACTCCTACTATGCCGGGCTCATTCTTGTCCTTATTTATCTGTTCACGTTTGTGCGCCTTCGTTTTCCATGGGCGTTTGCCGCCTCGTGGTTCATGCTTCTCTTTTATGAGATCATCGCCATCTGGCTGGTCGAAACCCCCACGGCAGTGCTGGTCAACAATAATTTTTTCATGGTGGCCGGTAATATCTTCTGCATTCTGGCCGGATATTCCAGCGAACGCGCCTTTCGCAAGAACTATTTTTTAAACCACATGCTTGACCGGGAAAAGGAAATTGTTGCCCGCAGAAACATGGAGCTGAAAGACAGGGTTGAGCGCCAGCGCCGCGCAGAGCAGGCGCTTTTGAAAAAAAACAGGGAGATCGAGGCCATTGTCGAGGAACGCACCGCCCAACTCCAGGAAAACCGTGAAAAATACCGGGATCTGGTGCAGCAGATCCTCGCCTTCAGCCGGAACACCGAATATGACAAGCAGCCCCATACACTGATCCTTATTGTCAAGGAGGCGATGAAACTGCTCCGGTCATCAATACCGACAACGATTGAGATCCGGGAGAATCTTGTCTCACAAGGTGCGGTGCTGGCCAATCCCGCCAAAATGCACCAGGTGGTCATGAACCTGTGCACGAACGCATATCAGGCCATGAACGACACGGGCGGGGTGCTGACGGTCTCATTGACCGACGCCGGCATATCGCGTTCCCGGGCAGCCGCTCTTCACATCATGGCCGGAAGGTATCTCAAATTTGAAGTCACGGATACCGGTCACGGCATGGAGCCGGATACACTGAAAAGGGCCTTTGATCCGTACTTCACCACCAAGGCGGCCGGGAAAGGGACGGGAATGGGGCTTTCACTGGTATATGCCATCGTCCGGGAGCATGCCGGATACATTCACGCCAACAGTATTTCGGGAAAAGGCTCTACCTTTACGGTTCATCTCCCTGTCACGGAGAAAGCCCCTGACAGCCGGGAGAAAAGGGATGCCCCCGTCATCCTGGCCGGAGGAAACGAACGGATCATGATCGTTGATGATGAAAGGAGTATCCTGGATTCAACCCGGGAACTATTGACTGATTACGGGTACCGGGTGAGTTGCCATACCGACGGCATTCAGGCCCTGGAGGCGTTTAATAGCGATCCTGACGGGTTCGACCTGTTATTGACCGATATGACCATGCCGGGAATGACCGGGGAGATGCTTGCCAAGAGGGTTTTAACGGTCCGGCCTGAGCTGCCGGTGATCCTCTGCACCGGATTCAATGAGCAAATGTCCGAGGCAAAAGCGCTTGAAATAGGCATCAAAAGGTTTATTCAAAAGCCTGTTATCCGCCAGCCCCTGGTGGATATCATCCGTGAGGTGCTATCGTCCTGATTCCGGAAAGGTTTTTTCGTCGTGATCTGGAACAGGCTTATGCTTGCGGAATGCCCCTAAATTTACAGTCAGCAGCACACCGGCAATGAGAGCGGTTACAGGTGCCACCATCAACAGCCCGATGCTGCCGATCAGTATCCTGAAAATTTCAGCGGCCACAAGTTTCATATTAACGATCCGTGTGAAGCTGGTGCCCTGGGAAACAAACACCATCAGCATGGTCAGGTATCCGCCGGAGTACGCCAGCAGCAGGGTCGTGGCCATGGTGCCTATCACCATCCGGCCCACATTGAAACCGGACTGAATGAGTTCACGCACACCAATATCAGGCCGCTTGAGCTTGATTTCGTTCATGGAAACACTGACATCCATGGCAATATCCATGGCAGCCCCGGAAGCCCCCAGCAGCACGGCGGAATAAAAAATATGCTGGAGGTTCAGGCTGTAGTTGCCCTGCATCAGCAAGGTGGAGGAAAACGGCGCGGTCATGCCGCCCAAGTGCAGCTTATCGCCAAAGAACAGGGTCAGGACCAGGGTGACGGCAAGGCCGCTCACGGTACCCAGGAACGCCGCGATGCCCTGGCGGGTGACCCCGGCCACCGTCAGGATGATCACCATTGACAACAGCACCAGCACCGCCAGGCTCAAGGGCAGGGGAGGAGCGCCGTTGAGCAGGTTGGGAATATAGAAGCACCACAACAAACCCAATGATCCCATGAAAGAGAGCAGGGCCTTGAGACCGACCAGGCCGGAATAGGCCACCAGGGCCACGGCGAAAACCGCAAACAGGATCAGTTCCCAGTTTTGCCGGTAGCTGTTGATCGCCTTGGCATCGGTGATCTTGCGGTCCACCACCTGTACGGCGAGGAGGATCTTGTCCCCGGGTACATATATTTCATCCATGTCCAGCTGCCCGTTCAAATGATTGACAGCCTCCACCTGCACCCCTTTCCACCCACCGCCGCTGATCACCACGGTGGCGGTCTGTACTCCGACAGCCGCTATCCCGGCCTGGAGGATTTCACTGTTGTCAACCGTGATAACCGTGCCGGGCACTTCATGCACATTACCGGTGTCGTCGGCCCCCAGCCAATGCCGTCCCACCAGGAACAGCACGATTACGGCGGCCAGGATCAAACCTATTTCAGTGACTGTCTTCAATTTTGACATGGCGTCTCCGATATGGGGAGAGCAGGCGAACCTGCTCTCCCGTTACCAGCAGTAACTGCTAGTTTTTTCCTGCTACGTTCTCGGTGTGACCGTAAGGAATCTTTGAGTATTTCTCATTGGGACCAAAGGTTTCACCCAGCAGAGCCTTGGAGGGAACAGCTTTAATGGAAGAAAGCTTAACCCCCATGGCCTTTGCCATGGTTTTGGGGATGTCGGTGTTGTCCTTGAAACCACCGAAGGTATCGGCCTGGGCGCCAACGGCGGACAGGGCGATAACCGAGGAGGTATGGACATAGGAGGTCCAGCTGATACGGGCTCGCTCGGACACGAGATGCGCCACGGCGATCATGGTCGGGGTGTACGAATAGCCGTAGGTGGTCTGCTTAGCCGCATCGAGTTCCTGGTTGCGGTCCTCGATGGCCATGGCTGATTTCAGCTGCTTGAGCTCCCGGGCATTGAGGCCGGTAAGCCCGAAGTTCTCAGCCACATAAGCAAGGTACGCCTGCTGACGCTTGGCAACCTCGGGGTAGTCCTTGATCATTTTGGGATACACGTAAGCCAGGACGTCTTCCACGGATGCCTTTACCTTGAACAGCTCGTCCAGGTTCAGGAAGTAGCCTTTGGAGTCAAGGCTGATGCCCATGGCCATACCACCGGTTTCATGGTCGGCGGCAACAACGATCAGGGTCTCTTCAGGGTGCTGCTCGTAGAACTCATAGGCTTCGGCAATGGCGGTATCCAGGGCCAGGGTATCGTAAATGGTACCGGTGGCGTCGTTGCAGTGGGCGGCATAGTCGATCCGGCCGCCTTCAACCATCATGAAGAAGGGTTTCTCCTGGGCGGCCAGGACTTCGATGCCCTTGGCGGTCAGCTCGGAAAGGGCCGGCATGGCGTTTACCTTCTTGGTGCTGTAACGACGGTCGATCTCCATGCCCAGGGCGCTGTAGGACAGGGGAGCAAGAACCTTATCCCCTTTTTTCGCCTGATATTTACGGAACTCGTCCCGGGCTTTGTCGCCGATAAAGGTGGTGTAGCCCTTGGCTTTGAATTCAGCAACCAAGTCACGGCCATCCTTACGCTTTGATTTCAGGCCCTCGGCATTGCCTTTTGCCACAAAATGACGGAAACCGCCACCGGCCAGGTAATCAAAGCCGGAGTTCAGCTGATCAAGGGCGATGGCGTTCTCATTGCCACGGCTCATGTTATGGGCGGAAAAGGCAGCGGGGGTGGCATGGGTGATGCGGGTGGTGGTCGCAAGACCAACGGCATAACCTGCGTCACGGGCAGCTTCTGCAATGGTTTTGATGTTGGTGCCGTCGGGCAGTTTTGCAACCGCGCCGTTGGTGGTTTTGAACCCCGTGGCCAGAGCTGTTCCACCGGCAGCGGAATCGGTAATCATGGTGTTATCTGAGTGGGTGGTGATCAATGCCGAAGTGGGAAAGCTGTTCATCAGCAGCTTGGCTTCGGGATTTTTGGTCTCAATCTTATGGAAATACTGGGCGGACTGGCGCTGGGCCGGGCCCATGCCATCTCCGATAAAGTAGAACACATACTTGGGCGTTCCGGCTGCAAAGGCAGCGGAAGCGATCAGCAGCATACTGGCGGACAGCGCCAGGGTGCGTGCCATTTTCTTACCACGTTGACAAAGAGTCATTCTTTTCTCCATTATTTTGGTATTGCAATTACAGCCAACGGTTGCCTCACAGCACCATCGCCGGCATGGTGAACCATATTTTCGTTTCCGCCCTGCACCACCAGCGGAAAACCACATGGGAACGTACCGTTGCCAGTGTCTCCGCCTGTCATGGAACCGGCGTCAATCGTTATTACTCAACCATGGATTTGATTCCTCATGAATACGGATTCAAATATCTCGTGCGACTATAACTTTACCCCTAAGGGGAAGGTCAATAGAATTATTGATTAAACAAAAGGAAATGAAAGCTTAGGGGAGGATTCGCTTCAGGAGGCGGGTCCGGTTCCGCCGGAGCGCTGGAGGGGAATGGTCCGGGGACGGATCTTTTTCCAGGCATGGCCCACGGGGCATACCCGCATGCATTCGATGCAGTTGTCCACATCCGTGATGGCGGTTTGGCCAAGCTCCACCACCACATCCCTTTTTTTCATGTGGGCAAGAAGCATGCGCAGGTAACCGGGCCACTGGCCCAGCCGCTTGGGATGAAGAATCCCACCATCCGGGTCTGGCGGAACCGTTTCCCGGTTTCAGGGTCGACCTTGTGGATCTCCACGGGCTTGTCCGATGATATGGGCAGGGAAACAAAGCCTTCCCGCTCCAGCATGCGTCCCATCTTTTCCGCTGTCTCGTCCAGGATTCGCGAGGTCTGCATCTTGCTCCGGGTCCAGAGCATGATGTCCGGCGCCATGACAGACCCCAGGGTGTGGGCCACCGCCATTACAATGACGCTCCTGGCCGTGGGCAACAGCGCCGTGGCGGGCCGGGGCGGATAGGCCAGGATCAGGTCGTCTGCCCGGGCGATGCCCACCAGATCGATCTCTTGCCCATGCATCCACTCCTTCACGCTATCGGCGCAGAGCCTGCCATAACGATCTCTTTCCCATTGCAGCATCTTTCATCCTCTGAATAATGCCTAAAAAAACGGTTTACCCTGTTATTATTAATCGACTCGTTTTTTTTGTGTGTTTTAATACTTACATCATTTTTAGCTTGTAACTTCCAAACCATGAAGTGGCTGTTATTTTAAGTGTATATTCTCCATCAGTTTTGGGAGTAAACCCTCTTTCATACACCTCTCCGCCGAAACCAGTTTCATAGAAAGAACGGATTTCTTGTGAGTTGTATATTTCGATATTGTAACGAAGATTGCTATTAGATTTATAATTTGTAATCAATATAGGAGTGTTTGCAAAACCCTTGAAACGGTATTCATCATAAGCACCAACAGCCAATTTTCCCGTTTTTGTATCATTTGCTTGAATATTTTTTT
>JAAEMK010000480.1 GCA_024225635.1 Desulfobacteraceae bacterium | reverse complement strand
TTGCCATGACTGACCACCGGGAGGATCATTTCATAGACTCTTGTTTCAATGAATTCTGCTTGTTTAGTTGCCACCGTCACCCAACACCCGTCCTCGGAGCATGACAGATTGAATGAAGAGTAGGACAGGTCTGGGCTCAATGTATTGCTCCAGTCCTTTCTTGACATTGTTGATTTGAACCAGATTGTTGGTGATGACGTAACTGGAGTTTGCACCATGCAGGACTCGATTATGTCTCTCTGGACATTTTGTGTCTCCGGAGATGATTGCGCCACATTTCTGCCATGTGCTGTTGCAAGTAGCTTCTTGATGATATGGATTTGTACAGACAGAGCACCCTTTGTGTTTTTCGAGATACTCTGCGCGTGCTGTCTCATCCAAGCGCATGAAGTCTGGACAATCATACAAGCGTGAGCTTGGATAAGTCTTGTTGGTGCGTGTAGAGGTAAAAGAGTGAGACTTCTTACCACAGAATTTGCAGTTTTCCGGAGGAGATGTTTGTCCTCGGCCTCCTCCTCGGCTTGCTCCTTGACCACCTGGTTGGCGCTCTTGATTGTTGATGTTGAGACCGCCGGACTTTGGCCGGCAGTATGGGAGAGGATGAGTTCTCTTGCAGACTCTGCAGTAGGTCTTCGTCTCCGTCTTCTCAACATCCGCGGTAAAGGTGTGATACTTGAGCAGGTTCATCCTGGTGGTCTTGAGGTAGTTGAAGATGAGCTTGAAGGTGCCAACACGTTGGGCTGGTAGAGCCTTTTCATCTTTCATGAGGAGGTCCACGAGTTCATCCTTGTGGTAGGAGTCTAACCAGTCGAGAACCTTCAGGATCAGATGTTCCACTTGGTCCATCTCTTGCTCCTTCCCGACACTCTGGAGGTCCCTGTAAGTCCTGGACACGTGTTCGGCGACCTCTATCAGGCGTTCATTCTTGGACTTCTTGGCGGGGACATAGTTCTGGTAATCCTTGAGGGCAGCCTCGGAGACAACTCTGGTTGAGGCAAAGCGGGCGTCCAGTTGCTCCCATACTTCTGCGAGAGAGCTGTTGGAGAGAATATCTACCCAGGTCGGTGTCGAGCTCTGAAGCATCATGAAAAACTGGTCTTCGCCAAAATAGCTTTGCGCATCCTTCCATTGGCGGCTCCAACGTGGGTAAGCTCGGAGCTCTCCTGTGAAGACTGGAAGCTTTTCCCGTTGGTAACTGTGAGGCATCCTGCTTGCTCCTGCGGAGGAGGACACATTTGAGTTTGTCCCGTCGGAGCTCAAGATTGAATTGTTCGGGGTAGAAGTGACCGGTGAGGTGGGGACGAGATTGAGAGCTGCGGCTAGGAGGTTGACAGAGGCATCCTTGAGGGCCTTCTTGTGAGCAGTGTACTCGGCCGCGAGGGCAGTCCTCTGGTCAGGTTTGAGATCTATCATCTCTTCAAACTCCTTCCATAGCGTGGTCTCG
>JAAEMK010000479.1 GCA_024225635.1 Desulfobacteraceae bacterium | reverse complement strand
TTGCTAGT
Organism: Desulfobacteraceae bacterium; assembly: GCA_024225635.1. Lineage (GTDB taxonomy): Bacteria > Desulfobacterota > Desulfobacteria > Desulfobacterales > Desulfobacteraceae > Desulforapulum. The sequence goes on along the minus strand of JAAEMK010000479.1, from coordinate 650 downwards.
CTTGGAGGCAATGAGCCAGAAGTCGGCCAACAGGAGGGGGGCTTACTGGAGGATTTACGGTATCCTAAAATTTCATTAAAATCGATTAGAAATGTACAAATTTGATTTTCCAAAATCGACTACCGTAGTTTTCGTAGTATGACTTACTGTCAACAACTGCATGATATTCCACAAACGCCTTAGAAATCAAACTTTCTATATTTTAGATTGATTTCGAAATTTCATTAGAATTCATTAAATACGTACAAATTTGGTGTTTTGAAATTGAGAAATTGTCATTTGTATGACATGACTTGCTGTCAACAGCTGCATCATACCGTAAAACTTCCAATAAGCCCCCCTCCTGTTGCCAGACTTCTGAACGATGCCGTTGGAGACGGGCAAGAGGAGGGGGGCTTATAGGAGGTTTTACGGTTACCTCTTGCATAGAACTAACCGTAAAACCTCCAATAAGCCCCCTCCTGTTGCCAGACTTCTGAACGATGTCGTCGGAGACGGGCAAGATGAGGGGGGCTTATTCGAGGTTTTACGGTTACCTCTTGCATAGAACTAAACGTAAAACCTCCAATAAGCTCCCACCTGTTGCCAGACTGCTAAACGATTACATCTCAGACGTGCACGTAGCGTGAGGCTTATTAGATTTTTTACGG
>JAAEMK010000478.1 GCA_024225635.1 Desulfobacteraceae bacterium | reverse complement strand
GTCAAAAGCGTTGCTACCGGGAGTTTGAAGATCGGTGCCGACGCCGGTTCGGCCACGTCCTATGCCGCCACGACCAACGATACGATCGATGCCTCAAAAAACGCTTACTGGACCCCTGGATCAAATGCCAGCGGCACCCTGGACGCCTTTACCGTTGTGGCAAAGGATGATGCCGGCGCATTATCTTCCGGCGGCAATATCACTGTCCGGATGACGGTAAATGCCGTGAACGATTCGCCAATCAATATCTCGCTTTCCGGCACAAGTGTGGATGAGAAACAGCCTTCCGGGAGCGTGGTGGGTACTTTTTCAGCAACCGACCCGGACGATTGATGGGGGGAACCATGACGCTTTATCAATCCCTTACGGAAATAGACAATATTTTTCAGTTTAACGGAGTGCAATATTAATATGATCTCTAAGTTCTGGCAAAACAGACTCTCCATGATGAGCAAAAATATTTGCTTTTGGATGATTGTGCTTACAGGATGCGGGTTTTGGGGGCTTTCCCCTGTAACAACGGCCCATGCCGCCCATACCTATACATTGGTAGGCGGGGACGGCGGCGATGATAACGATCAGTTCACGATTGCGGGTGGTCAGCTTAAGACCGCCGCGACATTTGATTATGATGTGAAGAATTCATACAAGATCAGGGTTAAAGTCGATGACGGCAAAGGCGGCACCTTTCAAAAGGCGTTTATCATTTCCGTAAATGATTTGACGCCGCCCACGGCTACAACCAGTGCCGCCGCCGGTGTCAGCGCCACCGGCGCCACCTTCAACGGGACCGTAAATGCCCAGAATCTGAGTACCACGGTGACCTTTGAATACGGCACGGACACAAGTTACGGGAGCAGTGTGACCGCAGACCAGAGCCCTGCCGCAGGTGCGGGTGACACTTCGGTCAGCAAGGCGGTCACCGGGCTTACCCCCAACACCCTTTACCACTATCGTGTAAAGGGGGTAAATTCCGGGGGAACCACCCATGGCGCAGATATGACCTTTACCACCCCGGCGGTTGCTCCCACGGCAACCACTGATGCCGCCGAAAGTGTCGCTTCCTTCGGAGCCACCTTGAAGGGGAGGGTCAATGCCCAAAACTCAAGCACCACGGTGACCTTTGAATACGGCACGGACACAAGTTACGGCAGTACTGTGACCGCGGATCAAAGTCCTGTCACAGGCGCAGGTGAAACCCTGGTGAGCGAGGCCATTACGGGACTGTCCCCCAACACCCTCTACCACTACCGGGTGAAGGGCGTTAATGCCAGCGGAACAACCAACGGCGCAGATATGACTTTTACCACCCCGGCACCCGTGCCAACGGCGACAACCAATGCGGCAAGCGGCGTAAGCTCCACAGGAGCGACCTTGAATGGAACCGTCACCGCCCATAACGATAGCACAACCGTGACCTTTGAGTATGGCACGACAACCGCTTACGGAACAACCGTAGCCGCGGAACCGGGTACCGTAACGGGATCGACCGCCACGGCAGTCAGTAAAACCATTACAGGGTTGACCAACGGAACTCTCTATCATTATAGGGTGGTCGCCACAAACAGTGCCGGAACCACAAATGGTGCGGATGCCTCCTTTGTCGCGGCAAACCGTGTCATCTGGACAGGCGCGGGCCCTGACAGCAACTGGTCAACCGGGGCAAACTGGAGCAAGGGAGCTGCGCCAATCCCGACGGATAGCGTTGTCATTGACGGTGATAAGGATCTCACGATAGACGGCTTGCTGGTCCAGGCCGCAACTATTGAGATCAAAGCCACTTACACCGGCGCCATCACCCAGGGGAACAATATGCTTGTCGTCGGTGGAAATTTCATCCAGGCGGGCGGAACGTTCAACAGCGGCGTCCTCATGCCAAACCCCGGTTACGGTCAAATGACGGTTGCCGGGGATTTCATCCAGACAGGCGGCGCCTTCGGCGGTGGCGATTGTTCCATAAGTGTAACCGGGGCGTTCACCCTTTCCTCCGGCACCTTTACCGCTCCATCGGCTGATGTTGCGGTTACCGGCGATTTTACCCATTCCGGCGGCACCTTCACCCATAACGGCAGCACTGTCCGACTTAACGGCGCTAATCAAACCATTGCCGGGGATACCACCTTTTATAATCTGGTGAAGCAGACAAAGACCGCCGACACCCTGACCTTTACAGGGGGAACAAGACAGGCCGTCACAAACAACCTGGTGCTCCAGGGTAAGTCCGGACAGGTGCTCTCCGTCGTCAGCAGTGCCGACGGCACCCAATGGGAGATCGACCCCCTGAGCACCCGCACCATCGAGTACACGGCTGTCAAGGATTCCGGCAATGTCAATGCCACGGGCATCAGCGCCGATCCCGCCATTAACACGGATTCGGGAAACAACACCGGCTGGACGTTTGCACCGCCTTCAACAGACGGATGGGTGAATGGGCAAAACGCCGTTAACGTCCTCGGGCAACCCGGTTTTACCACCGGTACCGGCGGGGTGAGCGATAAGACGTTTGATTATCCGAAAGATATGGTGCTTGACCTGGCCCATAACAAGTTATATGTGGTCGATTACAATAATCATCGTGTATTGCGTTTTGCCTATCCCATAACGGGCAATCAGCCCGCAGCGGAACTGGTGTTCGGTCAGCCTGATATGGATACGAATAAACCCGGCAATGAGACGGACTGTACTGCCGCCGGTGGAACCTGGTACCCGCCTTCGGTCGTTCCGCCCAATGGATATTGTACGGCGTTGACTTATCCCACCGGCCGCAATACGTTTAGCTCTCCGGCTGCCCTGGCCATTGATGATACCGGCAGGTTATGGGTCGTTGACCGGGGAAATCATCGTATTGTGTGGTTTGACAACGCCTATGCAATTACTTCGAATCAGCCTGATGCCGACGGTGTCCTCGGGCAATCCGACTTTACGACGGATACTGCCGCCGATCCGCCCACCCGGAGTTCCCTGAATGTGCCTTTTGGTATTACATTGGATTCCTACGGAAATCTCTATGTGGCGGATTCAATGAATCATCGTGTCCTGCGGTTTGACAATGCCGTATCCAAGGGCAATGGGGCCAATGCCGATGCCGTGTTCGGGCAGCCGGACTTTACGTCCAAAGCCGACAATAATGGCGGTATCTCAGCCAGCACAATGTTTCGTCCCCTTGCAACCTATATGTACGGGACCTACCTGTTCGTGTCCGACAGAAGCAACGGCCGTGTCCTGCGTTTCGATAATGCGGCCGCAAAAGGAAACGGCGTCCCTGCGGACCGGGTGCTGGGCCAGCCGGATTTTACCACCGCTTCCCATGTGATATATCCCGCCGATCGAGACCGGATTGAGTATTGCGGAAAGATGGAGGTGGACGGAAGTGGAAATCTCTATGTCAGTGACGGTTTCCATAACGAAAGAGTATTGATTTTCAACAATGTTCTTTCCAAGGGGAACGGGGCGGCTGCGGACAATGTCCTTGGACAGGGCAATTATACCGATTCGGTTCCCGGGTCAAATTCCAACCCGCCGACCCAAAGTAATCTCAACCTGGACTCATCCGGCGGCGGTATGGCCATTGACAATATCAGGAATCTTCTCTTTGTCGCGGATGAACTCTACAACCGGATCATGATTTTTAAGAAAAATGTCGTCGGCCCGGAGTTCAACCTCAAACAGGGCGGAACCTACTGCCCCGGCGGCACCACCTTTGATTTCGGCACCCGGGGTGATGGCGGGGAAACCGTTCTCACGTTTTACATCGAGAATCCGGGGGATACCGACCTCACCCTTGGCGGCTCCCCGGTCATTGCCATCACAGGGGCGGATGCGGATCAGTTCAGGGTCAAGACCCAGCCGACAACGCCCGTTGCTTCGGAAGGTTCCACATCCTTCCAGGTCGCTTTTGCCCCGACTTCCCAAGGAGCCAAAAGCGCCGGTATCTCCATTGTTAATAACGATGCAGATGAAAATCCGTTTAACTTGATAATTACCGGAACCAGTACGGTTTCACCGCCACCGACACCGGGTCCGGATCCGAAACCACCGACCCAATATACGGTGACATTTGATTTGGATAGTAAAGGAGAGCATACCGGAGGCGGGGCCCTGGTTCAGACCGTTCCCAAGGGGTCGTCTGCGACAGCCCCGGCGGTTCAGGCCAATACCGGCTATGTCTTTGACGGCTGGGACAAGGCGTTTACCAATGTTCAATCAAACATGACCGTGATCGCCCAGTATACTTCAAATGGGTATACGCTGTCATATACGGCCGGCCAGAATGGCTCCGTCACCGGCTCAACAGAGCAGAGCGTGGAATCCGGCGCTGCCGGAACTCCTGTTACAGCCGTACCTGACGACAAGTATCTTTTTGTGAGCTGGAGTGACGGCTCAACGGATAATCCAAGAACCGATACAAATGTAATGTCCGATATATCGGTTTCCGCCAGCTTTAAGCTCAAATCCGTGGACGCGCCCTCTGCGACCCTTTCGGATATTCCCAACAGTACGACCAATACAGGCTCTTACCGTATCATCATCGGCGGGATCGGTGTTGAAACCTACCGTTACAGCCTGGACAGCGGGGCCTGGTCCCGGGAGATCTCCGTAGGCCAGCCGTTGACCTTTGCTCTATCCGAGGACGGCAAACACACCCTTTCCGTGACAGGCAGGAACAGCGACGGCATCTGGCAGGCCCAGGCCGATGCCACCGTGTTTGAGTGGATTCTGGATACCACCCCGCCCCGGGCCGGGATGTTCAACGCTCCTTCGGGTACGGTGGGCGCCACATCCATTGAGGTTAAGGTGGGAGGAGAAGATGTAAAAACATACAGATACCGGCTGGACAGCGGCGAGTGGAGCGGCATCCTGTCCGTTTCCGCGCCTGTGACGGCGGCGGATCTTGGGGAGGGCGTTCATACCCTTGAGGTGATCGGCGCGGATGC
>JAAEMK010000477.1 GCA_024225635.1 Desulfobacteraceae bacterium | reverse complement strand
TTCCTGACTGCAAAGTGTCCAGCGAATTTGTCGGAATGAAAAGCTTGCAAGATTTCGGGGACCATTGTTGAAGGGATGCAGAATTGGGCAATCTTGTGTTGAGTGTAGTCCAGATGGTGGAGAATGGAGTCCAAGAGGGTGAACTGTTCTGAAGAGAAGGCGATTTTTCGGGCCAAGTGGTCCTCTTGGGGAAGTTGACCAGTCTCGAGGTAGGCGATCAGCAGACTGAGCTTTGGGTCTTGCTCTTGTTGTTCGCGTAGTTCAGTAGAGCACTTGGACAGGAAGGGAGAAGGCTCTGGAGAAGCAGAAGATGGAAGCTGGTTGGAGGAATGAGCAAGGAAGTGGAAGTTGTGGGAGCTGCTGCTGCTGGTGTTGTTGTTGTCGTTGTTGGGGCGGGAGAGAAAATCGGCAGGTTGATTGGTCTGACCAGGCCGGTAGTCAATTGTGTAGTCGAACTGGCGTAACTTCATTTTCCACTTGAGGATGCGGTCGGATGGTGGATCTTTGCGGGTGAAGAGCCACTTCAGAGGGGAGTGGTCAGTTTCGATGTGGACTGAGTGGCCGTAGATGTAGGGCTTGAAGTGCAGCATGGTTGAGTAGATGGCAAGGGCTTCCAACTCGAGAGCAGGGTAGTTGGACTCAGCAGAGGTAAGGGTTCGGTTGAAGTAGGCAATGACTCGTTCCTGGCCATTGACTCGTTGACCCAAAACGCCGGCAACTGCTTTCTTGCTTGCATCAGTTTGAAGGAAGAATGGATGCTGGAATTGGGGAAAGGCAAGCAGTGGTGAGTGGGAAAGAGCGTACTTGATGGACTCAAAAGCAGCTGTGCATTGGCTGGTCCACTGCCAGGCAGAACCCTTGCGAAGAAGCTTGTAGAGGGGACTTGCGAGCTGCGAGAAGCGAGGGACGAATTTCGAGTAGTAGTTGACCACGCCTAAGATGTGCTGCAGTTCCTTGCGGTTTGTTGGGGGTTGCAGGATTTGAATGCAGGCAGTCTTTGCAGGATCAGCAGCTATCCCATCCTTTGACAGGATGTGTCCCAAATAGGGTACGGAGGGCTGGCAGAAGTAGCACTTTGGCAGCTTCAACTTGAGTTTCGCTTGTCGAAGTCGAGTGAAGACAGCTTCGAGGTTCTGCAGATGCTCGTCAAAGGTGTGTCCGATGACCAGAATGTCGTCGATGAAGACGAAACACTTTTTCCAGATGAGGTTGGAGAGCACGTTTTCCATGAGTCGTTGGTAGGTGGCTGGGGCATTCGTCAAGCCAAATGGCATGACACGGTATTGGAAGAGACCCATGAAGCTTGTGAAGGCCGTCTTTGGCTTGTCCTCGGGAGCAAGTTCGACTTGCCAGTAGGCACTGGCGATGTCAAGCGTGGAGAAGAATCGAGTGCCACCAAGTGACATGAAGACGTCCTCGGTGCGCAACAGGGGGTAGCTGTCCTTGACTGTCTGGGCATTGAGGGTACGGTAGTCAATGACAAAATGGCATTGTTAAAATGTTTGACAGTGGCTTACCAAAGTTTCAACAAATGCTAGCTACAGCTACTCAAACAGCAGCATTTTCCCCAACCAGCCAGAAGCAGATGCAGTCAACAGCAAGTTAGAGTACCTGAAAGAGCGCATTCTGCAAAATGAAAAGGCT
>JAAEMK010000476.1 GCA_024225635.1 Desulfobacteraceae bacterium | reverse complement strand
TTGTTAGATTCGTATAATTGATTGCGAGGACGCTGCACATTATACGGCGGGCGTTGTAAGATGGTTAGGATTTTCCCTATTCGCTAACCGTCTTTGTCCCCTACGTTTGAATGTTTGAGTCGTTGTTGTTTCGAGGTGATGTCATGCAAATTCGGTCTACTGTGTCAGGTACAAAGTTTTGAGTGACAATTGTCGCCTGACTAGACTCGTCACCTGTTGCGACTCGTGGTCTCGAATCAGAGTAGGTTGGTGAACTTACTTTCGGGTTCACATTCCGAGTTGTACGGCTTTGCGGTTCGATTTGTTTCCTTGTTCAGTAAACTCAGTTCTACTAGTTCAGTTGTCAGTACGTAGTACACCGAGAGGCGCTAGCCCAAACTCTAGTCAGAGGTATTCAAGAGTTCTATTTAAGGAAGTACGCCTTCGGTAGGATTCTGCCTCCTTGAGTCACGATAGCGGCGAGTAAGCGAACTGTAATAATGAGGTGAAAGGGTACGTACGACACGGGTTTTGTCTGTCAAGAAACCAACAAACTGACAGTGGAGGTCCTGCCGAGATACCGGGAGGGGGGCGAATTTGCGTTTGCAGGACAACGACCTTTCTACTCAGAGTGGCTCTCGCGCAGGCGACGGACCTCTTCCGGCGGCGGCAGGCGGGCAGCAATGACCTCCTCATCCTCCTAGACGAGTCGACGCTCCGCCGGCGGCCGGTGTCGAGCCAGTGCGAC
>JAAEMK010000475.1 GCA_024225635.1 Desulfobacteraceae bacterium | reverse complement strand
ATGGCTAAGTTGTCATCATGAACATGTACTTTGATAACATCTAGGTGACTGTCACCACCAGTAAGAGCATCTAAAAGGTCACCATCTACAAAATCAAGATTTGAAAATCAATCCTTTTACATGATTTAAAAACTTTTTTCATACTTTTTTTTGCTAATTTTCATCTCAAACATATATTTAACTACATCTTAAAAGCTTGAGGTTGGCAACTGTCCCCCAGGGTAGTAAGAGTCATATTTCTTATTTTCTACATTTCCACATATAAAAAGTCATTAATTTCACATATATTGAAAAAAACTTTGTCTTTTTAAATTAAGATATGAAAATGTGCTGTGTAAAACATCTTGTATTCAATGCAATTTGCAATTTAAGCCATTAAAATATGAAAAAAAACAATGCATAAATAAATGTATTATAGTATCTGCATATTTATTTAGAACGGCAAATTTGCTTATATTTTATTTTCCTTGGCCTTGTCTGTAAATGATAATGATATCAATGGCAAAAACAATTGAAAAGGCTTACAATGTTACATATGGGTATACCTATAATTTCTATTTATAGTTTGAATGTTGAAAACCATTACTGTAAATACTACAGCCTTATTATCAATCTGCATATCTTTTTAGAACGCACTTTAAATAAAATGAATGTATGGACTTTGTGGTCATT
>JAAEMK010000474.1 GCA_024225635.1 Desulfobacteraceae bacterium | reverse complement strand
ATTTTCTAAATATCTGCATATTTAACTATGAAATGGACTGAATCTATGCAAAGCGGTCATTATGGCACTTGTGAATCAATTACTTGCAGACTCATTTAGAGATGGGCAAAAAAAATTTTTTTTCAAACGGAATTTTTTTTTAAAAAAAAAAAGTTTTTTTTTTAAATTAAAAATTTTTTTTTAAATTAAAAATTTTTCTTCAAGATTCACATAAGCACGAGCCGAGACCTATTTTAGCACAAAATGAAGGTTGTAAAATGATGTTTGTCCAATTCCGATGCTCGCTGGACACTTCTAGCATGATTTTTACCTTCAGTAGCAAAAATTTCCAAAGAAACGAGAACTGCTGGTAGTGAGCGTGCATCCACTGACGTCACAGTAGCATCAAGAACACCACACGAAACCTCCTAATAACGAACAAAAGAGATGTTGTTTCACTGTAACACATCTTTTAGTGAAAATGTGACCATTTTGCAACAAAAAGTGGCTTCTAAAGGGAAAAATTCGCAACAATATTTTTTTTTTATTTAAAAAAAAATTGGTACGAATTTTTTTTTTATTATAAGTTTTTTTTTTTAATATATATTTTTTTTCTTAATAT
>JAAEMK010000473.1 GCA_024225635.1 Desulfobacteraceae bacterium | reverse complement strand
GACAGAAAAACGGTTAGAAGAAATCGACCACGCATAGTTGCTACCTCCCGAAAAGATCCAAGCTCGTTGTAGGATTCGCGGACAAACTGACCATGCCCGATCGAGGCATTGGGAGCCCCCTTCCAAAAATGTTGAAGGCCAGGGATGGCCTGAAACAAGCGCACATGGACGTGCTCGTAGCGGTTTTTGGAAGGGGGCTCTCAATGCCTCCAGCACCAAGTTCCAAGGCTACTGAAGAGATACGCGGACAACATCTATCAGGCTCATATCAACAAAAGGTAGACTCTCGAGAGAACCAAGCAAACAAAAGGAACCACCATGCCAATCTGGGTCGACGCCGACGCCTGCCCCGTCCCAATCCGGGAAATCATCTGCCGCGCCGCCACCCGCTGGCAAATCGACACCACCTTCATCGCCAACCACACCATCACCCTGCCCCCGAGCCCTTACATCAAGCGCCGACAGGTCCCACAGGGCTTCGATGTGGCCGACAACGAAATCATGGACCAGATGCACAAAGGCGACCTGGTCATCACCCAGGACATACCCCTGGCCGCCGAAGCCATTGAAAAAGGCGCCGACGT
>JAAEMK010000472.1 GCA_024225635.1 Desulfobacteraceae bacterium | reverse complement strand
GGTCGATACGGCCGATGCCGTTCCTGCCCGCAAGGGTGTTGAGCTCCTTGAACAGAACCGCCGGGGACATCACTTTACCGTTGATGGCGACCGGGTCTCCGTTCTTGAAGTCGATTTCGATGATCTCGGGGGTGTCCGGGGCGTCCTCGGGTCTTACGGACATGGTGAACATGTCGTCCGTGGCCTCGGCCCAGGGATCTTCGAGCACACCGCCCTCGTAGCTGATGTGGAGCATATTGCGGTCGGTGCTGTAGGGCTTGGAAGGCGTCTGGGGCACCTCGATGCCATGGCTTTTGGCAAACTCCATGAGCCTTGTCCTGGAGGTCAGGTCCCAGTCACGCCATGGGGCCACGATCTTGATGCCGGGGTTGAGGGCAAGGTAGCCCAGCTCAAAACGAACCTGGTCGTTGCCTTTGCCGGTGGCGCCGTGGCTTACGGCATCCGCGCCCTCTGCTGCGGCAATCTCGATCTGGCGCTTTGCGATCAGGGGACGGGCGATTGAGGTGCCCAGGAGGTACTGGCCCTCGTAAATGGCGTTGGCCCTGAAGGCCGGGAATACGTAATCCTTGATGAACTCTTCCCTGAGATCCTCAACATAGGCCTTGACGGCGCCGGTCTTGAGCGCCTTTTCCTCGAGGCCGTCCAGCTCCTCTTCCTGGCCGAGGTCAGCAGTCATGGTGACCACCTCGCACTGGTAGGTCTCGATGAGCCACTTCAGGATGACGGAGGTATCAAGCCCCCCTGAATATGCAAGTACAACTTTATTTATGTCAGACATGGTAAATCTCCTAATTCATATGAAAGTCTCCGCAAACCGATGCGCGACTTTCAGCCTTAGGTGTGGCCGGAACGTGAACAATCCCGCTCCGGCCACGCCGGTTATTTCTGATTGTTAAGTATCAATGTTTCGAGTATGGCCTTGTGCATGTGGCGCTTGTTTTCCGCCTGGTCCCAGAACACGGCCCCGGGGGCCTCGAGTATCTCTTCGGTGATCTCCTCCCCCCTGTGGGCTGGCAGGCAGTGCAGGATCGTCACATCGTCCTTTGCCAGGGAAACAAGCTCCTTGTTGACCTGGAAACCATCAAAGGCGTCCATCCTGGTATCCTGCTCATGCTCCTGGCCCATGCTGGCCCATACGTCCGTGTAGATCACGTCGGCGTTCTTGACGGCGTCTTTGGGATCGTTGGAAAAAACGATCTGGCGTCCGCCCCGCTCCAATGCCTTATCGCGGATCTCATCCGGCACCTGGTAATCTTCCGGGGTGGCCACGATGAGCTCGAGGTCGAGGATGGCCGCGGCATTGATCCATGAGTTGGCCACGTTGTTGCCGTCACCGACCCAGACGATCTTTTTGCCCTGGTATCCGCCCTTGTTCTCGATCACCGTCATGATGTCGCTGAGGATCTGGCAGGGATGGAACAGGTCGGTCAGGGCATTGATCACGGGAATGGATGACGAGGCGGCAAACTCCTCCACCAGCTCATGGTCAAAGGTACGCATGGCAAGGACGTCCATGTACCTTGAGAGAACCCTGGCCGTGTCGCAGGCAGGTTCGTTCCTGGAGATCTGGGTGTCCTGGGTGCTCATGTAGATGGGGGTTCCCCCAAGCTGAATCATGGCGGTCTCAAAGGCAACCCGGGTACGGGTGGATTTTTTATCAAAGATAAGGCCCAGGGTTTTGCCGGTGAGATTGCGGTCGGAAATGCCCTGGTTAAACCTTTTTTTAAACTGTATGGCCCGTTCAAGAAGTTGGATGAGATCTTCCTTTTCCAGATCAAGAAGCGATAGCAGGTCTTTTTTCATGGGTTCTTCTCCTTATTCAAGCAGGCCGTCAAGGGCCGTCACAAGTGAATCTATTTCCTCCCTGGTGATAACCAGCGGGGGAGCAAATCGTAAAACTTTACCCTGAATCGCGTTAAGAATAAAGCCTTTTTTCATGGACTGGGTGACGATTTCACCGGCATCCCCGTCTATTTCCATGCCCACAAGCAGGCCCTCTCCCCTGACGGCCTTGATGTATGGATGGTTCGCCATGAGCGATGTGAGCTTTTCCTTCAGGTAAGCGCCCTTCTCCCTGACCTCCTTGAGAAAGTCCGGCTGGGAGATGATTTCCAGCACACAGAGGGCGGCCCTTGTAACCAGGGGAGTGCCGCCAAAGGTGGTGGCGTGGCTTCCAAGGGCAAACCCCTTGGCAGCCTCTTCATTGGCGAGCATGGCGCCGATGGGAAGGCCGTTCCCCAAGGCCTTTGCCAGGGTCATGATGTCGGGTTTCACGTCAAAGAGCTCATGGGCGAACAGGGTGCCGCAGCGGCCCATGCCCGTCTGGACCTCGTCAAAAATAAGCAAAATGCCCTTTTCATCACAAAGCTGCCTCACCGCCTTGATATAAGCGGGATCGACGGGCACAACGCCCCCCTCCCCCTGGACACACTCCATCATCACGGCGCACACGGAATCGTCCGTAAGCGACTTCAGGGCATCCAGGTCATTGAACGGGCAGTGGACAAAACCTTCCACCAGGGGAGAAAACCCGTTCTTGATCTTGTCCTGGCCCGTTGCGGACAGGGTGGCCATGGTTCTGCCGTGGAAGGACTGGGTCATGGTGATAATTTTGAATCTGTCCGGATTGCCCTTTTCCTTGAAATAGCGCCTTGCGAGCTTGATGGCGGCCTCGTTGGCCTCGGCCCCGGAGTTGGCAAAAAAGACCTTGTCGGCAAAGCTTTTCTCCACAAGCAGGCGTGCAAGCTCGGCCTGGGGCTCGGTGTAGAAGATATTGGACACATGGACCAGGGTGGCGGCCTGGTCGGCAATGGCCTTTGTCACCGCGGGATGGCAGTGGCCAAGGCTCGCAACGGCGATGCCCGCCAGAAAATCGGTATAGCGGTTGCCCTTGTCGTCCCAGAGAGTTGACCCTTCGCCCTTGACGAATACGGTGGGAATTCTGGCATAGGTATTGAATATACAGGTGTCGGTTTTTTCGATGGTATCCATGAATTACTCCTGGTGTTGCAAAAAGACCTGGGTGCCGATGCCGGAATCGGTGAACAGCTCCAGCAGCAGGGCATGGGATCTTGTGCCGTTAATGATGTGGGTTTTTTCAACGCCGTTCTCCAGGGCCTCCAGGGCGCACTCCATCTTGGGAATCATGCCCCCCTTGATCTCTTCGGTCTCGATCATGTTGTGGATGGTCTTGGCATCCGCGGATGAGACAAGCTCGGAGGATGCGTCCAGAAGACCGTCCACGTCGGTGAGGAGAATGAGGCGCTCCGCCTTGAGGGCCGACGCAATCTTTGAGGCCACAAGATCGGCATTGATGTTGTAGGTCTCCCCCTTCTCTCCCACGCCCACCGGGGCGATCACAGGGATGAATCCCTTGTCCGCAAGGGTATGTATAATATCGGGATCGATGTGGGTGACCCGGCCCACCATGCCGGGATCGATGATCTCCGGCGGCTTGTCCGCATCCGACGAGTCCACAATGGTCATCTTTTCCGCGGTGATGAGGCCCCCGTCCTTGCCGGTGAGACCTGCCGCCCGGCCGCCCTTGGCGTTGATGCCGGCCACGATCTCCTTGTTGACCTTGCCGCCCAGCACCATCTCCACCACGTCCATGGTCTTGTCATCGGTGTACCGCATGCCCCGGACAAAGGTGGAGGTGATGCCCATGGCATCCAGGACCTTGTTGATCTGGGGCCCGCCCCCGTGGACCACCACGGGGTTGAGGCCGATATATTTCAACAGGGTGATGTCGCTTGCAAAATCCTGCTTGAGCTTTTCATCCACCATGGCATGACCGCCGTACTTCACGACAATGGTCTTGCCGGAAAACTGCCTGATGTAGGGCAATGCCTCTATCAGTATGTCAGCTACGTTGGTTGTCATAGAATATACCTCGAAAGATCCTCGTCTTTTACGATCTCCATGAGCTGCTCCTCCACAAAGGCTGCGTCCACAACGATCTTCTTCTCCTCAACATCAGGGGCAGTGAAAAGGATCTCCTCCAGAAGCTTCTCCATGAGGGTGTGGAGCCTCCGGGCGCCGATGTTTTCGGTTCGCTCGTTCACGTCCACGGCAATGGAGGCGATTTTATCCACGGCATCCTGGGTGAATTCCAGCTCGATCCCTTCGGTCCTCAGCAGGGCAATGTACTGGAGGATCAGGGCGTTTTGGGGCTCGGTGAGTATCTGCGCAAACTCATCCTTGCCAAGGGAATGCAGTTCCACCCGGATGGGAAACCGGCCCTGGAGCTCAGGGATAAGGTCCGAAGGCTTTGAAATATGAAAGGCCCCGGAGGCGATGAACAGGATGTGATCGGTCTTTACCGTGCCGTACTTTGTGGGAACGGAACTGCCTTCCACAATGGGCAGAAGGTCCCGCTGGACCCCCTCCTTGGAAACCTCGGGTCCCTGGGAGTGTCCCTTGCCCGCAATCTTGTCGATCTCGTCCAGGAAGATGATTCCCGACTGCTCCACCAGCTCCACGGCGTCGGTGGTGACCTTTTCCATGTCCACAAGGTGGGCCGCCTCCTCCTGGGTGAGGATCTTCATGGCCTCGGACACCTTGACCTTGCGCCGCTTGGTGTTCTTGGGAAGGATGTTGCCCAGCATGTCCTTCATGTTGATGCCCATCTCCTCCATGCCGGTGTTGGAGAATATCTCGACCATGGGGGAGGACTGGGACGAAACATCGATGTCCACAAACCTGGAATCAAGCTTTCCACTCCGAAGCATCTTGCGAAGCTTCTCCCGGGTGGAGGGCTTTGTGGAGTCGGACGAGACGATCTCCAGATGGGGTTCGGCATCGCTGCCCGAGACCTCGGAGCCGCCCGACTCGGGCAGCAACAGATCCAGCACCCGCTCCTCGGCAATGGTTGTGGCCTTTTCCTGGACCTCTTCCTGCTGGCGTGCCTTGAGGTTGTTCACGGTCAGCTCCACAAGATCCCGGATCATGGACTCCACATCCCTGCCCACATACCCAACCTCGGTGAACTTGGAAGCCTCCACCTTATAAAAGGGAGAGTCTGTCAACCGGGCAAGGCGCCGAGCGATTTCCGTTTTTCCAACTCCTGTGGAGCCTATGAGGATGATGTTCTTGGGAGCGATCTCATCCCGCAGATCTTCGGGAACCTGTCGTCGCCGCCATCGGTTTCTCAGGGCGATTGCTACGGATTTCTTGGCATTGTTCTGACCGATGATGTACCGGTCGAGCTCGTTGACTATCTCTTTGGGCTTCAGGTCACTCATTACTAAATCTCTTCAATGGTTATGTGGTTATTGGTGTAGATGCAAAGGGCCGAGGCAATATTCATGGCCTCGGTCACGATGGTCAGGGGATCAAGGTCCGTGTGCCCCACCAGGGCCTGGGCCGCCGCCTGGGCGGCCGTGCTGCCGGATCCGATGCTGATCACCCCGTCATCGGGCTCTATGACATCTCCGTTACCGGAAAGCAGGTAGGTGTTTGTCTCATCGGCTGCAATCATCATGGCCTCGAGCTTACGCAGGTATTTGTCCGTCCGCCACTCCCTTGCAAGCTCAACAGCGCTCCGTGTGAGGTTGCCGTTGTACTGCTCGAGCTTCTGCTCAAGCTTCTCGGAAAGGGTCAGGGCATCGGCCGTGGCGCCGGCAAATCCGGTTATGATCTTATCGTTGTAGATCCGCCGGACCTTTTTTGCCTTGTGCTTTGTCACAATTGAACCAAGGGTCACCTGGCCGTCGCCGGCCACGATCACCCTGTTTTTATGACGAAGCGCCAATATGGTTGTACCATGAAATGTATCAGTCATTAATTCACCTTTTAATTTTTTTTATCGTCGTGGATGGGCTCTGTCGTAGACCTGCATGAGCTTGTCAACGGTCACATGGGTGTAGACCTGGGTCGTGGAGAGGCTGGCATGGCCGAGGATCTCCTGGATGCCCCTGAGGTCGGCCCCGGAATCGAGCATGTGGGTCGCAAAGCTGTGGCGCAGGGTATGGGGGGAAACAGGCACATTGAGCCCGCAGGTCTTGACAAGTTTTGCAAGGATGTTCCGAATGGAGCCGTCCGACAGGCGGTTTTTGTCCCTGTTCAAAAACAGGGGCCCGTGGCCGCTGCCCACCGCCATGCGGTAATCCTGAATCGCTGAAAGGGCCCTGTCTCCCATGGGTACGATCCGCTCCTTGTTACCCTTTCCCTGTACCCGGACCAGATGGTTCTCTTCATCGAGATCCCGGACATCGAGATTGGACATCTCGGAAACCCGCATGCCGGTTGAATAAAAGAGCTCAAACAAAGCGCGGTTCCGCTTTTCCAAAGGAGTGTCGGAACCAATGGAGTCAAGGAGCCTGAACATGTCGTCCACCGTCAGAAAATGGGGAATGGACTTGGCAAATTTCGGGGTCGCCACCCCGTCCGCGGGATTGTCCCCAAGCCTGCCGACAGTGATAAGGTAATCAAAAAAGCTTCTCAGGGCGGAAAGCCTTCTTGCAATGGTTCTCTTGGAGATCCCCTTTTTTGAAAGCGCAGCCAGAAACCCACGCACAAGCCGGCTGCCCCCGGTTTCAATCTCGGCCAGGAGTCTTTCGTCCGCAACAGGTTTGTCACGGGCATCCGGAAAGCAGTGCGCAAGAAAGGACTTGAGATCGATCTCATAGGCCCTCAGGGTATGTTTTGAATACCCTTTTTCGGCGGAAAGCACGCTCAGGAACTCATCGGTCAGCATATCAACGCCCCAGCCTCGCCTTGATCATCTTCATGTCCTCCCACACCGGTCTTTTCTTGGCAATATCCTCGATCAGGCTTGCCGGATGAAATGTGGGCATGACGGGGATGCCGTTGAAATCATGGAACCTGCCCCTCAGGTCCGGCAGGGGATTCTTTTTGGAAAGCACGGCCTGGGAAGCGCGTCTTCCCAGGGTGCAGATAACAGTGGGTTTCACCACATTGAGCTCCCGTTTTATCCGCTCCACAGCGCCCGATACCGGGCCTGAAGAGGGAACGCTCGAGATGTATACCGATTCCCGGCCAAGATCGATGGCCTTGAGGATCTTCAGGAACAGCTCCCCGTCGGCGCCGTCATAGGGGGAGACACCCCTTTGCTTCTGCTCCGTGACAATGAAGAGCGCGGCATTGGGATCGCCCTCCCCCCTCAGGCCGGGGGTAAAGGGTTTCCCTTTCGGGGATCTTATCCCTTTTGGGGCACCAGGGGCTGTCTTTTCAGGTTCCCAGGATCTCACCATTGCCTCGGATTCTTCCGAAAGGCCCAGATCCGGGGTACCGGTCTCTTTCCTGAACTCCAGATAGTCCCTGGCCCCCCGGACCAATGCCAGGAATTCGGATCTCAGTGATCCCGTTGGATTGTGATTCATCATATCGTCGTACCTTTAGGGGTCAGGCTTAGCTTATTGGTATAATTGCTCATTTCTTTAAGTATAGTCTCAATAAGCTAAGCCTGACCCCGCAAATTTAAGCTAAGCCTGACCCCGCAGCCTTGTTGCGATCTCGTCAAGGAGGGCGTGCGCCACCCGTTCCTTTTCCATGGAGGGAATGTCCCGGACGGTGCCGTCCCGGAAAAAGAGCTTCACCTTATTAAAGTCGCTGCCGAACCCCGAGCCCTTGACCCCGACCAGGTTGGCGGCGATCATGTCCAGGTTCTTTTTCTCCATTTTTAATAACGCGTTTGCCTCGAGGTCGTCCGTCTCCGCCGCAAACCCCGCCAGAAACTGCCGGCGTTTTTTCTCTCCCGCAAGCCTCAATATATCGGGATTCTCCACAAGGGACAGGGTAAGACCCTCCATGGCCGGATCCTGGTCCTTTTTCTTGATCTTGCTGGTCTTGGGATCCCGGGGCCTGTAATCGGCAACCGCGGCCACCTTGATCACCACATCGCTGTGGTCAAGATGGTCGAGCACGGCATCGGCCATGTCCCGGGCGGATTCCACGTTTACGGTTTCAACGCCGAACGGCGGCTCCAGATTCACCGGACCGGAAACCAGGGTGACCCGTGCGCCCCTCTTCTCCGCAGCGGCGGCAATGGCATACCCCATCTTTCCGGAAGAATGGTTGCTGACATACCGCACCGGATCGATGGCCTCCCGGGTGGGACCAGCTGAGACCAGCACCTTTTTGCCGGTCAGGTCTTTCCGGGTGAGGGCCTTGACCACCCTGTCAAGGATGAGCGCGGGTTCGGGCAGGCGCCCTGCCCCGGATGTCTTGCAGGCAAGTTCCCCTGATCCCGGCTCCACCACAAATGCGCCGTCACCCTCGATGATGTCGATGTTCCGCTGGAGCGCAAGGTTCTCGTACATGTGGGTGTTCATGGACGGACAGACCACCACCGGGCATGTAACCGCCAGCAGCATGGTGGTCAGGGCATCGTTTGCCATGCCGTGGGCCATGTTGGCGACAAAGTTTGCCGTGGCGGGGGCAATCACCACGGCATCGGCCTCGTTTGCCCATTCAATATGCCTGACCGAAGCCTCGTTGGTGTTGAAAAGGCCCGTACACACATCGTTTTCCGAGAGCACCCTGAAGGTGGCCTCGCCAACGAACTCCAGGGCGGATTGTGTCATGACCACCCGGACATCGGCCCCGGCTTTTTTAAACAGCCTTAAAAGCTCCACGGCCTTATAGGCGGCAATGCCGCCGCACACGCCCAAAAGAATATTTTTATTTTTTAGTGTCATGGGCTTCATCAATTAAAAAGGTCTGTTTCCTGGGCGGACATGTTTTTGTCATTTTCAAGGGTCGGGGCGACACCAACCTCCACATAGGTGTTGAAATCCTTTTCACGGATGGTGATGACGGCCCAGCGGGACGCCTTCTGGAAGATCATGATGGTGGCTCCCGGGCTCTTGATGTTGGAGAGCATGCTCCAGTTGTCCTTTGCCATGTTATTGGTAAAGAAGTTGACCAGGGAGCGTTTATCCACCCGGCCCTTGAGGGTGATGATGCCGGAGGTGTATCCGGGGGTGCTTACCACAAATGTTGAATCATCGATCACCTGGAGCTCCTTTGGACAAAGGACATCGTCGAAATCATAATACACGGCCGTTGTCTGCCGGGTCTTGGTGACTGCGCTCTCGGCGGTTTTCTTGCCCTGTCCAAGATTCATATCCGCGCATCCGGAGATGGAGAGGGAGATCAAAAGTGTAAAGAAAGTTGTTGCAATGGTTTTACAGTAGTGGTTTATCTTCATGGGTCCTCCGTGGATTATATCTAATGAACAGATAGTTTTAAAATGATACATCCCTTCTAAAACTATTTGTGGCAAATGTCAAACGCCTGGAGGACCGCAAAAAGCAAAAAAACAAATTTTGTCACGGGTTTTACAAATTCTGTTAACTTGAACGACAAATTGCGGAGAATCAAAGCGCACATGGACTTGAAAAAATACAGAGGCCCCCGCTAAATGGGGCCATGAAGTTTTTTTTAGATAATAATTTCAGACTGGCACATGCATTGCAATTCAAGTTGGCAAGTTTAATCGTTAAGCAGTAAGTTGTAATTAAATCATTTTTTAGGAGGTTATTATGTTGAAGGAAATGAAAAACAACCAGAAAGGTTTTACACTGATCGAGCTCATGATCGTAGTCGCCATCATCGGAATCCTGGCAGCCATAGCAATACCACAGTTTGCAGCCTACCGGATGAGAGCGTTCAACTCCGCGGCGGTCTCAGACGTGAATAACATCCAGAAATCAGAAGCCACCCTGTTTGCCGACTGGCAGTGCTTTGGTGCAACGGAAGATGCGGCCATCCCCGGTACTTCTGTAGCAGGCGCTATTCTAACCGCAACCCCTGCAAACGCGAACATTATTTCAGGTACTGGTGGAGGTGCTGCCAGGGGAATGCAGATCGGCGTCAGCAACGGTGTCAGAATCATTGCACTTACGGATGCGGCATGGAGAACCTTCACTGTAACCGGAAAACATGATAACGGAAACTTCGCCTATGGTGTAGATGCGGACGTAACACTCCTGTACCAGAATATGGATACGGTCCTGTACGGACCTCAAGTCCAACTCGCGGCTGGTATAGGAGCCACAACAGCAACTGATGACTTTCTTAATGTTGCCAACTGGGTCGCCAAATAGCTAAGAACAAAATTTGCAAAAAAATCCGGTCAATTAATTTTGACCGGATTTTTCCTGTTTTTATTGAATATTTTTAATTATACTATTTTTTGGCAAGCATTAGTAAATCTCATCGAGACAGACAAAACCGTTCGCCTAAATTGACTGACAAAGAAAATATGCTGATTTCAATATCAAATCTTACCAAGAGTTATAAAACCAGACATGGCGCATCAAGGTTAACGGTTCTTTCCGATTTCAACCTTGATATCGGCAGGGGTGAATCTTTTGGTTTCCTAGGCCCCAATGGTGCAGGGAAAAGTACGTTAATTAAGATCCTCATGGATTTCATACGCTATGATTCCGGCACCATCACCATTGAAGGCAAAGCCATCGCCTCGCCGGATGTCCGAAAAAAAATCGGGTACCTGCCTGAAAATCCGACCTTTTATAGTCACCTGACCGCTGAGGAGATCTTGAAATTCGGTGGAAAGATCGCCGGGATCAAAACCAAAGAACTTAACCGCCGCATTGATGAGCTTCTTGTCCGGTTAAACCTGATCCACGCAAAGAAGCAGAAACTCAGAACTTACTCAAAGGGCATGGTCCAACGGACAGGAATAGCCTACGCCCTTGTCCATGATCCTGAAATCTGCATCTTTGACGAACCCATGAGCGGTCTTGACCCCATGGGACGAAAACTGATCTCCGATTTGATCATCGATATGCGCAACCAGGGAAAGACCATTTTTTTCAGTTCCCACATCCTCAGTGATGTTGAAAAACTTTGTGACCGTATCGGCATCCTGAACAAGGGCCAGTTACTCTATTGCGGGTCCCTGAAAGACTTTACCTCAAACAACGATGACATTGAAACCGCATTTGTGAATCTAATCGAAACAGATAACGGGAAACAGGTATGAACAACATCTGGCTGATATCCGGCATAACCCTGAAAGAGGGATTCCGGAACAGGATACTCCACGGTATTTTCTTTTTTGTATTCGCCCTTTTCATTCTTGACTGTGTCATGGTCAATCTCTTTACCCGGGATCTTGGAAAAGTCGCGGTTGATATCGGGCTCTCCACCATGTCGATATCCGGCCTTGTAATCATTTTTTTCATGGGGATGAACCTGCTGTCAAGGGACATTGACAAGCTTACCATCTATTCAATCCTGTCCCGGTCGGTGGCAAGATGGCAGTATATTTTCGGTAAATACCTGGGCCTGTCCCTGCTCATTTTTATATCCGTTGCCGCCATAGCCGTATTGACCGCTGTTTTTGTCGAAACAATAATTCGTGTATATCCCGATTATATTCCTCCTCTTTTCTCGTGGGTTCAATACACCGTCGCCGTAGGCCTCGCATTTTTGTCCCTGCTCATGGTGACGGCGATCTCCATCCTCTTCACCTGCCTGACATCAAGCCCGTTCATGGCGCTGCTGTTCACCTTTGGGTCATATCTGATCGGCCAGAACATCGACCTTCTGGTCAAACTCATGGATCAATCGGCAGCCGGGGCCAATCCTCTTTTTATTATTATCAAACCCATCACATGGGTGATGCCGAACCTTTCCCTATTCGACTACAAAACCATTGCCGCCTACGGCCTTGCCCTGAACGTCCAGGATATTATTTTCACCGTTTTTTACGGAATAACCTATATCATGTTGGTGCTGTTCGCCTCCGTTCTCATTTTTAACCGCAGGGAACTGACATGAAAAAAAATTACGCCCCAATTGCCGTAGGCGCCGTCCTGGTATTCCTCTACGCCCTGTCACTGACGGGCCTGTCCACCGTTCTCCGGAACGGAGACCACCGGATGGAATCCATGATTTCAAGAATCCCGCCCAAAATGGCGACCTTTTTTGCCGGAGAGTTCAAGGGTATCGTCGCCGATTACGCCCTGATCGAAGCGGCTACCATTTTCGGTAAGGCTGACAAAGTCACCCCGGAAGAATGGGAGACCATTGCCAACCTCTTTACCCTGACCATGGAGCTCGATCCTTTTTTCATGCAGTCCTATCACCTGATCGACGCGACCCTGCCATGGTTCACCCAAAAGTATGATCTGTCCGTCTCCCTTCTTGAAAAAAGCAAGAACAGCCGGTTCTGGGACTGGATCCCCGGATATTTCCTGGGATTTGAACATTTCTATTTTCTCAAGGACAATGCAAAGGCCGCAAGCTATCTCATGGAGGCGGCCAAAATAGAGAATGCCCCCGAGATTCTCGCAACCTTTGGCGCAAGGCTTGCCAATGAAGCCGGGAACAATGAAACCGCACTCATTTTCCTGAAAGCCTATTATGAAAAAGAGGAAGATGAAGAAAAAAAAGAAATTATCGCAAAAAGAATCCGCCTGCATGAAGCGGTTGCATTGTTGGAAGAAAAGATCATCTTATTTAAAAATGATTTTAGACGATATCCGACAAATCTGATGGATCTGATTATTTTCGGTTATTTAAATGAATTACCCCTGGATCAATATTCAAAAACGTTTAATTATGATCCGGACTCTGGTAAAGTCTTATTTTAAGCTTCGACCTGATAGAAGCCCCTTCTGAATCTATGATTCAGGAGGGGAGCATTCACTCTCACCCATGTTCAGTGGGGGGACATGGGAACGCATCGTTAAATATAACCCCTGCCGGCTAAATAAAACCAGTTATATTTAACCATCGCCCCAAAAAAAATCAATAATATACGGGGCCATCACCCTCCAAAGCCTTTGCTTCACCATGGTATATTGTTTGCATTAATTTAAAACAGGCAGAACAGGCAGAACAGGCAACACGTGTTACCGTTATATTTGCAGTTTCATTTTTATCAAACAAAAACACCAAATAAACGGATGGAAGTTATGGCACCTGGAAATGATTTGAAATGGTTTGATCAACGCAAACCTGATAAACAGTCCGGTTTTACCCTGATTGAAATCATGATAGTGACTGTCATCATATCCATATTGGTCGCTGCATCCGTTCCACGGATTCTCCAGGAGCTGCCCGACCACCGGTTAAAATCAGCGGCAAGGGCCCTGTATTCCACCCTTCAGCGGGCAAGGCTCCTGGCAACAAAGGAAAATTCCGATATCGCCGTTTTTTTCGATACCGCGACAGGGAATTATCAGGTCCTGCGAGACTGGGGACCGGACGCTACCTGGGGCACCGCAGACGATATCAATGACGGACCGGGCCCCGACCTTACACATGGCAATGGGGACGATGTCCCGGAAGAAGCGCCCGTCCCCCTGACCTCCCATGGCAACAGCATCGCGTATGGAACAGGGGCCGCAACAACCAATGCCACCCAAAACGGCGGCTCCTTGCCCGGCAATGCGGTCAGCTATGTAAACAGCCTTGTTGTTTTCAACTCCAGGGGATTCCTGAGAAATGCGGGATTTAACGGGTATGTCTATCTGTCAAACAGCAGAAACACCTGCTTTGCCTTGGGAACCCCGACGGTTACCGGGAATATCGTGCTGAGGCGATGGGATCCCAACGGCGCGGCCTGGACCACCAATTAGGAAAAAGGAGGTCGTAAATGAACAACAACAACGGTTTCACCCTGATTGAACTGCTCATCGCCATGGCGATTTCCACCTATGTGATCGGCGCCATATTCATGACCTATCAGTCCCAGCAGACAAGTTATACGGACCAGGAGCAGGTCGTGGTGACCCAGCAGATTCTCCGGTCGACCTCCTCTATCATGGCCATGGAACTCCGCATGGCGGGGTTTGACCCATCCGACACCTGGAATGCGGGATTCTCGCAGATATCCGTCCCAAACGCCCTGATCTTCACCAAGGAAGATGAAACCAATCCAAACAACCTGGAGACCATTACCTATGCTCTTAACGCCGGGACCAACACCCTGACCAGAACCGACAACGGCAGCGGCGCCCAGGCCTTTGCCGACAACATAGAAGCCATTGGTTTTGCTTATGCATTTGATTCCGATGGCGACGGTTATATCGACACCTATAATGCCGGGGGGACGGAAACCGTCATCTGGGCCGTTGACTCGGACGGGGACAACGATCTCGACCTGAACCTCGATACGGACGGCAATGGTGTCATCGATGCGGCGGACGGTCCCGGAGACGGTGGTAACGGCATTATTCCAGGCCAGGCCCTGACAGATTTCAGCGGCGCCGCCATTCCTGACATGCCGGTTGACAATATTCGCGCCGTCCGGGCCTGGATACTGGCAAGGACATCCCGGCCCCGGCGAAACTTTACCAACTGGGGGACCTATACGGTCGGGAACCTGGTCATAACGCCGGATACGGATGGAAATGGCGCCAATGACAATTTTCCCATGAGGCTCTCGGATTCAATCGTAAAATGCAAAAATATGGGACTTTGACCATGACCGGAAAAAAAATTATCAACACCTCGGGTTTTACCCTGCTTGAAATTCTGATCGCCATGGTGATCTTTTCAATCGGCCTGCTTGGAGTCGCCAAGATGCAGATCTCCTCGATCCGAAGCAACTCCTATTCCCAGGAGATGACCGATGCCACCATTCTTGCAAAGGATAAGATCGAAGAGCTGATGGCCATTGATTACAATAACCGGGTCTTGTTGAACGATGTGGATACCGACGGAAGCAACGGCGGAGGGCTTGACGATACCGGCGCCAATGCCGACTACTCCCAGGTGACCGGAAGATACACCTTATCCTGGAACGTCGCCATTGACTTTCCAATACAGAACACCATGACCCTGCGTTTCATTGTCACCTGGCAGGACGGGGGACAGACAAAAAATGTCACCATGGACTACATGAAATTTGACCAGATCTGATCTGGTACAACCGGTCCTGGTGAAACAACTTTTTTCCATTCCATCAAAGGATAAAGTTATGCGAACAGCTCCAGTAAAAACATTCAAAAAAATAGCCGGCAATGAAACAGGCTCCGCCCTGGTGATCGCAATGCTTATATTGATGCTGTTGACCATTATCGGGATAGCCGCCAGCCGCAGCACGGATACGGAACTTCAGATCTCGACAAACGAAAAATGGCACACCATCATCTTTTACGGGGCGGACGGAGGCAGTGAAACCGGAATCGAGCTTCTGGAACAAAACATCTCTTCAGCGGGATTCGACGATTCGGGAGACGGGAACTTCATCCGGGGCAACATCGCAGGACCGTCCCTCAATTTTTACATGAACGCCACCCCGCCCGACCTCGTACCCGGAGACCCCAACAGGGACGCATTCATGCCCGTGGTATATCCGCCCAACGCCCCCCATACCAACTTGCGCATAGGCGGGAATCCCAGCCTTTCCACGGGAAGCGCCATCCAGATGGCGGCCGGATATGAAGGCAAGGGAAAGGGGGCGGCAAACGGGGGCGCCTTTATTGTCTATGACGTCTGCGCCCAGCGCATTGACCGCATCGACAGTGAGGGCGCCGTCGGGGTCCGGTGGCGGCATCTTTATTAGATTAATATGTTTCAAAGATTTGTTACAGGAGTACAAAAATGAAAAACTTTTTTTGTCACCGGTTCAAACCAACACTGTCACTGTATTGTCTATTGTTGATACTTTCCTGTTGCCATGGGGCCATTGCCGACGAAAGCAACCATGACCCCTCCCAATCCCTTGTCATCCGGGATCATGAACAGTCAAACGCCCGGTTGACCGAGATTACCGAAAACCTTATTATCATTGACGGCATCCCATACAGGACTAATTACAATACAAAATTCCGGACCCGGCTGAAATCGGGCGGATTAAAGACAATTACCATGGATACGATCCCCCTCCCCTGCCGTGTCAACACCGTTTATCAAACCTTTTCCGTCTACACTGAAGAATTTCCCTATCATGCAGATGAGAGGCTGCTTGTCAGGGTGGTGGTTATAAAAGCAACAAATCAAAGGAGCACCCCATGAAGATGTCAATCTGCAATAAAAGGCAAGTTGTACTGTTGTTCATATTTTTTCTGAGCACCTTCATTTCTCCCTCAAACAGCTTTGCCGCCTGCGACCCGGTTCTCAACGACTACCTCTCTTACCCCCCCTTTGTCTCCAGCAGGGTGCCGCCCAATATTCTTCTTGTCATGGACAACTCGGGCAGCATGAACGAATTTGCCTACCATGAAGTCAGGGGAAAACGGTGCTCCAGTACCACGGCCTGGACCGGTTACGACCCGGCCAAAGAGTATTACGGCCTGTTCGATCCAAACAAATGTTATAAATACGACAACTCCCGGCACTATTTCAAGGAGGATGGAGACACGGTTGACGACCCTTCAACAGCCATATTCGAACGGTCCACGGGAAGTGATCCCAACGTAAGGAAATTCTCGGGCAACTGGCTCAACTGGTTTACCATGCGCCGTATCGACGTTGCAAAAAAAGTGTTGACCGGGGGAAGAATCGCCCCTGACGCCACCGATGTCGTACTCGAGGGAATGGTCACGGACGAACGGGATGTGAGGAAAATCTTCAATGACTATACCACGGCCACGGATCCGAATTCCCCATCCATCCTGACAGGAGTCCATGCAAAGAACGTCTATTACACCCCCTTTCACCAGGGCATAATTAGCTATATGGGTTATAATGTCGACCGGGGAGATTATTCCCTGGGCGGTCCCGCGGGCAGTTTTGCTCCGTTTTTCATTGTGCTTCCGGCCACATTCAACAATGTTGATGACCTGACCGGCGCGGATTGTGTCGAAGTTCCCAGCACCCGTGACTATCTCTCGGACCCGGTTCACCGGTCCCCTGCAAGAACGGAGGCGGACATTGGATTCAACGTGGGAGAGCTGAACAATCCCCGCAAGGGCTACCTTGTGGCTGTCAAGGTTGAACCGGAAGATCTTCCCGTCCAGGGAATCATTCAGAAAATGATCGGCAGGGTCAGGTTCGGATATATGCAGTTCAACTATGGAAGGGGCCCGGGGGAAGATAAGACCAGAAACAAAGTTGTAAACACCTGGGATATCGACAAGGATGGAAACAAAGACATCACAAGACGCTATGCGGACGGCGGCAGGGTAAGAAACTATGTGGGGGACCTGTCCGTGACCACGGACCCCCGTGGCGACCTTACGCCCCAGATTGTAAACAACATCAACCAGCAGAACATCCAGATGAACACCCCCCTGGAAGAGGTGCTCTGGGAGGCTGTCAGATATTTCCAGCAGAAGACACCCCAGTTCAAGCCCGAGGATTCACCGGACACGCCGCCGAACAATGCCGTTGATTTTGAAATCAACGACACCTGGGACCCCTACTATTTCAATAACCAGTCGGAATTTGTGCCCTGTGCAAAATCATTTATCATTTTTCTGTCCGACGGCGAGGGAAACAACAACAACGGCCGCCCCACCAGCGCCTGGCCCGTTGGAGCAAATACCGACTCATTGACCCAAGACTCCAGTGGATATCTGGATGATATAGCTTTTAACATGCACACCCATGATCTCAGGGACGACATCCTCATGGGTGAGTCCGTTGACATCATCGACCAGACAATCACCCTCTACTCCGTATTCTGTTTTGATGATTCCACAAAAGCCAGGTGCGAGATGATGAGGGCTGCCAGGGCCGGCGGCTTTATCGATCTCAACGGTGACGGGGATACCGGGGGAAAAGTGAGTGACAGCGATCCGGATGCTTTTGTGGGGGACCCTGAATGGGACAAGGACGGCAACAACGTTCCCGACACCTATTTCGAAGCCCAGAACGGCGCAGAAATGGAAGAGAAAATCATGGCGGCCATTGCCGACATACTGAGCCGTACCGCATCCGGTACCGCGGCTTCGGTCATATCCAACGCCCGGGGCGGAGAGGGGGCCATCTACCAGGCGGTGTTCTATACGGAATCCATGGCTGAGCCCCTTACGGCGCAAACGGTAAAATGGTATGGGAATGTCCATACGCTTTTTGTGGATGATTACGGCAACATGCATGAAGATACGAACCACGATCTCACCCTTGATGTGGACGCAGACCTGATCATCCGGTTTGACGGTTCCACGGGAAAGGCAAAGCGGTATGATTTCACGCCCCCAGCCCACGCTAGCAACTATCTCGTCTTTGAGGTCGGGACAGAAGATCTTACCTTTGTGGATGAGATCGAGCTCACCCAGATCAATTACGTCTGGGACGTACACTCATGGCTCTCGGATCCGGCCATGGATGTTGCCGGGCAGAGGGTGTATGACCAGAACTCCAAAAGAAGATTCATATTCACCGACTACATCGACACCTCATCCAGTGTGAAAAAGGCAAATGTAAACCATTCCAGCCAAATGCCGTTTACCGTTGATTTTGTGGATGATGCGGCCAATGACAACTATTTCTTTCTCAATCCCGGCCTCACCTACGACCATGACGACAATGGGTCAACCGCCGAAATCGACCTTACCGAAGCGGAAATGATTTCAGAGGCCAAAAAAATCATTCTGTATGCCCGGGGAGAGGAAGGGCTTCTTGAAACCGGAACGGGCAGGCCCTATCGAGACCGGACCCTTGATACCACGGGTGACGGCAACGATGATACCGTTTTCAGGATAGGGGATATCGTCCACTCGACCCCCACGGTGGTTTCAAGGCCCGCGGAAAATTATGACCTGATTTATAAGGACGATTCCTACCGCCAATTCAAAAAACAATACCTTAATCGCAGGATCGTCGTCTATGCCGGGGCAAATGACGGCATGCTCCACGCATTCAACGGCGGTTTTTATGACACTGAAAACAGTAAATTCACCAGGCAGCCGACAATCCCGGACCCGGACACCAATTCCCCTGCACCCGCCATCTGGAACACCACCGGGGCCGAGTGGATCAAAGACCCAAGCGCGACATACAATGGAGCAACCTCCTCCTGGTCCGAGAGTACCACCGACACAAGCTATAAATTTGATCTTGGCTCCGAGCTGTGGGCCTATGTTCCCAATGCCCTGCTCCCCCACCTAAGGTGGCTCAAAGAACCCTTGAGCGACAATGTCCATGTCTATTACGTGGATCTGAAACCAAGGGTATTTGACGCAAAGATATTCTCCCCGGACAAGGACCATCCCAATGGCTGGGGAACGGTCCTCCTGGGCGGAATGCGGCTGGGCGGCGCCCCCATCGGCGTTGATACGGACAACGACGGCAACTGCGATCTTGAGTTTACCTCATCCTATTTTGCCATCGATATCACCAATCCGGAAATTGAGCCCGAACTTCTCTGGACATTCACCGATCCGGGACTTGGATTTACCACATCCTATCCGACAGCCATCCGGGTGGGAGATAAATGGTTCATCATTATCGGTTCCGGTCCGGACAATTTCCAGGCGGTAAAAGACATGACAACCCCGGTCTACGGAGGCTGCAACAAGGAGGGGCGGGTTTATATTCTCAATGCGGAAACAGGAGCTGTGGAAAAAGATTTTTCCGTGGCCGACGGCCTTGACGACAACTCCTTTATGACGGACCCCATTGCCGTGGACCTGGATCTTGCCGTGGTCAAAACAATAATAGGGGATGAAACAATAGTAAACTGGGCTGGAGAGGTCATTTACATTCCTTCGGACGGAGAGCTTGGAAATACCGACGGGAAAATATTCCGGATCGTGCCGGACGAGGATGAAAATCCGTCCAACTGGGCATTGACAACCTTTTTCAATCCCAACTCCCAGCCGGGTGAGAGCCAGCATATCACCTCTCCGGTATCCATAGCCATGGATGATGACTTCCGGTACTGGGTCTATTTTGGAACGGGCCGCTACTGGGGGGTCCTGGACAAGCAGTCCCCCTATTTCAATCTTCAGAATTCATTTTACGGCATCAAGGAACCCGTTGATTCCGACGGAGAATTGACCTGGGACACCGTCTCCCCCAAGAGTTCCAGCCTGATGGATGTTACTGAAATAGAAGTCTTTAATTTCGATAAAATCACCTTTTCAACCCCGGCGGTTACCGACCAGGAGGATCCCGATTCCGATGTCGGTTTTAAAGATGTGGAACTCATGATCGCAGATGATTTGGCGAATGGTTCGGATACGTACCATGACGGCTGGTATATCAATTTCGAAACCACGGGAGAAAGAAACCTCGGACAGGCGGCTGTCCTGGGAGACATTGTCAGTTTCACCACCTATCTGCCGGATAACGACGTATGCGCATCCGAAGGAGAGAGCTATTTTTACGGACTCCACTACAAAACCGGTACCGCCTATTACAAAGAGGTTCTGAATCCCGAGGACGGCGAGGGCAATTCAAGTGGTGATCCGGGGACAGACCCGGGGACAGACCCGGGGACAGACCCGGGGACGGGGAATCCGCCAACAGAGCCGGTGCTGGAGAAGGTGGAGATAGGAACGGGATATTCAATAACCACGAACATGCACACAGGCCGACAGGACGAATCAAAAGCCTTTGTACAGACCAGTACCGGAACGATCATAGAGGTAGAGGAAAAAAGTCCCGGCATCATAAAAAGCAGTAAAATGTCCTGGAGAAATCTCTTCAACTAAAAAATCATAAACCATACGGGGGGATGGCCGGTAAAGCGCCTCCCCCCGCCTCTATTTTTCATCCCCCGGGCGTTCTGCCCCACAACTTTTCTGCAAAAAAAAATTGCATTATCATATCAGGTGATTATCTATTTATATAATGAACCTGAGTCACTCAATAGTCCTGCACTCCATTAAATGACCTATATTCATTTCCACTTTCTTTTCAACTGACTGTCAATCTTATAATTTGGTGAAAAGATCATGGAATCATACTATTTTAAACCCGCCGACCTATTCAAGAAAATAACCGGAAAAGACTCAGGCTCCGCCCTGGTGATCGCAATGCTGATATTGATGCTGCTGACCATCATCGGGATTGCCGCCACCCGCACCACGGATACGGAACTTCAGATCTCGACAAACGAAAAATGGCACACCATCATCTTTTACGGGGCGGACGGAGGCAGTGAAACCGGGATTGAACTTCTGGAGCAAAACATCTTTTCCGCGGGATTCGACGATTCCGGAAACGGGAACTTCATCCGGGGCAACATCTCCGGGCCGTCCCTCAATTTTTACATGAACCCCGACCCTCCCATCCTCCTGCCCGGAGATGTAAACAGGGATGCATTCATGCCGACGGTCTATCCCCCCAACGCGCCCCATACCAACTTGCGCATCGGAGGCAATCCCAGTCTTTCCCAGGGAAGCGCCATCCAGATGGCGGCCGGATATGAAGGCAAGGGAAAGGGGGTCGCAGGGGCGGGCGGTTTTATCACCTACGAGATCTGTTCCCAGCGTATTGACCGCATCGACAGTGAGGCCGCCATCAGGCTCCAGTGGCGGCATGTTTTTTAACAAAAATAATTTTATCATAAATGAGATCAGAAAATTGTCACAGGAGAGCAAAAATGAAAAACGTTTTTTATCACCGGTTCCAACCGGCATTGTCACTGTATTGTCTATTGTTGATACTCTCCTGTTTCCATGTGGCAATTGCTGAAGAAAGGACCTATGACCCCTCCCAATCCCTGATTATTCTTGATCATAAACTGTCAAATGCCCATTTGACCGAAATTACCGAAGACCTGCTGATCATTGACGGCGCCCCATACAGGACAGATGATAAGACCCAATTTCTTACCCGGCTGAAATCGGGCGGTTTAAAGTCAATTCCCATGGATTCGATCTCACTTCCCTGCCGTGTCACCATCAATTATCAAACCTTTTCCGTCTACACCGAAGCGTTCCCCTATCACGGGGATGAAAGGCTGCTTGTCAGGGTGGTGGTAAAAATAGAAAGAAATCAAAGGAGCACCCCATGAAGATGCCAATCTGCTATAAAACCATACCGTTGTTCATATTTTTTCTATGCAGCCTCATTTTTCATTTAGACAGCTTTGCCGCCTGTGAGCCGGATCTTAACGACTACCTCTCTTACCCTCCCTTTGTCTCCAGCAGGGTGCCGCCCAATATTCTACTTGTAATGGACAACTCGGGCAGCATGAACGAATATGCCTACCATGAAGTCAAGGGCAAACGCTGCTCCAATACCCTTGCCTGGACCGGTTACGACCCGTCCAAGGAATATTACGGACTGTTCAATTCCAATAAATGCTATGGATATGACAACACCCGGCACTATTTTTATGTGGATGGGGACACGGTTGACGACCCCACAACCGCCATATTCGAACGCTCCACTGGGAGTGATCCCAATGTAAGGAAGTTCTCAGGCAACTGGCTCAACTGGTTTACCATGCGCCGTATCGACGTTGCAAAAAAGGTGTTGACCGGAGGAAAAATCGCCCCAAACACAACCGATGTCGTGCTTGAGGGAATGCCCACCGACGACCGGGATATCAGGCGGATCTATAATGACTACACAACGGCCACGGATCCGAATTCCCCATCCATCCTGACCGGAGTCCATGCAAAGAACGTCTATTACACCCCCTTTCACCAGGGCTTCTATTCCTATATGACCTATAATGTTGACCGGGGAGATTATTCCCTGGGCGGTCCCCCAGGCAATTTTGTTCCGTTTTTCACCGTGGTTCCGGCCATCTTCAACAGTGTGGGCGACCTGACCGGGGCAAGTTGCGCCTCTGTTCCCGACTATGGTGATTATCTCCCGGATCCGGCAAACAGATCCCCCGCACGGACAGCGGCAGACATCGGATTCTGCGTAGGAGAGCTGACCCATCCCCGCAAGGGATACATTGTGGCTGTCAAAGTGGAGCCGGAGGAACTTCCCGTCCAGGGAATCATTCAGAAAATGATCGGCAGGGTCAGGTTCGGATATATGCAATTCAACTATGGACAGGGGCCGGGGGAAGGAAAAACCCGGAACTACATTGCAAGGAAGTGGGACATTGACGATGACGGGAACACCGACATCAGATGGCGCTATGCGGACGGCGGCAGGGTAAGGAACTATGTGGGGGACCTGTCCGTGACCACAGACCCCCGGGGCGACCCGGTCCCCCGGATTATAAATAACATCAACCAGCAGAACATCCAGATGATGACGCCCCTGGAAGAGGTGCTGTGGGAGGCGGTCAAATATTTCAAGCAGGAGTCGCCCCAGTTCCGGCCTGAAAATTCCCCGGACACACCACCGAACAACAGCGTTAATTTTGAAGTCAACAACACCTGGGATCCCTACTATTTCAATAACCAGTCTGAATTTGTGCCCTGTGCAAAATCGTTTATCATTTTTCTGTCCGACGGCGAAGGAAACAACAACAGCGGCTGCCCCAGCGCCACCTGGCCTGCCGGGGCAAATACCAACATCATGAACGGTGAAACCGGCGGTCTCCTGGAGGATATCGCTTTTAACATGCATACCCGGGATCTCAGGGATGACACTCTCATGGGGGAACCCGCTGACATCATCGACCAGACAATCACCCTCTATTCGGTGTTCTGTTTTGATGATTCCACAAACGCCAGGTGTCAAATGATGAAGGCGGCCAGGGCCGGCGGCTTTGTTGATCTCAACGGTGACGGCAATACCGGGGGCGCCGCCCATTCAACCAACCCTGACGCTTTTGTGGGGGACCCGGAATGGGACAAGGACGGCAACAACGTTCCCGACACCTATTTCGAAGCCCAGAACGGTGCTGAAATGGAAGAGAAAATCATGGCGGCCATTGCTGATATTCTGAGCCGTACGGCATCCGGTACCGCCGCCTCGGTCATATCCAACGCACGGGGCGGAGAGGGGGCCATCTACCAGGCGGTGTTCTTTACGGAATCAGTGGCTGAGCCCCTTACGGCTAAAACGGTAAAATGGTATGGGAATGTCCATACGCTTTTCGTGGATGATTACGGGAATATGCATGAGGATACGAACCACGATTTCACCCTGGATGTAGACAACGACCTGATCGTCCAGTTTGACGGTATCACAGGAAAGGCAAACCGGTATGACTATACGCCCTTGACCAAAACGCTGACCTTTGTGGATGAAATAGAACTGTCCCAGATCAATTACGTCTGGGACGTACTGTCATGGCTCTCGGATCCTGCCATGGATGTTACCGGCCAGAGAGTGTATGACCAGAACTCCCCAAAAAGGTTCATATTCACCGACTACATCGACACCTCATCCAGTGTGGACAAGGCAAATGTAAACCATTCCGCCCAAATGCCGTTTACCGTTGATTTTGTGGATGATACGGCCAATAACAACTATTTCTTTCTCAATCCGGATCTCACCTACGACCATGACAACAATGGGGCAACCCCCGAAACCGGTCTCACAGAACCGGAAATGATTTCAGAGGCCCAAAAGATCATCCTGTATACCCGGGGAGAGGAAGGGCTTCTTGAAACCGGAACCAACAGGCCCTATCGGGACCGGACCCTCGATACCACGGGTGACGGCAGTGATGATACCGTTTTCAGGATCGGGGATATCGTCCACTCGACCCCCACGGTTATTTCAAGTCCCTCTGAAAATTATGACCTGATCTATAAGGACGAATCCTACCGCAAATTCAGGAAACAATACCTGACTCGCAGGATCGTTGTCTATGCCGGGGGAAACGACGGCATGCTCCACGCATTCAACGGCGGCTTTTATGACATGGAAAACCATAAATTCACCAGACAGCCAACAATCCTGGATCAGGCCACCAATTCCTTTGCACCCGCCATCTGGAACACAACCGGTGCCGAGTGGATCAAAGACCCAAGCGCCATATACAATGGGGCAACCTCCTCCTGGTCGGAAAGTACAACCGACACAAGTTATAAGTTTGATCTTGGCGCCGAGCTGTGGGCCTATGTTCCCAATGCCCTGCTCCCCCATCTAAGGTGGCTCAAGGACCCCTTGAGCGACAATGTCCATGTCTCTTACGTGGACCTGAAACCAAGGGTGTTTGACGCAAAAATGTTTACCCCGGACAAGAACCACCCCGAAGGCTGGGGAACAGTCCTCCTGGGCGGAATGCGGCTGGGCGGCGCCCCCATTGGCGTTGATACGAACAACGACGGTACCTGTAATCTTGAGTTTGCCTCGTCCTATTTTGCCATAGATGTCACCAATCCGGAAATTGAGCCCGAACTTCTCTGGACATTCACCGATCCGGGACTTGGATTTACCACATGCTATCCAACACCCATCCGGATGGGAACAAAATGGTTTATCGTTGTCGGCTCCGGTCCGGACAACTTCCAGGCGGTGAAAGACATTGCAGCCCCGGTATATGGCGGCAGCAACAAGCAGGGCCGTGTTTATGTCCTCAACGCAAAAACAGGGGCGGTGGAAAAAGAATTTTCCATGGCAGACGGTCTTGACGACAAATCCTTTATGACGGATCCAATTGCCGTGGACCTTGATCTTGCCGTAACCCAGACAGCATTGCAAACAACCTGGGCAGGAGAGGTCATTTACATTCCTTCGGACGGCGAGCTCGGCAACACCGACGGAAAAATTTTCAGGATCGTGACAAACCAGGATGAAAATCCGTCCAACTGGGTATTGACAACCTTTTTCAATCCCAACTCCCTGCCGGGTGACAGCCAGCACATCACCTCTTCGATATCGGTGGGCATTGATGATGACAACCGTTTCTGGGTCTATTTTGGAACGGGCCGCTACTGGGGAATCCTGGACAAACAGTCACCCTATTTCAATCTTCAAAATTCCTTTTACGGCATCAAGGAACCCGTCAACGCTGCCGGAGCGCTGAACTGGGCGACGGTCACCCCTAAGAGTTTCAGCCTGATGAATGTTTCAGATATCAAGGTGATTGATTCCGACACCATCACCTTTTCAACCCCGGCGGTCAGCGACCAGGAAGACCCCGGTTCCGACATCGGTTTTGAAGATATAGAACTCATGATTGCCGATGATCCGGCCAACCCTGTGGATCGCCACTATGACGGCTGGTATATCGATTTCAGCACCCCGGGGGAAAGGAGTCTCGGACAGGCGGCTGTCCTGGGAGACATTGTCAGTTTCACCACCTACCTGCCGGATAACGACGTATGCGCATCCGAAGGAGAGAGCTATTTTTACGGGCTCTATTACAAAACCGGCACCGCCTATCACAAAGGTGTTCTCAAGACCGAGGACAACAACAATACGGGTATTGATCCGACAACGGGCGTGGTGAAAAAAAAGGTGGAGATAGGAAAGGGATATTCAACGACCCCCAACGTTCACACTGGCCGCAAGAAAGGCTCAAAAGCCTTTATTCAGACCAGTACCGGAACCATCATAGGGGTGGACGAAGCCAACCCGGGCATCACAAAAAGCAGTAAAATATCCTGGAGAAACCTGTTCAACTAAGGAACCGAAAACCATACGGGGGATGGGCGGCAACAGGTCTCCCCCGCCCCTATTTTTCCTCCTCCTGCTTGCTAAGGCGGTAGCGGATGGATCTCAGGCTCAGCCCCAGCAGTTCCGCGGCCTTGCTCTTGTTTCCCCCGGAGATCTCCATCCCCTTTTTAAGATAGGCATCCTCGATGGAAAGGAGAATCTTGTCGAGATCCACCCCCTGCTCCACATCGTCAAGGTCGAACCGGCACCCCTTGATGCCTTCAATCCAGCGGCGCTTCTTGTGCAGGGAGATGGAGAGGCTCTCGGGAAGGATGATGTTGGTGGAAGAGAGGGCAACGCTTCGTTCGATGAGGTTTTCAAGCTCCCGGACATTGCCCGGGAAACTGTATTTGTTTAAAAAATCGATGGCGTAGGAGGAGAGCTTTGAGATGTCCTTGCCCATTCTTTTTGCGTACTTTTCCGTAAAATAGTTGGCAAGGAGCTGGACATCCCCTTTTCTGTCGCGCAGGGGCGGGACCTTCAGGGGGATGACGTTCAGGCGGAAAAAAAGATCCTCCCTGAAATTGCCGTCGATCACCTCCTGTTCGAGCCTCTTGTTGGTGGCCGAGATGATCCTTACATCCACGGAGATCTCCCGGGTGCCCCCCACGGGTTTGACGGCGGTCTCCTGGACGGCCCGGAGGAGTTTCACCTGGAGCATGGGGGGAAGCTCCCCGATCTCGTCAAGGAAGATGGTGCCCTGGTGGGCCGCCTCGAACAGCCCTTTTTTTTCATTTACAGCCCCGGTGAACGAACCCTTGACGTGGCCGAAGAACTCGCTTTCGATCAGGGTCTCGGGAATACCGCCGCAGTTCACCACCACAAAGGATTTATCACAACGGTCGCTCATATTGTGAATGGCCCTTGCAATGAGTTCCTTGCCGGTTCCGCTCTCCCCTGAAATAAGGACGTTGGTCTTGGTGGTCGCCACCTGGTTGATCAGGTCGTAGATGCGGCGCATGCCCGGGCTGTTCCCGATAATCTTGCCAAAATGAAGTTCGAGTTCGGCCTCATTTGCGGCGGCGAAAATTTCCTTTTTACCGCCGGATTGTTTCAGCTCCAGGGCTTTCAGGAGGGTGGCTTTGAGCTCTGTGTTGTCAAAGGGCTTGGGAACAAAATCAAAGGCGCCCTCGTTCATGGCTTCCACCGCAATCTCCGTGGTGGCGTAAGCGGAGATGAGGACCACCACGGTGGAGGAATCCTTCTTTTTGGCGGCCCTGAGGACATCCAGCCCGGTGAGATCGCCCAGGCGAATGTCCGACAGGACAAGATCAAAGCTCTTTTTTTGAATGACTTTTACGGCTTGTTTGCCGTTTACGGCCAAAGAGACGTCGTACCCCTCCTGGGCGAGCATCACCTCCAGAAACTCGCGCATGCTCAACTCATCGTCGACAACCAGAATACTCGGGGCTACGGCCTCCATGGCTTAGTTACTCCTTTGGAAAACGATACCTCCCTGAACCATTGTCAGGAAAACATCTCCCTGAACTTCCATGCCTGAAAACGGGGTGTTCCTGCTCTTTGAAACAAAGGTGGCAGGATCGATCACATGGCGCCTGTCAGGATCGATCACCGTAATGTCCGCGACATTTCCCGGGATCAACCGGTTGTCCATACCGAGAAAATCCGCTGGATTCCTGGACATCTTCATAACCAGGGTTTCCATGGAGATCAACCCGTCCCGGACAAGCTTGAGGGACAGGGCAAGTGATGTTTCAAGCCCGATAATACCAAATAACGCCTGATCGAATTCCACCTCTTTTTCAAGATTCGAGTGGGGTGCGTGGTCGGTGGCGATCATGTCTATGGTGCCGTCCGCAAGGCCCTTGATGATGGCAAGTCTGTCAGCTTCGGTTCGAAGGGGCGGATTCATCTTAGCATTGGTATCATAATCCCCAACAGCCTCGTCCGTCAATGTAAAATAATGGGGAGCGGTCTCGCAGGTCACCTTGACGCCCCGCTTTTTTGCGTGGCGAATGGCGTCCACGGACTCTTCACAGCTGACATGGGCGATGTGGAGCCTTGCGCCGGTAAGCTCTGCAATGGCAATGTCCCGCATGACCATGATGCTCTCGGCGGCATTGGGAATTCCCTTTATTCCAAGCCGGGTCGCGGCCAGGCCCTCGTTCATGGCGCCGTCCTTGGCAAGGGAAAGATCCTCGGAATGGGAGATCACTGGAAGCCCGAGTCCCGACGCATACTCCATGGCCCTTCGCATGACCATGGAGTTCTCCACCGGACGTCCGTCATCGGAGATGGCCGCCATGCCGGCGCGTTTCATGTCACCGTACTCGGAAATGGTTGTGCCCTTGAGGCCGAGGCTGATGGCGCCCACGGGATAGACCCGGGAAAGCCCGACCTCTTTGGCCCGGTCCACAATGAACTTGGTAACCTGGGCGTTATCGTTCACGGGATGGGTGTTGGGCATGGGACATACCCCGGTGAATCCCCCCTTGGCGGCGGCACGCAGGCCGGACTCGATGGTCTCCTTGTACTCGTGGCCGGGTTCCCTCAGATGAACATGGAGATCGATCAATCCGGGGACAAGCACCATGCCTGTAACATCGATGGTTTCGACCTCGGGTTCCGGGTCCGCGGCCCCGGGAGCGATCAGGGCATGGATAAGCCCGTCCTTTACAAGGAGATCCTGTTCTTCATCCATATTTCCAGGATCGACAATTCGTGCGCCTTTAAATCGTATCAACATTCCTGCTACCTCCCGCAACCAGATAAAATAGGGCCATTCGAAGGGCCACGCCATTGGTCACCTGGTCTAAAATCACAGAGTTGTTTCCGTCCGCCACCTCGTTTGAGATCTCGACCCCCCGGTTCAACGGGCCCGGGTGCATGATGATGGCGTCGGGCTTTGCTTTTTTCATCCTCTCGGCGTTGAGTCCGAACAGGGTGGCATATTCCCGCTCCGTTGGAAAAAGTATGGACCCCTGGCGCTCCTTCTGGATACGGAGCATCATGACCACATCGGCATTGTCGATGCAGGAATCGATATCAGGAGCAACCCGGCATCCGAGTTCTTCAATTCCCTTTGGAATCATGGTTCCCGGAGCTGAAACCGTAACCGTGGCCCCCATTTTGGTGAACCCGACAATGTTGGACCGCGCCACCCTGGAGTGGCTGATGTCGCCGATGATGGAAACTTTGAGTCCCTCTATCTTCCCCTTTCTCTCCTTGACGCTCATGAGGTCGAGCAGGGCCTGGGTGGGATGGGCGTGGATGCCGTCACCCGCATTTATAACCGAGGCATTTACCCGTTTTGAGATCAAATGGGGCGCGCCGGAAGCGCCGTGGCGCAGTACGATGATATCGGGATTCATGGCTTCGAGGGTTCTTGCCGTATCGATCAGGGTCTCGCCCTTGACAATGCTGCTGGAGCTCTTGGAAAGGGAGATCGAGTCGGCACTCAGCCGCTTGGCCGCAATGTCAAAGGAAGACTTTGTCCGGGTGCTCGGTTCCTGAAAAAAGAGCACAATGGTCTTGCCCCTCAGGGTCGGAACCTTTTTTACGGGCCTCTTTGAGATCTCTTTCATCCCCTCGGCCGTATCCAGAATCATGGTTATATCCTGGACAGACAGGGATTCGATATCAAGAATATCCTTGTGTTCAAAACGCATGTGATGATTCCTATTCTGTTGTCTTAAAAAAAATGGGTTGTCTGCCCGCCGGGCTATCTCAACGCATCTCCGATTCTGTTCCACCGGACCCCGAACGCCTCTTTGTTCCAGGACCAGTAGATGATAAACGCCTTACCCTTGACGGCCTTCAGATCGACAAACCCCCAGAACCTTGAGTCGTGGCTGTTGTCCCGGTTGTCCCCCATGACAAAGAGGGAATGGTCGGGAACGGTCACCGGACCGAAATTGTCCCGGGCGGTGAACTGGGCCGGAATGATGCGGGGATCCTTGTGAATGGCATAGGGCTCGGATTCCTGAAGGATATCGTTCACATAGAGTTTTTTGTTCCGCACCTCTATTTTGTCTCCGGCAACACCCACCACCCGCTTGATGAAATCCTTTTTGGGATCTTCTGGGTATTTGAAAACAACAATATCCTTGCGCTCGGGATTTGAGAGGGGGATCAGGTTTTTACCGTCGGTAAAAGGAATTTTCACCCCGTAGATGAACTTGTTCACAAGGATGTGATCCCCGATGAGCAGCGTATTCTTCATGGAACCAGAAGGAATTTTAAATGCCTGCACAACAAAGGTTCGGATGAACAGAGCCAGAACCACGGCAATGAGGATGGCTTCGACATTCTCGCGCAAACTGCTCTTTTTTTTCTCAATAGTCATTTCAATTTCAGTCTCTTTCATGGGATATATTTATATTAAAACAGATGCTGGGGTTCGCCAAGGAGAAACTCGCCCTTCTCGATGGAACGCTTCAGGAGACCCGCGATCTTCCTTGCCCTGACCATGCTCGACAGGGGCACGGTCTGGATTTCCCGTCCCTGGATCATGATGGTTCCGCTCTTGAGCTCCCCATAGCTGACCTGGCCGTAACTCTTTGAGATGGCCTGGGGATAGTCATGGCCGTAATCCACCACCTGGGTGAAGATCTCTTCGTCGGATACGGCGGTGTATTTTACCATCTCCTCGTTCAGGATGGGAATGGGGATGCCAAGTCCCACGGAAAGGGAGCAGCCGTAGCCCCGGATGCTCTGGCCGACCAGCCACTCCGGTGACATCTGCTTGAGGTCTCCCATCACGAACAGGGTGCCGGCGGGGGTCAACGGAACACCGTTGGGGGTTCGATCCACCGCGGTCTTGTGCTGGGTGCCCTGCCAGGTGACATACCCTTGGGCCCCGCCAAGGAAGATCCGTGTGCCAAGGCCGATGGTCTTGAGATAGGGATCGTTGAAGAGCGGGCTCAGCGCCCCCGAGGTGGAGTAACTGGCAGTGGCCATGTCGGGTTTCAGGGTTCCCATGTAGGTGTACTTGATCTTGTCGGACCGGTTGATGGCGCAATTGTAATTCTGGTAGCCGTTCCTGGGGTTGCACAGGGTTGCGCTGGGAAGATCCTTGAGGGTGACGGTCTTTTCGATCTTTCGGTTGGGATAGCAGTCGGTGCCGTAGCTCTTTGCCACAAGCTCTATCTCTTTCCCGGCCACGAGGTCCTGGATCACGTGGCCGCCGCCGTAATTGAACTCACCGGGGTGAAGCTTGTTTAAAGGATCGTCCTCAACTGTCTGGGTGGCGCCCAGGAAACAGTCCACCGCCGCCACACCCGAATAGGCAGGCACGTTGTTGAACCAGGTCTCGGTGGTCCGGATGAGAGGCTTTGACTGGCCGATGTTGATGAAGGCTCCGGAGGAGCACATGGGAGCAAAGGTTCCCGTGGTGACAACATCCACGGATCTTGCCGCCTCAACAGGGCCCTCTTCCCTTACGATGTCGATGATCTCTTCGGCCGTTACAACGACGGCCTTGCCGTTCCTGATCCGCTCATTGATCTCTTGATAGGTCTTGTTTATCTTGTGATCGCCCATTTCATGCCTTTAAATTTAAATATAATATTTTGTTGACCGTCTATTTCAACGCAGCTTCAACCTCGGTTATGTTGTGAAGGATGTTGTTCTTGATCCAGTTCCGGTCCCACCACTCCACGGGGTTTACAAAGACGTTGTTCACGGCAACGCCGAAGTGCAGGTGATCACCGGCAGCAAGTCCGGTGGCCCCGGTTTTTCCGATGATGTCGCCCTTCTCAACCATATCGCCCTTGGTGACGGAGATGGAACTCATGTGGGCGTAAAGGGTTGTAAGTCCGAACCCGTGATCGAGGATCACGGTGTTGCCGAAGATACCCACATGCCCCGTGGAAAGAACCCTTCCCCGGTTGGAAGCGGGAACGGGCGCCCGGGATATGGACGCAAGGTCGATGCCCATATGAACCTGGCGGTCAACCTCCCTGCCCTTGTATTTATAGATCCTGTGATCCGCAAACCCGGCCCGGTTGGCAGAGCCCGGCAGTCTCAGGAAGCCTCCCTTCCACATCATCTCATTGTCGGTGAACTTTACCCCCTCGAGGACCTTTTTGATATTCTCTTTTCTCACCTTGCGGTTGATATGGATGAACTTGGCCAGCATGGGATTCTCGGCGGCCAGGATGTCGCCACCGGGATTATTCACGTTAAATTCAGGTATTTTCCCGTTCAGGAAGCTGTCCGGCAGATTGATGACATCGTTCTTGAACTTCCGGTCCCGGATATAGTGATAGAAACCCCGCTTGGAAACATTTCCGGCGGGATCTTCGGCCTTGACAACCATGTCTACCCCCGGCCCCTGCTCGTAGCTCAAGGCAAAAAAGGCGGCAAAGACGTTTTTGTCCTTGAACATTCCGGAGTATCCGGGAAAAAAATTGGGCCCCACCTGGACCCCGCTTGTAATGCCGTCTTCATAAAGGCGGTAAATGAC
This sequence comes from Desulfobacteraceae bacterium, assembly GCA_024225635.1. Taxonomy (GTDB): domain Bacteria; phylum Desulfobacterota; class Desulfobacteria; order Desulfobacterales; family Desulfobacteraceae; genus Desulforapulum. The sequence goes on along the minus strand of JAAEMK010000472.1, from coordinate 33,111 downwards.
AAGGGCCGCGCCTCCCCGGGTCACGTTATGCCTGTTGGTAAGGATCTCGATCTGGGGAGCTTTGGTGTCGATGATCACCTTTTTTTCCACGGCCACGGCGTTGCCCCGGTTCCATCCCCGCCATGAGTAGTCCGCAGCGGAAATTTTCAAAAAGGCTTCACCGTCCTGCATACCGTATTTCCAGGATTCCACGGGAATCTCAAAGCTCTCGTCATGGACCTGGGAGCCGAAGAAAAAATCCCGGTAGCCCAGGCGCTGAAATTTTTTATCAAGGAGGACCTTCTCCTTGCCGGCCTGGACAATGGAAACCCGGATGGAGCGAAGGCCGGTCCCCTGATCCGTGGCTTTGAGGGACATCTCGTAGGAGCGGTTGAGGTAGAGAGAAGGAAGTTTCACGGAAAGAACGGGTTGCTTTCCTTCAAATTCATTTGCAAGAAACCACCCCAGGGGCAGAACAACAATCAGGACAAAAAGAAATACAATTAGCTTCTTCACGCATGGCACCTATATTTTTTAAGGAGAATCTTAAATTTTTTAATAAAAAAGTGCCGCCAAAATACCAGCAATAGACCAAGTTATCAAGGCATTTTCCATTCTTGACTTTTCAACCGTCAAAAGATAGCCTTAAAGAATAGTTCCCCGGGTCGGGATGCGAACCTGACCACTCCGGCAGTCCCTGCCGGAAACGTCCGACGTCACCATCGAACCCCGGCATAGTACAGGATTAACCATGGAGTGTTTTTTTGATGAACAACTACTTTTCCACCATCGCGCCGTGCACCAACAACTCGTTTCTTCTCATCGCAGGCCCCTGCGTCATCGAGGACTACGAAACAACATTCACCACGGCAAACCACCTGAAAACCGTCTGTGAAGAGCTTGAGATCCCTTTTGTGTTCAAGTCCTCCTTTGACAAGGCCAACCGCAGTTCGGTGGACTCGTTCAGGGGGCCGGGATTTGAACGGGGCCTGGAAATCCTCGCCCGGATCAAGAAAGAGCTTGGCGTAAAGGTCATTTCAGACATCCATTCACCCGAACAGGCCGAACCCGCTGCAAAGGTGCTTGACATCCTCCAGATTCCGGCATTTTTGTGCCGGCAGACAGACCTGATATCCGCCGCCGCGGCAACCGGCAAGCCGCTGAACATCAAAAAGGGACAGTTCCTTGCCCCCCTTGAGTGCGGCAACATCATCAAAAAGGCAACGGTTTCGGGATGCACCCAGGTCAGCATCACCGAAAGGGGTACCACCTTTGGCTACAACAACCTTGTGGTCGATTTCAGGGGCATCGATATCATACGAAGCTTAGGCGTCCCCGTTGTCTTTGACGCAACCCACAGCGTACAGCTCCCCGGCGGGGCAGGCAAATCCTCGGCAGGCGAGCGGAAATTCGCACCGACCCTGGCAAGGGCGGCCATTGCGGCAGGAGCGGACGGGCTCTTCATCGAGACCCACCCCGATCCGGACAAGGCCCTGTGCGACGGCCCCAATTCCCTGCCCCTGGCCGAGATGAAACCGTTCCTTGAAACCCTGCTTGCCATCCGGAAGGCCGTGGTACCTGTCATATGACCCATTCAACCGAAGTTCAGGAAAAATTAAGCACCCTCAAGCTCCTCCTCCTTGATGTGGACGGTGTCCTTACCAGCGGCACCATCACCTACACCGACCAGGGGGACGAGATAAAGAGCTTCAGCGTAAAGGACGGCCTCGGACTGCGGCTGCTCATGGATGCGGGCGTCCGGGTAGGGATCATCACAGGCCGGAGCTCCAAGGCCCTTATGGCAAGGTGCGACAACCTTGGCATCGACCTTCTCTTTGACGGTATCAAGGATAAGGTATCCGCCCTTGAAACCATCCTTGCGCAGACCGGGGTAACGGCCGGGGAAACCGCTTTTGCGGGAGACGACCTTCCCGACCTCTGCGTCATGAAGCGGGTGGGGCTCGCCATTACCGTTGCCGACGCCTCCCCGGAGGTCAAACAAGCCTCCCTGATCATCACCCCCCAGCGGGGCGGAGAGGGTGCTGTCCGTAAGATATGTGAAGATGTCCTCAAGGCCAAGGGGCTCTGGGACGGCATTGTGACCAGGTTTTCCCAATGAAATCCGGACGATCCGTTCCAAGAACCGTAAAAGGCATCTTCATTCTCCTCCTTGTTTTCCTAGTATTCGGCCTGGGAGCGCTTTACTACAAAGAGAAGATCACCTCGGGGAAAGTCGTGCTCAAGGAAATCTCCATAGACTCCAAGGCCGCACTGATGCTGGACTCCATACACCAGACCTCCACAAGGAACGGAATCAGGGAATGGACCCTGGATGCCTCCTCTGCAAAGCTCCTGAAGGACAAAAACAGGGCCCTGCTGGAGGATGTCAGCGTGGTCTTCTTCCTGGAGAACCGAGGTAAGGTCCACCTCTCCTCAGCCAGGGGCGCCCTTGACACCAAGACCCACGACATGCGCTTTTCAGACAACGTCGTTGTCACCCATGGAGACTATACCCTGGAAACTGACGAGTTGCATTATGAGAAGAAAAGACATATACTATATTCAACGGTCCATATCAGGATCATGGATAAGGAATCTCTCCTTGAAGCCGATGCGATGGAGACGGACCTCAACAGGAGCACCACCAGGCTCAAAGGAAACGTAAGAGGAAGATTCAGTGAGACATTTGATTTTTTTAGCGGTATGGACAGTACTCCTTAACCCTGTCGCCCTTTGGGCCGCAGGGGATGCGGTTTCAGAAGACAGAAGCCTTCACGTGACTTCTGATACCATGATTTCAGAACGGAATGCCGCCTTTGTCGAATTTGTCGGCAACGCCAAGGCGACCAGCCGGGATTCCGTTGTCCATGCGGACTCAATCAAGGTTTTCTTATACAAGGATAAAGAGAAGAAAGAACTGAAAGAAGAGGACGAACAGAACATCAAAGAGATACTTGCCACGGGCAACGTCAGGTTTATCTCGGGTGATCGAAAGGCCTATGCGGAAAAGGCTGTATTCACCACTGCGGACCAGACCCTGATCCTTACCGGAGGTTCCCCCAAGGTGATCACCGGCGAAAGTTTTGTCACGGGAAAAAAGATCACCGTGTTCAGGAATGACGGCAGGGTCGTGGTGGAAAGCGGAAAGGAAAAGCGCGTTGAAGCACTGTTCAACACCAAAGACAGAATAGAAAAAAAAGAGGGCGAATGACAAGCCTTGTTCTGAAAAATCTGGTTAAGGTCTACAATGGCCGGCAGGTGGTCAACGGTGTCGAAATCGTTGTCACCCAGGGGGAAGTAACAGGGCTTCTCGGACCTAACGGCGCCGGCAAAACAACCACCTTTTACATGGCTGTGGGCATGATTCAGCCGGACAAAGGTCAGGTTTTCCTTGACCGGAGCGACATAACAGACTATCCAATGTACATGAGGGCAAGAAAAGGCATTGGGTATCTACCCCAGGAGGCGTCCATCTTCAGAAAACTCACCGTGCGGCAAAATATTACGGCGGTTCTGGAAGTCCTCCCGGATGTTGACCCCGACATCAAGGGCAAGGCGGACCGGCTCATGGAGGAACTTGGCATCTCACGCCTTGCGGATCAAAAGGCAAGCGTCCTGTCCGGAGGAGAACGAAGGCGGCTTGAAATTGCAAGGGTGCTTGCCACCGATCCCCAGTTCATCCTGCTGGATGAACCCTTTGCCGGGATCGACCCCCTGGCCGTGTCGGATATCCAGAAAATCATCACCCAACTCACGGAGCGGGGAATCGGAGTTCTCATATCCGACCACAATGTTAGAGAGACCCTTGGTGTGTGCAATTCCGCATATATCATGAATCAGGGAACCGTAATTGAATCGGGTCCCCCTGAGAAGATCATTTCAAGCGAAATTGCAAGAAGAATCTATCTTGGAGAGAAATTTAGGCTCTGATTATGGCTTTATTAGGACTACAACAAAACTTGATCCTGACCCAGCAGCTGGTGATGACTCCCCAGCTGCAGCAGGCAATTAAACTTCTTCAACTCTCCCGCCTCGAACTTGCCGGGATGATCCAGCAGGAGCTTGAGGAAAACCCCGCCCTTGAAGAAAAGGCGCAGGAGCTGGCGGCTCCCGGGGAGGCCCCGGAAGCTGAAGCAAAGAACGATGCTGCTGAAGAGACCGTCAAAGAGGTCACCATCGATGAGAAGGTAGCCGAGGACACCGACTGGGAGAGCTACATCAACGAATACAACTCCACCGGCCGGGTTCACACCGAACGGGATCACCAGGAAGCTCCCAACTACGAGGCTTTTACCTCGGCCAAGAAGACCCTGGAGAGCCATCTCCAGTGGCAGCTTCTCATGAGCAGCCCCACCGGGGAGGAGGAGCAGATCGGAAGCATGGTCATCGGCAACCTGGACCTTGACGGCTACCTGTGCGCCACGGTGGAGGAGATTGCCGAATCCGGCCCATTTGAGGTCGAGGCCGTGGAGGCCATGCTGAAAAACATGCATACCTTTGATCCCCCCGGCGTCTGCGCAAGGGATCTCAGGGAGGCGCTCCTCATACAGATCCAGCACCTGGGCATCGACAACCCCATGCTCGAGAAGATCATCACCAACCACATAAAAAATCTCGAGAACAAGAATTACAAGAAGATTGCCAAGGATCTGGGAGTCTCCATCGACCATGTGGTTTCAGCCGTCAATATCATCAAATGCCTGGAACCCAAGCCCGGTCGTGAGTTCAGCACGGAAGAGCCCCATTACATCATTCCGGACATATACGTATACCGGGAGGGAGATGATTTCAAGATCGTCATGAACGACGACGGCCTGCCCAAGCTCAGGATCAACAGGGTCTACAAGGAGGCCGTATCCAACGGTACTGAAATTTCCAAGGAGGCCAAGACCTATCTCAACGAAAAAATGCAAAGCGCTTCCTGGCTCATAAAGAGCATCCACCAGCGCCAGAAGACGATCTACTCGGTCATGGAGAGCATCATCAAGTTCCAGCGGGAATTCTTCCTCAAGGGAATCACCCACCTGAAACCCATGATCCTGAGGGACGTTGCCGAAGATATCGAGATGCACGAATCCACCATCAGCCGGGTCACCACCAACAAGTACGCCTACACCCCCCAGGGACTGTTCGAGCTGAAATATTTTTTCAACAGCTCCATATCCCGAACAGACGGGGATTCCATGGCTTCGGCCAGCGTCAAGGATAAAATCAAGCAGATCATTGACAACGAGGACCCCAAGCATCCCTACAGCGACAAAAAACTTACAGAGCTTCTTAAAAAGGCCAACATCAACATAGCCCGAAGAACCGTTGCCAAATACAGGGAGATGCTCCATATTCTCCCGTCCAGTAAACGCAAACAATTTTAGGGAGGTTTTTATGCACACATCCGTAACGTTTAAACGACTTGATTCCTCTGATGCATTAAAATCCTATGTACAGAAAAAGGTGGACCGGTTTGACAAGATGCTGGAAAGTCCTGGAGAAGCAAACGTGGTGCTGTCCGTGGAGAAGATTCGACACATTGCGGAAATAACCCTGACCTGCGATCGGCTGAAGATCCATGCAAAGGAGGAGTCGGAAAACATGTACTCCTCCATCGACACCCTCATGGACAAGATCGCGGCCCAGATAAAGAAAAACAAGGAAAAGGTGAGGCGCCACATGTCCGGCGACAAGTCGAGCATCAAGGATAGCGAGATCACCCTCACCCCCCCTGAAGCTTCGGAACACTCATCTGGCCCGGAAGTAATCATGGAGGCCATCAATGTCAAACCCATCGACATCGATGACGCCGTGGAGGAACTCAACTCCGGGAAGGACAACTTTTTTGTATTCAACAATGCGAGGACAGAGCGGGTCAACGTTCTCTACAGGCGCAGGGACGGCAAGCTCGGACTGATTCAGCCCAGCTGATAACGATTTACGAAGAACCAGGATTCTATGAAACTATCAGACATTTTACCCAGGGATGCGATCATCCCGAACCTTTCCTCAACAGATAAAAAAGGAGTGTTGGAAGAACTGGCGGCATCGGTCGCCCCCCTGGCTCAGACCGGAAGCGATGAGATCGTCAGGGTTCTTCTGGAAAGGGAACAACTCGGCAGCACCGGAATTGGAGGCGGGATCGGTATTCCCCACGGAAAACTCGCCTCCATCCACTCCATTGTTGTCGGTTTTGGATTGAGCCGCCAGGGAGTCGAATTTGACTCCCTGGACGACAAACCAGTCCATATATTTTTCCTGTTGATCACGCCTGAGAATTCTACGGGAAGCCATCTCAAGGTTCTGGCGCAGATTTCAAAGCTTCTCAAAAAGGAACACTTTAAAGAGAGCCTGATCAAAGCGGAATCCATTGATGAAATTCAGGAAATCATCCTTGACATTGATGAAGAGTTTTAAATGAACCACCAGGAACTTTTCATCATCACCGGCCTTTCAGGATCGGGAAAGAGCACTGCCATGGCGGCATTTGAAGATGCAGGATTCTATTGCGTCGACAACATGCCCATTGAGCTTCTGCCGAAATTCCTCGATCTTCCCCTGGAAAACGATCCCGGGATCAACGGGTTTGTCTTTGTCATGGACATCAGGGCGCCCCGTTTTCTGTCCCAGTTCTCCTCCACTTTGGATGCGTTGAAAAAAAAGGGGCACCGCCCGGAAATCATCTTCCTGGAGGCGGATGAAAACACCCTTCTCAAGCGGTACAGCCAGACCCGGCGCCACCACCCGATCGGTCATGACAAGAGCCTCATTGAAAGCATCAAGTCGGAAAAGGCGGCCATGACCCCCATTCGACGGGTGTCCAAACGGGTCATCGACACCAGCGAATACAATGTTCATAAGCTGAAAGCCGAAATCCGGAAACTTGCGGAAAGACATTCCCATAAACGGGTGTCCATGAAAATCAACGTCCTATCCTTTGGTTTTAAATACGGAATACCCAAGGATACCGACCTTGTCATTGACATGCGGTTTCTCTCCAATCCTTTTTTTGTGCCGGAACTCAAGGAGCAGGATGGAGAATCCGAGGACGTTCAGGAATTTGTATTATCAACCACGCCCGCTAAAATTTTCCTGGAAAAATACTTAAATCTCCTAGAATATCTAATTCCGCTTTACACACAAGAGGGGAAGGCGTATCTTACAATAGCTGTCGGATGTACCGGAGGCCGTCACAGAAGCGTTGCTATTGCAAGGAGCATTTTCGAACACCTGGGACAAAAGGGGTTTGAACCCGGCATTATCCACAGAGACATAGACAGGGACATAAAAGAGCAATGACAGGAATTTTGATAGTCACACATTCAACACTTGGCCAGGCTCTGATTGAGTCGGCCGAATTTATACTTGATTCAACCATAGAGAACATCGTATCGGTTTCAATAGACATCAAAGAACCCGCAGATACTTTGATCAAAAAAATCAAGAACGGCATCAAAAAGGTCAACGACAAAGGAGGGGTCATCATCTTCACCGACATGTTCGGGGGCACCCCTTCCAACCTCAGTTACTCGTTTCTTGAAGAGGGAGCCATTGAAGTGATATCGGGGGTAAACCTCCCTATTCTTCTCAAGGCGCTCTCTGTCAGGGAGAAACAGGACCTGTCAACGGCTGCGGCAACCCTGGTGGAGCATGGAAAAAAAAGTATCTCCCTTGCAAGCGGAATCCTGAAAGGAAGTAAACGGGCATAACCGCTTCCCATGATCGGGGTCCAGGCTCCTAACCGGCATTAAAATAAAAAAAACAATCGTTCAGGAGGTATCATAATCATGGGAATCAAACTTGGTATAAACGGATTCGGCAGGATCGGCAGGATGGTATTCAGGGCGGCATTATCCAGGCCCGACGTTGAAGTGGTCGCCATCAACGATCTTTCCGACACCGCTACCATCGCACATCTTCTCAAATTCGATTCAGTGCACGGCCGGCTAGATGCAGCGGTCACAGCCGGGGACGGCGCCATTGTCGTGGATGACAGGGAAATCAAGGTCACCTCATGCCAGGACCCCGCCCATATTCCGTGGAAAGATGCAGGCGTGGACATGGTTCTGGAGTGCACGGGCATATTCAGGGACAGGGAAGGAGCTGGGAACCACATCAAGGCGGGAGCCAAAAAGGTGTTGATATCCGCCCCGGCCGTTGATCCCGACATCACCATCGTCATGGGCGTCAACCATGACAGCTATGATCCGGCAAAACACGACATCATCTCCAATGCCTCATGCACCACAAACTGCCTGGCGCCGGTTGCAAAGGTACTGCTGGAAAGTTTTGGCATTGTCAGCGGCATGATGACCACGGTCCATGCCTACACCGGGGATCAGCGGCTTGTGGATTTTCCCCACAAGGATTTGAGACGGGCACGGTCCGCCGCCCTCTCCATGATCCCGACAACCACGGGGGCTGCAAAGGCCGTCTCCCTGGTACTGCCGGAACTTGCTGGAAAACTCAACGGCCTTTCGGTCCGGGTGCCCACCCCCAACGTGAGCCTTGTGGACCTGGTTGTTCAGGTGGAAAAGGAAAACGTAACCCGGGAGGAGGTCAACACGGCCCTGAAAAAGGCGTCGGAGCAGGAACTTTCCGGAATTCTGGAGTTCAGCGAACTTCCCCTGGTATCCATCGACCACAACGGAAGCCCCTCTTCCTCCATTGTTGACGCATCCTGCACCGATGTCATCGGCAACCTGGTGAAGGTTTACTCCTGGTACGACAACGAGGCGGGCTACTCCAACCGGCTGGTGGATCTTGCCGCCATGGTCGGCAAATCACTATAGAAACCGGGGACACATCTCAAGGAAACCACTATGAGCAGAACACCGTTAATCGCCGGCAACTGGAAGATGTTCAAAACGGGCCCTGAAGCGGTTGCCGCGGCAACCAGCCTGGCCGGGCTTGCCTCTGATGTTGCCGATACCGATATCATGATCGCCCCCGCTTTCCTGAGCCTTCCCCTTGTCTCGGAAGCCGTGGCAGGATCCAACGTAAAACTTGGGGTCCAGAACCTGTTTTATGAAAACGAGGGCGCCTACACCGGGGAAGTATCGGCCGCCATGGTAAAAGCCGCCGGAGCCGATTATGCCATCATCGGCCACTCGGAACGCCGGCAGTACTTCGGAGAGACGGATGACGCCGTGTGCAGGAAGGTAAAAGCGTCCATTGACGGGGGTATCATCCCCATTCTCTGCATCGGGGAGACAGAAGTCCAAAGGGAGGACGGAAAAACATTTTCAGTTCTTGACAAACAGATCTCAAATGGGTTAAACAACTTTTGTTCTCGTGATCTAAGCTCTCTTGTCATTGCCTACGAACCGGTCTGGGCGATCGGAACCGGCAAGACGGCAACGCCGGACCAGGTGGCTGAAATCCATGGGAACATCAGGTCTTTGATCAATAAATTGTTTGGAAATGAACTTGCGATGTCGATCCGGATACTGTATGGTGGTTCTGTTAAACCTGACAATGTCTCGGAACTGATGTCACTTGGCGATGTTGACGGTGCTCTGGTTGGCGGAGCAAGTCTTGACGCTGAAACATTCATTCAAATTATAAGGTATGATAAATAAAACAATATGACTACCCTAATATTATCCGTACACGTAATTGCCTGTGTTCTCCTGATCATGATTGTTTTGCTCCAGACAGGAAAGGGAGCCGGAATGGGGGCTTCCCTGGGAGGCGGCCAGTCACAGGCGCTCTTCGGCGGTACCGGCCCTGCGACACTTCTAAGCAAAGTCACAACGGGAATTGCCATCATTTTCATGCTCACTTCCCTTACCCTTGCTTACAGGTCAAGCCACAGCTCCCAGGAATCAATCATGCCTGATGCGCCTGCTCCCATCGAGCAGCCGGCCGGAGCCGAGAGCAAGTAATTTGCTACAAACCGAGGGTCAGGCTTAACTTATTGCTGCAATACCATTTTTTTTTGAATTTAGTTACAATAAGCTAAGCCTGACCCCCTGAGATAATATATAACATGCCGAAGTGGTGGAATTGGTAGACACGCACGCTTGAGGGGCGTGTGGGGCGACCCGTGGGAGTTCAAATCTCCCCTTCGGCACCAGAAACTGAAGAGCCGCTAACATGGAATAAGTGTTCGCGGCTCTTTTATTTAGGATCAGATGACAACACCATCTCCCATAAATTGCCACAAATGTCGGCACCATTACATCACCTGGGAACCATCGAAACCCCACGGGTGCAGGGCCATGGGATTCAGATCAAAACTTATTCCTTCCTCCGTGGTGCGCCGGTCCACGGGAAAGCCCTGCATGCTTTTCAGTGAAAAGCAGGTAAAGGGCCCCAAACAAACTTGATTTATCCTTGCCTGTGGTTATATTAGATCACTATGAAAGAGAAAAACGAAAATATACCCGACCCCAAGAAGATAGAAAAGGAGCTTGGCGAGTTTCTCAATAAGAAGTTCGGAGGATCCGTCAAGATAGTTTCCCCTTCCCTGGCTCCGAAGGAAGCGCCCATTTCCGGATCGGACCAGAGCGAAGGCAGGAAAAAGCTTGTCAATTTCGACATCAAGCCCACGGAACTCATTGCCTACCTGGATCAATACATTGTGAAACAGGAAAGGGCAAAGTCCGTCCTGTCCACCAAGATCTGCACCCACTTCAATCGGATCAAGCACCTTGAAATGTCCAGGGATTCGGAAGACAAGATAACCGGCAGCATCAAATCCAATATTCTCATGCTCGGCCCCACCGGCGTGGGCAAGACCTATCTCATCAAACTCATTGCAAAGCGGATCGGCGTTCCCTTTGTCAAGGCCGATGCCACCAAGTTTTCCGAAACCGGCTATGTGGGCGGAGACGTGGACGACCTTGTCCGGGACCTGGTCAAGGAAGCGGATGATGACATTGAGCTTGCCGAGTGCGGCATCATCTACATTGATGAGATCGACAAGATCGCCTCGAGCAGCAACCTCCGGGGAGCCGACATCTCCAGGACCGGCGTACAGAGGGCCCTGCTAAAACCCATGGAAGAGACAGACGTGGACCTCAAGGTGCCCCACGACCCCGTCTCCATGATGCAGGAACTCGAAAGCTACCAGCGGACAGGCAGGCGGATCCAGCGCCGGGTGAACACGGCCAACATTCTCTTTATCATGAGCGGCGCCTTTTCCGAGCTTGCCGAGATCGTAACCCGGCGGGTGACCCATCACACCATGGGTTTTGGCTCTTCCCTTGCCAAAAACGGAGACCCCAACCAGATTCTCAAACAGGTGACGGCGGAAGACCTGGTGGAATTCGGGTTTGAATCCGAATTCATCGGCAGGCTTCCGGTGCGGTGTATCCTCGATTCCCTTTCCAAAGATGATCTGTTCTCAATACTGCGAATGCCGAACAACCCGGTTATCCTTGGGAAACGCCTGGATTTTGCCGCCTACGGCATCGACATCGTTTTTACCACCGAAGCCCTTCACCTTCTTGCAGAAAGGGCATCCAAGGAAAACACGGGCGCCAGGGGACTGGTAAGCGTTGTTGAAAACGCCCTGCTGGAATTTGAGGAAAAGCTTCCCTCCTCAACCGTCTCAAAGTTTGTCGTCACCCCGGAGGTGATCACCGATCCCGGGCCCCAGCTTGCCGATATCCTTGCGGAGAAAAGCCGCGATAACTGGGAAAAACATTATCTTGCCGTAAGCGAGACAGAGAAAGAGTATATCAACTGCTACATCTCGGACAACTGGAAGAATCTCTCCCTGCGCCACGGCCTGACCCTTTCAAAGTTCAGGAGCGACCTTGTAGCCCAGTACTACTGCGCCCATGTCACCGAACTTGGAACCGCCATCAAGACTATCAAGGCTTACTATGAAGCCATCAAAAAGATAGAGGTGGATTTCTACAAGAAGTATGATCTCAATATAGTGTTTGAAGAGGATGCCGTTGATTTTCTCATCGAGCAGTTCATCAAGCACTACATTACATCTGAAGACATAATGACAAAAATCTACAACGATTTTTACGACGGTCTCAATCTGATCCGGGAAAAATCAGAAACCAACCGGTTCTTCATTCCCCGAAAAGCGCTTCTGGACCATGAAGCGTTTCTGGAGAACCTAATCAGGAAAAAGATATCATGATCGGAATTTCAAAGCTTTACTGCGCAACTGTGGAACCCTCGGATGCGTTGCGGTACTCCCGCAACTCAGGAACCCTTCCCTCCCATCTGCTTCAGTTCTCTGCCGACAAGAAGCCTGTCGTCGTCTGGAACATGACCCGGAGGTGCAACCTTAAATGCGTTCACTGCTATGCACAATCGGAAGATCTCTCCTACGACAACGAACTCACCGACGAACAAAGCCTGGCAATGATCGACGACCTGGCTGAATTCGGAGTTCCTGTAATCCTCTTTTCAGGCGGCGAGCCCACGGTTCACCCGAGACTTGCCCAGTATGCCGAGTATGCCGTGAGCAAGGGCATGAGGGCCGTTATCTCCACCAACGGCACCCTTATCACCAAAGAGATGGCAAAGGTGCTAAAAGAGATCGGCCTTTCCTACGTGGGCATCAGCCTGGACGGCCTGGAAGAAACCCACGACAAGTTCCGCGGCATAAACGGCTCGTTCAAGAAGGCATTGGCCGCCATCAGGAACTGCCAGGAAGCGGGTATCAAGGTGGGGCTTCGGTTCACCATCAACAAGCGGAACGTCTCTGAAATTCCGGGCATATTCGATCTTCTCGAAGAGATGGATGTCCCCCGGGCCTGTTTCTACCACCTGGTCTACTCGGGCCGGGGATCGGAGATCGCAAACGAGGATCTCAGCCACGAAGAGACACGTAAAGCCCTGGATCTCATCATGGAGCGCACCAAGGACCTCCACGACAGGAACATTCCCAAGGAGATCCTGACCGTGGACAACCATGCCGACGGCCCCTACCTCTATCTCAAGCTTCTGGAAGAAGACCCGGAACGGGCGGCCGAAGTGCTGGAACTGCTCCAGATGAACGAGGGCAACAACTCAGGCCGTGGTTTCGGCTGCATTTCCTGGGACGGCGAGGTCTATCCCGACCAGTTCTGGCGCGACAAGTGCCTTGGCAACGTCAAGGAAAGGCCCTTTTCCAAGATCTGGACCGACGAATCCAACGAATTTCTCATGAAACTCAAGGAAAAGAAGAAACACGTCAAGAACCGTTGCTCCGATTGCCGCTGGCTTGACGTCTGTGCAGGAAACTTCAGGGCCAGGGCCGAATCCATTGCCGGCGACCCCTGGGACACCGATCCCGCATGCTTTTTAACCGATGACGAAATACGAAAGGAGGACTGATCGTGCTGTTTCCGGATTTCAGGGCAAGACGCCTCAGGGAAAATAGTAATTTCAGACGAATGATCCGTGAGACCACCCTCCTGGTGGACGATCTCATACTGCCCCTCTTTGCGGTTGAAGGCAAGGGAATCAAGAAACCGATTCCGTCCATGCCGGGGCACTTTCACCTCTCCTGCGACATGCTGGTCAAGACGGTCAGGGAAGCCTATGACCTTGGCATCCCCGCGGTCATGCTCTTCGGCCTGCCGGAGAAGAAAGATCCCCTTGGAACCGGGGCCTATGCCCGGGACGGCATAGTTCAAAAGGCGGTCCAGGCAGTGAAGGACAGCGTTCCCGAGATCGCGGTCCTCACCGATGTCTGCCTCTGCCAGTACACGGACCACGGCCACTGCGGCATGGTTGAGGACGGCAAAATCGACAACGACGCATCCCTGGATCTTCTGGCAAGGACCGCCCTCTCCCACGCAAAGGCGGGAGCGGACATGGTGGCCCCGTCCGACATGATGGACGGCCGTGTGGGCGAGATCCGCCAGGCCCTTGACGAAGAAGGTTTCTCAGGTGTTCCCATCATGTCCTACGCCGTCAAGTACGCTTCGGCATTCTACGGCCCCTTCAGGGAGGCCGCGGATTCAACCCCCCAGTTCGGTGACAGGAAAACCTACCAGATGGATCCTGCCAACGCCCTGGAGGCCATCCGGGAGGCGACCATGGACATCGAAGAGGGAGCAGACATCATCATGGTGAAACCCGCCCTCTCCTACCTCGACATCATCAGCCGCCTCAGGGATGAGATCGACCTTCCCCTGGCCGCCTACAGCGTGAGCGGCGAGTATGCCATGATCAAGGCAGGCGAGATGATGGGATGGGTTGACGGCCAGAAGATGGTCATGGAAACCCTGCTCTCCATCAAGCGGGCCGGCGCCGACATGATCCTCACCTACTCCGCCATGGAAGCTGCCAAGGCGCTCAACTCAAGGGGATATTAGGACCATGCATCCTGGACATCATCCGAAAACCGGACATCCCGCAGGCGATCATTCAAACACCATCAGGCTTGTCGCCTGGGAGACCACCCGAAGGTGCAATCTTTCCTGCATCCACTGCAGGGCGGCGGCGGAGGATCACGACTACCCCGATGAACTGGACACCGAAGCCTCCTTCAGGCTGCTCGACCAGATCCGGGAGGTGGGGGAACCCATCATCATCCTCACCGGGGGCGAGCCCCTGCTCCGGGAGGATATCTTTGACATCGCCTCCTACGGCACCTCCATCGGCCTCAGAATGGTGATGGCGCCCAACGGCACCATGATCACCCCTGAGAACGCCCGGAAGATGAAAGAATCCGGCATCAAGCGGATCAACATCAGCCTGGACGGTTCCACCAAAGAGAGCCACGACACCTTCCGGGGCGTCGAGGGCGCCTATGAGGGAGCCCTCAACGGCATCGCCCTTGCCAAGGAAGCCGGCATCGAGTTTCAGATCAGCTCGGTCATCACCAAGACCACCCTGGACGAGATCCCGAAGATCCTGACCCTGGCAGAAGAACTCGGGGCCGTGGCCCACCACATCTTCCTCCTTGTCCCCACGGGCAGGGGCAAGTACATCACGGACCAGGAGATCGACGCCCAGGAGTATGAAAAAACCCTCAACTGGTTCTACGACCAGCGGGACAAAACCTCCCTCCAGCTCAAAGCCACCTGCGCCCCCCACTACTACCGGATTCTCCGGCAGCGGGCAAAGGAGGAAGGCAAAAAGGTCACCTTCGACACCCACGGACTTGATGCTGTAACAAGGGGCTGCCTTGCCGGCACCGGCTTCTGCTTCATCTCCCACACGGGAAAAGTGCAGACCTGCGGCTTCCTGGATGTTGAATGCGGAGACATCACCACCACCCATTTCAAGGAAGTGTGGGAAGACTCCGAGGTGTTCAACCGGTTACGAAAAGTTGATAACTATGAGGGCAAATGCGGGACCTGTGAGTACACCCGGGTCTGCGGCGGCTGCCGGGCCAGGGCCTATGAGGCCACGGGCAACTACATGGCGGAAGAGCCCCTCTGCACCTATCAGCCAAAAAAGAAATAAGAAAACGGGGTCAGGCTAAGCCTGACCCCATACAATAAAAAGGCCGGCCAGGGAAATCCCTGGCCGGCCTTTTCCATATAACGGGGTCGGACTTAGCTCATTGCAATAGGCGCTCCCTGCCGGCTTTGGAGAATATATGAAGGGCAGATTCAAATCAGTGTTGATCAATTTCATTGTGTGTATTCTTTTTGTTTTCCCCCAGGATTTATTTTCAGAAGAGCTCAAGGTAGGTGTAGGATACTGGCCTCCGTTCATATGCTCAAAAACCGCACCTTTTTCAGGTATTGACGTTCAGCTGATTAAAGAGATTGGGAAACGCCTGAACCTCCGGGTTAAATTTATTCATTACCCTTTTCAGAGAAGCCTGTTTTATATGAAAAAGGGTAGAATAGATATGATGAGCAGCCTTGCAAAACGTCCGGAACGGGAAAGATATATGTATTATCTTTCTCAACCATATTATTCTGTCGAGCCTGTTTTTTACGTACAAAAAGGTCGTAATAAAAGAATACAAAAATATAATGATCTATACAAAGGAAGAATCGGACTTTCCGCCGGCAGCGCATTTTTTGAACCCTTTGATTCGGATGATAAAATACGAAAAGATCCTGTAAACACTGAATTACAATTGATTACAATGTTAATTGCGGGACGTTTTGAAGCGTTTATTGGTGTTAATTCTCAAATTGATTATCTGGCACACCGGGAAGGGCTGAATCACAATATTGAGAAAGCAGCTTATCGTCCCGGCGAAAAAACTGATATATTTCTGGCTATTTCCTTGAAGTCAAAATATGCCGTAAGGTTTCAGCAATTTAACAAGGCCCTGAAAGGAATTATTGATGAAGGGCTTTTAAAAGAAATCATTCGTCATAATTGCGGACAGTAATGTAAGGACAGGGGGGAGATAATCAGTGATTACCTCCCCCGTTATTATTATAAATTAAGGCTGGTTTACCCTGCTTGAGGAACTGGTATTGATTGCATCTTCCCCGTAAGCTGAGTCAGGAATCAATCCTTCGAGGCCCAGGCTGGTGGCAGCTGATGTCAGGTAGGTCAGAAAAGCCTGCCATTCTTTTACCTCCTGGCTGCCTTCAGTTACTGGATCCGCGTCAATTCTGTATTCAAGAATATTTGTCTGGTCAACAAGCACACTGGCGTCGTGGTTTGTCGGTACAACAGGTATCCCAAGACCTGCAAGCATTGTAACAAAAACAGGATCCTTCATCATAAGCACGACATAAATATCAACGACAACGGGGTAAAGGACTGCATCTTCAACCGGTGCGGGTTCTCCTGCGCATTGAATATCCGTATTGGCGTACATCTTTACTGAAGCAGGATCCACCTGGTAAAGACCGGCACTTCCGGCATGGGTATATTGTACGCCGGAAGTATGAAGAAAATAGTCATTGCCCAGCATTGGGAGTACCATTCGGAGCCCCTGCTCACCATTTAGAGCAGCCATTGCATATACGGTGGATGCTGCCCGGCAGGCAGCTGAATCATTTGTGCCGACCGCCTCAAAAGCAGCTATAGCCTGATCGGCAGGAAAGGTTCCTGCCGCCGGCAGTACATAGGTGGTATAGGCGCCTAAATCCATGGGGGAACCTGAATTAAGACCGACAGCCAATTTAAATAAGCCCATCCGCTGCTGAACATCCAACTCACTCAATGCCGGCAGGGAGCTTATAAAACCAGGGTCATCCGCTGCGATCACATAGGAGATAAGCTGGCACATATTTTTAATTTCAGCGCCTGTCAGATATATCTGAACAAGGGGATACCCCGGAACATTTTGTTGGGCCGGATCAAGTGTCATGCCAAGGGGAAGGACGCTGTAAAGGTCTGCAAAGCTGATATTCTGGCCCTGGGCAAAACCGTTTCTTACAACACCGTTGGCCACGACCCCAAGGGTCGGTGTGGTAATCGCTCCTGTCCGGACATAAGGCAGGGTGAGATATCTTAAAGAATCGGCAACAAGATTACCAATCCCCGCCTCTTTTCCATGATGGGGTTTACCAAGATTATCAGAATCCGTTGTACCGACAATCTTGTGCACGGTCAGACCGGAATGGGACAGAATAGCGTTGATGCCTTCTTCATACATGTTTACGATAAACTGGGTTGCGGAATCACCTTCAACACTGTCATCGATGGAATGATTTGTAAGGGCAACGCCTGTGATACCTGTACCGGGCAGGTAGCTGATTTCAAGCTCTGCAAGGTTTTTGCCGTAATTACCGGCGCAGAAGACATAGGTTGTGTGATCCCCATTTTCAACTTCAATCACAGACTCTGTCATTGCGTGATCGTGGCCCGAGGCAATGATATCTATGCCTTTAATTTTCCGGGCCATTGTAATATCGTCGCCTTCAGGATTTGCCGGGTCGGTATTGGAAACACCCGAGTGGGATAAGGCGATGACAAGATCGACCTCTGTTTTCAGGTTCGTGACGATATCCTGGAGTGCGCTGATTTCATCGGCATTCGTCATATCATTGATAAATGTCACAGGAGAGGCAAGTGGCGCCGCTGTTTCCGCGTTTGCCCCCAATAAACCGATCAGCCCCACTTTCAGACCATTATCAAGGCTTTTTATCTCCACCCCTTTTATGATTCCCGCTGCCACCAGGGACTCAAGCCCGTCGTCGCTTGTGCCGGCCGCCTTATCCGTTACCATGTTACTTGCAAGTATTGGAACGGAAAAACCGTTCCCGTCATTGCCCATTGCCTGGTCGATAAAGTTGTACAGAGCACCCGGTCCAAAATCGAATTCATGGTTACCAAGGGTTATTGCATCATATTGAATACTCTCCATAAATGCAAAGGCGAGAGGGGCGACCTTTGACTCCTCGGTTCCGGCTCCCAGGGTAAAATCGTAAACAGTACCCATAAGAAAATCTCCGGAATCAACCAGGAGAATATTTTTATTGTTTTTGGTATTTCTAATCCCGGCTATTTTCGCGGCAAGCCTTGCATACCCACCCTTTGTGAGGTCTGTTGAATCGGAACCGTCGAGTCCGTCAACAGGTGAATAGCTGGCCGATGCCCCTGTACCCCCTGCCCTGTCATGGACATCCGTTGTTTGAAGAAGGGTAACTTTAAGTTCTCCGTTTGAATCAGATGATGAACTATTGCAACCTGAAATAACCACCGCAATAAAAAGAGCGAAAATTGCGATGCCAATGTTTTTTTTCATACAGCCTCCAAAATTTCATTAATAACGTACATGAAATACAATTTCAAACCCGCTCACCATGTTATTGGTCAGATATAACCTAGTATTCTCAATACTATGGCATATTTCTATAATTATTTTTAACAAAACGCAATTAAAAAGAATACGATTACTACCACCAAACAGTGTTTGGTTTCCCATAAAAATTACTTCACTCGCATTTAGCATTGTTTGGTTTACAGGTGCTGAGAATTCTGATAGTAAAAAAAGCTTCAAAGTATTTTAGTTTTAAAGTGGCATTAAAAACAGGGTTTGAATCAACGTGTGGTTCATAGCTGGGATGTGAAACAAGGGGAATGAGGGGTAATCATGAAAAAAGGATTATGTTATTGTTTTTTGCTTTTCACGGTATCTTTAATCTGGAGCAGTTCATCCATAGCATCGGGTTTCGCTCTTTATGAAAACAGTCCGACGGGTTCCGCGGTTGCCGGCGCCTTTTCCGCTACAGCAGATGATCCGTCTGCGGTATGGTATAACCCGGCCGGAATAACACAGCTTGAAGGCACTCAGATCATGACCGGTTTTACAGCGTATACCACCGGAGGTGCAAAACTTGAATTTGAGAATGGCCGGACTTCAAATAGCGTTGATGACATTGTCCCGACACCGTATCTTTACTTGTCAACTAAAATCAATGAAAAATTCTGGTTCGGATTAGGTATGTTTTCACCGTTCGGACTGTCCGCTGAATATGAAAAAGACTGGGAGGGGAGATACAACACCTACTATTCAGCAAATGTTGCGAAGGAACTGAACTCGAATATTGTTTATAAAGTTAATGATTCCCTCTCCCTTGGATTTGGTGTTTCCGTTCAGCAATTTGAGGTTGAATTTAAACAAAAAATCAGTTCAGGAGCTGTTTACCAACAGGGAAAAGGACTGACAGCTGAAGACGCAGCAGCAGATCCTTTATTCAATCATCTTAGAGGGATAGATATTAACCAGAAATTATTTGCAGATGATAATGCGGAATTCCGATATAACTTTTCGCTTTTTTATACAATGAACGAGAAATGGTCCTTTGGTCTTAGTTACAGATCCGAGGTTGATTACACTCTGAAAGGCGATGCAACATACACCAATGTCCCTGCATTATTTTCAACCCAGATTCATAATGGGGACATTTCAGGAGACGTGACCCTGCCCCAGGTTCTCTGGACGGGGATTGCGTATAAGGCCTCTCCAAAACTTACCCTTGAAATGGATATTGTAATGACGGGCTGGTCAAGTTATGACAAACTTGAATTCAACATCGACAACGGCCTTGGCACCCAGACCGTGGAAAAAGACTGGGATGATGTGTACAGCATAAGATTTGGCGCCGACTATCAGGTAACGGACGCATTTGCCGTGAGATGCGGATATCTTTATGATGAATCGCCGATTCCCAGCTCCTCAATTGATTACGCAATGCCATCTTCCGACAGGCATATGTTTTCCGCCGGTTTTGGTTATGAATTCGGGAAATGGTCAATTGACAGCCACTATGCCTATGTTACCTTAGCAGGTGAAAGGGATATTAATGCCAGACCGGCGGAATCAATAATTATTTCCAGCAGAATAAAAGAAGCGAATGTTCATCAGTTCGGTCTGAGCGTAGCGTATAAGTTTTAGAACACCGAGGGGCTGCGAACGGAGTATTGCTTGCAAATAACTTGGCCACAGCCGAAGTTTGTGGACAGCGGATGAATATCTTCGACCGCCGTATCCGTTGGATCTATGGTATACTCGTTCCAGCCCCGTCCGATCCAATCTGATTCCGGTCTGAATGGGCCGGAATCATCAGATGCAAACACGCCCCCTTATCCGGGCCGTCACTCTCGGCATAAATGCGACCACGCATGACAGAAAGCGTATTGGCACACCAATGCAGACCGATACCGGAGGCGTTTTCCTTTTTTGTCGAAAACCCCTGCTCAAAAATACGTCTCAGGTTGTCAGCCTCGATTCCGACACCATTATCCCGAACCTGGACATGGATCAAAGCCTGGGAATCCGTATTCTCAATTGAGGCTTGAATATGAATTTCTCCCTTGGGAGCTCTTTTCCTTTGAATCGCCTCGGCAGCATTACGCCAGAGATTACCTAACACCTGCAAGAACGAAAGACGGTGGACAATGACGGCTCCGACCTCGGCCAGCCCCGGATCGAAATGGGTTGAGATGGCACCGGGGAACTCTTCTTCCATTAACAGCACGGCATCACGCACAAGCTCTTCGAGTGGGATGGTTTCCTCAACCAGTTTGCCGTGCCCCCACTGCTGATGATCGTCAAGGATCTGTTCGACGTGGCCGATCCGTTCCGCGATCTTACCCAATGTCACCTGGGAGTCATTGGCGGATGAAATCAGGCTCTTGTTCGACAGCAAAACAAATTTAATGAGATCTTGACGGCGCTGTTCCGAAGCTGTGCCTTCATCCAATTCGTTATGGGCCATTTCAAGCTGACTGAAGGGAATTTTCCTCAGGGTACTGTCCAGCTGATGCAATTGTCCTAGCAAAGGACTCATGGAATTACGAACATTATGCAGAATTCCGGATGCCATTTCCGCCTTACCGGAATAATAGGACTGCTCCATCAGTTTCTTCTGTGCATCCGCCAATCGTGCCAGCATTTTATCAAATTCCCTTGAAAGCACGCCGATTTCATCCGACCGTGATGCAGCGGTCCGGGCCGAAAGATCACCGCTCTCAGCAATCGAAAGGGTATGATCGGTTAAATCGGAGAGGGGCTTGAGCACGATCCGGCGAAGCAATAGCAATATGACAAGGATAATGCCCCCCCCGGATGCGATTATCGAAATCAGTGCAACTCGTGTGGTAACAACTCCTCTTTCGGAAATTTTCCTGGGAATCTTTGTTTTCAGCAGAAGAACGGCATTGCCCTGGATATCGGGAAAGGTTGTGTAGACTATCAGATTTCCATCGCCGCTTTCGTTCATCAGAAAAGGAGATTCCCTTGTGATCCGGCCGGGGATATCCCATAAATCCTCCGGTAATCCGGTAGTATGAATCGGAAAAACCTGAAATTTGACGTTTGTTTGCTCGATAAAGGTATTCACGAGTTTTTCGTTCAGCAGGCGCCCCAGAATGATAGTTCCCCGGCTCGGACCTTGATAAGCACTGTTCAGAATGGGGTGGGCGGACACCAGCATGGGCCCCTTCCCAGTCATGAATACCCCTGCAACACGTTTCTTTTCAGGAGATTCCTCATTTATTATATAAGAGGTCAAAGGATGTGCCTTGGGAAAAGCATCGTTCGGAAATTCCGGGATCCGGATCATTTTTTCTGCTTCCAGATCGTGAATTTGACCCCATACAACCTTACCCCCTGAATTGACAATATAAATGAGATTCAAATTACTCCCTGTAAACGTTGTCAACATTAGATTCGCCTCAATATACGCTTTTCCCTTGGATGGGGCCTGCACGAATTCATAAGAATCGTCCCAAGCGGCCCAATCATTACAAAGAGAATCGAGATGATGAGCTTCCCTGTTGATAGCCTGTACGGCGCGCATTGTGTCCTTACGGCCTTCATCCTGTTCAAGGGAGATAAAACTTGGAAAAATTATGAAACGCTGGATGGCATATTCAGCTGCCGTATAGAGTACAAAAACGGACATCAAAACAATCAAAACCTTTGACATGAGTGACTTCACGATGGTTACTCCTTTTGTTTGCGGGGGGGATCTTCCGCGCACAGCACGACTTCAAAATCCTCGACAGGCACAGGCCGGCCATGATAGTACCCTTGAATTTTCTGGCACCCAAGGCGAATCAATAACTTGTGCAACTCCTTGGTCTCAACCCCTTCGGCAACGGTGGTCATATTCAGATTGCGTGCCATCGCGATAATCGTCTTGATAATTTCCTGATCGTCCTTGTTCGTGAGAGAATTCTTTACAAATGAGCGATCGATTTTTAAAACATCAACCGGAAACTGTTTTAAACAACTCAGGGAAGAATAGCCTGTCCCAAAATCGTCAATGGCGAAACGGACGCCAATCTCCCGAAGGTCCTGCATCTTCTGAGATGCCTGTTCCGGGTTCTCCATAATACTGCTTTCCGTAACTTCCAACCTGAGGCACCGGGGGGGCAGCCCGGTGTCCCTGAGGGCCTGCTCCACGGTTTCCACCAGATCCGGCTCCTTAAATTGTCGAGGGGAGAGGTTTACCGCCACATAGAACTCCTTGTAACCAATGTCATGCCATCTTTTCGTATGGGCACAGGCGGTGTGTAAAACCCATTTACCAATGGACACGATGTCGCCTGTTTCCTCTGCAATTGGAATAAATTTACCCGGGCTGATCAGCCCCATCTCCGGATGCAGCCAGCGTAACAGCGCCTCCGCCCCAACGATCCGTTGTGTTTTGTCCACAAGCTGCTGATAATAGATTGCAAACTGGTTATCGTGAAGGGCTGACTGCAGACAGCTTTCCATCTTCATCCGTTCCAATACCGCCCTGTTCATTGCTTCTGTATAATAAAGATATCCTTTCCCCGTATCTTTGGCTGCATACATGGCCATATCTGCGTTTTTGACCAGTTTCTCCACATTATCTCCGTCCTTAGGATGCACACTTATCCCAATGCTTGTGTTGACACAGATGTCGTGCCCCTTGACACGACATGGCCTGGAAACGGCCTCACGAACCTTTTTTGCAACTATGGCTGCATCGCTATCATCAATTAAATTTCTCAAGATGATCGTGAACTCATCGCCGCCAAGCCGGAAAAGATAATCACTCTTACGCAGGCAGCTCCGAAGGCGTTTCCCTGCAATTTGCAGGATCTCATCTCCCGCATCATGCCCCAGCGTATCATTGATATCTTTAAATTTGTCCAAATCCAGAAACAAAAGGGCCCATTTTTTGCCTCCGCTCCGTCGGCGGTCACTTTGGAGCCGACAGTCTGAAGCAACCAGTTCTTCTTCCAGACGCATGTAAAACGACTTACGATTCGGAAGTCCGGTCAGGACGTCATGATAGGCAATAAACCGAATTTCCTCTTCGGTTTTTTTACGCTCAGTGATGTCCTGAATAGTTAAAATACTGCCCTGCAGCCTCCCCTGTTCGTCGAAAAAGCCGGCACCACTGATGCCGACGTCAAGCCGATCTCCTTTTTTAGTAAACCGGGCTGACTCCACTCCGAAAATGGTTTCACCCTGCCGGATCATACTGAAGACCAACTTGCTTTCGGAAATATGCTCAGGCGGCACAAACTCCAATGGTTGTCCACGGATTTCGTCCAATGTCCAGCCAAATACTTTCGAGAATGCCGGATTCAGATATGTCACCCCGCCTTGCATATCGTACACTACCACCGGATCCGGAGACGACTCCAGAACCAAGCGGTATTGTGCTTCCGCCTTTTGGCGCGCCTCGATTTCCGATTGCAGGTCTTCGTTTGTCTCCAACAGGCGATTGTGGGCAGACAGCAACTCCCTTTCCGTCTGCCATTTTTTCCCCAGGGCTGTTGCAAACTGCGTTATCTCTTGTGGATGAAACGGTTTTTGAATGTACAACAGTTTATGAAGCGGCGGGACCCGGTGTGAGATTTCCTCCGGATGAAGATCTGAATACCCGGTCACCATGACGAGTTCAATATGGGGATCGATCTTACGAATTCTTTCCGCCGTCCAGATTCCGTCCGGCCCCGGCGGCATCCGAACATCGAGAAATGCGATGGCAAAGGGCCGTTGTTCGTCAAGGGCGGTTGTCACTGTTTTTAAGGCCTCATCCCCTTGCCTGCATCGTAAGAGTTCATAAGTGGGGGGAGCTGAAGAGCTTGAAACCGGAGCGTCATTGGTTGCTCCGAAAAGTGAATCCCCCATAGCGCTTAAATCAGAAAACTGCCTGGCGGCCTCCGTAGGCGGAGGAGCAAGGATGCTTTGATAGGTATCTAAAACAGAGGAATCATCATCGGCCACCAGAATACGTATGGAATCTTTTGATATCATACGATTACCTCATTGAACGTATCAATTTTTAAAGAAAGTGTTAAACAGCTGATGACCTGTGGGGCATCCTGGCGACAATCAATGCCGCCGGACCCGTTATTATCTGATCCCTTCTTTTTCGAACGATTAGGAGAATTATGGCGGTATATCATTTTCTTTGAATGTGAACCGGTAGCCCCTGTTTTTTTTGAGATACCGTCTATTTTTTTTAGCATAAGTCCATGCCGAATACAAGTAACGAAATCTACCCTGATCTACCGTTTGGGCACAACAACCAGGCCGCTGTAATCCAGAGCGACCGCATCCCCTTGACCGGAAGTCGTGGCGACCACCCATGTGATCATTCCATCCTGATCGATGTACGGCGCAAACCCCTCCCCCGTAGTGTCGAGCATGATGCGCTTGAGATTTCCGGCTGAATCCGGAGAGCCTTCCGTCCCGACCTGTGTCCAGGCCGCCCGGCTCCACCAGTCGGAATCAACTCTCTTTACCCATATCCCGACCCCATTGGATGCACCCTGGGCGGAATAAAGAAACTCCAGCTGATAGATATCTTCGAGCGCGGTAACCGTTGCATCTAAGGTCATCTCGTTCCAGACAACGACCTTGTTATCAGGGGCCGGAACACCGGAAGCCATATAAACCCCATCCCTGGCCATCACACCGTCATAGTCCGTGGATTCGAAGAAACTGATCCTGTCGGACGCACTGCCGTTAAACGGAAACAACGCGACTTCGCTGAAAAAAATGTTTCTGTCCTCATCCTGAATAATAACGTCTTCATAATCATAGATGGTGTTTTCATCGTTACCCGGAAGGGAATATTTTATGTACGGCGCGGAACACGGATTGCCGAACGCACAATACAGGTCACTGTTCAAAGGCGTGTCGGGATCAATCTCGATGGTTATTCCAGCAAGGGTGCGGATACCGGTAGCAGCATGTTTACAAATCGGATAATCAACACCGGGGTCCTGGGCATGGGATTTTGACGCATCATTTGAATTGAAAATATCAATCTCGCCATATATTCCGTATAACGCCTCTTGGGGTGTCCGGGTCAGTATGTTCCCCATGGTGTTATACCGGCCCACGGAATCATCGCTATCCGCATTGAAAATCCAGAGATTCCCGAACATTTTGTAATGATTTGACCTGAAACGCACACCGGCCGGTATAATGACCGGCTCGTCGTCATATTGGGAAACGTCCTGCATCTGGTCAATACCGTTGACAAGGGACTGGGATCTCGATGTTACCTTTATGCCATTCGGCAATCCCAGAAAATTGTAACGCTGCTTGACCTCCACCACATAAGCCTTGTCCTTATCAGCGACAAAGATAATATTACCGTTGGTAAACTTTGACGAGGGATTTGCGGCGATCCATTCATAGGCTTCTTCGGCATCGGCCGCATTTTCAAGGAGTTCCCGGGTCGCCTCCGGACCTATGTAGGGGCCGGTCCATACCGTGCCCATAACGAAATTATTTGAAACCGCAAGGCCCATTTCGTTTACACCGCCAAAAACGTGCAAACTGTTTTCACTTTTGTTATCCGTAACAGCCAGATATGTATATTGACCGTCATGCTGACTATTGTCTACACACCTTATCCTCATTTCCGACAATTTCGCAGCATCTTCATCACGATTTTTGTGAAGAATGGTTCTGTCGCCGTAAAGGGCATTGCCGCCGACCGTAACCCATGACGAACACCCATCGACACCCGATTTCCCGGCTTTATGGACATAATACGAAAATGCCAGGGTCATGATACAAAGAAACGGTAAAAAAAAGTTAAAACAGATTTTCCTGAAAGAAATCACAATTCGCCCCCTCGTTTAAAATTAATTAACAAACGGCCTTTAAAACCGCAGCCTCTGCGGACTGCGTTAAAAACCCATTAAACTGACTCAGGTTTGATTATTTGAATTGGATAAACGTATAAGAAAAACGCGAATTCTCTCAAAATTCACTATTCGCAACATACACCGGTTCAGTATGTGTGTCAAAAAAAAACAATGGACGGGGGGCAATGACAACGAAGGCTGACTTTTCTAAAACTAAAGGGGGCGGGCTTTTCTTATTGCAAGACTATCGCGGGGTCAGGCTGTTCCTATTGCGACTATCGGTGTCAGGCTTTTCTTATTGAGGCTGTTTTCAATAAGGAAAGCCTGACACCATACATAATAAGCTAATAAGCTAGGGCCTGACCCCAATTTTTAGATGGAGTTGAGCATAAGGGTGATGGGCCGGTCCTCCTCGCTGATCCCGGTAAACCGGACAGGCCCGGGACGCCGGTAGCAGTCTTCCCCGGGTTCGGCGGCCATCCACTTTTGCCGCAGCGCCGTCACAACCCTGAAGGCGTTGGAGTTCACATCCACGATGCTCTTCTCGATGACTAAAGCAAGCTTACCCTTTCTCTCCTCAAGGTGCATCAGACTCGAGATGGGTATGCCCAGGGGCTCCCATTTACAGAACTTGTGCTCAAGGTTCTTGATCACGGCCATCTGGCCGGTCGCCCCGTTGGCGATAAGGCTGAAGGCGGTCAACCCCAGGTTGTAGGTGTAGTTGCAGTCAAACTTGGTGGGATCGCTGCCCCGGCCGTCATATCCGTAAAAATGGGTCTGGGTCTTGAACTTGGGAACGGACTTTTTGAAGATATCGACCACAACCTCCGGCAAGGCCTGGCCCTCCTCAATGAGGCCTGCGCCGACCACCGCCTGGGTCAGGGTCTTGAGGGAGATGATCGTCTCCTTCACGAGCAGGTAGTCGGCACTGCCGTAATTTTTAAAAATGGCCCCGCCAAAAGCGCCGGCATCGAGCCCTTCCCTTTCCATGGCCGTCCTGTAAGCATCCGCGTTGATGCCGACCTTATACAATCCCTTCTCCCTCAGGATATCCAGGTAATCGGTGACCATGTCCATGACGATCTTTTCCGTCTTGACCTGGGAGAACTGGAAGTTACCGTGGGTATCCCGCTCCACCAGCAGTCCCTCCTGGAAAAACGAGGGAAGATCGTTGAACAGTTCGTCATCCCTCAGGTTCCACATGGGGGACGCTTCCCTGTCACTGATTCCCCTGGCAAGCCGCCTCAGGTAATCGAGCCTCGCATCGAGGCTGGGAAAGGAGGCATGGAAATCAACGTCATGGACCTCGTTGAACTCGGCAATGATGGTACTGAGCTTGATGATGAAGATCTGGATCTCGTTAATAAATTCCAGCACGCCCTCGGGAATGATCATCACCCCGTAATTTTTTCCGCAGGCGGCCCGTTTTACAATGGTGTCGCAGATGAGCCGGGAAAGGTGGCGAAGGGTCATGCCATAGGCGGTGTAATCGATCTCACCGCGTTTCTCCGCTTCCCTGAGACGGTCCTGGTCAACGTAGTCCGCAAGGTCCTCCCCGATGAGGGTCAGGTTGGCGTGGGTCTGGAGGGTCGTCTCCAGGGCCAGGTGGCTTGCCACCCTTCCCATCACCTTACAGATGTGCCAGTACTTGATGTCACTGCCGGCATCGGTGCAAAGGTTGCTGATATTCTGGGCAAAGGCCCGTGCCGCCGTGTGGAAACCAAAGGAAATGGCGCAAAGCACCTCGCCGTCCTCGGTCTTGACCTGAATATCACCGTCAATGGTTTTTGGGATGCCGATGACCTGAATACCGTCCGCCTTGAGTTCCTGGGCAAGAAAGGCCGCATTGGTGTTTGAATCATCCCCGCCCACGATCATCAGGGCATCCAGATTCAGCGCCTTGCAGGTGGCCCTGGAAAGATCCATCTTTTTCCGGGAATCGATCTTGGTCCGGCCGGTCTTGATCATGGTAAAGCCGCCCAGGTTCCGGTAGGCATCCACCAGGCTCTCGGTGATCTCCACATAGGCGTTTTCCAGAATGCCTTCGGGGCCCAGGATAAACCCGTATATCCTGGAATCGGGGTTGGCGGTTTTGGCGGCATCGAATATCCCGGCAATGACATTATGGCCGCCGGGGGCAGGCCCCCCTGAAAACACGATTCCGATGTTTCTCTTTTTGAAATAGAGCTCCTGCTCATCCGCCTGTGTACCGGGAACGATCTTCTGGACGCGGTTGTCGATGATGCCGGGCAGCACCTTTTCCGCCTCCTGATCAATGGTAAACCGGTATTCGGGCTGATCCTGAAGCACGGTAAAGCGTTCGGAAAACACCTTGCACTTTTTGGGCAGGAAAGCCCGCCGTTCAATTGTCTCTTTGTTTATATCCGCGATAGCACGCTCGGTCTTTGAATGATTCAGCAGCGTTTCAATATCAATCCTGGATGAAGGTTTCATTCTATTCTATATTCTCCATTATCTCTTAATTCAGCACCACCCTGTTTCTTCCGCCCTCTTTTGCCTGGTACACGGCCACATCCGCACGATCAAAGACATCCTGGGGCACAGCATCACCTTCCTTGACCTGGGTGGCGCCGATGCTGACTGTAAGTTTTACAGCGTCTTCCTTGTAAATAAATTCTATTTTGGCTATGGTCTGCCGTATTTTCTCGGCAACCTCCCTGGCGCCATTGCCGTCGGTCTCGGGCATCACCACCACAAACTCCTCACCTCCGTACCGGGCCAGCATGTCGCTTTTTCTAAGATGGGATGAGGTCCGCTTGATGATCTCCTGAAGGCACTTATCCCCGATGGCGTGGCCGTAAGTGTCGTTGACGTTCTTGAACTTATCCGCGTCAATGACCAGCAGGGAAAAAATGGCTCCGTACCGTATATACCGGTCCATCTCATCCTCGATCCTTTTGTTGTAAGCCCTTCGGTTGAAGGCGCCGGTCAAAGGATCCAGGTTGAGCTTCTTTTCAAGCTCCCGGGAATGCCGGGTAGCCTCGTCCAGCTCTTTTTTAAACCTGGCGAATCCGGTTTGAAACGTGTACCTGTTCTTTTCCGCAACCTCTTTGATCATCCGCTCCTTGGCGACCTTTTTCTTCAAGGCGTCTTCAATGGTCAGGAGCGTACCTGAAACCTGGGTTTTCAGACCGTCCAGGGTCTCGGCAACATCAATATCCGTCCTCAGCCGTTCGATCTCCCCGGTCAACAGATTGTCAAACCCCTCACCCGGCTCCAGCACCTCATGGGCATAATCAAAAGACTTGCCGATTAGCTCCTCCATGCCCACAATTCTCTGGACAATATCCTGGACAAACTGGGTGAGCTTTTCCCGGTCATCGCCGAGTCCGGCAATGTGAGTCTGAAGCAGGTCAAAGAGATCGTCCCGCACATGCCCCATGGCCCGAGGGTCCTTTGCCTTGAGTATCCGTTTGGAAAGGGCGGTAAGGGTCTCCATATGCCTGTTTTCCAGGGTGGACTTCAAGGTGTTGATAATCTCGAGATATCCCTGTTTAAACTCTTCCAGAAGGCGCCGGTTAGAGCTGGAGAAGAGCCTGGCCAGCAAAGAAGGACCACCTGTTTTAGCCGCGGTCCGTTCCTCCTTGAGCATGGTTTCGTGTAATTTAAAAAAAAGGTACTCGATCTTGGCGATGGAGGACCCTTTTTTGAATGCCGTGCTCAACTCCTTCAACACCGGGGGAAACCCGCTTCTTCCCTCGGTCAAAAGATCTATGATCAGGGGCAGATACCGCTGATACAGCTTTTGTGACGTTTCAAGATTCTCTTCTGTCTGATCCAGTTCCTTCAAAAGGGTGTCCTTCTGGGACTGAAGACGTTCTATCTCTGTTCTCAATTCATAGATCTGTTTAACACTGGTTGTGTCAGCCATGGCTTAACCCTGCAAAAATCTGTTCCATACAAAACTTGGTTCTACTGTATCCGGAAAGTCTGAAAAAAAGCTCGGGAGCCCCTGTTCAACGATGGCATTTGTATCTATGATAATGCCCCGGCCGGTCACCACCCTTGCAAATTCTGTTTTCATGGGTAACAACTATCATGGTAATCCCCTGTTTGCAAGTATCTTCATCATATCAACGCCCCGGACGGATCATCTCCGGATCACCGGACGGAATGAGGCCGGCTGTTTCCCGGCCCGAACCCTTTTGCCCCTTGATAAACTCGGGATAAAGATGTAAAAGAGAAGCAATACTAAACTATACTAAGGAATTAGCAAACGTGGCGTTTAATTCGAAAAAACAGAAGGGGGAGACCCCGGAGGAGAGCCGTAGCGGCCTCTTTGGAAAACTAAAGCAAGGACTATCCAAAACCAGGGATATTCTTTTCACCGATATTGATGAACTCTTTTCCAGCAAAAGAGCCATTGATGACACCCTGCTCGAAGAGCTTGAAGAGAGCCTCATCATGGCGGATCTGGGGGTGGACCTCACCATCGAGATCATGGAACGGGTCACCAAAAAAAGCAAGAAACTGTCAACGGCCGATGAACTCAAGGCCGTACTCAAGGATGAGATCAGCGCCCTCTTTCCGGCCGAAGCCCCGGAGGAAGACCCATCCGAGGTGGTAAAGCCAAAAGTGATCATGGTGGTCGGGGTCAACGGAACCGGCAAGACAACCACCCTTGGCAAGCTTGCCACCAAATTCACCAACCAGGGCAAAAAGGTCCTCATTGCAGCGGCAGACACCTTCAGGGCCGCCGCCATCGAGCAGGTGGAAGTGTGGGCCAACCGGGCGAACGTCGGCATTGTCAAGCACCGGGAGGGCGCAGATCCCGCGGCCGTGGCCTTTGACGGCGTGGAAGCAGCCATTGCAAGGGGCATGGACGTCCTGCTCATCGACACGGCAGGCAGGCTTCATACCCAGAAGAACCTCATGGAGGAGCTCAAAAAAATCAAACGGTCGGTTGGAAAACGGCTCAAGGGTTCCCCCCATGAGGTTCTCATGGTCCTGGATGCCACCACGGGCCAGAACGCCCTGTCCCAGGCACGGCTATTTGACGAAGCCGTGGGCATCACCGCACTTGCACTGACCAAGCTGGACGGAACCGCCAAGGGCGGCATTGTTGCGTCTGTTGCCAACACCATGGATGTTCCCCTGAAATATATCGGCGTAGGGGAAGGCATAGACGATCTTCAGGAATTTGATCCCCACCTATTTATCAATGCTTTGTTTGATTAGAGGAGTAGACCATGGCAGTAGTTGTTCAATACATCGTCGTCAGAAACGGAGTCGAAAAAATGACATTTGCGACAAAAAAAGAAGCCGACGCCCATGACAAAATGCTCGATATAGCAGACAATCTATATGCCTTTCTCAGGGACAGCGATATCAATCTGGATGATGATCAGAACGAAGAGATCTCCCTGCTCCTGGCCCAGGAACGCGATACCGTCAACGCCCTTCTCAGGGGAGCGAAACCGCCAAAGGCGGCAGCGTCTCCCGAGGCAAAACCGGAAAAACGCACCCCTGGAAAGAAAAAAGCGGCCCCTAAGGCGGAATCCAAACCCAAGGCTTCCAAAAAGAAATCTTCAACTTCATCAGCCGCAGCCTGACCCCTGAAAGTAGGGGAGCCATGAAAAAAGAGATCGCAGCCGGCACCCTCACCCTGGAGGCAAGGCTTGAGATCCAGTCGCCCACAAAGGGGGTGGTGATCACCCATCCCCACCCCCTCTACGGCGGTGATATGGACAATCCCGTGGTATCCGTCATCGAAGGGGCGTTCCTGGAAAAGGGATTTACAACCCTCAGGTTCAACTTCAGGGGCGTTGGCACAAGCACGGGCCGGTTTGACAACGGCAGGGGCGAGACCCGGGACCTGGGTTACGCCCTTGACCATCTCAAGGGCCTTGGGATCCGGGAGACATACCTTGCGGGCTACTCCTTTGGCGCCTGGGTCATTACCCACACCAGAAGCCCGGAGGTAAACCGTATACTCCTGGTCTCCCCGCCGTCGGCATTCATGGATTTCTCGACGGCAAACCCCATGGACTGCCCGGTTTCAGCAGTAACCGGCTCCCTTGACGAACTTGCCCCTCCGGCATCGGTCACCCCTCTCATGAAGCGACTGAATCCTAAAAGCGATCTTGTAATCATGGAGGGAGCAGACCACTTCTATTCCGGATTCACCGAGGAGCTTTCAGCCACGGTCTCAGACCTCATCACCACCTGAACCGTAGCCTTTAAACATCTCCAACAAGTCTAAAATGGAAAGGGCCCCCGAACCTGCTTAACGGGGGCCCTTAAACCAATGCAAGGTGGAAACCATTAAACCGACCTCGCAAGAACACTGTACCACGATCAGACCTCCACACCAAAATCAAATTTACCAGCCACAGGGACAAATATAGCCAGCCACGGGGGTACACGGGGACAGATGTTTGGGATAATGGGGACAGATTTCAAATCTGTCCCCGATGAAAAGTTTACATAATCTGGCAAACAGAACAAAAAAAGGGACACAAAAAAAGGGGACAGATTTATTAAATCTGTCCCCTTATAAAAAATAATCCGGCGGCGTCCTACTCTCCCACAGGGCTGCCCCTGCAGTACCATCGGCGATAGAGATCTTAACTTCCGTGTTCGAGATGGGAACGGGTGTGGCCTCTCTGCCATTGCCACCGGATTAAACTTGGCTGTTTATGGGGACAGATTTCAAATCTGTCCCCGAGGACATTAAATCTGTCCCATATCTGCTGCGAG
>JAAEMK010000471.1 GCA_024225635.1 Desulfobacteraceae bacterium | reverse complement strand
CCTACCGGCTTGAACCGCCATTTCCATCAGACGGATGACCTGCCCTCCTGCGTCCCCCCATTCGCTTCCGTTTCCGAAGAAACCTCGATAACCCGGCGGTACAGGAATATTAACCTGTTTTCCAACGCCTACGCCTTTCGGCCTCGGGTTAGGGATCGACTAACCCTGAGAAGATTAACTTTACTCAGGAAACCTTGGGCTTTCGGCGAGCGGGTTTCTCCCCCGCTTTATCGTTACTCATGTCAGCATGATCTCTTCCGTAAAGTCCAGCCGTCCTCTCGATCGACCTTTCTCCCATACGGAATGCTCCCCTACCCAACATATACCCCGCATGAACTTAAAAACAGAATCAATCCCGCCCCTAAATTCCATACTCGGCATACGCTGCCGCGGCTTCGGTAATGTGCTTGAGCCCCGTTACATCTTCGGTGCAGACTCACTCGACCAGTGAGCTGTTACGCTTTCTTTAAAGGATGGCTGCTTCTAAGCCAACCTCCTGGTTGTCTGGGCATTTCCACTTCCTTTCCCACTTAGCACATATTTCGGGACCTTAGCCGGCGATCCGGGCTGTTTCCCTCTTGACCGCGGAACTTAGCTCCCGCAGTCTGACTCCCGCATTTCCTCCAGACGGTATTCGGAGTTTGGTTAGGTTTGGTAATCTGGTAGGACCCCTAGCCCATCCAGCGCTCTACCCCCGTCTGTAAACATGCAAGGCTATACCTAAATATATTTCAGGGAGTACCAGCTATCTCCAAGTTTGTTTGGCCTTTCACCCCTATCCACAGCCCATCCGAGCATTTTTCAACATACAACGGTTCGAGCCTCCACGCAATCTTACTTGCGCTTCACTCTG
>JAAEMK010000470.1 GCA_024225635.1 Desulfobacteraceae bacterium | reverse complement strand
TTTATGTGTTTGGAATATCAATATTTGGGTATTATGAATTAGCATGTACTGTTTTTTCCTATTTTAAGACGAGACATTTGACAATTATCCTTTGAGTTTAGACCTTATGCAATATACCAAATAAAAGAGAACATCAAGAGCCTTAATTTTGTATACTTGACTAAAAAATTGAAGCATTACTTCTAGGAAATTTATGTATTTGGATTATCAATATTTGGGTATTATGAACTAGCATGTACGGTTTTTTCCTATTTTCAGACGAGTCATTCGACCATTATCGTTTGAGTCAAGACCTAATGCAATATACCAAATGAAAGAGAACATCAATAGCCTTAATTTTGTTTATTTGACAAAAAAAATTGATTCATTACTTCTAGAAAATTTATGTATATGGAATATCAATATTTGGGTATGATGAAGTAGCATGTACGGTTTTTTCCTATTTTCACACGAGACATTCGACAATTATCCTTTCAGTCAAGAACTAATGTAATATACCAAATGAAAGAGAACATCAATAGTCTTTATTTTGTTTATTTGACTAAAAATTGAAGCATTAC
>JAAEMK010000469.1 GCA_024225635.1 Desulfobacteraceae bacterium | reverse complement strand
GTGGTACTGAATTGTGCATTTTGAGTTTCAACACGGAACAGGGTATGAAAAACATGGTTGCCGAAATCAGCAGTGCACCGGATTTCTGGCTGCTGAAAGCACTTGGGTTGCTGAAACCACACCAAATCATTACCAATGATATATTACGAGTAATATGGCATAAAATAGCAAGCGTGGAGGCTACAACGCGCCTGATCGCTCACCTGTTGCACCTGACGCAGTGGCAAACCGGATCAGCTTGCTGGGTCAAGTCGCAGCAGTCGCGCGAAGCGCGCACAGAGTGGCCGCCACCCATGTACAAATATGTTCAATATGTCCAATATGTTCAATATGTCGGTAGGGCTCCCAACATCGCCTCACGTGCTGCAGCCGCCCACGCAGCGCCCTGTCCCACATGGCCAGCTCCAAGCAACAAGCAGTCACAGCAGCCGCGCGCAGCGCGCACAGAGTGGCCGCCACCCATGTGCAAATATGTCCAATATGTTCAATATGTCCAATATGTCCAATATGTCGGTAGGGCTACCAACACCGCCTCACGTGATGC
>JAAEMK010000468.1 GCA_024225635.1 Desulfobacteraceae bacterium | reverse complement strand
TTCGGACTTTAACCGGAGTGATTACGGTATGTTTGTCATTTATAAAAATTTTACAAATAACAGTGATACTCCCCGACATCGACTACACACTTTGGCAAAAATTCAGACTTCAAAATAATAAAGTTAAAAATTCGACATATTTTATATTATGAAAAAAAATTAAAACAAAAATTGAAAAATCCGGCTTCGTCACTTTTACCTACGTGCCCGACTGTATAAGTGTACAAATTTTCAGCTCTCTACGTAACCTCTAGATAGTAGATACTATATTTTTTGTGACGGAATTACGTACAGACGGACGTACCGTTACAAATTATAGCGTCCGTATATATACTCGCGGCCGCTGGGGCGGCCGCGAAAAAAGAAACTTCGGTTGGTGCGCACTGCGCATCAACAGACGACGTTTTAACAGTATTTTCCCATTGAGCTAATTTCCTATGAAGGTTCGATTGATGTTGAGCGGTCCATGTTTAGACTCCACTGTAGAGAAGAACCGAAATTAATCTTAAATTTAGCTATTAAACAGTCGCACTTAATGCAAAAATGTTGCATATCGTAACGTTTACGAGAATCAAGAATGCAGTCCAGTCACAAATATACATAGGCTTGATCGACTAATGACAATCGTAGAATTACAATCAGTTTTATGCAACAGTTGTAATGTAAATCATCCTATCGTGAAGTACAAGTACGACTGTCGTATCTCTATTTTCGGCCGCGAATTAATATACGGACGCTAAATTTCGTCGTATGTACGTACGTATGTGTGTATGTCACACAAAAATATCGTATCTAGAGGTCACATAGAGAGCTGAAAATTTGTAGACGTATTCAGTTGGGCACGTAGGTAAAAGTGATGGAGTCGGATTTCTGAAATTTTTGAAATTTTGAAGTCGGATAAAATATGTCGAATTTCTAACTAAATTATTTTCAAGTCGTAATTTTTGCCAAAGTGTGTAGTCGATGTCGGGGAGTATCACTGTTACTATTAATATATTTATAAATG
>JAAEMK010000467.1 GCA_024225635.1 Desulfobacteraceae bacterium | reverse complement strand
ACGCTTCGATATTGAAAAAAAAGCGATTGTGAAACTCAATGTTGTTTGCCAAGAACAACAGCTAAACGGTGTACTGCACGGGATTCATCTCAAACGGCAAGACCGAACAGATGTATTTCAACTTCCCGCCGCAGTCCGGGCAATACAAGGGTTTTACCGTTTCTGCTGTAATTTCTGGCGTGCGGATTTCAAATTCATAATACAACTCAATCAACCCCTGCACCTGGTCGATCTTTACAGCAGAATTCGGATTTAAAAACCCGTAATAACGCACCTTCATAAAGCCTGTGGGAAGGACATGCTGCAAGAACCGGCGGATGAACTCCATGGCATCCAGGGTCATGCAGCGATCGCGCGAACTGCCCTGTTTTCTGTATTTAAAGGTCACTTTACCGTTTTTGACCCAGACGATGCGATAATCGCTTATGGCTGCCTGGAAAATATAGCGGGACAGATATTTTATTGTGTTTTCAGCATTTCCCACGGCCTGAACGTTGACGTTCCAGTCGATACTCCAGACCTCGGCTGGAATCTGATCAAAAAGACCTTTGCGGATCATGATGTCCCGGAACTTAGCTTTGTATACTTTTGATAATGCTTTGACCGGCAGATAGAAATCTGTCCGGGACGGATGCCAAAGCCCGTCGTCTGATGACACGGCGCCGCCAGGAATGACATAGTGAACATGCGGATGATATTGCATTGTGCGTCCCCCTGTATGCAGTACACCGAAGAATCCGGGCCGGTCGCCGCCGATATATTTTTCATCCTGGGACAGTTTTTTCAAGGTGTCTGAAGACGCTTTGAAGATGCCGCCGTAACCATCTTTCAGATGGCTTCGGATGAAAGGCCGCAACTGTTCAGGAACGGTGAATGTCGCCATGAAATGATGTCCGGGCAGCACACGTTCCAACTGCCGTTCGTTCCATTCAAGCGCTTTCATGTGCTGACAGCCAGGGCAATGCCGGTTTCCGCAAGAACGGTAAAAATGATGGATGGCGCCGCATTCGGTGCATTCATAAACCGTTTTGCCGAAGGCTTGTGTCCGGCAGGCGATAATGTCGCTAATCACCTTTTTGTGATTTTCAGGCATTTTATCACCGAACCGGTCCAGGTATGCCGGTGCGTATTCAACGAAAATATCCTGGATATCACTCATGATCAAAACCTTTCATCATGTTGTCAATGACAGCAAAAGCATCCTCCTGCCCTTTTTGTGTCAGATGGAGGTAAATCATGGTGGTTTCCAATTGAGCATGGCCGAGATACTTTTGAATCACGCGGATGTTCACCCCGGCTTCGAGCAGATGGGTTGCATAAGAGTGGCGCAAAGTATGTATGGTCACCCGGCGTTTTCTAATCCCGGAGGCGGCGCATGCCTGACGTAATGCGCCCTGAACGCTGCTAATGGCCATTGGATTTTCAGCCTCAGTTCGTAACTTCCCGCTGCGTCCCAAAGCGGGGAAAATGAGTTTCGCATGCCGGTGAGTCAGCCAATAGCGTCGAAGCAATTGCAGGGTTTCATTAGGCAGGGGAACATAGCGGTCAAGGGCTCCCTTGCCGCGATGGACATGAATATTCATTCGGTGTTTGTCAATGTCGGATACTTGAAGGTGCAATCCTTCCTGAAGTCTCAGACCGCAGGCATAAACGGTAGCCAGAAATGTGTAATTATGAAAAGTACGGATACGCTTAAGGATGTCATACACTTCGGTACGGCTGAGGACGCATGGAAGGCGTCTTTCCTTTTCAGATTTCAGTATGTTAAAAAGATACCATTCCCGGCGTATGACGTGCTCAAAGAAAAAGCGGATGCCGCAATAACAGATTTTCATGGTATTAGGCGCCCATTTGCAGTCGTTTCGGCGAAAGAGGAAATAATCCCGCAGTTCCTCTTCGGTGATTT
>JAAEMK010000466.1 GCA_024225635.1 Desulfobacteraceae bacterium | reverse complement strand
TTAGGCTGAACCCCAAATTAAAACGATTACCGCGAAGTGACGTTATGCCATGCTGCATGGACAGTTAGATACAGCTTAACAGCCTGTTGTGACGGAAGTAACAGTGGCAGCAGTGTTTGCTGTTGCTTCTGTGTACAGGGCATAACAAGCTGCGTTAGCTGTTGTTGAGTAAGCCACGCCCTCAGGCGTAAATGCTGTCGAACCGGTGGTTGGGCCACCTGTATCAGTACTTAAGGTCATATCCCAATCTGCATCGGTGATATCTGTCCAGCCTGCGAGGTTTGCAAAAGTAATAGATTCTGCTTCCGGATACCCGTAATGCGTTTCAACAGCAACGTTGTTAAGCGTTACCTGTGCACCATTATTTGCAGTACCAGTTGGATTGCCTTGCTCTCCAGCAATAGCTGATTTTGCATATACTAGCTGTGCACCGCCTAAAAGCGCACCTCGTAAACCTTCTACAGTTGACGCCCGGGCATCACCCTGGAAATCAATGAACCGAGGTGCAGCTGTGACTGCAAGAATACCAAGAATAACGATCACA
>JAAEMK010000465.1 GCA_024225635.1 Desulfobacteraceae bacterium | reverse complement strand
GTTTGTTCGGGACAGTCGTCTCGTCTTCTTCCTTTTCTTTCTGCCGTCATTTGTCGTCGTCTTTGTTGGTGTGTACGTAGCACCATCATTCTTTCCCTTCCCTACTGAGTGAACGTCGAGCAGTGAGAACAACACCGGACCGCTGGCTCGACGTTTCTTCTTTTCCACTTCTCTACTGTTGGCGGCAACTACCCTTCTTCTTTTCTTTGCCGCCCACGCCAAGACCGCCCCTGCGTGGCGGCCTTCTTTTGTTCTTCACTTCTCTACGATGGTCGGCCATTGTGCGTCTACTTTTGCCTGGTCGTCCTGATTGAGTCCGTCTTCTTCTCGACCTACGAGGACGGCATTGAGACCAAGAGGCGTCCGGTTCCTATACCGATTTCTATTTTTCCGCCTCTTGTTTGTTCGATTGAGATTTAGTGATCTCGAGACCACCGAGTGCTACTCTTTCCCTGCCTTTTATTCCGATTAGACGATCTGAAGACCCCCGCCTACCTCTTCTCACTTAAGAGTATATGTAATCAGATTGAACTAGATCATATACTGAGGGCGCTGTGAGAAGGTACGTATTTACGTACATAAAAACTGCTCAGCTGGCGGCCGCCCACGCCTTCTTCAACGGGTACACTTATAGAGTATGTACTCTTTTGTATTATCATAATACAGTGGTCTAGCGCGCGTCGCCGATCCGTGCTTTGTAGCGACGCCGCTTTGTGTTTTCGTGTTTCGTTGTTCGTGGTTGAGTTTCGAATTCACATTTTGGACAAAAATACGAGGTGTCAAGTATAGTTCGTGCGAATAATGAGC
>JAAEMK010000464.1 GCA_024225635.1 Desulfobacteraceae bacterium | reverse complement strand
CCCTCCGGAGTCTTTTTTTTTCGCAAATTCTAAAGTACACCGAATGGAGTGCTGCTCACAGTATTTTTTAAAATATTCTCCTGCCCGTCAAAAAATCATTTTAATTTGCATGAAGTGTAAAGCGGGAAATGAAGGATGCCAAAATTTTCATATATTCTCCCAAAAGCGATTATGGTGTTAATCATTTATTCACATAGCCTTTTTCACTAATAAATTGGGGAAAAGACTATTTTTAAAAAAAAATGTACAAATACCAACAATAATGACGCATGTAAAGGTGTGCTCAGATCAAAGCTTATTGGAGATAAACCCTCTTGTTGACAAACCATCAGGAAGACGCACCGTATAAGATCAATTTTTCAGCTGAACGGGATTTGACATAATTCCTTGGGATGGAAGCCCCCGGTGGTTGCTTTTCCCTGCTGGGAACGTGGAAGGAGAGGATATCTGTACGATTTTCGTTGTAAAGGTAACAGGTTATTGGGGCATTTCCATTGGTGCATTTGTGGTTTTGAGCTTAGCAGAAAAATATTTTTTCATATTTTATCATTATATCTGTTGACACCACCGATCCCACACGGTATAAAGCCTTCGTTATTTCGATTGGGTGATCGTCCAATGGCAGGACTACGGACTCTGACTCCGTCAATCTAGGTTCGAATCCTAGTCACCCAGCCATAGAACATATAAGGCCCTCAGCTTTCTTGCTGAGGGCCTTTTTTGTTTTTAGAATGATACTTTCCCCAGACAAACATCATAGTTCCATAAGCGTATATTCGATACGTGGGGGATAGATGGTGACCATGCCCGGGAATGGCGAACTCAGGTGGAAAGGAATGCCGGCAAGCGCCCCTCCATGTTCCTGGCTCAGTTTATTGTTCAATGGGTCTTTCAATTCAAAGCTGATGGTGTCGTTTTCCATGGTTGCCGCCGGGATGGCGGTGGTATCCATGGAAAGTTCAAAGGGTGCTTGGTGCTCCCGGCCGTGGGTGGATGCGCTGAAGAAGGCGTAGTATGCTTCAACGCCTTTGATTGCGGTGATTTTTGTCAACGGCGCTTTTTCCTGTGCTGCCTGCAGCACCTGGACCGGCTCGAAATCCCCGGTCCGGGTGAACCACAATGCGGTTTTTTGGGCGGATTTCAATAATATCCAGCAGGGTTGGGTTGCCAGGGGAATTGAGTCCCTCAGCGATATCCTGATCCAGGTGCGTTCCCCCAATATGGTTGAATGAATCCGGGCTTCCGCGAGTTTCCTGCCGGAGGGTTGACCGTTCCAGTCTTCTTGCAGTTGAACCAGCAGTTCGGTTTCCTTTGCCAGGTTCATGATACCAAGAGCCAGGCCATTGATGCTTACGGCCTTGTCCGGTGTGACTGGTTGTGCGATCCAGCGGTCCGCTGTGATGCTGATTCCGGTTCTAAGGGAGCTTGTCAGGGGTTCCAGGGCATTACCGACGACATAGGACGGCTCCCCTCCTATACTTGCTTCGGTTTTCAGGCGGGCCGATAATACCTCGGCGTTCTTTGGGAGCTGTATGATCACTTCTTCCGTCTTCAATGCGTTGCCGGAAAAACGGGCTATTGTTTTTTCTTTGGGTAATACGCCCTGGTAAGGAAAAGAGGAGCGTTGACGTATCAGGCTATAGCTGATTGTAAATCGGGTTGCATCGAAGTTGCACGGTGCATCTGATTCAAACACGAGATCAATGCCGATGGTGCCGGGTATTGACGGTGGTTGTTCATTTTCTTTGGCTTGGCGGAAGACAGTGTTGAATTGATCGTTCAAATAACGGATCAATGCTTTGGCCAATTCTTCGGCCGGATTTTTGTCTGCCGGGACAGTATCAGCCGGGTCGGTGATTTCACCGGGCACATTCCAGAAATACTCGACAATCTCATTGTTTTCTCCTGCCTGGGCCGGTGGCGCAATGCCCATGCGGGGACCAGTGGGATTACTTTGTACGATCACAGCGAGTAGATGGTTTGTTTCAATACTGACATGGGCTTGGGAATCATCGAACGCTTTTATGGCGAACTTTGCACTGATAAAGTCCACGATTTCTTCATTGTTTGATACGGTATACGTTGCCTGGTCCGCAATGGATTCACCATCCATGCGATAGAGTTCCATGGTCAGTTCCGACACCGGGGCATCTGCGTTTGCTATGGCATCCATTTCTATTTTTTTGATTCTTCGGGGTGCGTCAAAACTGACGATAACGGTTCCGCCGGGCCCATTGCCCTTTGACGCCTGTATGGGACCTGCATTGTCAAGGGCGTCATATCCCTGGGGAGTAAACGCGCCCGCAAGGGAGCTTGATTCCGGATCGACGTTAATGCTGTCGGCATACCCGCCTGTGGAAAACTCCAGATTGACTACATGACGATAGACGACTACCGGTGGTGTTTCCACCGCTGAGGTGATTTCCCATGTGGTGTCTGTATCGGCAAGTATGATATCCATGTGGCACCCATTGTTATTACGCTTCAGTAAACATTGAGGTGGGAATATATTGCTCCGTAAACGGCCTATAGCTTATTCTTAAAATCGTTATAGTCCCTTTTAAAATCGGTGTAATCCGCATCAAACTTAGAATAGCTGGAGTCAAACTTTGTCAGCTTATTGTCTGCCGCAGCCCATTTTTCATCAAAGGCGTCGGCCTTTGTAACGAAATCCTGGTATTTTTGTGAAAACTCCCGGGCTTTCAAGTCCTCAACCGCTTTGACAAAGCCTTGGACATCTCCCAGTTGGGCAAACTTTGTCTCCACATTACGGTTAATATCCTTGCGAACGTGTCCCATGACCGCCAATGAACTCATTTGAGTAGTTGAGACATTTTTTGCGGCCAGGCCAAGGGCGGGAAATAAAAGCTGCC
Source organism: Desulfobacteraceae bacterium (assembly GCA_024225635.1). Classification (GTDB taxonomy): domain Bacteria; phylum Desulfobacterota; class Desulfobacteria; order Desulfobacterales; family Desulfobacteraceae; genus Desulforapulum. The sequence continues at coordinate 82,911 of JAAEMK010000464.1, read as the reverse complement.
GGGTAGTAAACGGCAGCCCTTCCATACCGGTTGAGAGGAAATGATTTACCTGTCGCCGGGCCACATTTTTCGCTGCCGACGCCCCTACCAGCCCGGCCTCTCCCGAGGCATAGCTGTTCAACCGGTTGACCATGTTGTCGAGAAGCAGGCCTTTGTCTGTCACCTGGTCTTTAAACCGGTTGAAGTCTTCGTTAATGGTGCAACTCTCGTTGAGGCGTTTGATATATGCCTGGTACCAGGGGACAATCCAGTCCTTGACGCGGACTTTCAGAACTGCCGTGCTCTCAACCCCATTGCCCCACCGGGATTGTTGTTCGCCTTCGTGTAAATATGCGGTTACGAGGGCATCGATCCAGGGCCAGGCATTATTCGGGGACGGCGGATTAATGGAGCTCGCTAACGCCTCACTCCGGGTGCGGAAATAGATATCCATGGCTTGCCGCAACGCCACACTGCCCTTTGCCTGGTATTGCGACACAAGATCATCCAGTCCCGGGGCCTCATCATAGGGGGTTGGCGCTGCCGGGTCAAGGGTGCGCAATGCGGAATCCAGGGCCAGTTGCTGGGCGTCGGTAAGGTGTTCATAGGTAGGGCCGGTGAGTTTTATTTTTGCCTTTCCATTGATATCCGTTTGTGCCGTTACAATGCTGCCATGACGTTTTTCAAACCCCACATGGGTTTCCAGGGTCCCCCAGCTGGTGGCGAGGGTCAGGGCCAGGTTTGCCTGGGGGCGGTTCCTCCGGGTATCACGCACCTCCACCAATATGATGGCCGATTGCCCGATATACAGATCGGACCGGGCCAGGCGCATGGAAATGCGACACTTTACGCCCATGGCGGATTGTAAGGAACTCACCATTTCCCTGAGTTCTCGCAGCTCCCGTAAAACCGAGGGTGACGCCCCGCCGGTTTCAGCGACTTTTTCAATGCTGCGTCCCGTCAATACCGCGGCAATTTCCGAAAACCGCTCCGGGCCCACATAGGGGGTATCGGCAACCTGCCGTATGCCGGTGAATTCGCCCCCCAGTGCCTCCCGCCTGTTGAGCAGGCGTTGGGCGATGCGTAACCCCACATCCGGTTCCCCTGGAATCTCGATGGTATCGGCAATCTCTTCAACCGTTTGCGCACCATTGATAAATTCCAGCACCAGCTGAACCTCAGCGGGTGACAAGGATTCAGGTTTTATGTAGGATTTAAGCATTCACCCTCAACCTTTCCCATCCTGTTTATTGTTGAACTTGGTCAGTATTTCCGTTACCTGGCCGCGGATGTTTTCAATATTGCCCATCAATATATCCCGCTGGGGCACATTGAATTCGACAATCTTGTTCTGCATATCCGTCATGGTGCCCAGCACCTGATCTCCGATGGTGAACGAGCTTTCTTCCAGGGTCGTGACCGAGCCTTTCAGGACGTTTACATCATCCCCCAGGGTATCGAGGCCTGACATTTTTATGGCCTGGTCCATGACAGTGGTAAACCCCGGTTGCCTGACACCATTCTCCCCGCCGGAACCGGCGACGGCGCCGGAATATTGCAGGACATTCCATGCCTTTTGATTGCCGACCCCATAGTTCACGGTCTCTTTTGTCTGCTCCGCCACCTTGGGCTCGAGGGGAATGTCTATCTGCTCCACCGCTTTTCCAAATGCGTTCAATATCTTGTTTTGATGTATGACCCCGTAGGTGGATTGGACCTCGTCTTCCAATGTGGTTTTCATGCCCTCCAACGTAACATAGATATCCGGGTCGACCCGTTTGCTCAACCCGTCGGCAATGTCTGCCACCTCAATCTGGTCATTTTCAAAATACCAGTCGATCCAGGGGCCGACCCAGTCCTTGAACGCTATCTGGATCGCGCTTGCGGCGGACTTGGAGTCGGGGGTGGTCGGGTCGCCGTCTTCCTTGGCAATGGCCACCACCGTTGAGCGGTAGAACTTCCAGTTACCGGCGAAATTGATGCCCCCCTTCCAGCGGGCGACCTGGTTGCCCACATAATAGGCATCGGCAAAGCGGTGCATGAATACCATATTGCTGCGCTGGTACACTTTCTTCATTTCATCGTAGACGGCAATGGCGATGCCGTCACCGGCATTGGGGGCAAGATTCAACGTCTGCTGCACGGTCTGATCGGTGGCCTTCACCACTGACCCGAAAAAGCCTTCCACCTGGGCTTCGTCTTCCTCACTCAGCTCCTGCTGGTGCTCTGAGCTGATCCGCACCCTGGCGATGCCTTTGGAATCGGTGCGTACGGAAATGGAATGACCGTCAATGCCCGATCTCGTGTCAAATCCGTCAAAGGGTTTCAGCTTCCCCCAGCTGGTGATGAAGTCCACCCATGGGGGATTGGACGGTATGACGCCGTCCAGGGTTCTTACGGTGGCTGTTAGTACTGCCCGTTCCCCAAGGTTGTAATCCTCCCGGATGGTTTCGAGCTTGACCACGTACTGGTCCCGCAGGGGTTGAACAGACTCTTTGAACTCCTGGTACTCTTCGTTCACAAAGGTATCCAGCTCATGCTGCTCGACCACATCGGTTTCTTCCAGCCGGGTTACACGGCCGGACAAGGTATCCAAGGCGGCACTGTCACCGGCGTCCCCCACAAATTCTTCCAGGACCTCGATCCTGCCCCGCAATGTGTAACCTGCGCCTTGTTCGAAACCGATAAATGCTTCAACGTCTTCAACCCTGTTGTGAACGGCCGCCAATTCATCCGCCATGGTTTTCACGCTGGAGACAAGGATATTCCATTCTTCGTGCTTGATGAGGTCGCCCTGGATTTTTTCTCCCAAGGCCCCCATTGCCGTAATCGCGTCCTGTAAATCCTGAAAAGCCATGATCATTCTCCTCGTACGATTTGCTCTTCCACCGCCAGCTTCAATTTAACGCCTGCGGGCCGCACCCTTTCCATGCCATGCCACACCCGGTCGAGAATGGCGGGATGGATCACTTCGTCCCCACTGATCTTCATTAATCTGACAATGGCTGTGAACGTCCGCCTGCCCGCCCACTCCAGCCATACTTTTGCAGCGGGGTTGTAGGCGAATACCGTATTGTCAAAGGTCTGCTCCGGCGGTTTCGGGTCGGGATCATTCTCTCCGTAGCGCCCCGGATACGGGGCTTGCTGATCCGGCGGCGGCAGCAGGCGTCCTTCCCGGGTCCACCAGGGACGGCTCACCGATACCGGCATATCCCCGCTTTCCAGGGAAAGGTACCGCCATGTCGATTCCCCAACGGGAATACGCGGCACTGCCGGCAGCCCGCCGACAACAATGCGCTCGCCGGTTGGTTTCACCCGCATGGCCAGATCGTCCATGGCAACCGGAGCGGCAGTGATAAAGACTTCCCCATCCCATGTTCCCAGTTCCCCGGCAACGGAGTCGGTCCACAATACCGCGCGGACCGGGTCTTCAGCTTCACTGCGGGGCGTCTCCGTGTACAGGGTCCACTGCCGGGTATTGCCATCGAAATATTGCCAGTCAGGCGGGTCCAGGTTGCGGTTGAACCGCCAGAAGCCCCTCGGGCTTCCATCATCCGTGGGATACACGCAATCCGCCCGGCCCTGTGAAACCCAGCGCCCGCTGCCTGCCTGGTACTGGGACATATCCCGCCCGTCATAGCGAAACAATCCCCGGAGGGTGCACAGCCATACCAGGCCCCGAGCGTCTTCCCGGATTGAATACACCTCGCCGCCAGCAAGGTCGGGATAGGCCTCGAGCAGGGTTTTATAGGTCAAGCCGCGCTCCGAACGTGCGCGGTATCGGGCAAAACCATGTTCGGTACCGATCCAGATGGATGCGTCGGGTCCGGCGTGGAGACTCGTGACCGGGGGAAGATAAACCTGGCTGGCCTGGGGAAGTTCCCCCGGTGTGAAACGGTTCCAGTCCGGGATCTGGTCAGATTCCTCTTCACCCCGGTACCAGTACCAGTGTTCCGTACCGGTTTGAAACTGGAACACCCCCAGCTCCCCCCCGAAATACAACACCCCGTTTTGATCCTGGTGCAATGCCCGGATTTGAGTGCCGGTCAAGTCTGAAAAAGTGACACTGTCATCCGGGTTCAACCACAGGGCCCCATTGGTTGTGGCAAGCCACAGGGTGCCGTCCTTATCCTGCAACATGTCGTAAACCGCCTGCCCGGCCAGGGCTGCCACCGGCGTTGCGTCAAAGGGAACCTCCTCCCCGGGGTACAGGGGCATGCGCAGCAGGCTTGAATCGGTCCCGATCAGCAAATCCCGACCCTGCTCAAACAGGCAATGGACAACCCCCAAGGCAAGGCTGTCCAGCTGCCGGGTCCAGGTTTTGCCATTGTAACGCCACAGCTCCCCCGCCCCGTTATCCCGGATTGCCACCCACAACATCCGGTCCCGGGTCTGAACCATGGCGGTCACAGCGCCTGTCGGCGCGCCCCCACTGCTTACCCAGGGCCCCGGTGCCGTGGGATTTGCCCCGACCGGGCCTGGGGGATCGGACCGGGAGGTCAACACGGCGTTTTCCAGGCCCAGCCAGGAGTGGTAAGCGGGCCGCAACCGCAGCACCTCCCCCGGAGGGATGACGCCCTGGTAGGCAATCCCTGAAAGGGGATAGCCACCGCCCTTGTCAAACAATTCCAGAACGGGATCAACCGTTGCATCCCGTTGACCGGGAATGGCGCTGATCCCCTCGATATAAAGGGTCAGGGGCGCGGCTTCCAGCCCGTCATTCTCAAACCGCCACCGCATCAGCGGTCCCACGAGATTCAATGGCTGCCCCGCTCCGTCAAAGGGCGCCCCCCGGACAGCGAATGGTTTTCTGACCGTCACCAACGGCGCGTATTCTTCTATGGAAAAAGACCGTTTTCGTTGAATGCGCGGCACATCCGGGATTGGCGGCAGTTCCGCCTCCACCATGGTGCGCAATGCCTTGACCGTGCCCAGTCCATTGCGATAGAGCCGGACCATCAGCCCCAGGCGTTCCCGGTATTGTTCCACCGTCTCCTTCAGGGGGGCGGGTTCCCGCCACGGCGGCAAAGAGATCAATGCCCCCAGGCGCGCCAGATCGTACAAATAGGGAAATTCCTCGATGGTCTCAAGATCTTCGGGATCGCCGGGATTCAGGGGCCCCAGTTCCTGTTGCCGCCGAAGGAGATTGGCATGGGCGTCATAGCGGGCGCTGTCCGCATAATCATACCAATGGGCCTGCATCACCCCATTCAGATTCAGGCCGATATCATCCAATATCCTGCCCACGGCTTTCAGGAATTCGGACACAAGACCGGTATCGCCGGTTTCCGGCCGGTATAAGGACGGTAAATGCCCTCGAAGTTGATCATATTTAGGCATGGTCAGCTTACCTTGTTAATTTCCACGGCTGCAAGGGTCAAGCGCTCATACCCGGTCAACTGATAGCTGTCCGCATCAGTCACAAGGGTCCGGCTTAATCCGCTTTCAATGGTGAAAACAAATTGCACTTCATAGGGAACAATATCCGCCGGGGTAAGCCCGGCAGGGACGGGTCCGGTCCAGACCTCATGGATACCGCCCTCGGGTTTGACCGCCTCATCCAGCGGCAACGGCAACACATATAACAGTTTGGAGAAATCCAGGGATTGTTTTGCAGGATCATCCACCTCGTCCGTATCATTCATGCCATTGAGTTCGGTAAGCATGGTATTCAAGGCATTTTCGATTTCCGGATCATTGGGCGGATCAGCCGCCTCCGGATGGATGATGACCACCCGCAACAAGGTCGGCAGATTGGGATCGACGATCTCCAATGCGCCCAGTTGAGTGGTCTTGCCCGCAACCCCCAATTGACCTTTACTTAAGGTCTCCTCGCCGATGACGACCCCGTCAGCTTTGGCTTCCACAATCTGCATGTCCCGGACTTCGCTGATGCCAAGCACAATACCGATGATACGGTTGACACTGCCCGGCTCATTGATGGGAAGGGAGGCGAAATAATCGCTGATTTTTTCCCGGACCGATTCCCGGGCCGCCCGCAAATCCTGTTCCAGCAGATCCGGGGCGGTGACGATCCGCAGGGTCAGATCCACCTTTACCGGCGCTTTGACACTTTCATCCAGAAAGACATTGACCCCCACGGGACGGGAATCGCTGATGGCAGTGTTGATCCGTTGCCTGAGCCCGGGTTCCAGCTTGTCCACGTGGGGAATAACTTTGACCCGGCCGACCTTCTCAGTCGAATCCCCCTCCAACTCTTCCACATCCGCCAGGATTCCCTGTTTGGCGACCGCTTCCCTGATCGCCCCCAGGGTGGCGCGCTCACTGCCGTGGAGGAAATTCTTTGCCCGGTTTTTCAGTTCCTCATCGGTTTCATTGGTGTTGGTGGCGGCGGTGGGAGCGGGATTGCTCACCCCGGTAATACCGGTGACGGGCTTTGCCAGCACGACCAGTTCATCCGCGGCAACCCCCCGGCTGTTTTCTTCCACATCCCGGGCAATGACCCTTGCGGTATTCTGGCCGTCGACCACGGTCACAGGGGCGGTGGTTTCATATTCCACATTGCCGCCAACGGTCATGACACGCATACCTGCGGGAATAAAAATGGAACCCCGGCTGCCCGGGGTCCGGGTGAATTCGATCTCCCCGCTGAACCGGCCTGCCTTCACACGCCGGGTGCCCAGTAACGCCACCACATTATCAAGGGCCCTGCCTGATGCCGTATCGATATAGGCGGATTTATACACCGCCTCCAGCTGGGCGTACAGCCGCGCGATTTCAAGGCCCACCGATTCCGCCAGGGTTCTGAGCACACTGCCCACATGGATATCGTTCAGGGCGCCGTTCACGGATTCGGGCAGATAGTTCACATGGATCACCGTCCCCCTATCCGGTAAAGCTGCCCCCTCCTCCATCCATTGCAACTGACTGCCATCCTGGGACAAGGCATAGTCCTTATCTTTGACAAAGGCATGGGATTGTCCGTTGCGGCTGCCATGGACCGCAACGATGTCGGCGGCCGGCGACCGCTCCAGGGAATGGGCGTAGGGGGGAAAACCTGCATCGGAAGGCGGAAACGGATGCTGCTCCGCGCTGACGCCCTTGACCAGGGAGGTCAGCAGATTATCCATTACTTCGGCATAATTTCGTCGTCTAAAGCTCATGGGGAGAGTTCCAATGTTATGGGTCCAATGGTAACCGTTCGGGTTTCACCCACAGGCACCACCTGCAGGGTGACATCCACACTTGACTGTCTTTCCTTTGCCGGGGTGACAACCGCATCCACGATTTTTTCAATGCGCGGTTCCCGTTGCAGGGTTTCCAGGATATGGAGCCGGACCAGATTGTGGCTGGTTGACGTATTCACCTTGCCCACCAGTTCATGCAAACGGGAGCCGTACCGGGGATGCCCCAATGCCGACAGCTCCCCCCGGGGGGTGAGCAACGCCATGATAATGGCCTGGGCAAGATTGTCCCGGCCGCTCTTGACGGCCAGGTCCAGCATCACCCCTTTGCCCCCCGGTCCAAGCCTGCGGGTGTCCCCGACCCTGTACACCGGCCGCAATTCACGATGGGTCAGCTCCAGGCCAATGTCCGTTAACAATTCCCGCTCCATGCCGCTATCCTCCCACCATTACGGTTCCCGCGGCGATCACCGTCCCCACCGGGATATCCGCCGGATCATTGCACGTCATGGCCGTATCCCCGTTTTTAGCAGCGGGTTTGCCGTTGATGAGCACGGTGCCGCTGCCGGTCCGGATGGTGGCCTTGTTGACGGGAGGTGACTGAAACGACCCGCCCTGGGGAATATGGGACGGCGTATTGCTTGCCTTACTGCCCTGGACGGCGGCAGGCTTGCCTTCCATATTGACATCGTCACTCAAACCGTCGTCGATCCGGCCGGTAAACGGATGGGGCAAGGGGGTCGGCACCGGCCCCCCGGGGGAGGGAATCATGATGATATGGGTATCGGTCCCCACGATTTGGTCCCCCTGTTTGGCTGCCGGCTGTCCCATATTTTACATCCTGTTATTAAGCGTTATTAATTCAAGTTGATCACGGACCCTTTCAGGTTCAGTTCCCCGGAGGCCTCGATATTGATGCTGCCGCCGCCGGTCATATTGAGATCCCCCCGGCTTTCAATGGTGATGGCGCCGTCCCGGGCAATGGCGACAACACCTTTACCGCCGTCCACCTTTATTTCCACCACCGGGTCATCATCCTTGAGATTGAGTTCCAGGCCGTTCCCCAGTTTCAGGTTAAATTCCCGGCTGTCACCGCTGTGCAGCTCGGCGTGTACGGCATCGCTGTCCCCGGCACCCGGAGGCAGATGCAGAATCCCCTGGCCGTCACCGTTAACCGGGGGCCGGTCTTCATCGTTGTAAAGCCGCCCGGTAATCACAGGGGCATTGATATCCCCGCCGATGAACTGAACCAGCACCAGGTCGCCCACGGCCGGGATACTGGCGGTTCCTATCCGCTGGGTGGCCACGGGCACCTTTTTCAAGACAATGCCGGAATCCCTCAATGCCACGGTGCAGGCATAATTATCCTTGTCCGAATCATCTGCATGGGGATGCTGCTCCTCCACCACGGCCAGTTCCGCCGTGCGTATCCTGCGGACCTCCTGCCGGACAATGCGGCGTATGGTGTCAAATAAGGTGTGGGACCCGGTCATAATCCCCCTCCCGGTTTACAGAAATCAATGACACTGATATAGCCCTGCTGCTTGGAATAGCGATGGCGCACCCAGCGGACCAGGCAACCGCCGTTCACGTTCTCCCAGGGCGCATCAAAAATCCCGATGGTGCTGCCCGCCGTTACAAGGGGCGCGCCCGGCACGATGATGGAGCCGGTCAAGGCCGTTTGTCCCGCGGCCCCGGCCGCCCCTTCTCCAATGGGGGTGATCTCACGGGCCCGGAGGGACAGGATATCGATACCGTAACTGAAGTTCTGCACGGCCTGACCCTCTACATAGGGACCGAAATAGAGTTTCCCTTCCGGGGTGAAACCGGTGTGGTAACCGCTCTTCCTTGCCAGGGTCGCCATGTGTTCATAGGCGTTGCTGCGGTCATCCAGGACATAGAAGGAAAGATCGACCCCGCTTTCCACGGTATCGGTTTCCACACCCGCCTGGCCGGCAAGGTCATTCACGAGATCCCCGGCACTCTGTTGCTCGTAGCTTTGGTTGATGCGCAACCGTGACAGCAATACGCCCCCATTCCCCCCCTGGAGCCGTTGGGCACCTTGGAGACTGCGGCTGATCCGGTCAACCATGCCCGTAAACACAAGATCGGTGGCGCTGTCCTCATACCCCAGGGAAACGGTGCCCGGATCGTCCAGGGCCACTTCCGGTGCGTCCCCGTCCGACGCAAGCGCCACCGTCACCACGTCCACAAAAGGAGCAAGTCCCACCTCCACATTCACCCCCACCACACTGCGGGCCCAGGGACTTGCCGCTCCACCCTGCCCCGCTGCCGCAGCCGCAGCCAATCCCCCGGCGCCGCCGCCCCCGCCAAAACTGACTTCAAAGGCAGGCCGCCGCACAAAAGCGGCTGCGTCATTGTTACCCGATATATTCAAGACCATATGAATCCGACCCTTATTTTAGAGTAAATGAAACACGGTAATGTTCTGGGTGTGTGTCAAACGGGTATCCGCCTCGGTCGCGTGGATCACCTCGATATTCAGCGCAAACACCCGGGGAGTACTGTCCCCATGGATCAAATCAAATTCCCATGGTTCGCAGGTTATTTTTTCCCGGGTTTGTGCCGCCATTGCCAACGCCTGGACAGTACGATCAGGTTTTGTGACGGAGAACCGAATCCCCTGGTCTTCCACGGCCCAGGCAATGCCGAGGGGGGCCGCAACCAGCTTTATTCTTACACCGGACCTTAGGACATAGGTATTTTCGGCGGTTCCCCGGGCAAGGGGCTGATCATCTTCATCAACCGGATACAGTTTATGGATGCGGAAAATATCATCAGGGTTCAAGGCGCGAATCAGGGCAATGATGGCTTCGGCCTCAACCCGAGGTAATAATTTATCCCCGTGCAATTGGCCATCCAACAGCGCCATCAGGGGCCCAGGGCCGATGGCGGTATCGATCACGGTTTGCAAACCAACCGGGGTCCAGCCGAAAGCTGCGGCAATAAACGATCCCGCCTCACTGCGGGTAATGGGGCGGTTGCGGCGGCTGAGGTTTGCCAGCTCCTCACCGTTCAAAATGGCTTTGGTGACAAAGGGCTCTATGTCGTCAGCGGCTGTAATTCGCGCCACATGCACCAGTGCGTCCCGCAATGCCGTGACAAACGCCTCCCTGGTATATTGCAGCTGCACCGTTTCAATCTCGGCAACAATCGCGTTTAACCGGTTGTTTGCAGGCCTTGCCCCGGCCACGCCGGTGCAGTCCCTTATGTAATCCTCGGCCTGGGCCGTGGTGATGGCGTTATTGTTGGCGACCAGCCCGTTAACGGCGGGGGTCGGGCCAAACGCCCCCCCGAGCAATACTTTCATTTCCGCCCGGGTGACGGCCGGGGGTGATGCAGGCCCGGTCACATTATTTGTCACGGGATGCGTCTGGTCCGGGTTGGTGGGATGGGGCGTACTCCCAAGCTGCTCTTCAACGGCAAAGGCCATTGCTTCACCGGCCAGACGTCGGAACCACGCTTTTTTCAGGAGCAGCGCATCTTCCGCATTATCATGGGCGCCCACCTCCACCAGGGCAACCGGAATCGTTCGCGGAAACACCATATGCGACCATCCCGCCACCCCGGGATTCTGGCGTACCCGGGTCCAGGCACGGCTGTCATTCGGGTTCGCCGGGTCTATGCGATACCGGTAATCCACGGTATCACGCACCTCCCTCACCCCGCCGGGAAAATCCCCATAGACACTGACGTCCGCCCAGCGCGGATGAAGATGACAGCTATCCAGCAACCGGGTACGCAACACCCTGGCAAAGGCGCGTCCGAATGTGTTGAATTCACCGTTACCGACCCAGTTTTCAATATCCAGATAAAATACGCTCAACCCCCTTCCCCCGGCCAGGGCATTGGTGTGAATCGAAAGATAAAGATCCACGGGGGTTGCGCTTGAGGCATTTTCAGAGGCAAAGAAGGGACGCATGTCAATTGCCTTATTGTTATGGGAACCACCCCCTATCTGCCCTAAAGCCGGATTGTTTACAAAAACATTGTTGACGCTCGCCATCAGGCCTGCATCACCTGCCGTATTGACCGGGACATTCCATTCGATGCCGAAATAATAAATGGGATTCTGCTGCCACAACCGCAGGAAATCCGGATTCGCGGAAACATTGAAAACGTTGTTGCCGGGATGGAGCACGCCCGGACGGGTAAAATCACGGTCTTCCCTCACGCTTGTAACCTTCGCACCGTTCCTGCGCAGGATACGCGACACTTCCATGGCCATGAACCCATTGTTATGATCTTCCCCTGCTTCCAGGTTCCAGCTCCCCTGTGTAGATCCCCAGCGGGCCATATGGGCATTGGTATCATTGGATGGCGGATTGGTGTCAAAAAAACCATGGCCCGGCGCCAGGATGATATGCCGGCCCAATGCCAAACCCAGTAATTTTGGAACGACGGAATGGAAAACAGGCACCCAATCCCCGGTCATACTGCGATTATTAAATACGGCCTGGTTGAGGGGGGGCGGCCGGGGGATGGTGATCTGCGCAAAGTCCGCCAGGCTCACAACATCGAAATCCCATCTTGCATCGGTGATATTGAATAAATAGGTCCCCGGGATCTGCGGTGTCACCAGGAGTGTTTTTTCCAGCAGTTCACACCGGCGGCGCTGGCTGGACGCATTCACATTGCCGGCGTCCCAGTTGCCCGCCCAGGCAATATTGTCGGGATTATGGGCGTGCCCCCTGTTTGCCGACAGATCAATTGCCGACAGAATCCGGCCGGCATCCAGCACAAACCCCACTTCATCGGCATAATACCCACGGGGAAAGACGGCGTCCATGGCTGTCAGCAGACGGGTCCCGGCATCCGTGTTTTTTTCAGACTGCAAATCCGGGGTTTCGTGGATCGGAACTATTGGCAGGCAATGCAGGTAAAACCCGGTAACCAGCCGCTGGTCCGGATCATAGGGAACCCTTTCAACGGTATTCGGGTCAAGCACAAGATTAAGACCTGCAAAAACGGGCTTTTGGTCATGCCTCGGTTTTATGACCCAGGATTCATTACCGCCGTCATCCAGGCGCCGATGAACCACTTTGACACATTCCACCCCCCAGGTAATCGCATCCCGGCTGATGTTATACCGGTGATCAATAAGATGCTTACCTCTATCGTCGGTGTTATTCCTATTCCCCCCGGTCAGGGTCAGTAATTCCCGGTAGAAGGTGCGAACCGTATAATCGGGTGTTTCTTCATGGGTTGCGGGATCAACGGTTTCCGCCCAGATAAAAAAGCGGGTGCCCACATTCAGATTTAGATATTTTATCTCAAACGCCCCGTCATAATCCGTGGTTTCACGATGCAGGAACCGGCCCGGACGGCCCGATGGACGAACCCGGGCCTTATTTTTCAAATCCGCCCATTGTGCGCTGGTGGCGGGCCGCTGGGGATCGATCCCGCCGTCCTCCAGCAACAACCCATAGACCCGTTTTCCTTTGAGGGGCGTTCCGTGATAATTGGCATTGTCCAATACGCGAGTATCCGGCCAGAACACGCGCCCCCTGATTTTATGCACCACAACGGCGACATCTGGCACCGCCACATTGATCGGCGTATCCGTGACCGCACCGGGATGCACGACACGGGCAATGTCCACATCGGCGGCAGAATTGTGAACAACAATGGTAACGGGCCCCCGGGCGTCTCCTTCAAGGACCACGTCGAGCCGTGTGGTTTCGATTCCATCCCGCTGTATTTCCAGGTTCTGGGCATCAAAGACAAAATAACCGCGCAACCGGAAGGTTCCGATATCGGCAGTGGTGATTTCCCCGGCATAGGCAATTTCCAGCAACCGCCGGTTCACACGGGTCAATTCTTCAAACCTCGGCTTACCATCTATCTTGGTCATCAGGTCGTCCGGGATGTTAAACCCGGTAAACCGGTCTGCCTGATAGATCAACTCCCCCTGGAGAATGCGATTCAGCCCATCAACCACCATATGGATCAGTTGTGCCGACGGTTCCTCCGAGCTGTCATAGGCAAGTACCATGCGCCGCACATGGGGATAAAACCTTCCGGCAAGATATTGGGAAACCGGATTGACACCGTCCCGTAATTTTTCCATCAATCGCCGGGCCTGTGTGATATGGGCGGCACTGAAAAGCGAGGTTTTCGTGCTCCTGCCGCCCCCACGGATTTCCACATCATCCAGGGGCTCCATGTTTGCCACGCCGGGAGTCAGGGGATGGGCATCGATCAATCGCCCCGTGATATCAAGGAGTGCCCGGGGCAGGACTTCCACGGGCGCCACAGGGGTACTCACCATCTGCAACGGGGTACCGGATTCACCCTGGAGCCGGTCTGAAAAAGTGATGATGAACCTGTACCGGGACCTGTCCTGACCGGGCCGGGTTTGGGCATGCCACCAGACCAGTACGTGGTAGGTAAACCTGTCGGCATCACCACCGGCCTGTTCGACAATCAGGGCCTGTTCGTGGAGATCGGCACGATGGAGCGCCCTGAATTCATTGACATTGTCCGCAAGGGAATCGTCCCTGGCAAGTTGCAGGAAGTTCATCCGCTGCGGCTGAGCGCTTACGGACGGACTCAACCCGGCCACCCCCGGCCCCAACAGGCTGAGAATGTGCTCTTCCTCACCGTTTACGGTCAAAATGCACACCCGGACGTTCGTTAACGGCCCCAGGCGGTATGCGTTGTTATTGACAATGCTGTAGATCTCCACCACCTCGCCATTGCGCACCTCACGGTTTTCAACGGCCTCAAGATTCTTGTACCAGTTGCTGGTGACGCCTTCGGTATCCGGAACGTTCAGCTTGTGGATTCCGTAAACCGCGGGTTGGCCTTCCTGCTCCGGGGTAAACCCCACAAAAAGCCAGCGGGATGACACCGGCGCAGCCCGTGCCATTATCTCCACGGCTTGTTCGTTTTCCCCGTCTGCTATTTCCAGGGCCGAGGTGTTCAGGGAATACCACCGGTATTCGCCTCCTGCTTCAGGAGAGGTGCTCGCCGAAAAACCGACGGGTATATTCAGGGGAATCCAGCCGGGCGGTTCCGAACGGCCGTCCGGCCCATGGATCTCCACGGTTGCATCCACATCGCCCACAGACATTGGATACGTGCCGCGCACATCGCCATTCACCCTGATTTCCAGCACCACATCCGGTTCCGCGCCAGTGGTGAGGGACTGGCCATAAATGCCGACCAGCTCTTCCGTATCCCCCAGGATCGTTTTTGTTGTTTCCCCGCCATCTTCGTCAAAACTGATTCGCCCGCCTGTCCCGGTACGGGATATCATGCTCAACAGCACCTCACCGTCCGCCCTTGCCGGCGACCATGCCATGAAAACAAAGAAAGGCGAGGCCTGATTCAGCGGCACACGATCAGGGCATACCACGGCCAGATCGATGTCCCAATAATCCGCCCAGCACAAGGTGCCCTGTTTTATTTCCCTTTGTATGCGTACAAACGGCATAATCCAATGATCCCGACAGGTCTGTCAAACAATATTGATTTCAAACTCTTTACTTACCATTGCTCCGAAATTATTGTCCGTGCCCGACCACACCTTGCCTGCGGCACGCAGTTCATAGAGGTAAAGTTTCCCCATGACGGTTGGGTAATCATCCCCTGCCGTTGGCGGCGCAAAGGTATCATCATTATCAAAATCCGGCTGCAAGGTTGCCTTGATCAGCTCCGAGGCACCAGCGCCGGTTGCAGCCAGGCATCTGAGTTTCACATACCCGTCACCGTCCGTGGCACGATAAAGTTCATTGGGCGGCGGGGATGGGGGCGTTATCCGCCCGTGCCGGCGGGGGGGACCGGCCCCCGGCGGGTCCAGGCTGTAATGGGAGGTACTGCCCGAAAGGATTTCAATTTTCAGGTTGTACCCTTCCAGGGGGTGGCCGCCGGCGGTGACGACTTTGAATACCAGTATTTTCGGCACTGTCACGGGCAGATCAAACTCTTCCTCCAGGGCATCACCCAGGTTACCGGGGGATGTTTCCTCGTGGACGGTGAGCACGGGCATCAACTGGTTGTTCAATTCAAATATGCTTTGGGCAATCCGGGCATACCGGGGTTCATTGGTGTAAAATTGGTCAATCAGCTTGGTCAGGAACACCCGGCTTCCACGGTCAAAGGACGGAAGATCCTCCTGGAACCGTTCCAGGGCTTTCCAGATGGTGTTTGAAAAGCGTGCGGCAATGTCGTTGGTTACCTCCAGGTTATACCCGTGCCAATAGGCCGGGGAGTCGGCAAACATCACATCGGAATCGGAAATGGCCCGATGGATCTGGTAAAGGGTGTTGGAAAAATAGCCCTCGTTGCGCAGCCCTTTTTCCGGTTCATCAAAGTCCGGCGGCGGATTGGCGCCACCGCCAAACAACCGCTCATCGGGCCTGTCCTTTTCAGCGATATTCAGCAATTCCTGTCCATAAAATCCATAGCCCCGGACCCTGTCGTTACTGCCGGAATGGTTCCCCCAGAAATGCGCCACATACTCCGCCCACCCCTCACTCAACGCCAGATCGTAAGAATCAATCAAAAATCTGCTATGGGATACACTGATACGAATCCAGCGGAAGAAATTAAGATCCTGGACAGGATAGGGCCCGGTATTTTTAGCAAACAGCCAATGGGAAAGTTCATGGGCGACAACGGCGTCATCCCACCCATCGGCACCCCGGCCATGGGGGGAGCCGTCTTCTTCGCGGTCCAGATTGACATCCAGAAAATAAAAGCTCCTGTCCTCGTCAATGTCTATATTCACGCTGCGGGGGTCATCCGTACGGCCCCAGCGCCGCTCTTCCGCCGCCGCCCGTGAATGGGCCTTGAACCATTTCTGGAAAAGGCGCGCCGTTTTCAAGACATTGACCACCACACTGCTGAAATCTTCACTGCTCAAAAGCCCGTGATAATCCCATTGATCCCCTGCCACATTCTCGTCGGGCTCGGTGGAGAGTTCCTTGTCAAGGTCCACCTCCAATCCCAGGCTCCGGCTCCAGTCCGCCTCCCCCTTTACCCGGAAAGAGATATCTGGCAGTTTTTCAAACACGCCCTGGCCGATATCAAAGAGATTCAGCTTGAGTTGGGTGTGGGTGCGGACCAGGCGCACCTGATGGTGCCGGGTATCTGCGACGGCAAGCAATCCGTGCCGGTCCATGGCCGCCCGGCCGGGTTGATTGAAGCGCAGCAGGCGCGCAAGTTCAGGATAGTAATCCGTGCCGGAATCCGCATCCCGGCGGATAAAGCACTCCATATCCCAAAAGGCCAGCACATCACCGTTGGATTCCAGGCGAAACACCATGCCCTGGTCCCGGTCGGTGACAATGAGCTTGTTTTCTTCATCCAGTGACACCCCGCTGGGTTTGGCAAAGGTCATTCCCGTGGGGGTAATTGACCGGACAAAGGCAGGCCCAGCGGCAACCGGGCCGTCCATGGTCAGGCTGAACTGCAATACCCGTCCATTGTCCGTGTCCGCGATGTACAGATGCCCTTCCGGGTCTATGGCCACATCTTCCGGCCTGTCCAGGTTCAGGGTCCCGTCACTGGTGATGCTGCCGATATAATCACCGTTGAGCTTGTGCATTTTTACGCGGTTGTTAAGCTGGTCGGCGATGTAGAGTACCGGTTCGGCCTGTTTGGCAATCCCCAGGCCCATGGGATGGTTGAATTGATCATCCCCGCTTCCCGCAGTGCCCGTGCCGATATCAGCGGCGTGGATTAGGGCGGCATCATATTTACGAATTTGATGGCCGTTGGAATCCGAAATAAACAGGTCACCGGTTTCATGTTTAACGATACCCACGGGCCGGTTCAGGCCGGTCACGGACGGGGGAGTGTCCGGCACAAGTTCCCCTGACCCGTTGCGGGCATAGATCAATACCCTGTTGTTACCGGTGTCGCTTATCCAGAGCTTGCCGTCCCCGTCAAAACAGGTATAACCCGGTTCCGACATATGACCGGGTTCGGAAACCGGGGTCCAGGGCTCCCCCACCCTGTCCGGGGCCTGGGAATTACCTTTCACGGCGCCGCTGCCCTCAAACACCGTGCCCCGCACCACCCGCTGGTTTGCGCCGTCGGCCCCATACACCTGGCCCCGTGGGTCCACGGCAACACCGGCGGGTGTCGGCGGGCTTGCCAGGCCCATGTCCCAGTTCACCAGGTGGCTGCCATTGAAATCCAGGCGCTGGATACGTTGATTATTAAAATCCGCGACATATATGTAATTATGGGCGGCATCCGCGGCAAGGGCCACCGGCATATCAAACTCGCCATTGCCGCTGCCGTTGCCCCCGCCGCTCTTCTCCCAATCGGCCTGGTGGGAATAGGTGTTGGCGGCAGGATTTAAATCCCAGCGGGAAACACGGTGCCAAACCTGATCACAGACATACAGCCGCTTTTCACGATCCGAGGCCACATCAACGGGTTCCCACAGGGTGGCGGCTACGGGAGAACCCGGAGCCGCGCCGCTGCCTGCCCCAGGCGCACCAAACTCCGTAACAAAATTCAAATCAAAGCCAAAGGGATACGCCACACGGTTGGCTTTGTAATCCCAATCCCCGCCAGTGGCGCGGCGGTGGACGGAAAACACCTGCACACGATGGTTACCCGTGTCTGTAACAGCCAGCCATTCTTCACCGTCCACCTTGCGTTCATGGACAACGGTCAATCCCTGCGGCTGATCAAACCGGCCGGGGGCGGCTCCCGGACCGGGGAAGCCAAAAGTTCTATAGAACTTATACCGGCCTGTCACAAGGATGGGGTGTCCGTCTTTCCAGTCCGGCCGGAAGATCACAATGCGGTGGTTACCGGTATCTGAGACGAACAGGGTGCGATACTGATCCAGTGCAAGCCCTTTGGGATTGGATAACGTAACACCGGCCCCCGGCTCCGGGATGGTTTCAATGTAAGTGCCGTCGGGATAGAAACGATGGATCACATTGCCATCGATCATGAACACAAAACCGTGGTGGTCCGCGGCAAGGGGACCGGTTTGAACGAAGCTTCCGCCGCCGAGGCGCGCCATTGGTGCATGGGGAGGATCAATATGGGCCTTGGGATGGCCGGGGGAATCATCCAGGGCCCAGGGAACCGTGGGCCAGACATCATAATAGGAGTACCGGTCCTCCCGGCCCACGGCAATATTTTTGCTGTCCCCGGCTGCCGGGCGGGGGTTGTACCCGAATCCCCCCAGGGTATCATCGGGAGACAGCCAATCAAAAATAAAGGAATCATAATCAGCAAGATACACCTGGACCGTATCCTGGGGAACCGCCAGGGGATTGCGCTTGTTGGAATCATGGAAATCCGGGTAGGCGAATTTCACGTTGGCGTGCAGGCCCACAAAGATTTCCAGGGGATTGCCGGGATCGGTATGGTCCGTAATGCGCGGGATGCGCCGGTTATGATAATGCCGGGTGGTCCATTCCCCGGGCAGGGTAATCTGCTCGTCGGCAGGCCCGGCTGCGGGCAGGGTCCGGCTTGCTTCCGGGATGGTGATGGTAAAATAGGGATTCAGGCTGTCCTCTTCTTCCTCATCAAAGGTGATTTCCACTTCCGCCACACCTGCGGCGTCGGTGGTGGGGGTGCCGGTGGAGAGGTCGGGATCATATAAAAACCCGTTATGCTCACACAGCAACTGTGCTCCGGGCACGGGGATCATATCGTCCCGGGCCGGATTATAGGTCAGCACCTTCACATGGATGGTTTCTGTTCTATCTGCCATTATATTGATGCACCCGCGCCTGCGCTTGCACTTGCGCTGTCACTTAAGGCCGACCGTGCCGAACCCAGCATCCGGTCAAACGAGGTTTCGGTACGGCCAAGGCCCTGTTCAAATTTTTGTTCCAACTCATCCAGCTTATCCACCAACGGTTGCAGCACCACGGTAAAATCGATACCGGCCAATTTATCCGCCACCGCCTGCCATGCGAGATTCAAAGGCTGGCCCAGGCTGGTTTCCGGGTCCACCAGCGCCACCACGCCCTGCACCTGCTCAAGTATGGTATCGATCCCGGATAACATGGCGGACGGCAGGGTCAGGTCAAGCACCTCCTTCAAATCATTGTGCAGGATATCCAGGCGCGAGATCACCCCTGCGGGATCCAGGGCGTCCACCACCGCCTTGACATCATTGATGGCGTTGTCGATATCGGAGGCCAGAAAATCCACTCGAATGGTTGCGGCAATATCTTTGACCTGGTTCACCTGATCTTTGACCAGGTTCAGCCCGTCTTCAATATCCAGCCCTTCAACCAGGGCCAATACAGTGTCATAGGTTTCATCCAGCTCCCCCGTGATATCCCCCGGCCTAATGGGGAGCAGGCGGTTTTTTATCTCTTCGAAACGCTCATCCAGGGCTTCAAGAAAACGCACGGGATTGGCCAGGCGCATCACCCGCTTAAAGGTTTCAGGATCAAGCAGCCGGCGGGCAAAGGGCGGCAGCATCCCGAGTAAGCGCTCTTGCAGCTCGGCGTACAAGGCCTCCAGATCCGGCATGACCACGTTATTTTTTATGGTTTCCAGGGATTGGATAAGGCCATTGCAGGTGCCCATCAGATGCCCAAGTTTACGCTCGGGGTCCACATGGGAAATAATGGAGAGACAGGCGGTATTGCCTTCGGCTTCCACGGCCGTTTTAAAATCGAAATACTGCCCTTTTAATTGATTGTACCGGGCCGGGAAATTAACCCCGTTCAACCCAGTGATAATTTCGTCCAGATGTTGCTGTATCTGCCGGGTCAGCGCTTCAGGTTGAAGCTGATCCAGTATCTGCAACGGAATCTGAAACGCGTCATGGAGTGCCTGGGAGGTGGCTGCCTGTACGTTCTCCAGAACCGCGAGCAGGGGCGTTGCCAGCTCAACCACCGGTTGAAACACGATGGAAGGCTTGAACCGGTCCAGTTCCGATTCCAGGCGCTCAAACTCCTGGACAATAGGCCCGAACAGTTCGGAAGGCCGGATATCCCGCAAATCCTGCTTCACACCTTCAACGGCCTCCAGGAGATCGTCCACCCGGGAGGTGATATCAAACCCGTCCATTCTGGATTTAAAATCGTTGAGCAGGGTATTTACAGGCCCGATCAGTTCCCCGCCGTTGACTGCATCAAACACGGCGGTCAAATTCTCAAACCCGTCAGTTACAGGCTGCAACAGGGTGGACGGTGCCAGTTTGTCAAACGGCTGCTGCAAATATTGCTCGTGCAGCCCGTCCAGGGGCGCAAGCAGGCTTGCCGCAGTGAGATCTTTCACCGCATCCTCTATAATATCAAAGGCCGAAAAAATATCTTGCAGCAACCGGGTGGGGCTCAGCTCGTCAAGCTCGGATATCGCTTGTTCATACCGTGCCTGCAGGGTATCGAGGGCACTCTGGGGAACGGCTTTTACATTTTCAAACTGATCTTTTAAGGGCGTGCTGATTTCATCGGTAAAATTGATGCTGACAACGACATCCAGGGCGAGTTTCAGGGCTTCCCGGAGTAAATCGTTCAGGGAGGAAACATCCACGGACCGAAGTTTTTCCGTATTTTCGTCCAGTTCCGCGACAATGGGATCGACAATGAGATCAAACTCGATGGGGGCAAGGTCATTGAGAATCGTTTCAATTTTTTCCTTCAGGGTGTCCAGCAATTGCTGCACATTCAGCCCCTCGACAAAATCCCTGAACTCGTTGATTCCCCCGACAGCGGTATCGGTCACGCCGGTAATCAGGGCTTCAACCTCCTGCAGGATCACCAGTACCCGGCCCAGCAATTCGTTTATGGCGGCGTTCAGGCCGTCGAGGGTGCCGCTGAGACTCACGGCCCCGGGATCGCCGGGGTCGCCGGCAATAACCCTGCGGGCATTTACCAGCAGGGTTTCCAAATCCCCCTCAAAGTGATAGCGGAAACTGCCGTCCGCCTGGAATTCACCAACCGTGCCCAGGGAATTGCGCAGCTGGTCATTGATGTTGTCGGCAAACCCCTCGATTTGGGCGAGGAAATCCGTCACCCCCTGCTGCAGATCATCTACAGCGCCACTGACTGGCGCCAGTTGCTGCGCCAGGGTATCTCCCAGGGAAGGAATATCCGCGCCTTCAATGTTTTCCTGCAATCCGCCAAAGAACCCGAGCACTTCATCCCGCACGAATGACAGGTCGACATTTTCAATACCCTCGTCAATGCGATCCAGTAACAGGTTAAACGGGTCATCGATTTTCTGTACCTCATGCACATGAACGTCCAGGGCCTTGTTCATCTGTTCACGCAGATAATTCTCCAATGCGTTTGGCTGCAGGAGCCTGGCGTTGACAATGGAATTCAGTACCTTGACGGCCGGACGGAACGCCCGGTTAATCCCTTCAAGGGCGTCCATGCCGCCGGCGATGGCGTTCCGGTAGTCAGTAAAATCCGCCCCCACGGCACCCTGCACATCGAACAACGCCGTTGCGGCATTGGTAATGGCGCCGGGTATGCCGCCCAACTGATCCTCCAGGCTGAGCCTGGGGGGAAACGCCTGCACAAAATCCACCACTTTTTTTATGGCGCCGTAGTTAAACGCGTTCAGCGTATTGTCCAATGAGCGTTGAAAGGCCTCCACCATCGCCTGTTCCGGATCTGCTGATTGCGCAAGGTCGATCAGGGGCATGGCTTCACGGAACAGATCCCGGATGGAATCGATCCAGGCCCGGATGGCTTCCGCTTCCGGCCCTTCCAGGCTCATCAATACCCCGATGACCTGGTCCACCAGGGCACCGGCCACACCGGCGCGGTCACTTGGGATCGACTCAGAGATGCCGGTAATGGCGTTGAGGGCGTCTTGAATCCGGGTTATGAAATCACCTGAAAAAATGCCGTCCAGCTGTTGAATAAACCCTGTCAGCTCCTGTAATGCCTGGACGGGAATGAGATCGCTGCCCGCTTCAAGGGATGAGAACAGATCCGTCACACCGCCCAGGACGGAACCGGAATCAAAATCCAGCACCCCGGAAAGCTGCCGGGTGATTTGCCCGGAGAAATCATCAAAGTGCTGTTGGGGCGTAACTGAAAATGCGCCCGCCGCCCCTGCAAAACCACTGGCAGGCGTGCCCTCATCCCCTGGAACACCTAATAATCCAACTACGCCTTCCAGGGCGGTACGCAGGGTTGAAATACTGGTATTTAACGATCCTTCAGGCATGATTTATCTCTTAATAGTCCTTTTCAGCACCTGACGACAGCCGCAGGATTCAAACGAAACAAGGAAAGCGGATGCCCATGACAGTCAATTAATCGTCCGATCCGAAAATGTCCGTTAACGGTGAAAGCGCATCCCCCAATCCACTGGTGGCCGAAGTCAACCCATCCAGGGCGCTTGTCAAAGGCGGTGTCGGGTTGGTCACATCCGGCACGCTGCCAAGGGAATCGATCAAGTCCAGTGCCCCGGTCGCCATGTCCAGAAAATCACCCGCCCCATCGAGGAGACCGGTATCAAGTTCGGCCAATGGGTCCGGGGGCGGCGGCGGTGGCGGGCTTTCCCTCAGTATGATGCGATAATCCAGTTGATCGGGTTTCAAGCCATTTTCTTCAAACGCCAATGTTTCAATGATAACGTATTGCACTTCCGTGGCCGTGACGATGTCGCCCACAAAAGTAACCGGCTCTCCCTCCCGGAACTTCCCCCGCAATTCCCCTAAAAATTCGTTCCGTGTCTCATCCCCGTACAAGCTGCCGCAAATGGCAATGCGCGCGGGACCGGTATTCATATCCTGGAAAAGGCTGCCGACCCGGCCCGGAATATCCAGTTCAACAAAATTTCTTTTTTCCAGGGATTGAATGGACTGGATATGCGGAATTTCCCAATCCCCCAGCACCGGCTTTACATTCATGACAAATCCACCCCATGCCGCCTGGCTTGTTCAACAAGCACGTCATTGACTAAAGAGGTAACGACATCCTTATCCAGGGAACCGGCCGGCATTGCATCATTAAAAACAACTTCCGTGACGCTGCCGGTCTTCTTTGAGAAAATATCCCCTTTGGATTGCTGAAAATTCATATCAGGTCTACCGTCAAACCCTCCGGCACCTGAAACAGTATCCACCGCCCTTGCATTTACATCAACTTTGCTGCCTGTTGCCGAAGACCGGAGGATTTCATCGGCAAGCATGCCCACCTTGGCAAGACAATCCGCCAGAGGCCGGCAGCCATCACGATCATTGGCGTTGTGCTCCCTGATCCGGCTGGGACCGGATGAATCCGGGCACGGCGCCATGGCGGGCACCTTGACGGGGGTTATCGTCTTCCCCCCATCAATATCCGCCCCGGACTTTAACCCGTCAAAAGGCCCAAAGCCCACCATGGGCAGACTGACATCAAGGGCCTCGATCATCCGTTCCATTCGGAGCATGGACTCCAGGCCACTGGGAAGGGGAGATGAAATCGCCTCGATCGCGTCCCTGAAAGGCCCGATGGCCCGTCGCAAAGTTCCTGTATCGTCACTGTTTTGCTTCAAGGCCATGTTTCCCCCTCAACATCTGCAGATTGAGTAAAACCTGCCCCAGTGTCAGCTCATTAACCTGCTGTGGTGTCCAGCCGAATTCCCTGGCCAGCACAAATGCCGCTTTTGTCAAAGGCGCCCCCACCGCTTCATCCATCTGCTCCCGGCTTGCGCTGATACCACTGATCTCGTTGACATGCCGCAACAAAAACTGGACCAGCCCGATGTGCATTGCATTGACCTGGGCCAGGCTCATGCGGGGTTTCACCAGGGCACGCTGCACCATCAAGGTCGCCATCAGGGAATCACTTTCCTTGGCGGCACGGGAAATGAGCTGCAGATCGTGCACGGTGAGGGGCCGCAACCGCACCGTATTCCGGGCATGGGTGTCGGCCTGTCCCTGTCCTGCCGGATGCAGGATCTCGCCGGGAATTTCCACTTCAAAATCCAGGGTACCGCCTGCCAGTAATTCTTCACCGCTTAACATCACGCTGCATCCGCCACTGTCATGTACAGGGCCTGAAAGCCGACGGACTCCATCAGGAAGTCATCCTCCGGCATGTTGTAATTCCAGGTATCCATCTTGACACCATGCAATGTCACGTTGTTGTTGACACCCGGATTCGCCGGATTTTCCACCATTAAGGTGATGTTAAAACTGGGTTGGGCCCAGCTTGTGGCAGGCCGGTTGACCGCAGCCTCGCCCAGGAGCAGTTTCAACATCGCGCCATTGATATATGCCCTTCCGATGGTGCCCCGGATGGTGATATTACCAGGCCGCAGTTCCGTGGCATACCGTTGACCAATCTCGTGAAAGGCTTTTACTTCCGAATGCACCTGCACCGTCACATCATGCACCCTGCCGACACTGACCAGATCGTATTCGGAAAGGACCTCCTGCGCTTTCTCTCCTTCGGTGCCTTCAGGAGTAGAAAGGGTTATCGATCCGTCTGCTCCGGTAAATACGCTTGTGTTTGCCATATCCTGAACCTCCTTACGAGAGAGCCAATGTTACGCGGATAAAATCGATGCTGAACGTGGGCTGCATGGCCACGTTGACAATGGCACGCCCTGCAATTTCATCCTGCCGGGTTGCGGTAACTTCGAGTGTATAGCCCGTCAGTGCTTCATCCTGAACCATGGTGGTAAGCAACCCATCAACGGCGCCCTGTAACGCGGCACGCACACGCTGATTGTTGATGCGCCCGATAAACGGATTACTCACCTGCCGGATACCCGCCTTTGCATAATCAGTAATGCGCCGTGTGGTAATCTGGCTGAACGGACCATTTTCCGATGCCTGGGTTGTCAGCCCCCGGACCACGCGTATGCCGCGGCGATCCTCCAGTGCGGCAACACCGCCATTAAGCAAATCCTTGATTTCCCCATAGGAAAATTTTTGTTCCAGCCGGGTCACACCCGAGAGCACTTTATTCGTAGGGCTTGATTGAACAGCCAGGCTACTGATCAACCCCGCCACCGCAGCAGCGGTATACCGGCCATTTAGCACGACCTCCAACCCACCGGCGGCATCATAGGCATGGATGCCGGGCGCGGTCATGATCACCCGCTTATTGGACGTCACCTGGCCGACAATGTCGGCTGCCGCCGATTGATCAGACCCGATAACCGCGATCACATCCTTGCCAGTGCCTTCCGCACCATCAACAACGCTGCCCAGCACCGCTTTTGCCTGATCGGTCGTCAGTTCCGGCGCCACCAGGATATTTACATTTTCCTTAATAACTTCATTGAACGCGTTACTGAAATCCGCCTGGGTCGATCCCGCCGCCAGGGAATGGGCATAGATCGTACGCGCTCCGTTCCTGAACAAAAGTTCGATGCTGCGCGTCAGGTTTAACGTTCCGGAACCGCCACTGTAAGCATCGTACATCCCCAGATCGGTCCGGGCCGTATCCCAGTCCGACAAATTATGGGTGCTGCCATTGCCTTCAGTTGCGGTTCCAACGATACCGATGTTACCAGATGAAATTCCTCCGGCACTGATCAGGCCCTCAGCTTGCACCCGTATATATGTGCCAGGAATAATCTGTTCTGCAAACTGGTCTTCTGCCATGAACTCATCCCCCTGTATTAATGCTGCTTTTTCCTGCTAATTTTGGAAATGAAGCAACTTGATGCGATAAAAATATGCCTGACTATTGCCGTGACACGCAAACCCGACCCGAGCTGCTTCAGTAATGGAACCATCTTTGCCTTGCAGCGCCAAATCCCCGTCAATGAACAGTGTAAACCCGGCATCCTGCACAATGAGCTTTAACTGATACGTCCCATTGGTATCAAACCCCTGGGCATCGTCCAGTCCGGGTGTATCGAGGACGCTGAACACACCATTCACTTTTTTACCCATTAACCGGTAATTATGACGGGAAGACATCAAAAAGTAATAGAAATTTTCCGTATCCAGAAAACGAAAAACGAAACCGATACCATCGGGATTCCCGGCCCCCAGCTCAGCGCTTAGAATAAAATTCCGCACCAACGGCCGCAGGGCTGTCTGCTTGAGCAGCAGATAGGTACCGGCTTTGTCAGGGGTGGGCACGAGATCGCCACCATGGATATCCCCGAGCTGTTCAATACGAAATTCATCGGCATTATACGTCCAGTCAGAGTTCCCCCCCAGGGTGGCCAGGGGATCGTCAACAACATCAAACAGGTCCAGGGCGGTTTCATCAAAGCCGGTATTAATAAGAAATTCGGCACGGCCTTCACTCAAGTCCAGATCGGATTCAAGGGGTATCTCATCCAGCACCCCTTCCGGCACATCAGGCAGTCTCACATATTCATAATGCACGGAAAAATTCACGTCCCGCGCGGTAACCCTGTCCATTCCCTGACCCGTCGTCGTTACCGGACCAAGGCCATCGAGGACGATACGGCAAAGACCGTTTTTAAAAAGCGTCTGCCGGTCCTGGGACAGGAGGGTCCCGGTGATATTGTCAACAAGAATCTCAAGCAAATTTTCAGTAACGGCTTTAGCGGTTATTGCAACGCCGGTCTCAATGCGCCTCCCGTAAATGGCGCCTTTGGGGTCGTCGTTTACGGCGATAAACCCGCCCACGCCGATGGGAGTAATCCGTGTGCCGCTAAATACCAGTTTGGGTTCATGGGCAGGATCAGGGGCCTCGGGCAGCATCCCTTCTATCAAAGCTCTCAGGCCGGCCAGCGCTTCATTGTTTATAAGATCCATCCGGTTTCGTCTTCCTTACATGGGTATAAGACATTTACTGATCCTTCGGCAAGGCCGCCCCATAAGGAATCTTCTTTGCCGGGCAACCCGGGAAGATTTGCAATAATATCGACAATTGAACCCGTCACAGCGCGAGTAATCTTTAACGCTTTCGCAGAACAAAAACTCAGATAGGAACGTCAATCAGATTGACAGGAATGATTTTGAATTTTGATTTGTTTAAATGTCACCATAGCATAGTGGCAAACCCCAAATAAACCCTTAACAAACAATTAGTTATTTAAACACAATTATCTTTTAGTAAACAAAGCAGCTTTACGATGACATCATTTCGTCAAACCACACGCTACAGTTTTTCCGGTTCCATGGTTCCCCACAACCATTTTTTTCATCCCTGTCCCACCCATATGCCCTTTGATCACCTTATAAAAACGCATCGCTATTTTACGGATAAAATTTTACAGAAACAAACAACGTCCACCCTAATTCCAGCCGATCATCAATGATGCCGGGCCTGCATCAGCATCCAAAGCGCCACTTTACGGTCTCCCCATCTGCCAAAACATTTATCGTCCAATTTCGGAACAACCCCTTAAAAAAACAGAAGTTTTAAACAAAAACAGGTCTTACGTCATAAGATTGAACCCCTGACAGATGAAATTTACATTTGCGTTATCATCAATCTTTATTTATAACAGCCCGGCGCCCCCGCAAAACCGGTGTGCCAAAACAGGTTGTGCGGAAATGCGGACAAATGAAAATGAATACAATAAAGGACACGAACAGGAAAAATTAAGAATGGCAAGAAGATTAAGAAAGATAAGGGACTCACGGAGAAAAAAAAACAAACAAAAAGCAGCCGCGAGAAAGATCAAGCCAGTTGAACAGAAGGCTGTCGAAGCAACCACGGATGCGCCCGTAGAGCCCCCAAAGGATGCCGAACCGCTCCCAAGTGCCGACTCAACCGAAGACGTAACTGAAGACACGACCGAAGTCGCAGCTGAAGACGCAACCGAAGACACGACCGAAGACACGACCGAAGACGCGACCGAAGACGCAAAATTTTACACTGCAAA
The DNA here is from genome assembly GCA_024225635.1 of Desulfobacteraceae bacterium. GTDB lineage: Bacteria > Desulfobacterota > Desulfobacteria > Desulfobacterales > Desulfobacteraceae > Desulforapulum. Next base: position 55,057 of record JAAEMK010000464.1, on the reverse strand, counting down.
AGAGGCTGCAGAAATGCTGGGCATATCCGCAAAACAAGTTACAGCTTTCATTCAAGATAAAAGCCTTGCAAACGCCTTTAAAAAAAGCGGGAGATGGCAGATCCCCGATTCAGACATCCAGACCCTCAAAAAAAAGTTGCAAGAGCCCTCCGAATAAAAATTACATAGCGTCTCAAGCTACTGTGCCGTCACCACAACACCAAAGTCACACATTAGCTTGAGACCTGCCCTTCATTGTTCCCAGCCACAGCCCATACCGTCTTTTCCCCCTGTAAAGCACCTTATTTCAAGAAAGACCGGTCTGTTTCTGTTCCTCGCCAAGGCCAAGGCCATGGGCACAGATCAATACAAGCGGACACAGAGGATTGATTAAACGGATTATAGGAACCTGATACGCGTAAATCCGATTATTTACAATCCCAGCTACATATGCACATGGAGAATGCACACGTTTTAGCCTCCCAATACACCCATAAACCAGATCAAAAAAAGGAGGGGGCATTTCCCCGACTACAATCCAAACCGCCATCAGCTTCCCAGATTATTTGCCGGTTGTCATTTTATAGGGCGAGGAGGTCCATTCAGCTGGGAGGGAACGTCCAGGATGAAGGATCATAAGCGCCTATGCCTGAAACTTAAACCATATGCACTCCGTTGAATCGAGTTTTATGGCTCGATCATCCAGGTGTCGGATGATGCACCGGCACCATCACTCCTGGAAGTTTATCGAGAGGAGTGTTTCTAATGTATTATAGCTCAGGGCACATGAATTGACACCTTCCGCTTATTTATAATGATGAAAAGAGCATCAGTTCATGTGCTCATATCTATAAGTTGCGTGTCGGCTTGTTCATCAACATCGCAAACAATCGGCATTTAAAGGCACAGAGGATCTTTAAATGCCTGATTGTTTTGTCTCATTAGCTCACCAGATAGGGTAAGTGCGGCGTAATAATTTTATATAGCTACTCTTTTTCTATCTTTGCCCTCCTATTTTCACAATACCCACAATATCCCCCATTATCGTATGCAGCATACATTTCACTCCACGGTATATTCGACCCACATCCTACACATTCGTCAAATGTATATATATCAAGGACTTCTTTTTCAAAAACAAATTTTTGCTTGTCTGAAAGAATACCATCACCTTTATCAATGACTAATTTTGTAATTCCCTTCGCTGTTCCATCTAAACAATCAAGAATTTCATTTAAAAAATCAGAAAATCCATCGTCTTCATCCATGCGATCATTAAAACCCATACATACCTCCTGTTTTGTATTTTAACTTTAAAGGCTCATTCAGAACCAAACCTAATTTAAGTATACCCTTATATATAAAAAAACAACTTTATTGGAGATAAAGTATCCCAATCCGACTTCAAACATTTTTTGATTAGCTCTCCAACTCCACCAGTACGGTGGCCGATCCCGCCCCAAAGGCAGTGAAATGATTTTCACGCTGCTTTTACGGCGGGGGCCGGCTCGACTTTTATAAGGCTGCGCTTTTCTTCATTCCGATGGTAATGGTAAGGCCAAGCGTATCCAGCAGCTTGGTCAGGCTTGAAAGGTTGGGATTCCCTTTTTCAGACAGCATCCGGTACATGGTTTCCCTGTTGAGGTTTGATTCCCTGGCAGCCTTGGCCATGCCCTTTGCCTTTGCCACATCCCGGAGGGCCAGCATAAACATTTCCTGTGATCCTTCGCTCAAAGCCTCGTTTAAATATTCAGAGGCGTATGCCGGATCCTGCAGCCGGTTTAAAAGCCCTTCATTATATCCTGCGGTTGCCATTATGTTTCCTCCTTGTAATCTTCCCAAAAGGCGACGGCCTTTTTAATGTCTCTCTTTTGGGTCTTCTTATCCCCGCCGCAGAGCAGCAGAACAATCTTGTCGCCGTCTAGCCCATAATATATCCGGAACCCTGGGCCGAAATGGATTCGCAACTCATAGACCCCTTTTCCAACACTCTTGGCATCACCGAAATTGCCCAGGCGGAGCCTTGCAATCCGGATATCGATTTTAACCTGGGCCTTTACGTCCTTCAGGCCTTCATGCCAGTCCCTGAAATGGTTTTTCCCGTCTTTTGAGATGTATTCCCTGATGATCCGCTCAATGGTTTCCACATCTAAAAGGTAGCTTTAAAGCTACACGTTGTCAAGAATTAAGTTGTCAGGGAGTCCGCCTATCTTGATATACCAGTTATAAACGTGTTCATACCAACCTTCCTGGGACGACTGACATATAAGCGGTATTTTAAGATCGGCCAACTCCCTCAATCAGATCCGGCGAAAGAATCAGGGCAGGGCAGACTCCTATATTGATCAGGAGATCGGGGCTGCACGGCGGATGCTCGTCAAGGCATGGGAAAACAATATGATCTCCGTGACGCCCTCAAGACGTTCAAACGGCTTGAAAAGATGCTGAAAAAGGGATCAAACAATAGGAACATGATGTTATCGGTTGATGAGGCGGAGAAGATGAAGGCGGTAAATTGCATGGATGAAATGGTCAACAACAACCGGGTTAAATCCGCAGGTGTTGACCAAAAGGTTGACCAAGCAACAAAAAAGGGGTTAAAGTGAATATTATGTTTCACTCTAACCCCTTGAAATTGCTTATGGTACCGAAGAGGAGACTTGAACTCCTACGCCTCGCGGCACTAGATCCTAAGTCTAGCGTGTCTACCAATTCCACCACTTCGGCTAAAACTACAAACGTTGTCAATACCAGGTGATATTGGCAACGGTGTTTTTTAATGTGGTGCCGAAGGGGAGACTCGAACTCCCACGAACGTACGTTCACTTGTCCCTGAAACAAGCGCGTCTACCAATTCCGCCACTTCGGCCCTCAATGCCAACCCCAAAAAAGGATTGATTTGCATCAATGGGTGCTTTATATATAGAGCTTTATGAGCTTTGTCAAGCTCATTTTATGATGAAACTTGAAAAGGAAATTATGGAACTGATCGAAGACATTAATATAATAACCGAACCTTTTGATAAGGCGGTCATCACCATTGGCAACTTTGATGGAGTGCACAAAGGGCACCAGGCCCTTTTCCATCAGGTTATCGAAAAGGCTGAAGAGATTGGCGGCACCTCGGTGGTCATCACCTTTGACCCCCACCCTTTGCGGGTGCTGACCCAGAATGGACCGCCTTTGATCACGCGGAAGGATCAGAAGATTGAACTGATATCGGCGACCGGCGTGGACAAGATCCTCTGCCTGCCGTTTACCAAGGAGTTTGCTTCAATTTCAGCCCAGGACTTTATCCAGAAGTTTCTTCTGGGCAAGCTGGGGATGAAGGCAATCATTGTGGGATCAGACTATACTTTTGGAAAAAACCGGGAAGGCACCCTGGACATCATGAGACAGGCCGGAGAGGTCCACGGATTCGAGGTTATGGTCTCAGACTGGATAAACGACACCGAGACCGGAGACCAGCGGATCAGCAGCACACGGATCCGGGAACTGGTCATGGACGGCCGGGTCCACGAGACCCCGAAGTTCCTTGGCAGGTTCTACCAGATCAGGGGAAAGGTGGTAAAAGGACGGGAACGGGGCGGCAGCAAGCTTGGGTTTCCCACGGCGAACATCAAGCTCCATGATGAACTCTGCCCGAAAATGGGCGTCTATGCCGTGACCGTTGAAACCGGAACGGAAAAGTTCAAGGGCGTTGCCAACATCGGCTACAGCCCGACCTTTGACGACCACATTTTCACCATTGAAGTCCACATTTTGGACTTTTCAGGGGACATCTATGGTAAAAGAATAAGGGTAAACATGATCCAGCGGCTCAGGGATGAAAAGAAGTTCTCCAGCCTGGAGGAGCTTTCCGAGCAGATCAGGAACGATATAAAACGCGCAAGAACCATTCTTGTATAATAGATAGAAGGAATAAAGCACCATGGCATTACTTAAGATATACCACTACCCCGAAAAGGTTCTGCTCCAGAAAGCCCTTCCGGTTGAAACCATAGACGACAGCATCATCAAACTTGTGAACGACATGGGGGAGACCATGTTCGACGCCCCGGGCGTGGGCCTTGCCGCCCCCCAGGTGGGTGAATCCAAACGGATCATTGTTTACAATCCCTCCCCGGCCACATCGGAGGAGGACGAGGACCTGCCCCAGGAGTTCAAGGCGCTCATCAACCCTGAAATCATTGCATCCTCCGGCAGCATCACCTCCGAAGGCGAGGCCTGCCTGAGCGTTCCCGACTACAGCTGCGACGTGAAGCGGTTCGAAAAAGTCACGGTACGGGGATTGAACCTCGAGGGAAAGAAGCTTGAGTTTGACGCCGAGGGCATCCTTGCTGTAATTATGCAGCATGAGATCGACCATCTGGACGGGGTCCTGTACATTGACAGGATCAGCGCCCTCAAGCGAAACATGTACAAGAAAAAACTAAAAAAGAGGCTGCAAAGCAATTGAAAAAACCATTCAAGATAGTTTTCATGGGAACCCCGGATTTTTCCGTCCCGCCCCTCAGGGCCCTGGCAGAGTATGACTGTGAGATTCCCCTTGTCATAACCATGCCGGACCGCCCCAAGGGCCGGGGAAGAAAGATGGTGCCCCCGCCGGTCAAGACGGCGGCCCTGGAATTGGGACTTGAGGTGATCCAGCCGGAATCCATGCGCTCCGACGAGGTCAGGGAGCGGCTTTCGGCGCTTGAGCCGGACCTGTTCGTGGTTGTGGCCTTTGGTCACAAGCTCTCCCAGGAGATCCTGGATATTCCAAAGATCTATCCCATCAATATCCATGCGTCCCTGTTGCCTTACCACAGGGGATCTTCCCCCATCCAGACGGCCATCCTCAACCTGGACAAGGAGACCGGCATCACCACCATGGTCATGGATAAGGACCTGGACACGGGCGACATGCTGCTCAAGTCAACCACCCCCATCCATGATGATGACACGGCCCAGGATCTCCATGACAGGCTGGCCGACATGGGAGCGGACCTCATCATCAAGACCCTGGACGCCATTGCAGAGAAACGGCTGACGCGAACCCCCCAGGACCACGGCAAGGCGACCCTTGCCCCCATGCTCAAAAAATCCGACGGCAAAATCGACTGGGCCATGACCCCGGAAAAGATCTCGGCAGTGGTGAGGGCCATGACCCCCTGGCCGGGCGCATTCACCTTTTTGGATGAAAAGCGGATCAAGATCTTCCGGGTAGCGCCGGGTGAAACCCGGTCGGACGCCAAGCCCGGCACCGTGTTCCTGTGCGACGACCAGGGCATCCACGTTGCCGCGGGCGAAGGAAGCGTGACCATCCTTGAACTCCAGGGCGCCTCGGGGAAACGCCTCACGGCGGCCGAGTTCCTCAGGGGAAAACCCATTGAACCGGGTACAGTACTCAATGCCTGAAAAAAAGAGCCGACCCAAGACAACAATGACCAATGACCCACGATTCCTGGCGCTGAAGATCCTCCTCGAAAACGATGGATCGAGATTCCCCCTGGACCGAACCCTTGAGAAATTCTCCGCTGACCTGGATAAGCTGTCAAAACGGGACAGGGCCCTTGCCAACGCCATCGTCTACGGTACCCTGAGATGGCGGGAGCACCTGGACTGGCTCATCGCCCCGTTTTCCAGCAGAAAGCTGGAGCAGATAAAGCCGGAAGTCCTCTACGCCCTTCGCCTGGCCCTTTACCAGGTGGTGTTCATGGAGCGGATTCCGGTTTCCGCAGCAGTCAACACGGCGGTGAACGCGACCAAAAAAATCGCGCACAAAGGCGCTGCAGGCTTTGTCAATGCCGTGCTCAGAAAGGCGACCACCCGGTACAAGGAAGTCGCCATGCCCGACAAAAAAGCCGACCCGGCCCTGTTTGTCTCAAAGAGCCGGTCCATCCCCCTGTGGCTATCCCGGCGCTGGATCAACCGGTTCGGCCTGGAACCGTGCCTTGCGCTTTTGGATGCCATCAACACCATCCCCCCCATCACCTTGCGGGCCAACACCCTCAAGACCGACAGGGACGCCCTTGCCGGGGCCATGGAAGACCATGTGGAGACCATTGAGCCCACGGTCCATGCCGGGGACGGCCTGTCCATCACCCGGCCCCAAACGCCCCTGCACCTTACGGAGGCTTTTACCGGGGGACTGTTCCAGGTCCAGGACGAGGCGGCCCAGATGGTCACCACCCTGCTCGATCCCCAGCCGGGGGAGAGAGTCCTTGACGCCTGCGCCGGACTGGGCGGAAAAACCGGCCATGTGGGACAGCTGATGGAAAACCGGGGCGAGATCGTGGCCTGGGACCTCGATCCCAAAAAACTTGAAACCCTTGCATCCGAAATGGCGCGCCTGGACATCACCAACGTTTCCACCCAGAAAATGGACGCCCTGAACCTTGCGCCGGAAGCCCTTGACGCCCCCTTTGACAGGGTGCTTGTGGACGCTCCCTGCACCGGGCTCGGCGTATTGAGACGAAACCCCGATGCCCGCTGGCACCGCACCCAAAAGGACATCAAACGGCTTGCGGCCCGGCAGAAGACCATAATGAACAACCTGGCAGACCTTGTCAAACCCGGGGGAATCCTTGTTTATGCCGTGTGCTCCTGCGAACCCGAGGAGAACGAAGGGGTCCTTGACGCGTTCCTGGACAAACGAAAGGATTTCACCGTCGTCCCCCAGAGCCACCCGCTGACTTCGGACAAGGGGATCTTCAGGACCTATCCCGACACCCTTGGCATGGACGGCTTCTTTGCCGTGGCAATGAAAAAAAGCACCGATTCGTGACGGGCCGGACTTTGTAAAAGGCCTGTCCCTAAACACAACAACAACAATAAGAAAAAAATAGATATCAGGAGATTTACCATGGCAATTATCGCACCCTCCATACTTTCGGCGGACTTTACCAAACTTGGCCAGGAGATAAAAACCGTTGAGGAAGCCGGGGCCGACTGGATTCACATAGATGTAATGGACGGCCGGTTCGTGCCCAACATCAGCTACGGACCCATCATTGTGGACGCCTGCAACAAGGTCACCGACCTGCCCCTGGACGTCCACCTCATGATCGAAAAGCCCGACCATCTCATCCCCGAGTTCATCAAGGCCGGGGCCGACCTCATCTCCGTCCATGCAGAGGCCTGCACCCACCTTCACCGGACGATCCAGCTCATCAAAGGGGCCGGTATCCAGGCCGGGGTCGCCGTCAACCCGGCAACCTCCCTCACCGGCCTTGAGTGGGTGATCGAGGAGCTCGATTTTGTCCTGATCATGAGCGTCAACCCGGGCTTTGGCGGACAGAAATTCATCGAATCAAGCGTTGAGAAGATCGAGCAGCTCTCCGGCCTGATCGAGGAGACAGGCTCAAACGCCATCATCCAGGTGGACGGCGGCATTGGCCTCTCCACCATCAAGGAAGTGGCGGACGCCGGGACGGAATCGTTTGTGGCGGGCTCCGCCATCTTCAACACCCCGGACTACAAAGAAACCATCACAGCGCTCAGAAACAAGATAGAGGAATAACATGACAGACATCAGGAGGAAACCAACCGTCCTGGTCATCCACGGCCCCAACCTCAACATGCTGGGCCGCCGTGAACCCGAGACCTACGGCACCGAGACCCTGGACCGGATCAACCAGGATCTCAAATCGCTGGGAAGCGACCTTGGGATCGATGTCACCGTTTTTCAATCAAACCATGAAGGCGCCATCGTGGACGCCGTACACAAGGCCTTTGAGGAGAAAACGGACGGTATCATCATCAACCCCGCCGCCTATACCCACACGAGCGTTGCCATCAAGGACGCCCTCCTGATGCTCTCCTGCCCCATGATCGAGGTCCACCTCTCCAACATATACAAGCGGGAGGCGTTCAGGCACAAATCCATGGTATCTGACGTGGTGACCGGCCAGATCTCGGGCCTCGGCTCCAGGGGGTACAGACTTGCCCTGAGGGCGCTGGCGGACATTATCGGATGAGTTGCCCATGGTATGGATATTTGCACTCGCAATTAATACCTGATGACCTGTTACAATAAAATGGAATCTGTTCCCATGCGAGAAGCGATAATACTTGCGGCGACCCGGATGGAGATCGCTCCCCTCCTGGAGGAGTCGACGGTGAAGCGTGAAACCCGCTCCACCGTCGGCAGGCCCGTGATCGGGATTGAGCATGGAGGCCGGAGCGCCACGGTGGTCATCACAGGCCCCGGCATGGTCAACACGGCCCAGGCCCTGACAATGGCCATGGAGCGGTTCAGGCCGGATCTTGTTATCCAGACCGGCATTGCCGGGGTGTTCGACAAGGCGGGACTCAGGCCCGGAGACATCGGGGTTGCCGAATCCGAACACTATATCCACACGGGACTGGACAGGGGCGAATCGTTCGGCCTTCCAGCCCCCCTGCCCTTTGACCTGATCGAAGCCGATCCCGGAACACGCATGGGCCGATTCCCTGTTGACCCGATCCTGGCAGACCATGCCCTGGCCGTCATCAGGAACGGGTTCGCAGACGAGCCCTGCCGGGTGATCAAGGGGCCGTTTATCACGGTCTCAACCATCACGGCCACCGACGCCACCGCGGACAGGCTTTTCAGCGCCTATACCCCCTGCATGGAAGCCATGGAGGGAGCGGCATCGGCCCAGATCGCCGCCCTGTACAAGGTCAAATTCCTGGAAATCAGGGCCGGCTCCAACCGGGTGGGCAAACGGGACAAAACACAATGGGAGATCCCCCTGGCAGCCAAGCGGGCATCCAGGGCCGTCTCCCTAGTTCTTGAAAAAAGGAGAATGCCTTGACAGGTGAAACAAAAACCCCTGAAGGTCTGAATATTTCCCACTATTTCCTGTTCATGATCCTGGCCCTGTTTCTGATGTTCTGCTACAGGATGGTTGCCCCCTACCTGGATCCCGTGATCATGGCCTTTCTTTTATCCATCATGGCCAACCCGGCCTACCAGCGCCTCAAGAAACGGCTGAGGGGAAAAAGCAACATTGCCGCCTTTCTGTCCTGCATCCTCCTCACCCTGGTGATCGTGGTGCCCTTTGTCCTGATCTCCTCGGCGGTGATCCGGCAGGGAATCCTGTCCTTCAACGCCATCAACAACTGGATCGACAGCGGTAACCTGGAACGGCTCACCCAGGCCCCCATGGTCGCCGACATCATTACATATGCGGAAAAACAGCTCACAGGCGACCTGTTCCAGGATATCGACCTCAAGGCGGTCCTGCTCAAGGTGTCTTCTTTTTCCGGGGAGTTCCTCGTGAACCAGGGAGGCTATCTCATCGCCAACATCTCCTCGGTCACGGGTAAATTTTTCCTCATGCTCTTTGTCTTTTTCTTTGTCGTCAAGGACCAGAAAAAGATCTTTGACTACCTTTTCCACCTCATGCCCATGTCCTCGGCCCATGAAAAGATCCTGGTGGAAAAGATCGAGGCGGTCGCCAAATCGGCTCTCCTCGGCACCCTGGTTACATCCGGGGCCCAGGGGATTGCCGGCGGCATCGCCTTTACCATCTGCGGACTGCCCGGCTTTTTCTGGGGAACCGTGATGGCCTTCGCCTCCCTGATCCCCCTGGTGGGAACCGCCATCATCTGGGTACCCGCAGCCGGCTTTCTCTTTCTTTCCGGCGCGGTCAAATCGGGCATCTTCCTCGTCATCTGGTCCGTGGTGGTGGTGGGAATGATCGACAATATCGTGCGCCCCCTGTTCATGAAAGGATCGGCGGACATGAGCACGCTGCTCATATTTTTCTCCATCCTCGGCGGGCTCGACTACTTCGGACTGATCGGACTCTTTTACGGACCGCTCATATTCGGGATCACCATGGTGCTTCTCTATATTTACGACCTGGAGTTCCACACCTTTCTCAACCACCAGGATAACCATTGAGCAGAAAACCTGTTTGTGATTTTCCATGGGTTCCGGTATAGTTGTAATAGCCTTACTGTTTTGACCGTCCATCAAGCGTTATTCAACCAAAGGAGGGACCATGATCAAAGCGGAAGATATCATGACACGGGATGTAATCACGGTGTGCGCGGATTGGGAAGTCACCAAGGCGGTTGACATTCTGCTCAACAACCACATCAACGGGGTGCCCGTGGTCGACGATGACGGTAATCTCAAGGGCATCTTATGCCAGAGCGACCTGATTTTCCAGCAGAAACAGGTTTCCATTCCGCCGATCCTGACCCTGCTGGACGGCATCATACCCCTATCCTCATCCAAACGGCTGGAAAAGGAATTTCAGAAAATTGCCGCAACAACCGTTGAACAGGCCATGATACACGATCCCGTAACCGTTGAGCCGGAAACCTCCATCAACAAGGTTGCGGCGCTCATGGTTGAAAAGCACTTCCACACCCTCCCTGTGGTCAGCAATGGAAAACTTGTGGGGGTAATCGGAAAAGAGGACGTGCTCAGGACCCTTGCCAATGAAAGTACGAAAAAAGAGTAAGACCCTGCGCCGTTCCCCTGCCCCGGGAAGGGCGCCGAGCCTCCGGTTTATCTATTACCCCTGACAGGTCAGCTTGTTTCGCTGAAGCACTGGACCCGGTAGGTCATCACCTCCACCCCTTCGGTTTTCCACGCATCGGATGAAAGGCCGGCCTTAAGGCAGAGCTGGGAAAGGAACAGGGACGCCTTGGACAGCTGGTCCCACACCTGGGGCAAAAACGTGGCCTTGGCCGCCCCTTTGGAGATAATGACCCCGTCCCGGCCGGGCTCAAGTTTTGAGATAAGTTCCTCAGGCGTGGCATGGTCGAGGGGTTCCGGCGTTGACAGCACACTGACCTCGATATCCACACGCTCCAGCTCCTCCGGGGTCAGGGGAGAAAACCTGGGATCGCGGAAGGCGGCATTCAAGGCGTTCTCAACCACCCCGCTCCTGACCGTCTCATCGGATTCAAGGCTTCCAATGCACCCCCGGAGCGGCCCCTCGAGGTGAAGGGTGACGAACACCCCCCGCTTTTGGGCGAACACAGCCTGCTTCAGCCGCTTTTTCAGCTCCGATCTTTCGTCTTTATCCGAATGGACGCCCAGCTTTTCGGCTATGGTGAACCTTGCAAGCCTGACAAGCAACCGACCCTCTTCCTCTGAATAGTCGCGGCTGTTTTCCTTGTCGCGACCGTTTTCTCTGATTTGATCCATAAAAACTACCACCTTGCAAAATGGTCCTCGGTCCAGCCGGGGACCCCATCAATGGAAATAACTTCGTCGTCCCGGGTCCTGAGACGCCCATGGAACCTGCCAAAGCACTGGGTAAAAGCGGTTGCGACCACAAGGGCATTGACATGCTCCCCCCTGCTGCTGTCCGGCTCAAACGTCAGATCGACCCGGCCGTCATAGGATTTGACATGCCAGGTTGAACCGGCATCCTCCTTGGAGAAACTGACCGTATCAACCTTGGTCATCACGGAATCCACCCAAAAGGCGTTTTCCGTGAACCCGGTCTCGTTCACCCCCCAAGACAGGTTGAGGCCAAGGGATCTGCCGTCGGGCAGGCAAAAGGCAATGGCAGCCCAGTTCCAGAAGGTCTTGTGCCGCAAAAAGCCCCCGGTCCAGTCCGAGATGGCAAAGGAATCGTCCGGGTTGAGTTCAAAGGCCTCCCCCCTTGCTTCTATAGTGCCCGATACCGGCACGGGAGCGGCCTTTCTCGTAAAGGTCCATCCCCTGTACCCGGCCCTTGTACAGATCCTCAAGGGCGGCACAGCGGAGTAATCGGGAATCTCGACTTGAAAATTCACCCCGTCCGCCGACGCCTTTACCCCCTGGTGATCCATCTTCACCCGGATGCCGTTTTTTTCGAATAAGGAGTCCGGACGTTCGGGAAACGGGGCAATGCCCGCCCCGCGGCCCAGCAGGGAGATGGAACTCGTCTCCTCGAGCCATTTATCTTCCCTGTGATAGACATAGGCAAAGGTGTTGGCCAGGTATCCGAGATCAACCACGGCGATACCGGCCATGATCCCGGGGGATGTGATTCCAATAAAATGGAACCCCTTGTAAAGCAAGCGTTTCAGAAGAGCGGGCACCTTTCTGCCGGAGGCGGTCAGAAGAAGGTGGTCCAGGCCGTTAATTTCGTCAACAGGTGTGTCAAAGATGCCCAGGCGAATCGATCCGTCAGGATTTACTATTTTTTCCATAGGGTCTCCTTCTTGGGGGTTAGAGTTCAAAATACATAAACAACCGGAACAAGTCAATAAAGGTTTCAGGACACTCGAATCACATCAGGGAGGGTTTCGACGTTTTTCGGAGATAATCAAAGCTTTCAGGATATCGCAAAAAAACGGCCCGGCAAAATTTTGTCGTGTTTTTATGCACCATTCCCCATCTATTACATTGCAACAAAATTTCAGATCCCCCTTAATAGCACTTGACTTGAATAGCATAAACCGATAGTGTGTGAGCTCATGGGAACTTAGAAGTGATTTTTAACCCACCCTCTGCCGCTCGTAATCGTTATTAACAACAAATAAAACAAAGGGAGATGCCATGACAAGTATTGACAAGATACTTATTTCAAGACTAGAAAAGAATGGTGTTGAGACATCGCTGATCCCCGGATTTTTCCGCAGCCTTGCCAACGCCCTTCTGATAAACCCCGGCATGACCCTCCGCCAGGCCAACAAACGGCTCAAATACCTTGGATGGTGCGATATCGAACTGGACTACCAAACCCTCCTGCTTGCCAGGCTCTGTTTTGAAGCAAAAGGACTCAAAAGCCTGGAGTACAGGTCGGCCCCCTGGTACGCAAAAGCCTTTCAATCCTGCGACAGCTCCCTTTAATAACCCACGGGCCCATAAAAAGCTGATTTCGCGCTCAAGAAGCTTGACACCCTGACGGCCGCCCTATATTCTTGTAGCGGTGAGAAAAACATGAGACAAAGCCCTATTAATAAAAGGAGCCGCCATGATTATCGACAGCCCTACCAAATCAACGGAAGAGATTCTCTTGATCCTGTGCAAAGCTGTTCAAAAAGTACTTAAAAAAGCTTCAGACCAGGAAATCCTCTTCTCCCCCTTTGTACAAAAGATCAACAAAACCTGTCTCAAGCCGGACATCGGCTGTTTCACGATCTTTGAAGGCGGGCTTTCCGGGCTGCTGATAATGAATTTCTCCAAGGAAGCCGCCCTTGACATCTACAGAAGATACATGGTCAATATGGGAATTCCGGAAGACGAACTCTCCATCCTCCACACCTCCGATGATGTGGCCAATGTGCTTGGAGAGCTCATGAATCAGACCATGGGCCACTTCCAGACCGATCTGAGAAACGAACTCCATGTAACCGTCAAGCAGAACCAGCCAAAGATGCTGGTGGTCAGCAAGGATCTCTCCATCTCCATCGATGCCCAGATAGAGGACCCCCAATACAGACGGGTCTCGTTTGAAACCGAAAGGCACAGACCCTTTTTCCTGGAACTTGGCATTGAAAAAACCGAGTTTGAACTCCTCTTTCCCTATGAAAAAGAAAAGGATGAAGACATTGACGAGATTTTCATGAAGGCCAAGCAGGAACAGCAGGACAAAGATTCCAAACGGGAGGATACGTAAAGCCGGAAAGGTCTACGACAACGGGCTTACCGGGAAGATGAGACGCTGACAGCAGCGTCTATCCGTCACTCCGGGAACCGGTTGTTTATTACGATAAATTGATCCTGTTCCCCAAGAAAAATCTCCACCAGGGCGGGATCAAAATGCTTTCCCGACTCACTCTTGAACAGGTCGACGATCCTATCCATGGGCCACGCTTCCTTATAGCAGCGCTCGTGGCTCAGGGCGTCAAAAACGTCGGCAACGGCGGCAATCCTGCCATAGATATGAATATCCTCCCTGGAAAGCCCCTGGGGATATCCGGTTCCGTCCCATTTTTCATGGTGCTGCCACGCAACGATGGCTGCGGTCTGCATGATCTGGCGCTTGGAATTTTTAAGGATATAATACCCGGCATCTGCGTGGGTCTTGATAATTTCAAACTCTTCCCGGGTCAACTTACCGGGCTTGTGAAGGATGGATTCGGGGGTCCCGATCTTGCCGATGTCATGCATGGGGGACGCAAGCTTGAGCCTTTCGGCACTGGTCTCATCCATACCGTATTTTTTAGCAAGAAGATAACAGAATTCCGCCACCCGGGTCACATGGTTCGCCGTCTCCTTTGACCGGGTCTCAACGATTTCACCAAGGGTGTAGATCACTTCCTTCTGGGTGTCGATGATCTCCCGGGTAAGGCTGATGTTGTCAAACCCGATGGCGACGTTGGAGGCATACACCCGGATCAGGTTCCGTTCCATGGAAGAAAGCAGACTGCATCCGCTGAGGTAGAGAAGGCAGCTGAAACTCTCTTTTGTCTGGAACACCCCGAGGTACTCGTCTCCAAAAAATTCCTCGCCCCCCTTGGCGGACAATTCCCCAAAGCGCGCCATCACCTCCGGGGGAAAAGCCTGCTGAACCGGCAACCCGGTCTTGCCGCCGCAGTCGCCGGTGGCGGCAAGGATCGTGAACGTGTCACCGCCACCGGATACGGCATAGGCACCGGTGGCGCAACGGACGGTTCCGGAGGCGCCCTTGAGAATTTCCTGAAGCTGTTCAAGTACACCCGTTGCAAACTGGGACAGGGATCTTTGTTCAAATATGGTGGCCGTGGACTTGATGATACGCTCAAGCCCCCGGCGGTTTCTCTCGATGATCTTCAGGCTGGAGTAGGCCCTCAGGGAAGCCGTGACAGTGGTAAAAAGCTTTTGGGCGGTAAGCTCCGTCTTTGCCTTGTAGTCGTTGATGTCGTACCGGGTGATAACCTCGTTCTCCGGCACCTTCCCGGGCTGGCCGGTCCTGAGCACGATGCGGATCATCTGGTTGCCCAGCTTTTCCCGGACATACTGAACCAGGGTAAGACCGGTATCTTCCCGCTCCATGACAACATCGAGCAGCACCAGGGCCACATCATCCTCCCGGGAGAGGATCTGCTTGACATCCTCCCCGGAATACGCGCTGAGCAGCTTCACCCCCCGCCCCTCAAACACATAACTGTTCAAGGCGATCCGTGTGATATCATGGATCTCCGGTTCATCATCGGCCACAAGAATTTTCCAGGGATCGGCGGAAGCACAGATCTCTTCCTCCCCCGGTTCCGGTTCCTCTACAAATAAGACCCTGTTATCGTCGGCTGCCATATCGAAGTTATTCTTACTATCCCTGCTGTTTCCGTTCGAAATAGAGATCTACCAGGCGTTCGGCAAGGCCGGTGTATTCCCTGGTTGTCAATGCTTTCATCCGCTTTCTGTAGGATTCCGGGACTTTTTCAAGGTTATCCACAAAGCGGTCCAGGTCCTCCCGGCCTATCTTCTTCCCCCGGGTCAGATCCTTCATCCGCTCATAGGGATTTTCCTCACAAAAAACCCTCATGGCCGTCTGAAACGGTTCCGCAAGAAGTTCGGGATTATCGTCAAGGTCCCTCTGGATGGACGCCTGATCCACGGCGACCTTACCCATTCCCTTCAATGCGTTTTTAACGCCGATAATATAGTAGCCAAAGGCTGAACCAAGGCTCCTGAGCACGGTGCTGTCGCTCAAGTCCCTCTGGAACCGGGACTTCTGCAGTTTTACGGCAAGATGCTCCATCATGGAAATGGCAAGCCCCATGTTTCCTTCGCTGTTTTCAAAATCAATGGGATTGACCTTGTGGGGCATGGTGGAGGACCCGGTCTCCCCCTCCTTGAGCTGCTGCTTGAAATAACCAAGGGAGATGTATCCCCACATATCCCTGTCAAAATCGATAATGGTGGCGGCAGAGCGCACCATGGAGTGGAGAATGTAGGAAAGCGAGGCATTGGGATTGATCTGGGTCGTAAAAAGAAGCGGCTCAAGGCCAAGGCTGTTGGAAAGGAATCGCTCCCCGGCAGAGATCCAGTCGATCTCGGGGAAAACAAAATAATGGGCGTTGTAATTGCCGGTGGCGCCATTGAGCTTGGCCTGGACAGAGGCGCCTTCCAGGATCTCGAGTTCGCGGCGAATACGCCATGCGAAATTGACAAACTCCTTGCCCACCGTGGTCGGTGTCGCGGGCTGGCCGTGGGTCCGGCCCATCATGGGCACAGCCTTATGCTGGAGCGCCATATCCTCAATGGCCTTCAGGAGCTCTTCGAGCTGGTTTGCCACGACATCTTTTCCCTTTTTGAGCATCAATGCATAGGAAATATTGTTGATATCGTCGGAAGTACATGCAAAATGAACCCACTCTTTCAGGGAGGAGAGCCCGGCCTCTTCAAGGCGTCCCTTGACGAAATACTCAACAGCCTTGACATCGTGGTTGGTTGTACGCTCAATTTCCTTGACCGCCGCGGCATCCGCCCCGGTAATTTCGCTGCCGAGGGAATCAAGTTTATCAAGGAGAGAGCCGTCAACCTCTGCCAGCTTCAAATCCTTTAAAATAAATTTCAGCCACTCGATCTCCACATGAACCCTGTGCCGAATCAGTCCAAACTCTGAAAACAATCCGCCAAGCTCTTCGGTCAACCTGTTATATCTTCCATCAAGCACAGAAAGCGCTTTGATACTCTCCATAATCTCCTCACACCACAGTTGATAAAATACTATTCCATAACGTAATAGCACAGTATTAATTGAAGACGCCCAAAGTGTCAATTCTTTTCATGACTGCAATGCTTTGACGCAAAATCGTTTGACAAACATATACACCTGACTGATAATGCTATTCACACCCTTCAAAAACACATTTAAGCCATCGAACATCAAACATAGGGACTCATCCCATGGGCAAGAAGAAGAGCGATCAAATCGTCTATAAACGTGAATCGTCCGCTCCCGTCACCGCCGCAGAAAACCGAAAATGGAAAATCCTTATTACGGATGATGAGAGTTCCGTCCACAAAATAACGGTAAAAGCCCTGTCCGATTTCACTTTTATGGGCAAAGGCCTTGTTTTCCTTCATGCCTATTCGGGCAATGAGGCGGCGGAACTCATGAAAGCCCATCCGGACACAGCCCTGGTGTTCCTTGACATAGTCCTTGAAACAAATAACGCGGGCCTTGACCTGATTCACCACATTCGGCGAACGCTGAACAACAGCATCACCCAGATTGTGGTCCGAACAGGAGAACCGGCCCATGCACCGGAACAGAACCTCATCGAAGCGTATGAAATCAATGATTACCGCCTCAAAACCGAACTGACGGTCCGGCGGCTCCACACGGTCACCACGGCCTCCCTTCGCACCTTCCACATCAAATCGAACCTTCAGCGGGAGCTGGACGAAAAACGAATCGTTGAGCGCTCCCTCAGGGAAAGTGAACGGCGATTCCGGGACATTGCCCACAGCATCGGCGACCTGATATGGGAAATCGACACCAGGGGCAGGTACACTTATATTTCGAAAAACGCGCAAACAACCCTGGGATACCCCCCGGAGCAGCTCTTAGGAACAGGCTTCACAAGCCAGATCGACGACCCGGACCCGGACACCCTGACAGAAATCAAGGAGGCCATGGCCGGTACAACCCCTTTTACCAACCTTGAAATCTGGAAAATAAAGAAAAACGGAAACACCGCCTGTTTTCTCTCCAGCGGCAAGCCCATAAAGGACGATAACGGGGTTGTGACTGGATATCGCGGGGTTGACAAGGAGATCACGGACCTGAAATCCGCGGAAAAAGAGAAAGAGAGCCTCATGTTACAGCTCAGACAGACCCAGCGTCTCGAATCCCTTGGCATCCTTGCCGGCGGCATTGCCCACGACTTCAACAACATCCTGGGAGCCATCCTCGGCTACGCCCAGCTTCTTCGCCTCGACATCAAGGATAACCCCAAGGCCAAGCGCTACACCGGAATGATCCTGGAGAGCTGCGACCGTGCCAAAAAACTGATCTTCCAGATCCTTGACTTCAGCCGCCATAACAAGCCGGACACCGGAAAAAGCGCCATTTCACCTGCGGTGGTGACAAAAGAAACCATAAAGCTGCTGCGGGCCTCCCTGCCCTCATCAGTGCGCATCAAAACCCGCATCCCGGAAGCAGAAGGCGCGATCCTGGCTGATCCGGGGCAATTGCGGCAGGTCATCACAAACCTGTGCACCAACTCCTTCCACGCCATGGAGAAGGGCCATGGAACCATCACCATCACCGTCCGGAACGTCAATATCCATCCGGACCACTTCATACCCGCCCCCGGCTTTGACCTGGCCTTTGGAGAATATACGGCCATCTCGGTTAAGGACGACGGCATAGGCATGGAAGAGGCCACCAGGGAGAAGATCTTCGAGCCCTATTTTTCAACCCGAAGGGGAGGTGACGGCACAGGCCTTGGACTCTCGGTGGTCCGGGGAATCGTCACCCAGTGCAAGGGCTACATCCTGACAAAAAGCGCGGCCGGCAAGGGCACGGAACAGATACTCTTCTTCCCGACCTATGAAAAACGCAGGCAAACCGCCATCCCCAACGGCATCCCCATGGGTAAGGGGCGCGGAAAGGTGATGTTCATCGACGACGAGCAGATGCTGGTGGACCTTGGAAGATCCATGCTGGAGAGACTCGGCTACGACGCCGTTGCCCTGAAATCCCCCCTCGAGGCCCTGGAAACCATAACAAAGGATCCCCATGCCTTTGACGCCGTGATCACGGACCTGACCATGCCCGACCTCCAGGGCAACCAGCTTGCCGACAAAATAAAAAATATCCGGCCAGACCTTCCCGTGGTCCTGGTAACGGGCCTAAGCAGCATTGCCGCATCAAAAAAAACGAACGCAAGCGGCATCGACGCCCTCCTGTCCAAACCGCTTTCCATGAATTCCCTGGCCCAGACCATGACCACCCTCGTAAAGAAACAATAAATTCCCGCCACAAAAAAGCTTGACAATCCCCCCTAAGAATAGAATGGTGATTATAGCTGATTAAACAATGTTTTTTTCTTGTTAACTTTATTTTTTGAACGGAGGCATAATGAGATTTCTCAACCCCAAAGAAGAAAGCTTTGACCATCTTGATCAAGATTGATTTCATGATCCGGGATTTTTCCAAATACGTGCGCAAGCTCTACTCCAAGGACAGCAGCACCGAAAAACAGATGGAAATGAGCCTTGCCATGATCCAAAAACCGGAAAAGAACCCGGAAAGATTTAAAAGGGATGGACCACCCATGTTCATGCCATGAGAAACAGGTATGAGACGGATCTGTAAAACCCATTCAATTTGCTTGACAAATGGTCGGTTTCTAAAGTATCTTTGCTTCATTTTTTTTAGATACCAACAAGCCTATCAGGAGAACACGAATATGGCATTGACAAAAACAGAGATAACAGAAAGAGTTCAAAAAGTCCTCGATGTTTCCAGAAACACCTCCTACGATATCATGGAAGATTTTCTGGAAATAATCAAAGAGACCCTGGAAAAGGGTGAAGATGTCATGATCAGCGGTTTCGGCAAATTCTGCGTCAACGAAAAAAAGGCCCGGAAAGGAAGAAACCCTGCGACAAGCAAGGAGATGACCCTGCCGGCACGGCGGGTGGTCACCTTCAAGTGCTCAGGAAAACTCAGAAACATGATTAACAACGATTAGAAACCGATCTTGATGAATATCTCTGGTTCTGCAATTATTTTGATCATACTGGCCACACTGGTCCTGGACTTTGCCATGACCGGTGTGGCTGATTTGTTGAACCTTAGAAACATGAAACCCGATATCCCGCCGGAGTTCCAGGGCATCTATGAAAAAGAGAAGTACGAAACCTCCCAGGAATATCTGAAGACCTGCACCCGGTTCGGCTTCATCACCTCCTTTTTCAACCTGGCCGTCATCCTTATTTTCTGGTTCGGAAAAGGATTTGTTGTCCTGGACACCCTGGTACGCTCCTGGAATCTGGGCCCCGTTGCAACCGGCCTTTGTTACATTGGTATTCTCCTGCTGCTCAAGGCCGTAGCATCCCTGCCCTTTTCCGTCTACTCCACATTTGTGATAGAAGAGCGGTTCGGGTTCAACAAGACCACCCCCGCCCTGTTCGCGATGGACCTTATCAAATCCACCCTTGTGGCGGCCGTCCTGGGCGGTCTGCTCCTCGGGGGGATTCTGCTGTTCCTCGAGCATTCAGGTCCCAACGCCTGGCTTCTCTGCTGGGGCGTTTCCGCCCTGTTCATCCTGGCGGTCCAGTACATCGTCCCCACCTGGATCATGCCGATCTTCAACAAGTTCACCCCCCTTGAACCGGGGGAACTCAGGGATGCCATCACCCGGTATGCCGATTCCATAGACTTTTCCCTTGAGAACATCTTTGTCATGGACGGCTCCAAGCGAAGCTCTAAATCCAACGCTTTTTTCACAGGATTCGGGAAAAACCGGCGTATCGTCCTCTTTGACACCCTGATCGCCGAACACACCACCCGGGAGCTGGTGGCCGTCCTTGCCCATGAAATGGGCCATTTCAAACGGCGGCACATCACCCGGCGGCTTGCCATGGGGATCGCCCAGATGGGGATCATCTTCTTTCTCATCTCCGTGTGTATTTCCCACCAGGGACTGTTTGACGCCTTTTTCATGGAACAAAAATCGGTCTATGCGGGCCTGGTCTTCTTTGGAATGCTATTCTCCCCCGTGGATCTCCTTACCTCAATGGCGCTCCAGGCCATGTCACGACGGGATGAATATGAAGCCGACAGGTTTGCGGTTGATACGACGCCGGACAAAGAAGATATGGTGAACGCCCTGAAAAAACTGTCCGTACACAACCTTTCCAACCTGTTTCCCCATCCTTTCCACGTATTTCTCAACTACTCCCATCCGCCGGTACTGGAACGAATCCGGGCGATCAGGCAATAATTCAGAACGTTTTTCAAAAAGGCCGCCGGGGCATCCTGGGGGACGATGCAAACCAGAGGTAGGCGCCGCAGGCCAGGAGCCCGAGATCCCGGACCAGCAGCCAGGCTGCCGATTCAACGGAATCGGACGCGGCCAGGGAAAAGCAGCCGCAGTCAAATTGATGACCCCGCACAAGGTTGATGGAAATAGCCACAATAAAAGCAAGCAGCAGACCGTTGAGAATCATCAGGGCGGACCTGGGATAAACGCCCGCAACAAGCGCCACGCCCGCAACAAGCTCGACAAAGGGCAGAATAATCGCCGAAAAGTTGATTATCCAGCCGGGAAACAGATAATACCCGTAAATGATGGTTGCAAATTTTCCAGGTTCACCGATCTTGCCGGCAGAAGCAACGATAAAGGTCATACCCAGCATAATCCTCAACACCATTGCCAACAATTGCTTTCTATCCTTTTTCAACCTTCAGTCCCTCTGCTTTCCAATCGCTGAATCCGCCTGAAAAAACCCTGACATTCACGTAGCCGAACTCCACGAGCTGGTCGGCAAAACGGTGACTGTCAAGGCACTCCCGCCCGGCACAATAGAGAACCACGCAGGATTCCGGGGGATGCGCCTCAAAAAACTCCCCGACGACCTCATCAAACCTGGCAAAGGGAAGAGAAATGGCCCCGGGCAGGTGCCCCTGGTCGAATATCTCCCTTGACCGCACATCGACAACCGTGCATCCTTGCCGGTCCACAAGCTGTATCATGGCATCAAGATCATTGATCTCCCGGCCCTGGTCCACCACCGTGTTTTTCCCCATGGGAGACACAACCCCCCGGGCCTTGTCCCACTGGCCGAACAGAGCTATACCCGAGCTTGACCACTGGTTAAAGGCAAAGGCTGAAACAACGGAAACAAGAATAAGCAAAGAAACACCCTTCAGATCATCCCGGCTTACCATCTACCCGTCGCTCCTTTTTCCGTGCCTGAGAAGGGCCGCCCGCCGCTTCAGAAAGAGAAGCGACACCCATCTTTCAACAAGCCCCGTAAGCCCGGCCATGCCATCCGCCCCATTGGTCCGGGCAGACACCCGCTCCACGGCTTCCCTGAGAAGAGGGTTGTCCGGATCATTTGCAAGTACGGCCCCGAAATGTTCCCCGGCCTTTTCATAATACCCCTGCTCTTCATAGAGGCGGCCGAGTTCGGCCGTATGGATCGAAGTCTTTGTCACAGTGTTTCACTCCCGCTTTTTTCCTTGAATCTGAACACAATCTCATTGTCAGCCGCCATCCCCAGCTCATGCCGGGCCACATGCTCGATATAGCCCATATCGGTCTTGAGCCGCTCGATGGTTCTTGCAAGCTCCCGGTTGGCCAGGTCCAGCTCCAGGTTGGCGGCTTCTATTCTCCGGACTTCCCCGCAAAGGCCGCGCCAGTCGTTGAAGCCGTTTTCGCTGTAGACGATCATAAAAAAAATAGCGCCCATCACTACCAAGACCGATATAAACAAAATTCGTTGAATCAGCTCTTTTTGCAACATCACCTCCGCTTATTCGTGTCTCGCACCAGCTCGAATCCTGTTCCCCAGACCGCCATGAACGTTCCAACGTAAACCACGATCCCAACGATGACGGATCCGGCCACCACGGCCAGCATCTCCGCCTTGGAAAATTCGAGTGTGATCAGGGAAGCCCCGTAGGACACAGGAATGTACATTATAACAGAAACAAAAAACGATCTGCAAGCCAGGATCGCAATATTCTTAACCAGTAAGGAATCGACATGGGCCGGCGCCCCGGCCAGAAGAATGAAAAAATTGATTGCCCCTGCCGCCGAAATGGAGAGGGCAAGCCCCCAGTGGCCCAGGCCATGCCCAAGAAGATATCCGGCAACAAGGTTAAATCCAATGGCTGCCATACCGGCCCGGAAGGGCGTTGCCACATCCCCTGCGCCATGGAACAGGGTCACCAGAAGACGGGTGCCGGAAAAAGCCCACAGCCCCAGGCAAAAACAGAGAAGGGCCAAGGCGGTCTCCCGGACGCAGGAAAGGTCAAAGGCCCCCTGCCGGAAGAGAAGCGAAACCACCGGCTCCCTCAGGGCCACAAGCCCCACCATGGCCGGAATGGTAATAAAAAACACACCCCCAAGGGCCCTGGCAAAGGCCTCCGAGGCGGCAAGGGAATCGTTGGCGCCCTTTTTCCTGGAGAGTTCGGGAAGCAGAACCGTTGACACGGAAACGGCAAACAGGGCCATGGGAAACTGAACCAGGCGTTCGGCATAGTAAAGGTAGGAGATGCTTCCGGCGGAAAGGGTTGACGCAATGACAGTGGCGACAAAAATGTTGATCTGAAATCCGGCCGCCCCCACCAGGGAAGGCAGCATCCGCCTCCCCGCCTCAAGGGTCCCGGGATGCAGCAGCTCGGTTTTTTTAAAAAAACTGAGCCCCTGTTTCAACAGAAAGGGAACCTGGAGCGCAAGCTGGGCCATCCCGCCCAGGACCACCCCCAGGGCAAGGGCCAAAGCCGGGGACCCCACCAGGGGAGAAAGGACATAAGCCCCAAGGAGAATGACAAGGTTCAGCACAATGGGAGCCGCCGCCGGGGCAGCAAAATGCCCCAGGCTGTTGAGCACCCCCATGGCCACGGCCATGAGGCAGACACAGGCGATATAGGGCATCATGATCCGTGTCAACAGGACCGTCAACGAAAAGGTGTATGAATCCGGGGCAAACCCCGGGGCAACCATTCCGACGACCAGGGGAGCAAAGGCAATGCCGGCAATCACAACGGCCACCCCTGTAACGGAAAGCAGCAAAAAACAGGAGCGGGCCATGTCAAAGGCCCGGCTCCTGCCCCCTTGGGTCAGGTATCCGCTGAAAACCGGGACAAACGAGAGGGTCAGCATCCCGTCGGAGAAGAACTTTCTCAAAAGATTGGGAATCCTGAAAGCAACAAAAAAGGCGTCGCTTGCGGGGGAGGCGCCTAGAAGCAATGCGATCACAGCATCCCGCACAACCCCCAGAATACGGCTCACAAGGGTAAAAGCCCCCACGGACCCGGCTGATTTTACCAGTTTTGACGAAGGTTTTGACATCCTCTTGATCATTTTTTTCCCTTGACAAAAACCATAAATTTAAACTAATATAGTAGTTTAATTATACGATTTTTATCCGACACACAATAAATACAAAATAAGGAGCATAACAAAGTTGGCTAACCACAAATCAGCTGCAAAACGTGCAAAACAGAATGAGGTCAGACGCATTAGGAACAAATCAACACGATCTTCAATGAACACTGCTGTGAAAAAAGTGAGAATTGCAATAGAGAATGGCGCAGACAACACTGCCGAACTTCTCAACAGTGCAAAATCCATCATAGCAAAGGCAGCAAAAAAAGGTGTGATCCACCAGAACACCGCAGCACGTAAGGTTTCAAGACTGACCAAAAGCATCGGTTAAGCGCACCAATCTAAGATAGAGAGTCAGGTTACACCTGCCGCTCTTCCAGGATTTCAGAACAGGGTTCGCCAAGGAACTATCCTTGGCAACCCTGTCCTGTATTTCCTGTATTCAGACTTTCCTAAAAGTTATCCCGCATCTTGCTGATGATCCGCTCGGACACCCTGTCGGCAATCTCCCGTACGGCTTCACGTTTGGCAGCCTCATCCGAAACATTCGCATTGGAAACGGTGTAGACCTCGCTTTCGGAAAAATTCCGCACGGACCAGATCGTCTCACCGTCTTTACCCACCACGTCAAGATCGAGCACCGCACTCACCCGCCGCTCCACAACGGCATCATCCGCGGTTCTGGTCAACCCTCCGAGGGTGATGGACTTGATGGTTCCCAGGATAACGGCTTCCGCCTCATCCCTGTCCACCACCACGGCATCGCTGCTCCGGACCAGTTCGGTCATAAGGGCGGAGGTAAACACCGCTTCAGCCCCGGTTTCAAAACTGCGGTTCTCAAACATCGCGACCGATACCCGGGTCACATTGCCCGGAAGAGGCCCTCCGCCGGAGAGCCTGTATCCGCAGCCGGCAACAACGATAGACAGAACAACAACGATGTAGACCAACCGTTTTTTCATCATTTTAGATCACTATGTTGACGAGTTTTTTCTTAACCACGATCACTTTTTTGATCGGCTTGCCGTCGATGTGCTTCTGAACCTGTTCATCCCCGAGGGCTTTCTCCCGGATGAGATCATCGTCGGCAGAGGCGTCAACGGTGAACTTGGCCCGCAGCTTGCCGTTGACCTGAACCACGATGAGCACCTCGTCGGTGACAAGGGCGTCTTCCCGGTATTCAGGCCAGGACTGGTCAACAATGCTCGGCTCGTTGCCCATGACCGCCCACAGCTCTTCGGCAAAATGGGGAACGATGGGAGACAGCAGCAGCACGACATTCCTGGAACAGAAGAGGGAGACCTCTTTCATCCGGGGATCGCCGGAGGCAATATCGACGGCATACATGGCGTTGACAAGCTCCATGACAGCGGAGATCGCCGTGTTGAAATGGAAGCTCTCCTCGATGTCGTCGGTCACTTTCTTAATGGTCTGGTTAGCCTTGATATACAGCTTCTTGGCTTCACCTTCAAGATCAGCGACAGGACCGGTATAGGGAGAGAGGCCTTCGGCACCCTCCATGGTACGGCCCACAAGCCGCCACACCCGGTTTATGAAACGATGGCAACCCTCGACCCCGTCGTCGTTCCACTCAAGATCCCTTTCAGGCGGAGCGGCGAACAGACAGAAGAGCCTTGTTATGTCGGCACCGTAACAGGAAAGCAGCTGGTTGGGATCGATGACGTTCTTCTTTGATTTGGACATCTTGATGACCCGGCCCACCTCAACATCACTGTTGCAGTGCTTGCAGACAACCCCACCGTCCGTCTCCTCCGCATCCTCGGGAAAGATGAATCCGTCCTTGGGGCATGTCATGGTTTCCTTGCAGACCATACCCTGGGTGAGAAGCCGCTCAAAGGGCTCCTTGAAATCGATGAGCCCAAGGGTGTTGAGAACCCGCATGAAATACCGGGAATAAAGCAGATGGAGAATGGCGTGCTCAACCCCGCCGATATACTGATCCACGGGCATCCAGTAGGAGACGGCTTCAGGGTCGAACATGGCCGTATCGCACCTGGGGCTGCAGTACCGTGCAAAATACCAGGAAGACTCCACAAAGGTGTCCATGGTATCGGTCTCCCGCCGTGCATCCTCCCTTCCGCAGGAAGGACAGGTTGCCCGGGTAAACTCCTCGAGGCCCGGAAGCGGAGAACCGCCGTTTTCAAGGAGATCCGCATCCTCGGGCAGGGTCACCGGAAGCTGGGTTTCCGCAACGGGCACAATGCCGCAGTCGGGACAGTGGACAACCGGAATGGGCGTTCCCCAGTAGCGCTGGCGTGAGATACCCCAGTCCCGGAGACGGAAACTGACAGTGGTTTTCCCCATACCCTGTTTTTCAAGCCAGGCGGTGATCGCCTCCATGGCCTCGACATTGCCGGTGCCGCTGAATTCACCGGAATCCACCAGAACGCCCTGGCCGGTAAAGGCCTCTTCCATGGTCGCGGGATCGAGGGCTTCCCCCTTGGGCTGGATCACCACCTTGATATCAAGGCCGTACTTTTTGGCAAAATCGAAATCACGCTGGTCATGGGCCGGAACCGACATCACGGCACCGGTTCCATACTCCATCAGGGCGAAGTTGGCCGTGTAGACAGGCATTTTTTGCCCCGATGCCGGATTGATGCACCAGGCGCCGGTAAAGGTCCCTTCCTTCTCACACTTCTCAAGGGCGCTTGTAGAGCGTTCCTGGTTCAGGATTCTCTGGACAAAGCCCGCAACCGCCTCCTCCTGGTCGGTCCCCTTGGATAGGGTTTCCACAAGGGGATGCTCAGGGGCAAGGCACATGAAGGTCGAGCCGAACAGGGTGTCGGGCCGGGTGGTAAAGACCGCTATCTCCTCATCCCTTCCCTGGACACGGAACTTGATCTCGGAACCGTGGCTCTTGCCGATCCAGTTCCGCTGCATCCGGGTCACCTTGTCCGGCCATCCGGGCAGCTTATCGCAGTGGACGAGAAGGTCCTCGGCAAAATCAGTAATCCTGAAGAACCACTGCCACAACTTTTTCTGCTGAACAGGCTTACCGCACCGCCAGCAGGAATCCTGCTCCACCTGCTCGTTGGCAAGGACGGTCTGGCAGGTCTCGCACCAGTTCACATAGGACTCCTTGCGGTAGACCATGTCCTTCTCGAGCATCTTCAGGAACAGCCACTGCTCCCACCTGTAGTATTCCGGCCGGCATGTCGCTATCTCCCGGTCCCAGTCGTAGGAGAATCCCATTTTTTTGAGCTGGGCCCGCATGGTGCTGATGTTTTCATAGGTCCAGGCCGCGGGATGGGTATTATTGTCGATGGCCGCATTCTCGGCCGGCATGCCAAAGGCGTCCCACCCCATGGGATGGAGCACGTTGAATCCCTTCATACGTTTGTAGCGGGCAACGACATCACCAATGGTATAGTTTCTGACATGGCCCATATGGATCTTGCCCGAGGGATAGGGAAACATCTCCAGCAAATAATATTTCTCTTTAGACCTGTCCTCCACCGTCTTGAATGTCTGGTGTTGATTCCAGTATTCCTGCCAGACCGGCTCAACTTTTTCTGGGTTGTAGCGCTCCTCCATGATATACGATTACCTCCGAAATTCAGAATATTTTCCTATAAATAGTTATCATTAAAAGGATTATAAATGCCATACTATCCGGGAAATAGCAAGACTGGTCGACCCGGAATCGATAAAATAATTTGACTTGAGCCTCCCGATCGAATAGTTTAAAGAGTTACTGAAAAATATTCACCCGAACTAACCTTGTTTAAATTATAGGAGGAGGCTAAAAGACACTTTTAATGACCAGAAAGATACTCATCAACGCTCTGGATTCGGACGAATGCAGAATAGTTGGAATCAAAGACAACAAACTGGAAGAGTTTCACCTTGAAACAACCGCCAGGAAGGTAACCCAGGGGAATATATATAAGGCAACGATCACCCGGGTCGAACCTAGCCTGCAAGCGGTATTTGTCGATTATGGCGCGGATAAAAACGGTTTCCTGCAAAAACAGGAGATCCACAGCGACTATTTTCTGGACAGCGACTCCGGAGACCGAAGCTTTGCAAAGCTTGTAAAAAAGGGACAGGAGCTCATTATCCAGGTGACCAAGGACCCCATCATGCACAAGGGTGCAATGCTCACGACATACATTTCCCTGCCGGGTCGCCTGTCGGTTCTCATGCCCGGAAGCACCACCCGGGGGGTCTCGCGCCAGATCAACGACGAGGAGGAACGCAAACGGCTCAAGGGAATCACCGAAAAGCTGAAACTGCCCGAAGGATTCGGTCTCATCGTAAGGACCGCCGGGCGCAATGCCACAAAGACCATGCTGACCCAGGACATGCGGTACCTCATGCGGGCATGGAAAGAGATCAACAAAAAAGCCGTCAACAACCCGACCCCTTCCCTTCTTTACAGAGAGCAGAACCTCGCGGTCCGCTCCCTCAGGGATTATTTCACCCCGGATGTCACCGAGATCCTCATCGATGATCCTGAAGTCTTCAGAGAGGTAAAGGACTTCATGAAGGTCATCGCCCCCAAGCAGGAGAAGATTGTCAAACAGTTCAAGGGGGAAAAACCGATCTTCACCAAATACCAGATTGAAGATCAGATCGCTTCCATCTTCGAGACCAAGGCGCCCTTGAAGTCCGGCGGCGCCATCGTTATCGACCAGACGGAAGCCCTGGTGGCCATTGACGTGAACTCGGGAAAATCCACGGGAAGAAAAAACATCGAGCAGACAGCCTACCACACCAACCTCGAAGCCGCCGAAGAGGTGGCGCGCCAGCTGAGGCTCCGGGACATGGGCGGCTTGATCGTGATCGATTTCATCGACATGAAGGAGAAAAAACACAAGTCAGAGGTCACCAAGGCCCTGAAACGGTGCCTCAAGTCAGACAAGGCCAAGACAAAGGTCGGAGGGATATCCGCCTTTGGACTGGTGGAGATGTCCCGTCAGAAGATCCGGTCGGCCATCACCTTTGGCAGCTTCAAAACCTGCCAGCACTGCCAGGGACGGGGAATCGTTCCAAACATTGAGACCCTGGGGCTCGCCTTCATGCGCAAACTGAGCCTTGAAACCATCAAGGCGGAGGGCAAACAGGTTAAAGCGATACTTCCTGATAAGGTGGCCTACTACCTTCTCAACAAAAAACGGGAAGAGATCATGAACATCGAGGCCAAGCGCAATGTCACCATCTTCATAGAGAGCGATTCCTCAATGATCCTGGACGAAAGCAAAATCACCTGTGACTCTTGACATACATTTCTGTTTTGTGTATCTGAAATAGGGGTGACTAGGCTTGCAAGGAGTGTCAATGCCTCGAAAACAAGGGAATAACACGACTAAACTGGTCAGGATTGCAGCGGTTGCAGCGTTGGTGATTGCCGGAATCCTGGCCTGGAACATCCTCAGGGAACCCCCGGAAAAAAAGGGGACCGAAAGCGTCGAACAGAGCGTTCCCGAAGTTCGCCCGGAGGAAGACAGCGATATGGTGGTCTCGGGAACCATTGAACAGCTTCCCGAGATTGACTATACAGAACTTGACAAGGACAAAGAGCTCACCCGGCTCATGGACAAGAGAAAAGAGGAGCTGGGGGTCAACGACAGCCTTGACATGATCGTCAATTCGGATGAATCGTTCAAGGTGGGCAAAACCACCGTATCCATGCGGGACATCCTTGAAAAGAGCTTCAGAAAGGACAGCAAGGTCTTTGAGGAACGGATCAAAGAATCCGGGGAAGTTGAGCCGGTAACCACCGACCGGTACGGCATCTATGTCGTCCAGCCCGGGGACAACATCTGGAACGTCCACTTCAGGATCATCCAGGAGTATTACCAGGCCCGGGGGATAACAGTTTCGAACAAGGCGGACGAACCCCTGAACTCGGGGTACAGTTCCGGTATTGGACGATTGCTGAAGTTCTCTGAAAACATGGTGATCATCTACAATCTTCTTGAGAAGAAAGTTTCAGCGGACATCAATATTCTGGAACCTCTCAGCAAGGTTGTCGTTTATAACATG
Source organism: Desulfobacteraceae bacterium (assembly GCA_024225635.1). Taxonomy (GTDB): domain Bacteria; phylum Desulfobacterota; class Desulfobacteria; order Desulfobacterales; family Desulfobacteraceae; genus Desulforapulum. The sequence goes on along the minus strand of JAAEMK010000464.1, from coordinate 25,144 downwards.
AATGAAGTATTTACTCTCTTAGAAGAGATAAACTATGACGATGTGGATAAAATCCGGTTCGACGGTGAAACGATCTGGATACCCGCACAACAGCCTGAGGAAAAAGGCTAATAACCAAGGAGGTTTTTTTTGATCGATACAGCATTTGCAATGGGACAGGCCGGAGCACAGGGAGGACAATCAGGTGGTATTACAGCATTTGTACCCCTCATCCTCATGTTCGTTATCTTTTATTTTCTGCTCATCAGGCCCCAGCAGAAGAAAGCAAAAGAACACCAGAACATGATCAACAACCTGAAAAAAGGAGACAGAATCATCACCTCGGGCGGCATCCACGGTACCATCACCTCCCTTGACGACACCACCGTAACCCTTGAGATTGCCGACAGCGTCAAGATCAAGATCAGCCGTGGCAATGTTGGTGCAACCTCACAAGGGTCAGCCCCCCAGAAAAAAGATAAGAAAAAAAAATAAATAAACCGGATCAGGAGCAATTAGCGTGAAGATACTTACATGGAGAGGAACCCTAATCACGGCGATACTGGCTGCAGCAATGGTATATCTTCTTCCCACCTTCTGTTCAGACTGCTGGCCCCACAAGAAAATCAACCTGGGGCTTGACCTCCAGGGCGGAATGAACCTTGTCCTTGAAGTTCAAAACGAAAAAGCTGTTGAAACAACCGTCGAACGAACCATCCATGAGTTGAAAAAGGAACTGAGAAGCGACAACGTCAAGCACAGTGGAATCTCCCATGATGCGGACAACGCTATCACCGCGGTTCTGGATGGCCAGGAAAATATCGACGGCTTCAACAAGATCCTTTCCGATGATTTCAGTTCCCTGGTGGTTGCTTCAACCAAAAAGGACGGAGAAAAGAGCACCATCACCCTCCGCCTGCCCGACCAGGAGGCCGACAACATCCGCAAAATGGCGACGGAACAGGCCCTTGAAACCATCCGGAACCGAATCGACGAGTTCGGCGTGAGCGAGCCCGACATCCGGATCCAGGGGGAAAACAGGATCCTGGTTCAGCTTCCCGGCGTCACCGACACCCAGCGCGCAAAGGACCTCATCGGCAGGACCGCACGGCTAAACTTCCAGCTGGTGGATGAAACCGCTGATGTGGCCACGGCCCTCAAGGGCACCCCTCCTCCGGGTGATATGATTCTCTACCAGGTCAAAGAGGATCCCCAGACCGGACATGTCAGCAAGACCCCCTTTCTGATCAAGAAGCGGGTGCTCCTTGACGGCAGCTCCCTCACCGACGCCCGGGTGATGATCGACTCCCAGTTCAACGAACCCTATGTAGGAATCGAATTCGACCGCAAGGGCGCCCGGCTGTTCGAGCGGATCACCGGAGAGAACATCAAGAAACGGCTGGCCATCGTCCTTGACAAGACCGTTTACTCCGCACCCGTGATCCAGGACAGAATTGCCGGCGGAAAGGCCAGGATTACCGGTAACTTCACCACCGACGAGGCAAGGGATCTTGCCATCGCCCTCAGGGCCGGCGCGCTGCCGGCGCCCGTGAAGATCATCGAGGAGCGGACCGTAGGCCCGACCCTGGGCGCCGACTCCATCCGCATGGGCATCATCTCCATGATCATGGGAGGTATCCTTGTGATTCTCTTCATGGCTCTCTACTACAGGGGCGCAGGCCTTATTGCCGATTTCGCCCTTGTGATGAACATCATCCTCATCGGAGGGGGACTTGCAGCCTTCCAGGCTACCCTGACCCTTCCGGGCATTGCCGGTATCATCCTCACCATCGGCATGGCCGTGGATGCCAACGTCATCATTTTTGAACGAATCCGGGAAGAGCTCTTTTCTGGGAAAACACCGGCGGCTGCGGTCCAGGCAGGCTTTGCCAGGGCGACCCTTACGGTGCTTGATGCCAACGTGACCACCCTTATCGTAGCCGTGGTGCTGTTCCAGTTCGGAACAGGACCGGTCAAGGGTTTTGCCGTCACACTGGGTCTCGGTATCATCGCAAGTCTCTTTACGGCCCTGGTGCTGTCAAAGAGCTGTTTTGACTTTTTCATTTCCGGGAAAAAGGTATCAACCCTCAGCATTTAAAAGGAGCTCTTTATTCAATGCAGTTTATAAAACCCGACATAAATCTAGATATTACAGGGAAGAGGAACCTTGGTTTTATCTTCTCCCTTACGCTGATCGCGATCACCGTGGTCTCCCTGCTCATCCACAAGGGTCCCAACTTCGGTATCGACTTTTCAGGCGGTACCCTGGTCCAGGTGAAATTTTCCCAGCAGCCGTCCATCAAGGACATCCGTTCGGGCCTGGGCCAGGTGAACCTTGAGAACTCATCGGTCCAGAACTTCGGCGCCGTCGAGGATAACGAGTTCCTGATCCGGACCAGCAGGCCCGCCATGACAGGCGAAGGCTTTTCCAAATCCATGGAGAAAGCCCTGAAAGCCGCAACAGGCATCGAGCCCGAGATCCGAAGGATCGAAATGGTCGGCCCCCAGGTGGGCAAGGATCTGAGAAAAAAGGCGTTGCTGGCCATGTTCTACTCCCTGCTCTTCATCACCATCTACATCTCGGGCAGGTTTGAGATGAAATGGATACTGTCCGGCGTCACGGCAGGCGCCCTTATGACGGCGGTCTACTTTTTGTCGATCTTCAACATGAGCATGGTGATGCTCATCGGCGCCGCCCTGGTGGTCACCCTGATCCTGTTCTGGCGCCTGGAGCTCAAGTTCGCCATGGGCGCCATCGTGGCCCTGATCCACGATGTCACCATCACCGTGGGGATTTTCTCCATCCTGGATCTTGAGTTTTCCCTGCCCATCATTGCAGCGCTTCTGACCATCATCGGATACTCCCTCAACGATACGATCATCGTGTTTGACCGGATCCGCGAGAACATGAAGCAGATGCACAAGGCACCCCTTGAGCAGATCATCAACCGGAGCATCAACGAAACGCTGAGCCGGACCATACTCACATCATTGACCACCCTTGTGGTACTCTTCTCCCTCTTCTTCCTGGGCGGAGAGATCATCCACAACTTTGCATTTACAATGATCGTGGGAATCATCATCGGTACCTACTCATCCGTATTTGTTGCAAGCCCCATTCTTCTTGCCTGGAGCAAGCGGTAATGCAGCAAGGCAGCCTAAAGGCCGTTACGGCGGCGGCATCACTCCTGTTCGCAGGTGTGATGCTCGCCTCCTGCGCCATGGTTACCCCGAAGCCGGCACCGGAACCCGCGGTTCAGCCTGAAGTTGCGGCGCCCGGCGAAACGGAACAGATCAACGCGCAGCTGAACGAGATAAAGACCCTTCTCGGGACGATCCAGAACACGCTTTCGTCCCAGGAGCGGTCCATTGGGGTGCTTGAACAGCGAATTGACGCCCTTGAAAGGCCCAAACCACAGGTTAAGACGACCCCGAAACCGACCGCGAGCAGCACAAAGCTCCGGAGAGAGACAGACCCGACGCGTCTGTACAAAACCGCCAGGGGACTTCTCCTGGAGGAAAATTTCCAGGAGGCCGCACAGCTCTTCAAGACTTATGTGACCCGGCATCCGGATGCTGAACTTGCCGACAACGCCCTTTACTGGCTTGGTGAATGCAGCTATTCCATGGGAAAATACCCCAATGCCATCGAAACATTCAAAGAGCTTGTCGACCGTTATCCCAAAAGAGCAAAAGTGCCTGACGCACTTCTCAAGACCGCCTATGCTTATCTGAGTCTTGAAGACAGTGACAGGGCCCACCACTATCTCAAGCTGGTGGTGAAACGCTACCCGTTCACCCCGGCTGGGGAAAAGGCTGAGCAGAAACTGAAAGCCTTTCAGTGATCCGCAACCAATGATCACAACAGACAAAACAGGTAAAAGCCGCCTGGGCCGTACCTTTTCGCCCAGGGGTCCACGTTCTTTCAACAGATGACCAGACACATGACCCAAGACACAAACACACATCTGCCATGGTTTGTATTAAAATCGATCCCTGGGATTGGCAACCTTTTGTACAAGCGCCTTTTAGACAGGTTCAAAACCCCTGAAACGGCCCTTACCGCAGGGGAAGACGAGCTTAAAACCATACGCGGAATTTCAAAAAAAGCGGTCAACGGCATCCTGAACTGCACGGTCACGGAAAAGGCGAAACTGGAACTGGACGGAATCAATCGCGCCGGTCTCTCCATAGTAACCCTGAATGACCGGCACTATCCGCCCCTGTTACGGGAGATTCCCGACCCTCCCCCGTTTTTCACCTACAGGGGCACCCTGGATACCACCAGTCCCTGCATCGCCATCGTGGGATCGAGAAACGCCACCTCCTACGGACTTGAAACGGCATCACGGCTGGGCCACGACCTTGCCCTGTCCGGATTCCAGATCGTAAGCGGCATGGCAAGGGGCATAGACACAGCAGCCCACAAAGGCGCCCTTGCCGCCACCGGCAAGACCCTTGCGATCCTGGGAAACGGGCTTGCCAGCATCTATCCCAGGGAAAACACCCGGCTCTTCCACGACATCAGCCGCAAGGGAGCCGTTGTGTCGGAATTTTCCCCTCACACCCGGCCCGAGCCCAGGAATTTCCCCATACGAAACAGGCTTATTGCGGGCATATCAACCGGAACCGTTGTTGTGGAGGCAGCCCCCAGAAGCGGCTCCCTGATCACGGCACGGCTTGCCGCAGAGTTTTCAAGGGAGGTGTTTGCCGTCCCCGGAAGCGTCCACTCCTCCAGGAGCCGAGGCCCCCATGCCCTTATCAGGCAGGGAGCGACCCTGGTGGAAAACCATACGGATATCATGGAAGAGCTGCATCACATGGTCCATGCCGAACCCTTGCCGGCTAAACCCGCTTCGGCCGAAATAAATCTGCTTGACACAGTCCAGCAAGCTATCGTATCAATTCTTGAACCTTATCCCCAGCACATCGATGCGATCGTTGACAAAACAAATCACGATATCGGAAGCATTTCCGCTGCATTATTGGATCTGGAACTAAAAGGCATTGTAAAACAATCTCCGGGAAAACTGTTTTCCATCAAAGAGGAGCAACCGTGAAAAAACCCTTACTCATCGTCGAGTCCCCCACCAAGGTGAAGACCCTTAAGAAATATGTCGGCAAGGATTACAACGTGGCCGCCACCGTCGGCCACATAAAGGATCTGCCGCCAAAGGAACTTGGCATCGACATTGAAAAAGATTTTAAGGCCAAGTACGTAACCATCAAGGGAAAATCCAAGGTGATCCAGTCCCTCAAGAGTGCGGCAGGGGACACCGACACCATCTATCTCGCCCCTGACCCCGACCGTGAAGGTGAAGCCATTGCATTCCATGCAGCCGAGGTTCTCAAAAAAAAGGGAAGAAGCTTCTACCGGGTTCTCTTCCACGAACTAACGAAAAAAGGGATCAACGAGGCGCTCAAAAACCCGCTGGAACCCAACCATGACCGTTACGAGGCCCAGCAGACAAGGCGGTCGCTGGACCGGCTCGTGGGCTACCAGATCTCCCCCCTGCTATGGCGCAGGGTCCAGGGGGGCCTGAGCGCCGGCCGGGTCCAATCCGTGGCCGTGAGAATCATCTGCGACCGGGAGAGGGCCATCCGCGCCTTTGAACCCGAAGAGTACTGGAGCATCAAGGCCGAGCTGGACGCGTCCCTGCCCCCGGCCTTTACGGCAGCCCTGGCCAAGATCGACGGCAAAAAGGCCCATATTCCAGATGGGGAGAATTCCGCCAGGATCGTCAAGGAGCTCGAGGCGGCAAGCTTTATGGTGGAAAAGCTGGCCAAGCGCACCATAAAGCGAAATCCCCTGCCCCCTTTCATCACAAGTAAGCTCCAGCAGGACGCCATCAACCGGCTCAGGTTCTCGGCCAAAAAGACCATGCTGGTGGCCCAGCAGCTTTACGAAGGTATCGAGATCGGTACCGGCGGCCCGGAAGGTCTGATCACCTACATGCGTACCGACTCGATCCGGGTGGCGGACGAAGCCGCCCAGGAAGCGATCTCCCACGTCAAGGAGCGCTTCGGAGCCGAATACGCCCTGGAGAACCCCAGGGTCTTCAAGAACAAGAACAAGGCCCAGGACGCCCATGAAGCGATCCGGCCAACGTCGGTCCAGAACACCCCGGAAGCCCTCGAAACCTTTCTCAACGAGGATCAGTTCAAGCTCTACGAACTGATCTGGAACAGGTTTGTCGCCTCCCAGATGGCCCAGGCCCTCATCGACCAGAACACCATCACCATCAAGGCGGGCAACTACACCTTCACGGTTGGTGGAACCACGGTCAAATTCCCCGGATTCACGGCCCTCTATGCCGCGGCCGACGACAAGAACGATAAAGCCAAACAGATCCTGCCCGAGCTCAAGGAGGGAATGACCCTTGAACGGAAAAAAATCATTCCCAAACAGCACTTTACCAAACCGCCGCCACGATTTTCCGAAGCATCCCTGGTCAAGGAGCTCGAGGAGAGCGGCATTGGACGGCCAAGTACCTATGCATCGATCCTCTCCATCATCCGGGACAAGGGCTATGTGGATCTCATCAACCGCTACTTCGTACCAAGCGAGCTCGGCTTCATCGTGAACGATCTCCTGGTGACTTCGTTTCCCGAGATCCTTGACATCGACTTCACCGCCGGCATGGAGAACGATCTGGACGAGATCGAAAACGGCAACAAGCGCTCCCTGAATGTGCTCAACGACTTTTACACCTCCTTCAAGGAGAAGCTCGACCATGCAAAGGAGCACATGCTCAGCGTCAAGGGTGTGGGCATCGAGACGGGTCTATCCTGTCCCTCCTGCGGCAAGCCGTTGAACATCAAGATGGGAAGGAACGGTCACTTCATTGCCTGTACCGGCTATCCTGAATGCAGCTTTTCAAGCAACTATGTCCGGGACGAAAAGGGAACCATCGAGATCCTCGAGACAAAGACCGACAATACAAAGGTAAAAGACTGCATCAAGTGCGGCAGCCCCATGGTAAAGAAAGAGGGACGCTTTGGCGAGTTCCTTGCCTGTACCGGCTACCCCGATTGTAAGCACACCGAGTCGGTGAACGGAGAGGCAAACGGCAAGGAGACCGGGGCAAAATGCCCGGAGCCCGGATGCAACGGCGCCATCGTGGAAAAACGGTCCCGCAGGGGAAAGATCTTTTTCGGATGCAACAACTACCCGGACTGCGGTTTTGCCTCCTGGGACCCGGTTATAAACACCCCCTGCCCGGAGTGCGACTCCCACTACCTGATCCAGAAAGAGACCAAAAAAGAAGGCAAGCTCCTCAAATGCCCGAAAAAAGGCTGCAAATATAAAAAGAGCCTGGCAGAGTAACTGTCTGATTCTATAAAAGCCCGATGCCCTCCCCCGCCGGAGGGCATCGGGCCTTTTTTTTATTAGTGCTTGACACCCCTCCCGGCCTATACGAGAATGATTGCTAATACTTACACCCGAATTTCAAACCACAGGACAATCTGAATCACCCCCAATAATAATAAAGGAGGCGTACCCATGAAAAAATTAACCTTAAAACATGTTATTATCCTATGCATGGCCTTTTTACTACCGGCATGCGCGGGCCGGGCACCGGTAAAACATCTGCCGGACTTTCAGCCCAAAACCTTTGACACAACCGGGTACAGATCCGGAATAAGCAATTTCCTTGTTATCCTCGACGCCTCAAGCTCCATGGGTAAGCCCAGCACCGGTCAAACAAAATTCACCATTGCCAGGGAATTCGTCGAACGACTGAACCGGACGATTCCGGAACTTGGCCAGAACGCGGGCCTCAGAACCTTTGGCCACGATGACACCATCACGCGGAAGAGCACCATATCAGCCTACGGAATGGCGCCTTACTCAACGGCCGAACTTGCCGCGGGACTTGACGGTATCCCCGTTCCCGGCGGCTCAAGCCCCATGCACAAAGCCCTTTGCGCCGCTGTAAAGGACTTTGAAGGGGTTCTCACCAAGACCGCCCTCATCATCGTAAGCGACGGCAAGGCCATGGCGGCCGACACTGCGGATTATGCCACCATGCTCAAGGAAAACTTCGGTTCATCCCTGTGCATCTATCCGGTGCTGGTGGGAGACGATGCCGACGGCATGGCCCTGATGCAGGAGCTGGCCGTAATCGGCGATTGCGGTTTCCTTTCAAAGGCGGACGACCTTCTCACCGGCCCTGCCATGGCGGACTTTGTTGAGACCGTGTTCCTCTCAAAGAGGATCGTGCGCAAAAAAATCAAACCCGCGGTTCTCCCGAAAGACAGGGACAAAGACGGCGTGCTTGACGCAAGGGACCGATGCCCCAACACCCCCCGCGGAGTCAGCGTGGATACCTGGGGATGCCCCTTTGACTCGGACCAGGACGGCGTTTACGACTACAAGGATCAATGCCCGGGAACCCCCCTGGCAGCCAGGGTCAACGCCCTTGGGTGCTGGATTCTCATGGACCTGCTGTTTGAGTATGAATCGGCCGATATAAAACCCGCCTCCTTCCCGGAGCTTGACAACATCGTTACCATCCTGGAAAAGAATCCGAACCTGAAGATCGCCATCAAGGGCCACACCGACAGCCGCGGTGCCGAGAAGTACAACCAGGACCTTTCCCAGCGCCGGGCCAATGCCGTCAAGGAGTACCTGGAGTCCAAGGGCATTTCCGCCCTGCGCCTCACCTCGGAAGGCCTTGGGGAAACCAAGCCCGTGGCATCCAACGATACCGACAAAGGCCGTGCCATGAACCGGCGTGTTGAGCTTCACCCCGTTGAATAGCTATGGATGGTTGAACCCAATTCATAGGCGATGAGCTAAAAATCTTTTGTGTTCCGGCGCCCACCGGTTTTCCCCAGGGGCGCCGGAATACAAAATCATAAAGAAGGCACCATGATAGAAAATTACTCCTTTGGCACCATGGTCATCAACGGAAAGAGCTACACCAGCGATCTGTTGATATCCTCATCCTCCGGCATCCACCCCTCCTGGTGGCGCAAACAGGGGCACCGGGTGGAAGTGGAGGATATTGAGGCGGTTCTTGACGATAACACCACACAGGTTCTGCTGGGACAGGGGCAGCCTGGACGGATGATCGCATCGGACCGTTTAAAAACCTATCTTGCGGCAAGGAAGATTCAGCTCATCGAGGAGCCCACGCCCACGGCCATAAAGCGGGTGAACGCCCTCCTCGATACCGATGAAGCCTTTGTTGCCGGTTTTCACCTGACATGCTGAGCCATGATGAAACCTTATGTTCCCAACTATGTAAAGGCAAGAAAAAGCGGAACCCTGGCCGCAAAAATCGCCCGGGCAAGGAAGATCCTTGAGAAATGCACCCTCTGCCCCAGGCAGTGCAAGGTCAACCGCCTCAAGGGAGAGACCGGCGTGTGCAACACAGGAACAAAGGTCCTGGTTTCAAGCTTCAGTCCCCATTTCGGGGAAGAGCCCTTTTTTGTGGGCTCCAGGGGATCCGGTACCATTTTCTTCACCTTCTGCAACCTGGGCTGCCTCTTCTGCCAGAACTATGAGATCAGCCACAAGGGCGACGGCCGGGAGACGGAACCTGGGGATATCGCCGCAATGATGCTGGCGCTTGAACAGGCCGGCTGCCACAACATCAACCTTGTGACCCCCACCCATGTGGTGCCCTGGATACTCGAAGCCCTTGACATTGCAGCAGAGCAGGGCCTCTCCCTTCCCTTGATCTACAACAGCTCCGGCTATGACAGCGTTGAGACCCTGAAGCTCCTTGACGGGGTGGTGGACATCTATCTTCCGGATTTCAAGTTCTGGGAGAGCGAGCCTGCCCGCCGTTTCTGCAACGCCCCGGATTACCCCGAAATCGCAAAAGCGGCCATAAAGGAGATGCACGCCCAGGTGGGAGACCTGAAGGTTTCACCAACGGGCACCGCCATCTCCGGGGTGGTCCTGCGCCACCTGGTGATGCCCCATGACCTTGCCGGCACTGAAAAGGTGATGGAATTCATCAGGGATCATGTCTCCCCCGACATGGTGGTCAACGTCATGTCCCAGTACCGGCCCTGCTACCTGGCCCGCCGATTCCCGGATTTGTCACGGGGAATCACCACGGACGAATTCCGCAGCGCCGTGAAAATCGCCAGGAACATGGGCCTCACCCTGGTCACCTGACCCGGGAACAAGACAAGCCCTTGTCTCCCTCCCAAGAATCTGGTACTATCCCCCGGATTAAATGGCAAAAAAGCTGTAAAAAAAAGGAATGATACAGACACCCATGTTTTCCCTTGATACCTTCAGGCAGGAGTATGATGTAGAGGAGACCGACTACCAGGTGGCCGGCCATGCGCTTAAATTTTTTGTCCCCAAAAAAATCGATCGTTTCATCAACAAGGACGACGTGTTCACCAACTTTCCCCTGTGGAGCAAGATCTGGGAGGCCACGGCGGTGCTGTCCTTTCAGCTGGCGGCCATCACACCCGATCCCGGCAAGCGTTTTCTCGAGATCGGCGCGGGCATGGGGGTCGCGGGGCTTGCGGCGGCAAAGATGGGCCACAACGTGACCATCACCGAGTACAACAAGGATGCCATCAACTTTGCAAAGGCCAATGCCCGGCTCAACAACCTCGACAATGTCGACATCCGGGAGCTTGACTGGAACAACCCCCTCATCGAAGGCCAGTTCGACTATATCATCGGTTCCGAGGTGGTTTTCAAGGAAGAGGACATCATGGGCCTCTACCTTTTGTTCCAGCGCTACCTCAAGCCCGGCGGCACCATCATCCTTGCCGAAGGCATGCGGCGGACCTCACTGAAATTCGCCAAGGCCATGGATGAGCACTACACCATCGCCATGAAAAAGCAGGCCATGAAATCCGATGGCAAGGAGATCCCGGTGGTTCTCTTTAAGTTAACGCCAAAACCTTAAAATTGTTGCATATACCCCTAAGATAGTATATAAGCTTTCTTCACTCAAACCACAGGGTTCGCCCTGTGGTTTTTATATTATGCACAAGGAACTTTCAGATGATAAGCACATCCAACGTCACCCTCGGTTTTGGCAAACGGGTCTTGTTCAAAGACGTCAACATAAAATTCACCCCGGGAAACTGCTACGGACTGATCGGAGCGAACGGAGCCGGCAAATCCACCTTTTTAAAGATCCTCTCGGGAGAACTCGATCCGGACCAGGGCGGGGTCAGTGTGGGACCGAAAGAAAGAATCGCCGTCCTGAAACAGGACCACTATGCCTTTGACGAAGAGACGGTCATAGCAACGGTGATCATGGGCCACCAGAAACTCTATAAGGTGATGAACGCCCGGGACGCCATCTACGCAAAACCGGAATTCACAGAGGAAGACGGCATCCGTTCGGCTGAACTCGAGGCGGAATTCGCCGATATGAACGGGTATGAAGCCGAATCCGAGGCTTCGGTCCTTTTGAACGGACTTGGCATCGACGACTCCCTCTGCCACAAGCGGATGAAGGAGCTGGAAGCCAAGGACAAGGTAAGGGTCCTTTTGGCCCAGGCCCTGTTCGGCAACCCCGATGTCCTGCTTCTCGATGAGCCCACCAACCATCTGGACCACCGCTCCATCCAATGGCTTGAAGAGTTTCTCTTCCGGTTCCAGAACACGGTGATCGTGGTCTCCCATGACCGCCACTTCCTCAACCAGGTGTGCACCCACATCGCTGATATCGACTTCGGCAAGATCCAGGTGTTCGTGGGCAACTACGACTTCTGGTACCAGGCAAGCCGCCTCATCCTGAAGCAGAAGCAGAACGAGAACAGAAAGACCCAGGACAAGGCCAACGAGCTGAAATCCTTCATCCAGCGCTTCAGTTCCAACGCATCCAAGTCAAAACAGGCCACCTCCCGGAAAAAGCTGCTGGAAAAGCTCACCATCGAAGAGCTGCCGGTCTCTTCCCGGCGCTATCCCTATATCAGTTTCAAGGCTGAGCGCCCCTGCGGTAACGTGATCCTGGAGATCGAGAACCTGTCAAAGACCATAGACGGAGTCGAGGTGATCAGCAACCTCAACCTTGTGGTCAACAATGGGGACAAAATCGCCTTTGTGGGGACCGACAGCCTGGCAAAAACGACCCTGTTCCAGATCCTTGCGGGAGAGATGGAACCGGACAGCGGAACCTATCGCTGGGGAGTAACCATCACCCCATCCAACTTTCCCCAGGACAACGCCGCCTATTTTGAGAAGGATATCACCCTTGTGGATTGGCTCGGCCGGTACCACACCGAAGGCGAAACCTTTTCCCGTGGCTTTCTTGGAAGAATGCTCTTTTCAGGCGAGGAGTCGTTGAAAAAAACCTCCGTCCTCTCCGGTGGGGAGCGGGTCCGGTGCATGCTCTCAAGGATGATGCTCACCAACGCCAATGTCCTTGTCCTGGACGAGCCCACCAACCACCTGGATCTTGAATCCATCACCGCCCTGAACGATGGCCTGGTTGCGTTCCCCGAGACAGTGATCTTCTCATCCCATGACCACCAGTTTATCTCAACCATTGCCAACAGGATTGTGGAGTTCACTCCCCAGGGGGTCATAGACCGTGCCATGGGTTTTGACGACTATCTTGAATCCATGGAAAAGGCCACGAATAAAAAGAAGCCGTCCATGGCGGCAGCAAGCTGATACGCCCATAGGCGTTTGCAATCGAATTGAGACCAGCGTTACCGGTTGTATTGGGAACCGGGCTCAATTCATATGCGATGATAATATATTTTTACCGGCTGGAGGATAAATGCAGACAACCCTGACCGACATCAACGAACTCAACGTGAAGGAACCCTTTTCGGCGCTCTTTCCCATGGGCAGCGACACCCTTGACAGCATCAAGACCGACATGGAATCCAACGGATTTGACGATGTCTTCCCCATCATCGTGTGGAAGGAGAAGAACATCATCGTGGACGGGCATACCCGCTACACAGCGGCCCTTGCCATCGAACTTCCCCAGGTGCCCGTGCTGTTCAAGAGTTTTGAGAACGAAGATGACGCCCTGCTCTACAGCTTCCATGTCCAGCGAAACCGCAGGAACCTTGCGGACGAGGATATCATCCGCTGCCTGGAGGTGCTGGACAAGCTGAACGACGCAGATGACGCCGAAGGAGAATCCCTCACCAAAAAGGAACTTTCCAAACTCAGGGCCAAGGAGCTTGGCACCAGCGCAAGCAAGATCGAGAAAGCCCAGAAGGTCCTGGAACACGGGGATGAGGAACTCAAGGAAAGCGTCAACTCAGGGGAGAAATCCATTAACAAGGCGTTCCAGGAGATGCAGGAGATGCGCAGGGAAAGCGGCGAGCTCAAGGGCAAGACCACCACGGGCCTCGCATCCGCCGGCCGCTACACCAAGGCCCTTGGCAAACTGATCGAAGAGATCAACCGCATCAAGGAGGACGGCTGGGAAGAGCTTTCCCCGGAAAAGGTTCTCATGGACCTTGATTCGGTAAAAGAGATGATCGAATAATCGTTGTTATTGTTACGTAATTACTCGTAGGTGGTGTGCATCTTGGGATCCAGGGCCTCACGGATTCCCTCACCGGTAAAGGTGACGATCATGAGGGTGATGACAAGGGCCGCCACCACCGAGGCTGAGATCCACCAGGCTCCCATGTTGGTCCACCCCTGCTGGAGCAGTTCCCCCCAGGAGGGGGTGGGGGCAGGCAGGCCGAACCCCAGGTAGTCCAGGGAGGTCAGGGCCACGATCCCGCCGGAGATGGCAAAGGGGGCATAGGTCACGATCACGGACACGGTGTTGGGAATGATATGCTTGAAGATGATCCTGGCATGGGAGGCCCCAAGGGACCGTGCCGCCAGCACATACTCCCGCTCCTTTTCCCGGTAGGTCATGGTGCGCATGACCCAGGTCATCTGAATCCAGCCGAAAAAGGCCATAATGCATAAAAGGATCATGAAGCTCGGCACCACAACGGAGGAGACGATGATCACCACGTAGAGAAAGGGGATGTTGCTCCACACCTCCAATATCCGCTGGACAAGGAGATCGAACCTGCCGCCGAAATAGCCCATGGCGCATCCAAGTGAGATGCCTATGGAGTAGTTGAGAACAAGCAGGATCACGGAAAACCCCATGGCGGTCCTGAACCCGTAAACCAGCCTCGCAAGAATGTCCCGCCCCACATTATCCGTTCCCAGAAAATGCCTGTCCCCAAGGGAGGGGGGAAACGGGGGATAGCTGCCCTCCTTGAGGTCGTTCTCATAGGCGTTGAAGGGCACCACGGGCATCAAAACCCAGTCATCGCCCCCTTCCGACCGGAACTTCTTTTGCAAATCCCGATAATCGGTTTCATAATCATAATCGAGCCCTAAACGGCTGCCCGGAATCATATCCCCGTAGGTGGGGAAATAAAGCTTGCCGCCATGGGAAACCACCAGGGCCCGGGAGTTGATGATTACCTCTGCAAACAGGGAAAAAAAGATCATCACCATGAGCAGGACAAAGGAGACAAAGCCCCTGCGGATGGAAACAAAGCGCTGCCACTTCTTTCTGGTAAGGGATGATATCATTTGAACCTCACCCTGGGGTCCACAAGGGCGACACACAGGTCGGACAGGATGTTGCCCAGCATGAAGAGAAGGGATGAAATCACGAGGATGCCCATGACCACGGGATAATCCCTGTCCACCACGGATTCATACCCCAGAAGCCCCATGCCGTTGATGTTGAACACCTTTTCGATGAGAAACGAGCCCGTAAGGATGATGGACACGTTGTTGCCGAAATGGGTGGCGATGGGAATCAGGCTGTTCTGGAGCGCATGGCGGAACACCGCCTTTTTGAAGGACAATCCCTTGGCAATGGCGGTCCTTACATAGTCGGAGGAAAGATTATCCATGAGGGTGTTCTTCATGAGAAGGGTCATCACGGTAAACGACCCCAGCACATAGGAGAGCAGCGGCAGCATGGTATGCCGGAAAAGATCTCCCGCCTTTTCAATGAACGACAGGTCTGCAAACCCTTCCGACACAAGCCCCCCCAAGGGAAAGAGATCGATCCACGAGGCAAATACCACCAGCATCATCACCCCGGCAACCCAGCCCGGAATGGCGTATCCCGTAAAGATCAGGATGGAGGAGATGTTGTCAAACCCGCTCCTGTGGCGCACGGCCTTGGCAATGCCCAGGGGAATGCACACCCCGTAGACGATGATCATGGTGAGGACACCAAAGTAGAGGGATATGGGAATCCGCTCCCGGATCATCTCCCACACCGGATCGTAGTAGCGGGTGGAGCGCCCCAGATCCCCTTTCAGCACCTTGACAAGCCAGGAGAAATAGCTCTCCAGGATGGGCTTGTCAAACCCGTAGTACTGCTTGAGCCGCTCGATCTGCTCTTCCGAAAGGGGCTGGCCCGCTCCCGCCACTGAATCGCCCGCGCCTCCCTGGCCCATGGACTGCATCTGCCTTGCATCGGCAATGATCCGTTCGATGGGCCCCCCGGGCACAAACCGGGTGATGGCAAACACCATGATGGTGATGCCTATAAAGGTCGGTATGACCAGCAGGAGGCGTCGTATGAAGTAGGCGATCATTTAATCGTGTATACGGACTCCAGGGCCTTGTCCAGGAATTCAGGTTTGGAACCACCGGCCTGGGCCATGTCCGGCCGTCCGCCGCCCCCGCCCCCGACAATGCCTGCCGCTGTCTTGACGATGTCGCCCGCCTTGAACCGTTTGGTCAGATCCTTGGTGACCACCGAGATCAGGAGCGCCTTGCCGTTGGACTCGGCGCCGAGAAGCACGACCCCGGACCCGATCTTTGTCTTGAACTTGTCCGCAAGGTCCCTGAGCTGGGAGGGGTTGTCGATCTGAACCCGTTTGGCCAGCACCTTGACCCCGTCGATCTCCCGGATCTCGTCCTCGATGTTCTCCACGGATTTTGAGGCGATCCTGGCCTTGAGGGCAACGATCTCCTTGTCAGCGCTCTTTTTCTCGGAAATCAGGGTCATGACCTTCTGGGCCACCTCTGCCTTTGAGGCCTTCAAAAGATGCGCCGCTTCCAGGAGCTGGGCCGTTGTTTCATGGAAATACGCCATGGCGGTTGCACCGGTCAATGCCTCGATTCGCCGGATACCGGAGGCGATGCCCCCTTCCGAGACGATCTGGAAGACGCCGATGTTGCCGGAGCGGTCCGTATGGGTTCCGCCGCAAAGCTCCTTGCTGAAATCTCCCATGGATACCACCCGTACCGTATCCCCGTACTTTTCTTCAAACAGGGCGGTGGCGCCGGATTTCACGGCTTCGTCCATGCCCATCTCCAGGGTGTTCACAGGGGCGTTCTCCCGGATGCGGACATTGACCTCATCCTCCACGGCCTGGATCTCCTCCCTTGAGATGGAAGCAAAATGGGTAAAGTCGAACCTGAGACGGTCATGGGTCACAAGGGAGCCGGACTGCTTGACATGGTCCCCCAGCACCTTGCGAAGGGCTGCGTGGAGAAGGTGGGTGGCGGTGTGGTTCAGGGCGGTGGCCGCCCTTCTCTCCCGGTCCACCGTGAGGGTCACGGCCTCTCCTGAAGCGATGGTTCCCGAGGTTACCGTGCCGTGGTGAATCCTGATGCCCGAAGGATCGGCAAGGGTGTTGTCGATGGCAACGGAGCAGCCGCCGGTCTTGATGACGCCGCCGTCCCCGGCCTGGCCGCCGGACTCCGCATAAAAGGGTGTGGACTCGGTGACGATCTCCACCCGGTCCCCTTCAACGGCAGTGTCAACGGTTGCGTTGTCCTTGACCAGAAGCAGAATCTTTGAGCCGGACTCAAGTTCCGTGTACCCGGTGAATGCCGTTTTCACACCCTGGGAAGTAAGGGTCTTGTAGGCCTCCCCCACCCCGGCAAAGGTCTTGGAACTCTTTGACCTTGCCTTCTGATCGTCCATGGCCCGGTTGTAGCCGTCCATGTCAAGGGTGATATCCCTGTCCGCCACCACGTCGGTGATGATGTCCACGGGAAACCCGTAGGTGTCGTAAAGCTTGAAGATGACGTCGCCCGCGAGCTCCTTTGATTCCGTTTTTTCCGTCTTCTCAATGGTTTCATTGAGGAGCCTGAGGCCCACGTCCAGGGTCTCGGAGAATTTGGCTTCCTCATTCTCAACCACGTTGAGGATAAAGGCGGAGGAGTCCTTGAGCTCGGGGTATGCATCCTCCATGATATCGAACACCTTTTGAACGGTCTCGTGGAGAAAGGGCTTCACAAGCCCCAGGTTGCGCCCGTACCGGATGGCCCGGCGCATGATGCGGCGGAGCACATACCCCCTGCCCTCGTTGGAGGGAAGGATACCGTCGGAGATGAGAAAGGCGGCCGCCCTGGAATGGTCGGCGATCACCTTCATGGCGACATTGTTCTCGCCGGATGCGCTCTTTTTCTTGCCCGAGAGTTCTTCCACCCGCTCCATGATGGGAATGAACAGGTCGGTCTCATAGTTGGTGGGCACGTCCTGGAGAACCGAGATCACCCGCTCGAGGCCAAGGCCAGTGTCGATACTCGGTTTGGGCAGGGGCGTCATGTTGCCGGCCTCGTCCCGCTCAAACTGCATGAACACGAGGTTCCACAGCTCGAGATAGCGGTCGCAGTCGCATCCCACTGCGCAGTCCGGGCTGTCGCATCCGAACTTCTCGCCCCGGTCGATATGGATCTCGCTGCAGGGTCCGCAGGGGCCCGTGTCACCCATGGACCAGAAGTTGTCCTTCTCGCCAAGGCGCACGATCCTGTCCTCGGGCACCCCGACCCTGTCCCGCCAGAGGTTGTAGGCTTCGTCATCGTCGAGAAAGACCGATACCCACAGCTTGTCCTTATCGAACCCGTACCCGTTGATCAGAAGGTCCCAGGCGAAATCGATGGCCTGTTCCTTGAAATATTCGCCAAAGGAGAAATTGCCCAGCATTTCGAAAAAGGTATGGTGACGGGCCGTATACCCCACGTTCTCAAGGTCGTTGTGCTTGCCGCCTGCGCGCACGCACTTCTGGGCGGTTACAGCCGTGGTGTAGTCCCGCTTCTCGTCCCCTGTAAATACCCTCTTGAACTGAACCATGCCGGCATTGGTAAACAAAAGGGTGGGATCATCACTGGGCACCAGGGAGGAACTTCTCACATGGTTGTGGTGATGTTTCTTAAAATAATCTAAAAAAATCTTACGCGCTTCATTACCAGTCATCATCTACTCCTCTAATTCGCTGCCGCCTCACCGTTCTCCTGGGGAACCGTTCCGGAAAGTCCAAGTGCTTCTCTCACCCGTGCCTGGATCTTCTCAAACAGGTCGGGGTTATCCTTAAAAAATGCCTTGACGTTCTGACGGCCCTGGCCGATTCTCTCCCCGTCATAGGAGTACCAGGCACCGCTCTTGTCGATGATCCCAAGGTCAACACCCATGTCAAGCAGTTCCCCTGTCTTTGAGATCCCCTCTCCGTACATGAGATCAAACTCCACACTCTTGAACGGAGGCGCAAGCTTATTCTTGACCACCTTGATCTTGGTCCTGTTTCCAAGGATCTCCTGGCCCTCCTTGATGGCCGCGGCCTTTCGGATCTCGACCCGGATGGAGGAATAGAACTTCAGTGCGTTTCCGCCTGTGGTTGTCTCGGGGTTGCCATAGACGACCCCGATCTTCATGCGGATCTGGTTGATGAAGATCAAAGTGGTGTTTGTCTTTCCAATGGTTGCCGTGAGCTTTCTCAAGGCCTGGGACATGAGCCTTGCCTGGAGTCCCATGTGGGAGTCTCCCATCTCGCCCTCGATCTCCGCCCTTGGCACCAGGGCCGCCACCGAGTCGACGATCATGATATCAACGGCGCCGCTTCTCACCAGCATGTCCGCGATCTCAAGGGCCTGCTCACCTGTATCGGGCTGGGAGACCAGCAGTTCGTCGCAATCCACGCCGAGACGTTTGGCATAGGCGACATCCAGGGCATGCTCGGCATCGATGAATGCCGCGATCCCGCCCTGGCGCTGGCACTCGGCCACGGCATGGAGGGACAGGGTTGTCTTTCCCGAAGATTCAGGACCGTAAATCTCGATCACACGCCCCTTGGGGAACCCGCCTACCCCCAGCGCCTTGTCAAGGGCCAGGGAACCGGTGCTTATCACGGGCACCGCCTGGATCTCCCGGGCCCCGAGCTTCATGATGGAGCCCTTGCCGAACTGGCGCTCGATCTGGCCCATTGCCGTCTGTACGGCCTTATCCTTATCTGTTAACTCAGCCATCTAATAAATCCCCCAAACCCTATATGTAAATTAAAATAACAGTCTTAATACAACGGCGCTCAAAAGGCCCGCGACAATGTCATCCAGGACGATGCCCGGCCCGCCGGCAAACCGTTTCTCAAAATTTCTCACCGGCACGGGCTTGACAATGTCAAACGCCCTGAAAAGCAAGAACCCCGCAACCAGGGTCCAACCCGTCACGGGCATGCCTGCCATGGCAACGGTGTAACCTGCGACCTCGTCCAGCACAATGGCTCCCGGATCCTTGACACCCATGATGGCCTCGGCCTCGTCACAGATCCACACGGAAACAACTATCAGGGTCACAACCGCAAAAACGGCCCACCCCTCACCCAGCCAGTCGAACAAAAATATCAACGGGAGTGCGGCCAGGGTGCCGAAGGTTCCCGGGGCCTTGGGTATTTTTCCAAGCCCCCCTCCCAGGGCCGCCGCCATGATCAACTTCTCTTTTAGATTCATAAACCTTTTTTTTATAGTCTGCTCTGATTCATGTCAAGGCATAGTTGCGTATACACATCCTGGAGAGCGATCTTTTTCTCCTCCGCCACCCTGCGGCACACCTCGTATTCGGGGAGAATGCGGACACTGCCGTCGGGATAGGTGACCTCCTTTGCCTGAAGCCGGCCAAAGGCTGTGTCCACAACGACTTCCCTTCGTTTCAAAAGCGCCCGCTCCACCTGGTGGTATCGAACCCCGGTGGAAGTGCTCTGGGCCAGGATCAGCTCGATCACCCGGTCGAGCCTGTCCCGCTTGCACAGCACCTCGAGCCTTGTCCCCGGCCGGTTCTTCTTCATCTGCACGGGAATATGGCACACATCCAGGGCGCCTTCGTCAAACAGCTTTTCCATGAGGTAACCCGATATCTCACCGCTCATGTCATCGGTGGAGGTCTCGACCACAAACACCTTTTCGGTGGAAATGGTCTCCCTCCACCCTTTTTCATCACCGGTTCCCAGGACGACCCGCAAGAGATTGGGCAGGCCCGAACCGGACCGCCGCTTGCCCGAACCATACCCGATGGCGTCAACCACCATGGAAGGCATGGGACCGAAGGAGTCGGCAAGGGTGGTGATAATGGCGGCCCCGGTGGGGGTCACGATCTCCATCCCGATGCCGGAATCCCGAACCGGAATCCCTTTCAGGATCGCAAGGGTTGCAGGCACGGGAACTGGAATCGTGCCGTGGCTGCACTTGACAAAACCATGGCCCAGGGGAATCACGGAGGCATGAACCCGGGTTATTCCCAGGCGCTCCGCACAGAGAAACGACCCCACGATATCAACGATGGCATCGATCCCACCCACCTCATGAAAATGGACGCATTCAAGGTCGGACCCGTGGATCTTCGATTCCGCAATGGCAATCTTCTCAAAGGCCGCAAGGCTCTGGGCCTTGACCCGGTCCGACAGGGGGGACGCTGAGATCAATCGCTTGATCTCCTTATAATCCTTTGCATGGACATGGTCATGGGCGTCCACAAAAAGATCCACCCCCCGGATGCCGTTCTGCCACACCTCTTCGGCCCGGATATCGAACCCGTCCAGAGGCAGGGCGGAAAGCTTCTCCTTCAGCCAGCCCACAGGCACCCCAAGGTCCACAAAGGCCCCCAGGGTCATGTCACCGCTTATGCCCGCGAACACGTCGAAATAGGCGATCATGGATTAAATCTCCCCCCTGGCGTGGATGGCGATGATCTCAAGCAGAATCTCGGCGGTGTTGAGCATATCCGAAAGCTTCACGCTCTCCTTGAGCGTATGGACATCGGTCATGCCCGTACCAAGCACCCCTGCCACTATTCCCTTGCCAAAAAGGATATTGGCATCGGCACCGCCGCCAATGGTCTTGGTATCCATGTTTTTGCCCAGGTTTTGGGCGGCCTTTTGGGCAAGCTGCACGACACGGTGGTCCTCGGGAATCCTGGTGGCGGGATAATCCTGGTCAAGGACCACCTCGATCCTGGGCAGCTCTTCCCCCTCTTTCCCGAAGCTTTCCGCGGCAAGGTGGAAGGCATTGATCATGGTATCCGTGACTGTTTTGAGCTTTTCCTGATCATGGCTCCTGGCCTCGCCGGCAACGGTGACAAACTCCGGAATGATGTTGGTGGCCTTTCCGCCCTGGATCTTACCGATGTTACAGGTGGTCTCGCCGTCAACCCGGCCAAGGGCCAGGGAATCGATCGCCTTTGCCGCAACCGAAATGGCATTGATGCCAAGCTCCGGTTCCGCCCCCGCATGGGCGGCCTTTCCAAACACATTGATGGTAAACCGTGAGGATGCGGGCGCCCGGGTCACAATCCCTTCCGTGTCGGTTGAATCAAGGATGTACCCGATCTTGGAGTCCATAAGGGAGAGATCCAGGTTCTTGGCCCCCATGAGCCCGATCTCCTCGCAGATGGTAAACACGATCTCGATGGGAGGATGGGGCAAACCCTTTTCAAGGATCACATCCATCACCTCCAGGATGATGGCAAGGGCGGACTTGTCATCGGCGCCAAGGATGGTGGTGCCGTCACTCCTGAACACACCGTCTTCAAACACCACCTTGACCCCCTTGCCCGGCTCAACCGTGTCCATATGACCGGAAAGAAACAGGGGCTCCGCATCGACCGAGCCTCTGAACTTTGCCACCAGGTTACCGGTGTCGCCGCCAACCTTTTCACCGGCGTTGTCAAAAAAGACCTCCGCCCCCATTCCTTTTAATATTTCTTCAAGCTTGCCGGCCAGCACGCCCTCTTCCCTGGATACGGAATCCGTTTCAGCAAGCATTGTGAACAGTTGGCTCATTCTCTCGGTATCGATCATTTCCAAAATCCTCTTCATATCAGTTGATGGGGCGGCGCTGCTTACCCTGCCCCCATATCGAACAAAAAACAATTAACATTGTTTTCTGTAAATACTAAATTTCCGGTCGAAGTTCTACATAAATCAATTTTTAAAGCCCCCCTCCCCTGGCAAGCTCTGGGGAGATATCAATCATCTTTTAAATGGGAGCCCGGTTTGATCAGATATTAACGACAAGGATCGCCAGCACAAGGTTAGAGTTTCAATTTTCAAATTAGCAAGAACCAACCGTTCAGAATAATTATTCATAAATTTCAACTTTGTTTGGGCTCTCCGTCTGAAAAAAGAACCACAGTATTCCGACCACTCTCTTTGGCCGTGTACAACGCATCGTCGGCCAGTTTGATAATATGCCGGGATTTATCAGGGATGTCTTCCGCCAACATATTCAATGAAGACACACCGAAGCTGGAGGTGACATTAATTTTTTTTTCATCCGAAATATCGAATTCATGACGCTCTATCAGTTTACGGAGTTTCTCAGCGATTACAGAAGCACCCTTTTCATCCGTTTCGGGCAGAATGACCACAAATTCTTCCCCACCGTATCTCCCGACAATATCGACTGCCCTTGTATTGGATTTAATAATGGAAGCAATGCCGATCAAAACATCATCACCGACCTGATGCCCATGCACGTCATTAACCTTTTTAAAATGGTCAATATCCAACAGCAATAGACTCAACGGATGAAGGTATCGCGCGGCCCGCTGGATTTCTTCTTCAAGCCGGGAATAAAAATACCGACGATTATATATCTGTGTCAATTCGTCCGTAATCGATAGTTTTTCTATAATATGGTAGGCATCGGATAATCTCCGGGCCACCCTTGAAACAAGTAAAAACACAATAACCAGCAAAGCAGAGGACACGGCGAGGCTCAGCCCAATAACGATAAAACTGTTCACACGCATCTGTTTTTTTGCTTCAGTGATGTCAAAAGTAATGCTGATCCCACCCCTGATATCGCCGATTTTGTAGCCCTGTTCGGCATGACACTCCTCAGCGGCCCTAATAATTGATTATAGTGCCGGTCAAATGACGTGATGCCAACCTTACCCTATAATAATAAGTAGCGGTATCAATTGGTCTGACCGGAACTATAATAAGAAAGTGAAGCACTTCTCACGGTTTTTTACCTTCCAAAGGCAGGCGGATGATAAATCCTGCGCCGGAACCAGGCGTGGAGTTCACACTTATTTCACCACCATGGTTCTCGGAGATAATAAAATAGGACACGCTTAGACCCAGGCCTGTACCCTCCCCCACGGGCTTAGTGGTATAAAACGGCTCAAAGGCCCGTTTACGAACCTCTTCATCCATGCCCGGGCCGTTGTCCTTTATCTCCATACAGACCATTTTCCGCTCTTTCTCAAACCAAGTCCGAACAATAAACACGGGCTTCCTTATTCCCGCTTCCTGCATGGCATGGGCGCCGTTCCTGAGAATGTTGAGCAGAACCTGCTGGATCTTCCCCCCCTCACAAGGCACAGGGGGCGCCTTATCGTCATACTCCTTTCTGATTTCGATCATTTTGAAGTCGTAATGCTTTTTGAGGTCATAATCGGTTGCTGCCAGCTCAATGGCTTTGTCAAGTAGATCCGGAAGAGAATAGGAAGAGATCTGAGCCGCACTCATTCTGGCAAAATTGAGCATGTTGTTCACGATCTCTGATACCCGCCGACCCGATTTATTGATGGCCGTAATCATGCGTGGTATCCCCCTTGCCTCCATAAAGTCCCGGATGGCTTCGATTGTGGTTCCTGCTTCCTCGGCGGCTTTCAGGTTGGCCGGCATATCAATTCTATCACCCAGGCGAATTGCCATGACATTGGCGTTCTGCATCATACCGGCTATGGGATTGTTAATCTCGTGGGCCATGCCTGCAGCCAATCCGCCGACCGAGAGCATTTTCTCGCTCTGGATCATCATTTCTTCCATGTTCACCTTGTCGGTTACATCGTCAATACGAATCACCGCGCCTTCAACACCATCGGCAATCAAGGGATAGATGGTCATGTCTTCGTAGCGCGTACTCCCATCCTCGTGACGGACCTGTCTTGGATTGTGCAGCGTTTGGCGACTCCGGATCGCATCATGCACCAGTTCCATGGCGCCCGACAGACGCGGAAAAACTCTGTCGAGCGGTTGACCAATGGCATCTTGCGACATTACCCCCGTGGCACGATACGCTTCACGGTTCCACTGTGTCACATTACACTGCGTATCCACCCCAACCAGCACGGACGGCATGGAATTGATAATATTGAACAGGTAGTTGCGCAGGTAGCGTAGTTCCTCCTCCGCCAGCTTACGTTCGGTGATATCGTGAAAGATTTCGAATTTGGATATGCTACCGTCGGCATTTTTGAACGGCGCGTCGAACAAGTGGTAATGCCTGTCATTCTTAATGGAATACCATTCCCATTGTACAGACTTGCCGGCAAATACATCGGGGTTCTTACACCAGGGACAAACGTCCGTCCGACCATGGAAGTACTCGTAGCATTTACGGTCGTTTACGGGGCCGAACTCACGCTCGATGGCGGGGTTGATATATTCGATGTCGCACTGCTGACTGACTATATAAACTCCATCGGGAATGACATCAAGAATATTTTTCATACGATTATGTTCGAGTTGTTTCACTTCCGCCGTTCGGATCAACCCGGTGACATCATGGGCAATTCCTTCCACTTCCGCAACCTTGCCATCCGCATCAAAAATCGGTATTTCGATTAATTCCAACAAACGATGGTCTCCGGACTTGTGAAGAAACTCTGCTCAATAGGGGGGATGTTTTATTCCCCTGATGCATTCTTCTGTTTTTCCGGCAACAGCATTATTCATCGGATCATCAGTCAGGTATGTCGAATAGTGGACCTTGAACTCTTCCTGGGTATAGCCCAACATTTCCGTAATCGTTGGGCTTACATAAGAAAGGATTCCATCGGTGTCAATCGTGTAGAAAAAACATTTCCGGACCAAGATTTCCACAAGCCGACGATGTTTGCCCTCGCTCCGGCACAGTGTCTCCTCCGCCTGCTTGCGTTCGAACTCGGCTTGCTCTAATTCCTGAATCCTTTTCTCTAATTGTTCATAAGTCGGTTTT
>JAAEMK010000463.1 GCA_024225635.1 Desulfobacteraceae bacterium | reverse complement strand
AGTGTGATGATGGTGCAGCAGTCGTGTGCGGGTGAGGCAGCACGCCCTGCCGCAAGGGTTCGGGTGAGCGGCGGTTGGCGCACCCGACGCCACGCTAATTCCCTCAGCCAACCACGCGTGGGTCCCCAATCCACGCCCCAACGAACCACTCTTGCGTGTGGGGCCTCAAACCACGCGCACGTCAATCGTTCCGTGTGCACGTGGGTGCCAAGTCCACGCATACCGCATGACACCAGCCAGTGTGGGTAGCCAATCCACACACGGCTCAAGGGCTCCAGGCAACAGTGGGTGCCAAGTCCACACATTACCAAGGCCTATGCCGGCAGCATGTGGGTAACCAGCCCACACGTCTATGCCACTGGCCATGCGTGTGCACCACAGCACGCATTGGGGATCGAACCCGTGACCCCTTTGGGTGTAGCCCAGTGCCATGCCACTGAGTCACCTCACCTCTCTAGATCTGACATACACTCACTATTCGCAGTCACACAACACCACCACAGTGATGTTTCTGTACGTCACGTACCGTCCACATACTGCCACGTACGTCATGTGTCTGCGAAAATTGACCACTTATCAAGTTGCAAGTAGTCACTTCCATCACACAAACTCACGTCAGTCACAGGTCAGAGTCATCAGAAACCACGCGTCGGGTGGAAGAGGAGCCCTTTCCAGAAAACACGTCCCGCGAACGACACACGTGAATCGTCATCGACTTTTCGCTTTAGTTGGCGCGTCGCCCAAGCGACAGAAGTCAGATTTGCCGGAAATCTATCGTCACATGGGATCGTGTGTTTGTGGTTTTCATGTGGAATTTCACATGATTTGATCGTGTTTTGCGGGTTTCACTTGGAACTTCGCATAATTTGGTCGTGTTTTTGTGGGTTTTACTTGAAACATCGTATGATTTGATCGTGTTTTTGTGGGGTTCACTTGAAACTTCGCATGATTTAATCGTGTAGTTGTGGGTTTCACTGGGAACATCGTATGATTTGATCGTGACTTCGCTGAAAATGACATACGATACGATTGCATGATTGGTGACAACGCGAAACGCGGTCGCGACAATCAGGACGTTTTTCAAATGTCACAGTGTTTCGATAGTTCACATGTATCCTGTGGGTGCGTGTTGAGCAGCCAACCATGTGGGTGCCAATGATATGAGACCGGCCCTTGCTGTTTGGACACATACCTGATGCTCGTCGTCATATCCTGTCTCGTCGCCGCCGGAGGACTCGCCGGTCCTCAGCGTTCGAGTTGCACCACATGGTGGTCGTGGTTGTGTCCCTGCGAGAGTGACGCCTCTCTCGAAGCCAACTCCAAGACATCTCACAACACGGAGCCAAAATCGCTCCGACACACTGCAAATCCCCTGGGGCGCCCACGAGTGGTTT
>JAAEMK010000461.1 GCA_024225635.1 Desulfobacteraceae bacterium | reverse complement strand
CAAGAGGTAAAATCTGTGTGTTTCCACGTTTTTCTCCAACAGCATAAAGCTCCACATTAGATGTGCAAAGATGGAATCTACTTCCAACCAAGAGATCTAATCAGAGAGAGGTTGGTGTGTATTTGCCAACACACAAACCCACAGTAGGGAACATACATGAGATAGTATCTGTGTGTTTCCCTGTTATATCTCCTTCAGCACAGGACTCTACTTCAGGATGTGCAAAATATAAAGTCAGCTTCTATACTAGAGATTGCTGTTTATTTGCCAGCACACAAAATGTGCACTGAATAGATGTTGACTAAGACAATAAAGACCAAGACAGTTTCAAATAGATCATGCTCAATAACTTGTATCTGGCAATACAAACAGTCTGGTCATTATATAGAATTAACTGAAATTTTGTTTTAAATTAAATATTGTTTTAGATTTATTTTTTGAGTGCTGAAAAAGATTGCTGAAAAAGCAATCTTTTCAGCAACATCATTTGATTGCTTAATCTGCTGCATGCAAAGGGTGCAAACTTGCTGAAAAAGATTGCTGAAAAAGCAATCTGTTCAGCAAAGTTGCTGAAAAAGATTGCTGAAAAAGTGCTGAAAAGTTGCTGAAAGCTTATGCTTAAGCATACATTGTTGCTGAAAATTTTCAGACATGTGACCCACCCATGCATGTACCCATGTATGGACACACATGGGCTCTTGTATATTGGT
>JAAEMK010000460.1 GCA_024225635.1 Desulfobacteraceae bacterium | reverse complement strand
GAAGAGGTACGCCTTTCCCTGTCCCTTCTTGCCCTTCGGAGGATGTGAAGACCCCAAATCGACTTTCAACCTCACCTTCGAAGCCGACTCAAACAACACGAACTGATCTTTGGCGGAAGAACACGCAAAACAAATCTCCTTGCTACTCGCGTCGTCCTCTCCGCCGTCCACGTCGCCCGTCATCAACACCGGCTCCTCGTCCGCCGGCACGACTTCATCTGCTGACGCCGCCTCGTCCGTCTCACTCGACACCTCGATTGTCTCGACTGCCTCAACCACTTTGGCACGACCTCTAAACTTGGGTTTCTGCCGACCCTTCTTCTTCTTTTTAGGAGGAGGAGTGTTCGTCTTCTGCTGAGCTTTCCGGCTCCAGTCTTCCAACTGCGCAGAGACCTCTTCACTCGTCTCCCCCTCCCCCTCACTAGAAGACGGCACCGCCCCTGGTGCCGGAAACGGAGTCGATTTGCAGATTTCCATGTTGTCGTCCAAGTCACTACCCCACAAGTAGTCGATGCCGTCTGGACCGCACAGCGTGAACCCGAGGCGAATGAGAGCGTGACAACCTACGATGATGCCGTCGGCCTTGCTCATGTTGGGGCAGATG
>JAAEMK010000459.1 GCA_024225635.1 Desulfobacteraceae bacterium | reverse complement strand
CGTAAAGAGCAAAAGCGCCTAGAAGCTGAGTTTAGAAAAGCCATTCAACCGCTTAAAAAGCAAATTGAAAAGCTTGAAAAGCAGCTCGATAAATTTACTGCAGAGCTTAGCGAAGTTGAAGTAGCCCTTGGCGACAACACACTCTACAACGACGATAACAAAGCCCAGTTAAAAGAGCTAATTGCTAAGCAAGCAACGCTTACCCCTAAAGTAAACGACACTGAAGAAGAGCTACTGATGGCGCTTGAAGAAATGGAAGAAAAAGAGCAGGCCTTTGCCGATGAACTTGCTCAATAAAAACGACTTTTGGCAATTTGCCTGCGCTTTGTACGCAAAACCAGAGCAACAACAAACCTTGCTGGCACTGCAAAACCAGCAAGGTAAAAACGTTAATCTGTGCTTATTTTTGCTGTACTTAGATTCACTTAAGCTAAGTATTAATGCCGAGCAGCTCAGTGCGTTAATAGCGTCTATTAATGAGTTTGATACGCAAGTACTTAAGCCACTGCGCGCCGCTCGTCGTTATTTAAAAGCCAATCAAGAAAGTATCAGCGACTATGCAAAAATACGCCAAGAGCTATTAAGCGCCGAGTTAAAGCTTGAAAAGCAACAACAGCAAATACTAATTGATACAGCGAATAAACTTAGCTTTTTAGAAGCTGTAAAGCCAAACAATATTGAGCTGTATGTGAAAGCCACTTAGGCTGTCAGTTTTTATACCCTCTTCTAAATGTTCATTCTATTTTCTTTGTGCAAAAAATCTTTAAGCCAATTAATCACAAAGAGGGTTAGAGGCGCTGCACTTTTAGAGGAAAATAAAAGCCAAGCTAATATCACTAGAAATATAAGCTTAGGCGCTGTTGGCTCGTGGCTATCTTTCTCATTTGCTTCTCATTCTTTTCTCTTTGTGCAAAAAATCTTTAAGCCAATTAATCACAAAGAGGATTAGAGACGCTGCGCTTTTAGAGGAGAATAAAAACCAAGTTATTATTGCTAAAAATATAAGCCTAGGCGCTGCTGCCTTGTGGCTATCTTTTCTCATTCACTTCTCATTTCCTTCTCTTTGTGCAAAAAACCTTTAAGCCAATTAATCACAAAGAGGATTAGAGACGCTGCGCTTTTAGAGGAAAATAAAAGCCAAGCTAATATCACTAGAAATATAAGCCTAGCCTCTGTTGGCTTGTGGCTATATTTTCTCATTTACTTCTCATTTTTTTCTCTTTGTGCAAAAAATCTTTAAGCCGATTGATTCTTCAAAGCCTATAGGCGCTGCAGTAGAAACTGAATAGCTCCTAAAACATGATCTACATCAACTTTACTTGGTTACTTTTTCCACGCAGGGGAATAGTTTGATCTCGATCACATTATGCTTTGCAAAGTCACTTTATGATGTCTCCATCAACTGAACGAGGAGATTAATCATGAACGTATTCTTTAGAGACTTTTTTAGCGACCCTGTTTTATTTATGTCT
>JAAEMK010000458.1 GCA_024225635.1 Desulfobacteraceae bacterium | reverse complement strand
TACAAAAGGTAAGAACCGACAGAGCGGACGCAAATCCGCCGACAAACAGTCCGCAGGTGAGGGCGGCAATCGAAAGGAATCGGAAGGGCAAGAGGAAGAAGCTGGTGGAGGGGCAAGCAATACTGGTCCCCCATCCGGCCCACCTGGCCCACCCGATCCGAACGAACGCCCCCCATCTTCCACCACTCCTTCCGTCAAAGAAGAAATCGACGAGGAGAATGACAGAGTGAACAGAAAAGAGCCCGTCATTAGCGATGACAATTCGTGCCCATATGAATGGGAATTGAATGACGACGTTCTCGCGTTCTGCGCACAACAAGCGGCTAAGCAACGTAGGGAACTTAACCTCTACTTTGATACTCCCTCGCAGCAGGCAACCACGCCTATCCAAGCTGACGCAATGCAGGGAGAAGCCATGGAGTTGACGACGGAAGCAGCAACGGCAGTGACACACGGCATGCCGCTCACCGAGCAAAAAGAGCATGACCAAAGAGTGTTCACCAAGCTAACCGGAGTGATGCACGGTCAAGAACGTACTGACATGCACCACACCTACAAAGCTTCCGAAATCCGGAAAACTAGAGACCTCGCCCATACACTTTGTACACGGCGACAACACACACACTTGACTCTGAACGTGCCGCCTCATCCAACCATGAGACAATGGGAAGAAGACATGACGGCATGGAAACAAGCTTCAGTGTATTCCAATGAACGGCTCTATACGTCGCATTCCATTAAGTCGGCGGCAGCCAAATATCAATTGGACGATTACCCAGATGCTACATTGCTCATGTACGCGGCCTGTCTGAAACCGAGCGTGAAGACTATGGACACTCATAATCGAATTGACTTCAATATCGATTTGACTCCGTTCGCACAACAGAGAAGTCCGCAAAACAATACCTTGTCCTCCGGTAGATCGATACAGGACAAAATGTGGCTCGATAGTTTCGAAGACGAAATTAGGAAAGATACTGCCGAGCTAGCCTACACCCTCAACCGTACCCACCCAGTGGACC
>JAAEMK010000457.1 GCA_024225635.1 Desulfobacteraceae bacterium | reverse complement strand
CGGAAGCTGCTTGCCTTTGCCCCGTGTGGCCAGACGTAGGAGACGCGGAGGCTCGCGGGGCACTCGCCCCTCTCGCTTCGATTTGGAGTTTCAAGCCCTCGATTTCCCCCAACACATAGTCGAGCCGCTCCTTGTTGGTTCTGGGGAGGTCTCCCACCGGGTGGGCACCGCTAGGAACAACGGCCATAGGCATCAGCTGTTTCGGAGACGTTGCGAGCTTCACTGCCTTTCTCCTTTTCGGGGGTCTTATCTTCCTTCCCTCGACTTTGATCGGCGCGTCCACTGTCGGTTGGGTACCCCCTCGGCTCGGCTTCTCACGCTTGATGCGGATTGGGGGCAGCTCCTCTTCCTCGCTCGATGAGTCACTCGCACTTGATGAGAGGTTTCCCCAATCAAACTCTCCCGCCACTTTATACAGGGCGCTTTCCAGAGTGTGGAAGGTGTCGGTTGGTCCCATTCGGAGCTTTTCAACTTCAGCCTTTGCCTGCGAGGAAATAGCCCCATTGAGCATCACCCACCTGTTATGGGCTGCTGGCAACCATAGCCACGACTTTAACTGGGGCTGCTTATCGAGGAGCTCTCGGCGGAGACCCATGGTGTCGGCCTCGGCGACGGCCAAATCCTGGAGGAAATCGGTCGGGTCGATTTTGCCCTCTGGCATTGACAACTCG
>JAAEMK010000456.1 GCA_024225635.1 Desulfobacteraceae bacterium | reverse complement strand
GCCTAAACAACATTTGTGCCCTGATGTCTGATGGTTTGGCTTAGGCCTAATCGCGTAGGCTTAGTGAGGCTACGCGAGGGCGGAGCGAGCGAAGCGGAGCCCTCGCGCAGGTCTTTCCTAAGCCTAAACAACATTTGTGCCCATATTTCTGATGGTTTGGCTTAGGCTTAGGCCGTGAGAAATCTGCTCATTTTGGCACATTTTAGAAAACGGGAGTTTATTCGGAGATTACTGTACCTGCCTGCCCCTTTTGCCTGCCTGCCCCTTTTATTTGCCTGCCCCTTTTAGCCTATGCCTGAAAACTTCCGTTCGGAACTGTGGTAGGAAAGTAGGAAAGATATGGTATTCGGCGCAAATTCAAAATTTTCTAAGACACCAGGTACAGAAATCCAGCCGAGTTAGAGGTCGGTCGCATAGCATAACTCCTGCAAATGTGGCACTACGGAGAGGACAACAGTAATGCACGGCAATGAAAGCAGGAACGTACACCACAGCACAGCGCGGGCACCGTGCGGTACTCACCACTTGCTGCAATGCGCGCTCACTGTAAAAATTTGAAAAATTTGGCGCCAAAAATTTGCAAAATTTGGGGCCAAAAATGTGTTTTTTTTTTCGAAAAAAAATTTTTTTTCCGAAAAAAAAAATTTCTTCCGAAAAAAAATTTTCTTCCGAAACGTGACCAGCGACCCAAAAATTTGTTTTTTTTCGACAAAAAATTTTTTTTCGGAAAAAAAATTTTTTTCCCGAAAAAAAAAATTTCTTCCCAAAAAAAAATTTTTTTTCGGAAACGTGACCAGCGACCTCGAAAACCTCGGGTAGCGTCTTTCGTTGCGTAAATGCACCCAAATTTGTGGTAGAATCGCCGAAGTACGAAATTCGGCATTTCTGGTCCGGAAATGGAACTTAAAAAATGCCTGTTTGGGACCAGGCGGCCGTTAAACCCGTGATTTGAAGTAAACTAGGCAAATCGAATGCGTAGAATTCATTTAAGAACGTTTCAGACCGATCAGCAACCGATTTGATGACGAAAACCGCACTTCAAAATTGAAAAGGTCGAAAAACGGAAAAGTCGTGCAAACAGTGTCACGCATAACTCCTTCAAATGTCATCGAATCGGCACGAAATTTTCACAGAATGTTGAAAACATATAGATCTAGCGGGGAGGCTATATTAGAGACTAACTGCGCTAACGCGCCGCTCCCCTCGGGGCCTGGAAGTCCGACCCGGCCGACCTCGGAAGTTCCGAGGACCGGCGTTCGGCCGACGTCGCCGCCGGCGGGTCCAAACATAGCCTCCACCATTTCTATTTACTCCAGCTGTCTCCAGTCCGAATTTGAGCACGATTGATTAAAAATTGCTAAAGTTATG
>JAAEMK010000455.1 GCA_024225635.1 Desulfobacteraceae bacterium | reverse complement strand
TTATTAATAACTTATATATTATTATCAATATATTATTAATATTAACAAGATAAGATTAATGAATTATATATTATAAGTAGTAATCTAATAGCTATTAAGATATATAGATTAATTAATTACTTTATCTATTACTTTAAATATATGTATAGGTATTAATATTATTTATATATATCTTATCTAATATTATTAATATATATTGATTAATGATTAAATATAATATACTTTATCTATTACTTTATCTATTACTTTATCTATTACTTTATTAATAACTTATATGTTATTATCAATATATTATTAATATTAATAAGATAAGATATATTAAATATAATAGTATATCTAGACCTATTAATATATTTAGAACTGATTATCTAGATATGTATTAATAAATATATTTATAGATTGGAAGTATAATTATTAATCTTATAATAAGATAAGATATATTAAATATAATAGTATTAACCTATACATATATTATTAATAACATTACTTTAACTATTACTTATCTTATCTAATATTAATAATGTATTGATAATATATATAAG
>JAAEMK010000454.1 GCA_024225635.1 Desulfobacteraceae bacterium | reverse complement strand
GGAAACAGGCTGTTTACGCGATCCATGGGTCATGAACACCTACGGTACGTACGTCGAGATGAAGGAGCAGAGAGCGGCTGCGCAGTCGCGTCAGAGGGTGGCCGAGGAACTTCGTCAGCAACAGCTTGACTTCCAACCGTTGTCGTCGGCAATGGGTAGTTCTTCTTTGCACCAGACAGCGTGGGCGAGACAGGCGCGCGAGAGACAGCAGGAACATCGCAGCTTTCCGCCAAGGCCGGGTGAATCGTGGCATCAACCATCGACAGGACAACTGGCCGCCGGCAGCAGTCAGCAACAGGAACAACTGCAGAGGCCGCCGCCGGCGGATCCGCCAGTAGTGCCGTCTTTATCAGTGTCGTCAGCACCGTGGGTGGAGGGAAATTGCGAATTGTTGGGCTGTTTGTTTGGAAATGACGGTGTCAGTTCAGTCAGTGCGCGAGGCCCAGTTGCTTTGTCCAGCATTCAGTCAGTCGAGGCTTCGAATTCGAAAGAGAACGTTTCTTCTCTTCTTCCACCATTCGAGACCATCGAGATGCAACCAGCTAACGCCGACCGTGTCGCTTTGTCTTCGGCGGTGAACGACGAGCTGAGAGCGACAATACGACGACTGGAAGCGATGAAGAATGACGGACGCACGGCCG
>JAAEMK010000453.1 GCA_024225635.1 Desulfobacteraceae bacterium | reverse complement strand
CTGTCCCCTTTCAATGAAAATAATTGAAGTGCGCTCTTTGATTGCTATGGGTTTGAGTTTTGGGAGCATATTAATGATCCTTTCAAATTCTGCGAACCAGCATCAATCCGCATCCAAAGGCCTTGGCCGGACCAATACCCGTAAACAGCATTCGGGTAAATTCATTTGTATTCTCAACTGTGAAGATTCCTTCAAAATCAAGGGTGCTGAAACGAATCGGTTTTGATCCTTTGGATTTTGTCATCTGATGCTGATAATACCCTTCCACAGTAACCAAAGAAGAATCAAAAGAGAAGCCACACCGTTCACTGCGGGATGACAGCCAGGTCAATCCGGCATTCCGGATCACTTCCGGCATAAAGATATCCGAACCTACGGCCTTTAAACCACGTTTGGAATCCATCACCACATCATGACGAGACCGCTGACCGTTTTCATTTTTTTTTGTCACTACAGGATTGACCCTAAGGGAAAAGCCCAGGCGATCTCCTTCTTTTAGTCGTGGTTGGTACTCTTTTGTATCAACAGAAAAAAGCCCCTGTACATTTTCAGGACGCCGGGCGGACACCACATAAAAACAGGGCCAGCCTTGTTTATCATCCCGACGATAAATAAAATCTCTTTTTGCGTCCGGCTGATTCGGAAAAAGAGCCCAGATCATCTGATGCAGGCCGTAACCATCCTTGCCCAAAAAAGCAACCAGCTTTTCAGGGTCAATATTTCCGGTACGAATCTGAATTTTACTTAAAAACATGTCAGCCCTCCTTTCCGAAATGCACATGCTCCGCCCGGGATTCAAACTGCCACCGTTTCCTGCTCAGACATATATCATGACGCTGAATTTGTTGATCGGGCTTCATTCCTGCTTCAATTCCCAAACCGTTAACATCTTCCCAGCAATAACGAACACGGGCTTTAGGCAAGAACAGCTCATTTACTTTAGAATCAAACACCTGGGCATCCAATGCGTTTTTTAAGGTATCAGCCTTTAACACCCGGGCCTGAAGGGGAAGCCCCAGAGGACAGGATTTACGACCAAGGTACAAAGTATATTTGGGGCACGCCAGGGCATGAACCAGCTCCTCCAGAGAGTAAGGCTGAACAGTCCCCAAAGCCCACAAAGCAATAATTGCAAAATTATCACACCTGTACTCCCGGGACGACAGTGTCGTACCCAGTTTCCCTCCTTTCAGTTCATCCCGTCGAGTGTGATGGATCACCTTTTTCTGTTTTGGCGGTGCCTGAGTGGTGTGATAGTCTCTCATCAGAGTACCGGCGGAAATCACTTTAACTCCAAATCCATAGGATACGCATAATTGCCGATGAACTGCATCATCGGACCTGGGAATTCCCAAAGCGGCTGCCACTATCCCCATAACAGCCGATTTGGAAGGTGAGGCGTCGGAATGGCGGGATTCTCCTACAGCAATGGTTCCCCAGGAAGCCATTGTCCCGTATAATTGAAAAACCAGATAGTCTCTCATCTGAGCCCCCGTTAATTGATGGAGCCGATTACAAAATTAATGATATCTTTAAGACTCCCTTTCCCTGTTTCCGCATTCATTTCCATGTAGTCATCTGCACAGGGGCCGTAGACTTTTTCCATATTTTCCCTGCACTTTTTCAATTTTTCGATCCCATCGGAAAGAATACCATGATCGTTTACCGGTTTTAAAAAGGCCGCCGACAAAGACCGGGGCTGCTGGTCACCGCATTCGGCCAGGAGATATGAGGCATAGGCCCGAGAAGCAAAACTGTTCTGTTTCCCGGACGGCCCTACCTTTGCTGCGGTTTCGGTGAAAGCCGACAAAGCTTTTTTTACAAGACCAAGATCTGAGTTCAGGTTTGCCGCCAGAAGTTCTGCATTGATGCAGACATAGACATAAAACACTCCGGAACCAAAGCCCGCTTCCCCCAAATGGCCTGCCCCTGAATCCTCTTCACCTTTGTTGAGATCGTCCACAGCCGTAAAGTAGTCATCTTCCACAATGGCAGAATTGATTGTGACTGCATGGGAAACCTGCACGGCAGCTTCAACATTACAGTCAGGGCGACTGGCAAGCATTCTCCCGAAAAAGGCAATATCTACGGCTTTCACGTCACGTCGAAGCAAATCCAGCTCTTCTTTTTCAGGAGCCCGTTTTTCCTGAGCCAGCAAGTCTGCAAGAGCATTGACACTTTCCCATTCTTCCGGACTGATGTGGGCAAGCTGTTCAATCTCAATTTTTTCATCTTTTGATTTCAGCTTTCCGAATTGAGCGGCGATCTCTTTGGCCCATGCTACCGCCTTTTTTTCCGCTACGCCCTTTTCCATCAACCGCGCCTTCACTTCTCCACCGATACGTTTTGTCCGCGTTCCGACATGGCCGTCCAAAGCAGCTTTAAACAAATCTGAAATACGCCATGCTCGTTTAAGACTTTGGGATGAAGCCCTCAACCTTTCAATTCCGCCCATGCGGGCGGTTTTGGGACGGCCCAGGTCATCACGATTCAGGTTTGAAGGCGGATAAGCGGTCAGCATGTGAAGTTGAATGAATCTGCTCATGAATATGTTCCTCCATAATTTGATTAATCGATATTTTTATTTTTTTAAATAGTAATTTGAAGCAAGTTTAAAATGGAGACTTTTACTGGGATCATCCGGATGATGATTTTTAAAAGAATAATCTAAATCCCATGCCAGAATGAATTCCGCCAAAGAAAGCACATTGACTTCACGGTCCAGCAGGAGAATAATCCGCCGAAGAAGACGATATATATCTTCAGGCTGCCTGGCCTTCTGCAATTGATTGAAGCGCAGTTCACTCAGAACAGGCGTATCGCTGCCTTTTTTGGACCTAGCAAGTTGACGCCCGAAGAGTTCGCCTTTAGGGGAATCAGACTCTTTTGCATGGGCCAGCAGACCGGCCACCATGGCGACACCTCGAATCTGATATGCAGGCCAGGAGACGTAATCTCTTAACAATTCATGAAACCCCCGTTCCAACATTACTTGATCAGGAGAATGGCATCGCCTGAGTCGCGCCCTGTGCGCCCTCTGAACACTCAACTTTCTATTTTGCAGTAATTTCCACCATTCCCAAACAGCGTCACGCTGTCCCTCCTTCCACTTATAATACACCCCGGTCTCTATTTTTTCGCTCACAGTAGCCTCCATTATTCAGCGAATTTCTTCTTTTGCCTGCCTTTTTTCTTGCCTGTCAGCTTATTCTTTACTCCACCCAGCCATTTACCCAGTTCATTACGCGCTTCAACCACCCTTTTCATGTCCGCATCTTCTACAGACGCCGAAAGAACGTATTGATCGAACAGGCGGAAAGCCTGCTTCATCAACTCAGTTCCCCACTTTTCACGAATAGCTGAAACCTTTTTCTCTTCGTCCACCCCATGAATCAAATCATAAAGAAAATCATAAAAAGCGGCTTCCGTGTTCTGCCAGAAGGCTTGATCCACAAAGGAAAAATCGCCTTTTTTATCTTTGGGTCGACGGAACCATGCGTTTTTTATGGCCTTTCTGGCATTTCCGGCAGCCTTTTCAGCAGCTTCGATCAAATCATGGGCATGGCGCACAACAAAATCCTGCTTATTTTCAGGAATTGGATAGATCGGCATGACAGAATCATACCAGCATCGGGCTTTCATATTATCCATATCATACCCGAATGCCCACAGTCGCACTTCACGAGAGGTCTTGATGACCTGACTTTTTTCTCTTAGATAATGGCTCACCACTCTTGCTGGTTTCGTTTTATTATTTCCTTGGGTAGCGATAAACCCCAGCCAGTGGCGGTAGTTTACTCCGCCTTTTTGACCGTGAAGTGGCAAAGGAGGTTTTTGCTCTTTAGGATCATAGTCAACGACCTCCGGCAAAGCCGGAGGCTTGTATTGGGAACCGCTCAAAGCGGTCATAAAAGCATGAGCCACCTAAAGGTGGCTAAAATAAATCCAATTGTTCCATCCTTTTATCTGCGGCTTCCTGTTTTTGGATGT
>JAAEMK010000452.1 GCA_024225635.1 Desulfobacteraceae bacterium | reverse complement strand
TTCATCAGGTCGGTGGCTATTCTGCACATGCGGGGCAATCGGATCTTGTGGCGTTTGTATCAGGTATACCTGTACCGCCCCGTGAGATTCGAATTGTCCACGGTGATCCGGGCGCCAAACTGGCGTTGAAAAGGTGTTTTCAATCCCTGACTGGTACAGACATAATTATCCCATCTGAGTAGGGCGGATCGACGCCGGGTTTTGCTTCTGGGGAAAGGAATTCAAATGAAGAAAATTGCAGTTATTGGTCTTGGTTACGTGGGGCTGCCTCTCGCCGCGGCCTTTGGTGAAAAGCGGGAGATTATCGGTTTCGATATCAATAAAAAACGAATTGCCGAGCTGAAAGACGGTGTTGATTTCACCCGTGAGGTGTCCCGGGAAGAGTTGGCAGGGGCGTCGGGTTTATCTTTTACCGATAACCTTGAAGGCATTCGTGATTGCCAGATTTATATTGTCACGGTGCCCACCCCGATTGATGAATTCAAAACGCCGGATTTAACACCTCTGGTAAAAGCCAGCGAAACCGTGGGCAAGGTTTTGAAGCAGGGCGATATTGTGATTTACGAATCAACGGTATATCCC
>JAAEMK010000451.1 GCA_024225635.1 Desulfobacteraceae bacterium | reverse complement strand
CTTGAAAAAAAGAAATATTTTATATGGATATAATTAGGATAGAAGGAGATGGATTTGGAAACTCTTATATATACGAGGCGATAGAGGAGATATTGGAGATAATAATTATAATTTTTATTTTGAAATTTGATTTTTTTTTTATGGAAATCTGGTGGAATTAAAAACGGTCTCCCAGAAGGGAAAAAACGGAGACCCCAGTTAACTTTAGTAGTAATAATAATGATTGTATAAATTATGTGTGATATTTTTAATTTTTTGTTGTTTGGTATGTGGTACTTAAAATTTTAACCATCTAAAGAGTAAGCGGCATATAGTGTCAGATTATTTTTGACTCTGAAAAACGAATGCAAACCTATATAGTTTTTGTCTTTGACTGTTACCAGAAACGGTTTGCTGGTACCTCGCGTCAAAAATAATCTGACGCTATATACCGCGTGCTCTTTAGTAGTGTCTATTAATTGGAGATGGCACATCAAGTTTTCCAGTCCAAAAAACGGAAGTTTTTTTCAGTAGTCTGAATATTTTCAAACCCAGGTTTGGATATGGCGCAGGTTTCCAACGAATTTAATATCTGACAATAAGATTGATAATG
>JAAEMK010000450.1 GCA_024225635.1 Desulfobacteraceae bacterium | reverse complement strand
CCTCCGAAATACAGGGCCTCAGGGAAAAAACAGCGATTTTTTGCCAAAAAAGTGCCCCAAAACACAACCCGATATGAGAAATTTTCAGAAAAAAGTGAAAAAAATATCGATTTTGACGATTTTTTCCGAATTTTCGACCCCCGAAATTCCCGAAAAACCCTCATTTTCGCGAAAAAACACCCTCTGAGTCACCAGGATTTGGGTCAAAAAAACCGGTTTTTTCGAATTTTGTGGGACCTGTGTCGGGACCCCGAATTTCCGGAAAAAAAAAATCCCCGAATTTGGCAAAAAAAAGTGATCCCCATGGTGAGAAAAACTGAGAACCCCGAAAATCCCGATTTTTCCCGAAAAAGTCCACTCGAATTTGCCACATTATTTTCGTAAATTCGGGGATTTTTTGTGTTTTTCACGAAATTCCGGGACGGATTTCGTCAAATTCCGAAAAAAATGTCCCAAAAATCGAGTTTTTTGGACCCCGAAAACGCCAACTTTTCTACCGAAAAATCGAAAATCTTTAGTGTTACAGGGCCCTATAGGCCTCTCGGATTTTGAATTCCCGATTTTTTGACCGATTTCTAAAAAATCGATTTTTTTTCGAAAAAAGTGCCCCGGTTTGTAGGCTTTCAGCGAAAAAAAACACAAAAAGTGTCATTTTTGTCGATTTTTGGGAAATCCCATTTTTTCCGAAAACCCGATTTTCCCCCCGGGAAAAAAAAAGTCCCGTTGGAAACTCCCATCATTTTTAAAAGTGTGGCAAAACCCTATGGACTTTTTTGTCAAAAATCCCGAAAAAAGCGTGTTTTTTTTTTGTAAAAAGTCGTTTTTTTACGACAAAGTCGATATTTTTAAGGCAAATTGCTAGAAGGAAAATTCCAGTTTTCGGGGTTTTCGGGGTTTTCAGGAAG
Source organism: Desulfobacteraceae bacterium (assembly GCA_024225635.1). Lineage (GTDB taxonomy): Bacteria > Desulfobacterota > Desulfobacteria > Desulfobacterales > Desulfobacteraceae > Desulforapulum. Next base: position 324 of record JAAEMK010000450.1, on the reverse strand, counting down.
TGTCAAAAAATGACATTTTTTGTCGATTTTGTCGGTTTTTGACAAAATTGCAATTTTTCTCAAGAAACGCAACCAGAAAATTTTGAAAATTTCGACATTTTGCAAATCTAGATTTTACCCGAATTTTCTCCGAAACCAAAAAAAACCCGACCCCAAAAAAACCCCAAAAAAGTGGATTTAGTGGCAAAATCGGAGGGGATTTTTTTTCCGAATTTTGATCAAAAAAGTGACCTTTTTGCCCGATTTTTGCCCCGCTGAGCGAAAAAACGCGATTTTTTGAAAAAAAACGTCAAAAAACCGTTAGTGGGGACTTTTAGGGGGGAT
>JAAEMK010000449.1 GCA_024225635.1 Desulfobacteraceae bacterium | reverse complement strand
GCCAACCAGGTGGTCCAACGGGCCAACAGCTCCATGGAGCACCTGACCCTCTCCATGGAGGAGATCTCAAAGGCGAGCAACGAGACCTCCAAGATCATCAAGACCATTGATGAGATCGCCTTTCAGACAAACCTCCTGGCCCTGAACGCGGCAGTGGAGGCGGCCAGGGCCGGAGAGGCCGGGGCCGGCTTTGCCGTGGTGGCGGAGGAGGTGAGGAACCTTGCCATGCGGTCGGCGGATGCGGCAAAGAACACGGCGGAACTGATCGAGGGCACCGTGAAAAAGGTCCAGGACGGATCCGACCTGGTCAACCAGACCAATACGGCATTCACCGAAGTGGCTGAAAGTTCGTCCAAGGTGGGAGAGCTGATCGGCGAAATTTCCGAAGCCTCCAGAGAGCAGTCCACGGGGATCGAGCAGGTCAACACAGCCGTGAGCGAGATGGACCTGGTGACCCAGAAGAACGCCGCCAATGCGGAAGAGTCTGCCAGCGCCTCGGAGGAGATGAACGCCCAGGCACAGAGCATGCGGGAATTTGTCATCGAGCTTGCGACCCTGGTGGGCGGCAGCGGTTCCCAGAACGCCCCCAAAGCGGTAAAAACGGCAAAAGCGATGCCAAAGGAGATACGCCCGGTGACAGCGGCCCCGCAAGTTAAGGCCCCCCCCCTTGACGCGCCCAGGCAGGGGGAAGTAAAGCCGGATCAGGTCATCCCCTTTGACGAGGATGAATTCACCGATTTTTAACCTGGCGGCGGGTTGACCCATGCCCCGGGTTTGATTTCATCACCGGTTCTTGAAAGGGGGTGACGCCTCCATGCGGATCGCGGTCCATTATCTGTTTGCCGCCCTGGCACTGGGGTTTTACGGCGGAGAGGTTTGACCCATGCTGGAAGCCATGCCCTCCGTGATGCTGGGGGCATCCATCCTGGTTTCCATGGTGATCGCCCTTGTTCTGCGAAGGCTTGTCATGGCGCGCTATATCCATGGGGCACCCCTGTTTGAACAGCCCCGGCGTCAGTTCATCCTGGAATACGCCCTATTTACCATGGCCGGGTTCATGGCCATCAGCGCCAACAAGTTTTACTACGGCATCGGTTATGACTCGGGTTCCATGTTCTTCATCGGCTTCCTTGCATTCGGATTCTTCATCGCCCTTGACCTCTCCCTTGACAGGGAAAGGGCGATGATAGAAGAACGGATGAACACACAGCCCTCCACCGGAGTTCCCGATCCCCTGCGCCCCATGACCCGGAAATTCTTCATGGTGGCCCTGGTGACCACCCTGTATGTCATGGTGATCATCATTCTCATCATCTCCAGGGATCTCTCCTGGCTCAAGAGCATGGACAGCCGCCGGATATCCCTGCTCATGCCGGCCACCACCCAAACCATCTTCAAGGAGATCACCTTCGTCATGGCCCTGCTTCTGCTCATGGTGGTCAATATCCTCATCTCCTACTCACGAAACCTGAAAATCCTGTTCGAGACCGAAACAAGCATCCTCGAATCGGTCAGCAAGGGGGATCTCTCCCGGTTCGTACCCGTGGCCACCAACGACGAATTCGGCGCCATCGCGGGCTATACCAACACCATGATCCGCAGCCTCAGGGACCACATCCGAATGCTCACCGCCCTCAAGGTGGCCACCGAGGTCCAGAAGAACATGCTGCCCTCCAAGGCGCCCGCCTACCCGGGAATTGACATGGCAGGCACCATTCTCTACTGCCAGGAGGTCGGGGGAGACTATTTCGACTATATGGCGCTGCCGGGAAACAGGCTCGGCATCGCCGTCACCGACTCGGCCGGCCACGGGGTGGGGGCCGCCCTGCACATGACCACGGCCCGGGCCTTCATGCGGTTTGCCGCGGAATCCTACCAGGGCCCGACGGTCCTGGTCAATGACGTCAACCGCCACCTGGCCCGGGACAGCTGCGATACAGGGCGCTTTGCCACCCTCTTCTTCCTGGAAATAGATGCCTCCAACAAGACCCTGAAATGGGTGAGGGCAGGCCATGAACCCGCCCTGTTCCTGGACCCTGACACCGGAAGCTTCCAGGTGCTCATGGGTGAGGGCATGGCCCTGGGGGTGGATGAAACCATGGAGGCCAGGGAATACCTGATCAACGGGTGGGCCCCGGGCGCCATCCTGGTGATCTTCTCGGACGGGCTCAAGGAGGCCAGGAACAAAGAGGGGGAAATGTTTGGAGGAAAAAGGATCCGTCGTGCCGTGAAGCAGCATCGAAACAAACCGGCAGCCCGGATCCAGGCCATGCTCATCAAGGAGTTTGAACGCTTTACAGCCGGGGTGCCCATGGAAGACGACATCACCATGGTCATCATCAGGCTCCTTTAACTTTCATACGGAACCCAGCATGGAGAAAAAAGCGCAACCGATTGTGAAACGCCCCCTTGTCTCATGGGTATTTGAGGGCAATGTTCTCCTCCAGGTCCTGCTGGTGGTGATCATCATGGTCACGGTGTTTGCCAGGCTCATCCCCCTTGAGATGCAAAAAAGAATCATCAACCAGGCCATCTATCTCAAGAAAATCGATCTTCTGGCCCTCTACTGCATCATCTATCTATCATCGGTGATCGCGGCCTCCCTGCTGAAATTTTCCATCAACATCATCCAGACGGTGATCAGCCAGCGGGCAACGGCGGCCATGCGATCCCACCTGTTTCAACACATCCTGACCATGCCCCTGGACTTTTTCAGATCCACCCAGCCCGGCACCGTGGTCAACTCGCTTGTCAACGAGCTGACCCTTCCCGGCAACTTCATCGGCATGGCCGTGGCAACCCCGCTTACCAACATCCTTACCATTGTCGCCTTTGCCGCCTACCTGTTCCGGCTCAATCCCCTGCTGGCCGGAATTTCCCTTACCATCTACCCCATGATGCTGGTTGTGATCCCGGTACTCCAGCGCCGGGTCAACCGGGAAAACAGGCAGCGGGTCAATGCGTCAAGGGAACTTTCGTCAACCATTGTGGAATCCGTTTCCGGACTCCACGAGGTCCAGGCCAACGGCGCCTTTAACCTTGAATACCGGAAATTTTCACGCCTGGTGGACCGCCTCAAAACCATCCGGATACAATGGAACCTGTTCAGATCCGCGGTAAAGGTGACCAACAACCTCTTCACCAACCTTGGACCGGTGATCATCTTTGTCCTGGGCGGCTACCTCACCATGCAGGGCCGGCTGGAGCTGGGGGCGTTGGTCGCCTTTCTCTCCGCCCAGGAAAAGCTCTACGATCCCTGGAAGGAGCTGATCGAGTTCTACCAGGTCTACCAGGACGGTTCGGTGGCCTACCGGAAGACCATGAAATTCTACGACCTGCCCGTGGCACACAGGCTCCTTCCCCTGGACAGGGCGCCCCTTGAGCTTGAGCCCGTCATTGAAACGAAAGACCTCACCCTGGAGATCGGCCAGGGGGTGAAACTCCTGGACAAGGTGTCCCTGAAGCTCAACCCGGGGGAGCACCTGGCCCTGGTGGGCTTTTCCGGCTCGGGCAAAAGCACCCTGGCCCTGTGCCTGGCCCAGCTGTTCGCTTACACCTCGGGCAGGGCCGCCATCGGCGAGGCCGAAATCTCACATCTTACCCGGGCGGACATGGTCAACACCATGGGGATTGTCTCCCAGCATCCCTTTATCTTCAGCGGCACCATCAAGGAGAACCTTCTCTATGCCCATGCCGCCCTCCATGGAGAGGAGGGATTGCTGGACCAGCGGGGGGAACCGAGCCTGGATGACCTGATTTCCGTGCTCCAGCAATCCGGCATCTTTGTGGATGTGCTGAAATTCGGGCTGAACACCATTATCCACCCGGATGACCGGGAGCTTGCCTCAACAATCATCCGGGTCCGGCAACACTTCCAGGAAGAATTTGGGGACGTCATCGACGAATGGGTGGAGTTCTTCAACGAAACCAGGTACCTGGTCTACTCCAGCATCAGCGACAACATCATATTCGGCACCCCGCTGGATCCGGAATTCCAGGCAGACAACCTTGCCCAAAGCCCCTTTTTCCTCACCTTCCTGGATGATGCCGGTCTTTCAACGCCCCTGCTGACCCTGGCACGGAACCTTGCCGAACAGACCGTGGACATCCTCAAGCTCATGCCGGATGAAGCCCTGTTTTTCGAGCAAAGCCCCCTCAGGCCCGAGGAATTCGACACCTACAACACTCTGGTGACCGGGATCAAGGGAAAGGCGCTTCACCGGATCGCCCCGGCCCAGCGCTCGGCACTTCTGGCACTGGCACTCCGCTTTGCTCCGGGCAGGCACAAGACCGTCCTGATGCCCGATTCCCTCAAAACCTTGATTCTGACGGCACGCCGGAGGTTCCGGGAACGCATCCTCAACTCCCGGCCCCATGCAATCTCTTTTCTCCAGGGCAATCCCTATATCCACACCCATTCCATCCTCAACAACATCCTGTTCGGGCGGCCCAAGAGCTTGAGCTCCCATGTCCAGGAGCGAATCAACCAGTTCATCGTCCACCTGCTGGTGGACGAGGATCTCCTGGAGAAGGTGATCGAGATCGGAATGGGGTTTGACGTGGGCACCAGCGGCAACCGCCTCTCAGGGGGGCAGCAGCAAAAGATCGCCATTGCCAGGGCGTTTCTGAGATCGCCTTCGATCCTGATCATGGACGAGGCCACCTCGGCCCTGGACAACCGCTCCCAGCAACGTATCCAGAGGGTCCTGGCACGGCGTTTCAAGGGAAAGACCACCCTCATTTCCGTGGTCCATAGGCTCGACACCCTCAAGGAGTATGACCGGATCGCCTTCATGAAATCCGGCAAGATTGTCGAGATTGGCAGTTATGACGAACTGATCCAACAAAAGGGATACCTTTATGAACTCATCCATGAACACCAATGAAGAGTGTTGCGAATTCCTGGCAAACCTTGCCATCCTGAGGCAAAGCCATGTTTTCGCCCCCCTTCCCATGGAGGCGGTGAAGCTCTTTGCCTATCTGTGCACCCGGGAATTCTACAAGCAGGGGGACTATCTCTTCAAAGCCGGGGAGGACGACGGGTGCTCCTATCGCATTCTTAAGGGAACCGCCGACCTCATCCTGGAAAGGGACGGTAAGGAATCCGTTATCCGCACCTACCCCAAAGAGACGCTGCTGGGAGCGATTTCCATGCTCGCGCCCATGCCCAGGCTCTTTTCCCTGAGGGCGGCAAGCGACCTCACAGCCATGGTCATGACCCGGGAGAAATTCTCCAGGGTGATTGAGAAGTTTCCGGAGCTGACCCTGCAGGTGATCAAGGCCGTTGCCGATAAAATCGGGCAATCGGAAAAGCGAACCATCGAGGGCGTTCGAAAGCCCGGGGCCGACATCCAGGATTTTCTTGGCACAAGCCTCATATAATCTGTATAATCCGGGGACAAAGAAAAGCCGGGGACAGGCTTAGCTTATTGACGATTATTGTCTCGAACCTTGGTCTGACGACAATAAGCTAAGCCTGTCCCCGTGGGGGGGGGGGAGCTAAGCCTGTCCCCATTGACGAGGGTGGGTGGAGACGACGTGGAAAAACAGCGATTCCAAATACGGGTAAAAAACAGGCTGAACGAGCTTGAAACCATTCGAAGGGTTGTGGAACGAATGCCGGAAACAGCCTGCTTTTCCAAACGAAAGCGCTGTGAGATCCACCTGATCCTTGAAGAGCTTTTCACCAACATAGTCACCCACGGATTCACGGATGAAAAGGAGCATGAGATCCACATAGAACTCAGGTGCGACCATGCCTCCATGACCATCCGCATGGAAGATGACGGCCCACCGTTCAACCCCACGGAAAGCTGCAGCCCCGATACGCGGTGCGCCATTGAAGAGCGCCTTATCGGAGGACTCGGCATCCACTTTGTCAAACACTTCATCGACACCTGCACCTACGAACGAAAAAACGGCAAAAACATCATGGTCCTTCATAAGCGCCTGGAAAATTCGGACAGATCCACCGATTAAAACCGGGACAGGAAGACCAGCAACCCACAAGGATAGCGCCATGGAAATCATCCGGAGCACGCAAAACGAAATTGAGGTGTTCAAGGTCAAGGGCAGGCTCGACTCCAACACATCAGATTTACTCAAGGAGAGGCTCACCCGGAGCCTTGAAAACGGAACCACCCGGGTGGTGATGGACTTTGAACACCTGGACTACATTTCCAGCGCCGGCATCCGGGTCATCCTCAAGGCTGTCAAGATGCTGAAGCGAACCGGGGGCAGCCTTGTACTCTGCTCGCTACAGGACTATGTCCGGGAGGTGTTCGAGATTGCAGGGTTTGACGGTTACCTCACCATTGAGCAGAACCTGGAACGGGCTATTATAGATATGAGCACATGAATTGATACTCTTTTCATCATTATAAATAAGCGGAAGGTGTCAATTCATGTGCCCTGAGCTATAAGATGGTATAGGCGACAGGCTCAACGCCCGCGCATGCCGATCAACCCCTTTTTTCCAAGGGAGCGGAGAAAGAGGGTCACCGACACCTCCGCCTCCTTGATGTCAAGCCCATGGATACCGGCGAATTGACGGATGATGGCAAACACGTCCCTTTCTCCGTCGATCAGGCGCCACACCTGGGCGCCCAGCAGGTCCAGTTCAACCTTCCGGGTGAATGTTGTCGCGCCGGTCCGGCCCATAAGCCGCCTCACCTTAAGAAACAAGGGGCGATAGGCGACCCCATGGGAAAGGACCAGGGCCCCCGATTCCTTGGGTAGCTCCTCCACATGGAGGCTCTTCTCGGGAATGCACGACAGGGCGTCGGTACGGTTCAATCCGGTGTTACCCTTTGGTGTCATGAAAAATAATCGCTCCTTCCATCTGTTTCCGTCCCTCCTTGCTGTTGGAGAGGCATTTGAGACCGAGTATCCTGTTCTTGGTCCGGTGGTGCCAGATCCTGAACCCTTGATAGGATTGCAGCAACCCAAAGGCCCAGGGAAATCGTTGCCACTCCCACACAAGGAAAGGCCCGGTCTCCCCCTCTCCCGACACGGGGATTTTGTCGGGAAGGTCGGCCCGCTGCCGTGCAAATCCTTCAAGCCCGCCCCCTTGGAGGAGAAACGAGGCCGGTCCCCAGGAGTAGACCGTCATCCCCTGGCCCTGAGCCTTGAACTCCATGAAGAAAGCGCCCGGCCTGAAGGAGTAGCGGCACAGCCTGAACCCGTCAGGGGTTGAAAGGTTCAGGCCGAACAGTTGCCATGAACAGCGGTCCCTAAAGCAACCGTCTTCATAGGAGCCGACAATGGTTTTCATCAGGGAATCGGACAGGTTTTCGTAATGGTCAAAGAAACGAAACATGACGATCCGTCGGCAGCGATGGCACAGAACCAGCCCTCCCCTGCCCCGGGAGGCTGCCGATTTCCAGGAAAAACCGGCCAAGGTTACCGGGGCATCAGGGTTGACCTGGTTAAAAAGAACCGGAAGGGGAGAGACGGTGATACCCAAGCGTTTCCGGACACGGACGGTGAACCGCTTCATCTGTTTTTCAAGACTGCCCCACACCAGCACCTCTGTCCAGGTGACCTCCAGGCGAGGTTCCCTGTTCTCCCCGAACAGGAGATGGTTTCGCCCCATGGCCCCAAGGTCCCACTCCCCCGGCACTTCCAGGGAGATGCCGTTCCAGGCAATGGTTTTGAATAAAGCTGCCAATGACCGCCTCCTTTCCTAATAGGGCACAAAGAGCCGCCACATTTTCCGGGTCTTTCCCTTTTTCGCTTTCCGGCCCCCGGCCTTTGGATGCTTTGCCTTGAAACAGTCCCGCTCCCGGTCGATCTGACTCGTCAGGCTCAGCTTTACGGCATTGCCGATCTTTTCTTCGGTCGCCTTGGTGTTATGCTGGAGGATCAGGCTTATCCGCCCGCCTTTATCGTCCTCAAAGGCCCATTTCCAGGCGATCAATATCTGAAACGGATCGCCCAGGTACTCGGAGGGAGGGCCAAAGCGTTCTTCAAACCGATCCATCAATTCCTTGAAGAACCCCTTGGAGCTGTCCGCATACTTGAGCTTGATCCGAACAATCTTGTTGGGCCTGTCGCAGGCGCCAAAGGCGATCAGCCCGCTCTTGAAACCGGCTATGGGCTGAATCTCCCCTTCCCCGATAAACTCCATGTACCGCCTGGGCCGGCAGGAGTTCATCTTGATCCTCTTCCGGTGGCCTGAGATATCCTCTCCCAGGACGAACCCGCCCAGATGAATGGGAAAGGGAGCCTTGCCCAGGCAGGGAACCGCCATGGAAAGCACACACCCCAGGATGAAAAACAAATGTTTCATGATTATCCTCCAACTATGGACGTTCCCACTCGAATGGATACCTGTTCGGGCTCTATTCATATGCGAAAAACCATACCCGAATTTAGTAGGCCATACGGCCCAGGGATTTCAGGATCAGGGTAAACCCCATGGCCATCATCCCGGTGAGCCCCATGCCGCAGGAAAAGCCAGCCAAAAGCACCGGCGCGTACTGCCGCCACTTTTTCCCATACCGTTTCAAAAAATAAAACCGTCCCAGGAGCGCCCCGGCCACTTCCAGGATCAAACCGTGGGGGGTGCTCTGGCCAAGGCCCCGGACCACCCCGTACACCAGCAGGACGGGCAGCCCGAACAGGCTGAGGATGGCGTAGATGATCACGCCGAACACCACGCCTGAACACACGGTTATCCCGCTCAATGCCTGGTAGAACAAGGAGTTGCCCTCCAGGGTCGAGGTCTGCATCAAAAGGGTGTTCAGCGCCTGGAGGTGCCAGAGTTCCTGGGCGTAGGGATAGCTGGCGGAAGGAATGGGGGCAAGGCGCCATATGAACTGGGAGAAGAGCAGGCTTGCCGCCATGACCACGGGAAACACCACAAACTCGGCCTTGATGATTCCCCTGAGACTGGTGCCGGTGAGCTCTATCTGCCTGAAATTGACCGTGGCCTCACCATAGTTATGGATGGGAATGGGGGCGTACCAGATCTCGATGCCCTGGTAGCCGAAGTATTTGGCCCCTGCGATAAAGCTTGCCTCCCGCACCAGGGGCAGGGAGACGAACTGGCCTGCGATCCCCTCCATCCGGGCGGTGATATAGGAGATCACCGGGGTATACACAAACCCGTAGGCCAGGAAAAAGAGCCAGGGAAAGCCAGGGACAAGGATCATGCACAGGACCACATAGGAGAGGGTTGACACCACATAGATGGCGATGGCGATCCTGAAATCAAAGTCCCCCCTGCCCGGAGGCGGATGCAACAGATCCCGGAGCCGTCCCCTCGGCAGGCGGCTGTCCTTGAAGGAAGTGATCACCTGAAACAGGGCGATCAGTCCGATGGAGAGGCCAAGACCTATGCCGAAGCTCATGTAGAAATCAAAATTGTTGGCAAACACTGTCTCCACCGTTCCCATGCCCGGATGCCACTTGGTCAGAACCCCCATCTTATAAAGGACCGGGTTCGCCGCCACGGTGATCACAAGCCCGATAAGTCCTCCCATCACCGCCCAGAAGGGCAGCACCATGCCGATGAACACAAGTCCCAGGTCCAGCTGGATTCCGGTGGCCACCGCCGGAAGCACCCCTTCGGTGTGCCGGGTGAGCTCGATCCAGGGGATGGGGATGATGCGGACAGGTTCGGTAAAGATAAGGCCGGACAGGGTCGGCACGATCACGTAGATCCCCCCGAACACAAACCCGATCACAGCCCCGATGGAGAAGACCCGCCATTTCCAGCTTTGCCGCTTCTCCTCGGCCGACTCGGCCAGGGCCATGGTGCCCAGGGCCCCCACCGGCGCCATGGGAAAGGGCAGCTTCTCCACATCCGAGGTGATCCGGTAAAGGGCGTATCCAAGGCCGAACTGGTCCACCCGCTGGATGATCTGGGCCCCCACCAGCAGCAGGATGGGAATCAGCCACTCCCGGTGGAAAAAAGTACGCTCAGCCAGGGAGACGGAACCTGGCTGGGGCGCGATCCAGGCCGGGATGAACTCGGTGAGGCCCAGCATCCTTGCCGCGTCCGATCCCACCAGGTACTGGTTCCACAACAGCCCCTGGAAGGGCGATGCCATGGCGGCCCCGGCCATGTAGTAAAGAAGAAAAATCTCCTGCTGTTTGAGTTCCGAATAGGCCCGCTTGGCGATCTCGGCAAAGAGGATGATGGTGACCCACCGTGCGGCAGGCCCGATGCCGGTGCCGATCACCAGCTGGAGATACATGCTGCCGGGCATCATGAGGAATCCTATGAACACCGCCGCCACAACGGTCTTCCAGTCAAACCCCTCCTCAAACGTATCCGGGGCCTTTAAAAGATCCCGGTACTCCATGAGTTCCTTGTCATCGTACATGCCTTATCCGATACATTTTTTGCTATAAAATTCTATAGCTTTCACTAAACTCTAAGTCCAGTGGGGGTATCTCCCAAAGCATAATTCTCGGTCAAAAACTTAACCAATATGTTATGCGCTCCTACCAAGTCTCTATCTGCCATTGACCCGTCTAACAATCGGATCCACTTGGTTGATCCGATGTTTTTCACTTCGCCTGTTTGTGGATGAGTTTTACTGGTGTAAGCCTCCGAAACGTCAACCACTGTTTTTCCAAGCTTTTTAGCCATCCACTTGATTCTCTGCTTGAACCTGTAGAACCCAAATCCAAGCATAGATCGAACTGTTTTGGCTCTAATCTTTCTCTTGAGCTTCCTTACCATTTCTTTGGTTTCGAAGGTTGGCAAAAGGATAACTGAAAAGTTTTCACATAAAAATCGAGAAGTTTTCCAGTGAAGCTCATCTACAAGGTTTTTGATTTTGGCAGATAGCCGCCGAATGGCTTTTGTTAAGGATTTTCGTCTTCTATTGTTGGCTTTAGATCTTTCCGAATACAAATGATCCAAATGGATCAAAAGCCTATAGATTTGAGAAAAATCTCCTTCCCCTATCTTGCCTGAGAGATTTGGAGAGTAGAAAGCTGCAAATGTTCTGATTCCCGGGTCAATGGCAACTATCTCACTGGCTTGGTTCTCGCTACGGGAGATAATTCGCTTGTTGGGAATAGAAATCCACCACTTTCCAGCTCTCCAAATGAGCCTACTATCCATAGGTTTGTCCGGTATAAGCTCATTGCATTTAAGCCCTTTCCCGGAAAGCCTTGGATAGATTCCATTCTGTTTGATCGCTGACTTAGGGATAAAACAACTTTGTTCTGGATTTTTTCTTGATCTGAACTTTGGCCTGCCATTGGCCTTCCAGAACGCATTGCAAGCGTCTTTAATGGCAATACCCTTGATTTGAAAAGGCACAATCTTTGTCCACTCTGGCAAGCCAACAGATCCGTACATATTCTTCTTGATGCCCATCCAGGTTGGAGAGAAGTTCATACAAGACCGGAGGTAGTCGATTGTCCAGTTAAATACAAAACGGCTTATATCAGTCCAGTTTTTGAAGATTCTCTTCTGTTCCTTTGTTGGAGAAAGCCTTACTAATCTGCTTTCGGTAGCTTCTAAGTCCGTGCATTCGACAGGAAAAGACATGCAAGATTGACAACAAGTCTTGTGTGAGCTCTTGTTCGGGTGACAAATCAATCTCGTTGAGAACCACGATTTTTCCATTATTTCGCTTGAGAATCCATTCAATGAGATCGAAGCCGAACCTGCAAAGCCGGTCCTTGTGGGCAATATAAAGGTTGACGCTATCTCCTTTGATTGCTTGTTCCAAAATGGCTTTAAGCCCTTTTCTTTTGAAGTTAAGGCCACTTCCGATGTCTTTGATAACTTTTGCATCAGGATACTTCTCCCGCATCAAATCTACTTGCCGATTTAGATCGTCTTTTTGTTTGTAAGAAGAGACTCTGCAATAGCAGATATGAACCTCATCAGCTATCGGAATTAAATACCTTCTGTCTCCACCTGGGGTTCTATCTGTTTTTATTTTTCCAG
>JAAEMK010000448.1 GCA_024225635.1 Desulfobacteraceae bacterium | reverse complement strand
ATAAACACTCCTCTATTTTATTTATCAAATAATCATTTCATTATTTCTTGTAAAACCCTATCTTTTTTTCTTTAGATGTCCCAAATGAATCTTTTACCCTAAATTAGGTTAAATTGTATCCAGGGTAGTCACGCAGGGCACTTTGTTCCTTTGTTGTTTAACAATCTATCTAACTATACAAACATTTTTAGTGGCTTTTATATTTATTTATCTTATTAATATAATGGTTTATGATTTTATGTTAGTTTGAATAAACAGAGTTGTTGATGTGGTGTACAAAAAAGGGAAGCTGCTAGTGGGCGAATTATTTTTGCGTAATTTTCTAAAATTGTACGGCAAATAACTCAATATCAGTAGAATATTTGTGGAGTTTTTAAACAATTTCTTTTACGTTGGATGTAATTAAAGTACAATTCTTAAAATTAATATCATTGATCTAAATTCAAAATAGATTTGAATAATACTCTAAGGGAATAGCCAATAACAATATTTATTCTAAATTACAAAAAACTTTTAGATTCTAAAGAAAGACT
>JAAEMK010000447.1 GCA_024225635.1 Desulfobacteraceae bacterium | reverse complement strand
TTCTATTGTTGTTCATTGAAAGTCTCCTTTTCTGTGATCTTTGAGCGGTTCACAGTTTGGGAGACTTTCTTATATTCCCGCAAATGTCAAACTTTGGGAGTCTCCCCGGCAAAGCCGGGGGTTTACCTTTGATTAATTAAAGTACTGATTTTGTTTTTTTTTGCCTCTCGTGTCCCAATTACGTCTCCTGAAACAACGTACTCGAGGTCACGGAATCCTCTATGGACGCACCAACGTATCTCTCACCTGACGGTGTGGAGCGCAGCGGAAAACCGGTCAGGTGCAGAATGTTGTGTACGCCCGGCATGGGCGTGAACTTATGGGGTGAAAGTCCCCCCTATACGTGAGTCCTGTTAACTGATTATGGTTAGCACAAGTATTAGCCGAAAACAAGGGCGGAACCGCGAGGGACCGTCCGAAGGAAGTTGGAGTACAGAACTATGAGTCTACGAACAGAAACAGCACATATGGCCCAGTCTCCGGGTAAGTCAGCAGGTCTGCCCTTCAGGGTGCAACATGACAAAGCCCAGGATTCAGGAGATAGGGTAAATGCTGCGGTTGTGTAGTGACAGTTCACGTCCTTAGCCGGGGAGATCTGTTTCACATGCCGTGGAACCTTATGTAGCAACTCCCGGATCGGATCCTACCGGGAAACCAAGGTCCAGACATCACCGGCTGTTGTCGACGGTGATGAATCCTTTATGGAGACACGAACAATGGTAGGAATTAAATAAATCTGTCCCCTTTTTCTTGTCCCCTTTTTCTTAGTTTTGGCGTTTTGACCCGGTAAATTTCCCCTGTCTGGAAGTGATGTTGGGTCAAGGGGAAAGGGTTGTCAAGAGTGTAGACCTGACCCTTAGATGGGCTCAGAGGCCGTACTGGTACTTGATGGTGATCTCGAGGGTGATGGGGGTGGTGCCCGTTGATTGGGGGCGTTTGATTCGGTGGCTGCTGACGTTGATGGCCTGTTTGGCTGCGGTGTCCATGGCTGGGTCGCCGGAACTTTGGACCAGGCGGATGGCGGTGAATCCGCCTGTTTGGTCTATGGAAAAACGATATTTTACATTGCCGATCATGGTTTTCCTTCCCTTGGTGACTGAGGAAAACTTGTTTCGATGGATCTCTTTTTTTACCTGCTTCAGGTAGCTGTTCAATATCTGTTTTTTTTGATCCGCTCCGGCATCGCCCTTTTCTTCGGTGAGGGGGGCCAGGGTTGGGCGAAGGGCGAAGGTATTTTCTGAGGTTGCGGCGTATCCCTTGTTGTCCAGGGTGACGTGGATAGTTCCTTGCTCCCGGGCGGGTGACGGGGCAAAGTGGTGGCCCAGCACCTGGCCGTGGATCACCAGGGAGAAGATGAGGCAGACGATCCATCGGTGGGTGGCGGACATCAGGGCTGTTTTGGGGGGCTGGGCGGTTGGGTGGCAATGACAAGATCGTCGAATCCCGCAGTGCGAACGGTATCCACAACGGAGATGAAGAGCCCCACCCGCGCATCGGGGGAGGATTCCAGGATGATTTTCTCCCTGGGCGAGCCCCCGGAGCGCTCCGCCAGGCCGCGAAGGGTGAAGGCAAGCTCCCTGGAAGAGATTTTTGCTTTGTCGAAAAACAGGGTGTTGCCCTTGTCGATCCTGATCTCGTGGGAGTTGCCCGACACGGACCGGGCCGATTGGGCCTCGGGCAGGTCGAGTTCCATGCCCTGGACGGCGAACACCGAGGTGACCACAAAAAAGATCAGCAGGATGAACACCACGTCAAGGAGCGGAGTGATGTCCGGCTTTGCGGGCGGGGTCGTATGGGAGCCAAGGTCGATCACGGCAGGGTCCCGGATTTGCTGATCACATGGTTGGCAAGGCGTTCCATGGCAAAGGCGGTGTGCCGCTGCCGGGTGCAGAACCATTGGTGGGCCATGAGACACGGGATGGCGATGACTAACCCTGCCGCCGTGGTCAAAAGGGCGTGCCAGATACCGTTGGCAAGGAGCGAGATGTCCATTGCGCCGTTGGCCCCCGCAAGCTTTGAAAAGGCCTCGACCATGCCAACCACAGTCCCCAGGAGCCCCAGCAGGGGGGCTGTGGTGGCAACGGACGACAGGAAGTCCAGGCGTTTGCCAAAGGCGAACAGGATCTCTTTGGCCGCCATGGCTGCCCGTTCTTCACGCTGATTTGCCGGGCCTTCCGACACAAGCGCTTCAAAAAACGGGAGAAACAGGCTTTCGTTCTCCCGGAGCGCTGCGAGGAAGGGCCGGGCCCTGTCGCGGTCCCGGAGAGTCTCGGTTGTTCGGGACACCGGGGAGGGTAACCGGTTGAACCCGAAAAAACAGAGCCTCTCCAGGATGATTCCCAGGGCGGGCACGGACAGGAGGAGCAGGGGCCACATCATGGTCCCGCCCTGTTGGATAAGCGTCATTTGATTCTCCCTTACACCCTGAAACTGCCCACAATGGCGTTGAGCCGTGCGGCCATGGTCTGGAGCTCTCCCGCATTGGTCTTGACCTGGTTGCTGCTGGAGGAGATTTGCTCCGCGGCCCGGGTGCCCGAGGAGGTGTGTTCGGCGATGTCCGAGGCCTGGATGACGCTTTGGCCCACGGTGTCGTTCACCTCCTGGATTCCTTCGGATGCCTGGGAGATGTTGTCGGCGATCTCTTTGGTGGCCGAGGTCTGCTCCTCCACGGCGGTGGCAATGGTGGCCACGATGTTGTTTACATCGGTGATGGTCCGGCTGATCTCGGTGATGCCTTCAACCGTGCCGTCGGTGGAACTCTGGATGTTGTCGATGTTGACCTTGATCTCCAGGGTGGCGCTGGCGGTCTGACCGGCAAGGTCCTTGATCTCGTTGGCCACGACGGCGAATCCCTTGCCCGCTTCCCCGGCCCGGGCCGCTTCGATGGTGGCGTTCAGGGCAAGCAGGTTCACCTGGTCGGAGATGTCCGCGATGGTCTCCACCACCTTGCCGATGGAGTTGGCAGCCTTACCCAGGGATTCTATCCGGGCATTGGCCTCGGAGGCCGTGGCCACGGCCTGGTTGGTGATGGAGGCGGCGTTCTGGGTGTTCTTTGCGATCTCATTGATGGTGGATGTCATCTGTTCGGCGGCCGTTGCCACCATGGCCACGTTTTCCGAGGCGTGGGTGGTGGTTTCGGCGGCTCCCTGGAACCGTCCGCTCATCTCCTCTGCCGCGGTTGAGACCGTGACGGCGCGGGTTTGGGTGGCATCGGCCTGGGATGCCATCTGGGCGGCGATCTCCGTTAACTTGCCCGAGGAGAGATCCACCTGGGTGGAGTGCTCACCCAGCTGCCGGATGATGTTTTGGAGCTTTTCAAGAAAGGTGTTGAACCATCCGGCAAGCTCGCCGATTTCATCGGTTGAGCTGATCTCGATCCGCTTGGTGAGATCCCCTTCTCCCTGGGCGATGTCCTTGAGGGCCGCCACGGCCTGGTTCACCGGTTTTTCAACGATGATGCGGCACAAGATAAAAAAGGCCGCCCCAAAGCAGACAAGGAAGAGAACGTTTGCAGCGGCAAGTATGACCATGAAATTCCTGGAGGTCTCCATGATCTCTTGCCGGTCCTGTGCGAACACCATGTACCATTTGTGGAGCAGCTTATCTTCGGGCAGGTCGATCCTGCGGGAGATGTAACTGCGCTCTTTTCCCTGGAATGTTCCTGCAAAGCGGGTTTTTCCCTTAAAGACCTCCGTGGTGATGGGGGCGATGGTTGTTTTGCCCTCTTTGTTGAGGATGAGCTTGGTGTCGGGATGGGCAAGGACCATGCCCCGGTCATCCACGAAAAAGAGGTGGCCTGTTTTGCCGACCGTGACCGGGCTGACAAAGAGATCTGTGAAATAGCTCATCTGGGGCGCTATCATGGCCACGCCGACCAGGTCTCCCCGGCTGTTCTTCACCGGGGCGGAGATGACGAAAATGGGGTTTCCCCTCAGGATGCTGGGGTAGACCTGGCTGATGAAATAGGGTTTTCCGTCATAGATCGCCTTGATAAAGCTTGCTTTGGGACTGCATTTTCCGATGGTCTTTCCCGCCACCGTGTCCGTGAAAAACTGGCCGTCGGCCACGGTTCGGTTCTCGTTGCCGACCCTGACCGTTATCGAAGCGCCCGGTGCCATTTTCGATACAAGGGGGAGGTTTTCATAAAAGGGAAACCGCTGGTGAATACCCTTGGTATATTGGTGTGCCGCCGCCACATACTCGATGTTGCCGGGATGCTCACACGCCCTTATCACCTGGGGGGCCTCCGCGACCATCCGGGCGATGCGCACCTGGTCCGCGATCCAGTTTTCAAGGGCGATGCCGGTCTGTTCCGTGGCCTGGTGGCCCACATTGATCAGGGCCTTTTCCTGGTTCTTCTTTTCAACCTGGTAGATGGTGATGGTCAGGGCTGAAAGAAACAGGATCAGCAGGGGGGCTGTCCGCTTGATGAAGCGAAATGAGATACGGGTTTTTTGTCTGTTCTTCATTGTCCTGTTCCTTTTGTGGTTAATAGAAATGCGTCGTTGAAACTTGTGTCCAGGTCCTGGCCGATGATCACAAGAAAGCGTTCATGGGTATCCCTGGCCTGAAGGGGTGAAATATTGCAGGTGCCGGGTGCGTACTGGAACACCATGGGCCCTTGTTCGTCATTGAATTCGGCAATGCCCTTGACCCTCAGGATCTTCTCTCCCCCGGCCTCGATGGCGGATAGCAGGGCCGACCTGTCCAGGGGGGCCGAAAGCTCCATCAGCCGGGTTTCTATTCGGTCATCCCGGTGGGTGGCCTTTAAACCGTTCCCAAGGTCGGCAAAGAGGGGGCGCTTGGCCGGGTCCCGGAAATTGATTCCATACAGGACGGCCGGGTGGATGTCCCCGCGGCAGGTTTTGTGGATGGCCGCCACGGGATTGAGCCGGTTGATCCGCCGTTCCAGGCGCTTGACGGCATCAGCCGTGGCAAGGTCGCACTTGTTGAGCAGGATTACATCGGCAAGCCGTACCTGGTCCCGTGCCACCTCAAAGCGTTCTAAAGTAAGTTCGCCGGTCAGGCTGTCCATGAGGGTGGTGACGGAGCCGAATTCCATGAGGTCGTTTAAGTCGTCGATCTCCCGGAGAATGTTGCCGGGATTTGCAAGGCCGGTGGTTTCCAGCACCACAAAGTCGGGCTGGAACCGGTCCAGGATATCCGACATGGCCGTGCGCAGGTTGCCCGCAAGGGAGCAGCAGACACACCCTTCATCCATCTGGGTGACGGCGTAGGTCTCGTCCAGTAGCCGCGCGTCCAGGCTCTTTTCCCCGATCTCGTTCTGGATCACCGCGACAAAGCTGTTGTTGGTGGTCTGGGTCTGGATGAAGTTGTCGAGAAAGGTGGTTTTGCCGGTCCCCAGGAACCCGGTGAGCAGGATGAATCTCGGCTTGTCCGTGATGCCCATGGCCCGTTTGTCAAGGCTGTTTTGGGCCCCCGGCATATCTGATCTCCACCAGGGCTCGTTTTCATAGGCCCCGGGCAGGGGATTTCCCTGTGTCCAGGCGATCTTTTTCTCTTCCTCCCAGTCGAATTCTTCCGGTGCGGCTTCCCCTGTAAAATACCCAAGGGTCAGGCGGTGTTCCAGGGCTGCATGGCAGAGTAGGGAGGGAAGCACGGCGGTTCGCTGCTGGGTGTAAAACCGGTCCGGGGCCGAGGAAAGTGTGTAGGAGAACGAGGCGGCAAGGGAGCGGAAAAAGGGCATGGCAATCTCCAGGGCGGGAAGGTCCTGGTCGCTTTCGCCGGGGGCCACCGCTTCGATCTCTCCCTCCGGGCCGTTTACAATAATGCCTGTGTCGGACACCCATCCCAGCCGGTCCTTGGCCGCCAGTGCCAGGAACGGTCCGGTTCCCCCGGTGGTCATGTGGGCCTCGATGAATCCGATATGAAACAGGGGCAGAAGATCGGGATGCCGGGAGAACTCCCTTATCTTATCCATGAAGTCCGGTTTCAGGGCTTCTATACCGGCCTGGATGGAGAAGGATTCCAGGAGCTCTTCTTCCGGGGCCGGAAAGTAGCAGAGGGAGAAGCAGGCTTTTTGGCCGGGGCAGGAGTCCAGGGGAAGCAGTCCGTATACCCCCTGCATGGCGTTGAGCCGGGCCGTGAGGGCGCCGGGTCTATCCCGGGGGGTGACATCTTCATTAATGCCGCACCACCCTAAACGGTGGCGGACCCCCGGGATCTGGTTGGACCGGACAAGGGCGGCCCGCGTAAGTTCAAAGGCCGCCTCCCTGGGATCTTCAAGGGCCGAGGGGGGCAGCAGGGCGGTAAGTGCCGGGTTGGCTATGGCGGATGTTTCATACATTCTTAAACGTCTCAATTTGGGTTTCCCGGGCCGCGGCCATTACGGCAACGGCCCGGGAAACAGGGTTTAACCAAAGGTGATGGTATCACCGTTGCCGAGATATGCTTTGTCCTTGGAACGGAACCGTGCCGTTCCCTCGATCACGGGATAGCCCGCGCTGATGAATTTCTTGGCGCAGAGAACGCCGGTGCAGTGGTTGCAGCCGATGCGCTCGAACCCGAACCGTTCAAGGGAGATCACAAGGTCGTCGTATTTGGGATCCCAGTTCTCAAAGGGGGAGATGTGCAGCCCCCCGTAGATGCCGTGGCACTGGTCCTTTTCATACTTGATCTCCTTGTAGGCGGTTTCGGCAAACCGCATGATGCCCTGGTGGCAGCAGCCGGTCACCGAGACAAGTCCCTTGTCCTTGATGTTGAAGTACAGGGACTGCTCCCCGTAGACCCGGCAGATGATGGGGATGGGAAACACATAGCTTGCCATGCCCGGGATATGCTTGCACAGCCCGTTCTTCACCTCCACGAGCTTGCCGGTGTGGCCCGCGTCCTTGATGTATTGCTTGCCTTCGGGATAGAAGCCCTCGGGAATGTAGATGGTGATGGTGGGGTCGTATTTCAGGGTCACGGGCAGGCCCCAGTAATGGTCAAAGTGTTCGTGGGAGATGAACAGGGCCTCGATCTCCCGGTTTGCCAGCATTTTGTCGATCCCCTCCCTTTTAAAGCATTCGTCCATCCATTTGTAGGACCAGCCCGTATCAAGAAGGAATTTCCGTGTATTGCCGTCAAGCTCCGTGACTTCCATCAGGCAGGAATAGCCCCCGGCATTGTCCGGGTTGATGGAGTTTGCCTCGGCGATCTCCCATGCCTTGTCAGTGTCGTGGGGCAGGTAATCCTTGATCTTGGCAATGCCTTCGGCGTAGGAGCCTTTGCCAAGGCCGTTGCCGTTGCCGAAGGGGGCCCAGTTGTAGGAATACTGGTCCACCAGGAGGCCGCCGGCGCCTTTGATGTCACCCACCACGGTCTGGTTGTCAAACCAGCTGGTTTCCGAGATGTTGGTGATCTTGACGCTCCGGCAGGCGCCGATTTCTTTAAATTCCCGCGCTGTCCTGGGAAAGAGCGCTTTTCTTGCATCGGAGTATGAGTAAAGTCCCATGGCGCCCAGGACACCGATGCCCGTGCCTGTGATGGCGCCTTTGAGAAAATCACGTCGTTTCATGGTTTTAGACATGTGGTTCTCCTGTTTGTCTATTAGTTTTTCGGGATAATGTCGATGATCTCATACAGCGCCGGAAGCGCCCGGACCGTCACAACATAGAAGAGGACACCCATGGCAATGCCCACGCCCATTCCGGTGACGAATTTCGGCGTAACCCGGATCTCTTCAATCTCTGCCCGGGCGGCATTTTGGTCCGCCTCGATCTCCAGGGCGGTCTTTGGCGCCATCTTCCAGGCAGGCCAGTTGTCCATGAACCAGTGGTGGGCCATCCAGATGTTTATCAGCCAGATGGTGGGCAGCATGGGGAACTGCTGGGGATGGGAAAATCCCTTCTGGGTCCCGAGAAAGAGATGGGAGGTCTTGTAATAGGCAATATAGAGAACAACGGCGGAAACGAGGCAGACGATCGTCCGTGTCGCCACATTCACCGGCAGGGAGAACTTCCGGGGCCAGTTGTCGCAGTAAAAGGATAGAAACAGGGCCGGTACCAGGAGGAATATGGACATCTCACCCACGTGGAGCCATCGCCAGTCCGGTGAAAATCCGCGCCTGGTGCCCCGGATCGCCTCTCCCCAGGTCAGCTCCTGGGCAAAGTAGAGGAAAAAATGCATGGCCAGCGCAATGAGGAGGATACCGAAAAAGGCGGCAAACCTGCGCACCCAGTCGTTTT
>JAAEMK010000446.1 GCA_024225635.1 Desulfobacteraceae bacterium | reverse complement strand
TTCTATTGTTGTTCATTGAAAGTCTCCTTTTCTGTGATCTTTGAGCGGTTCACAGTTTGGGAGACTTTCTTATATTCCCGCAAATGTCAAACTTTGGGAGTCTCCCCGGCAAAGCCGGGGGTTTACCTTTGATTAATTAAGCATTATAGACATATTCTTAAATTTTATAAAGTTGGTAAAATCATGGTAAAAAGAATACAATTCGAAGTAAGTGATAAAGAAATGATTATATTCGACAAATTAATGTCGGATACAGGAATCCGAACAAAAAAAGACCTTATAAATAGCGCTCTTAGCTTTTATATATGGGCTATAGAGGAAAAAAGATCTGGAAAAATAATTGCGTCTATTGATCCTGAAAATAAACATATGAAGGAAGTAATCTTACCCCACCTCCTAAATCTATAAAATCCCAAATAATTTCTACTTTGTTCCATAAACACTCTCCAACTTGTAGCCCTTATTATGTGGACTTTCTAATCGTTTACAACTATTAACGGGCAGATTCTTATTTAATATCAGAATAACTCTGATCAATATCAAATCTAAATTTTCTAAAAGGTGACAGCAAATTCTCTCTACTCCCATGACAAATAAAGGGGAGGGATCGTCTATAAATTTCCTAAAGCCATCCGGGCCTTCTATTGAAGCCAGAGAAGGCATGGGGGGGGGGCAAACTTCGGTCTGCCTCCATCCTTACACCAGCCCCATAGGCCTCCCCGCCACCAACTGAATGTGTCACCGCCTGACAGGCCGACGGACAAAGAGAATTTTAAGCACCACTTCATCGAGTTTATTATTGAATTGAAAGAACAGGGTATTACCTTGAAAGATATCAAGGCAGAATTGGAGGATAGGGGTTTAAAAAACTTCACAGAAAAATAGCTGTAGGCTACGGACACTATTGAAAATAGCTGTACAATAAAGCAAGTAAGAATCACTTTAGCATGGGATACAAAACAACAAGAACATATTTGCTTTTATGATGAATATAGAGATTTATACATAGACTCGTAGCAGAGTAGTCGTATACCCCTCAAAGCCCCTATATTGATGCTCGCAACATCAATATAGGGGTTTTGTGCTTTCTTACCCTTGTTTACATCCTTTTTAAATATTTAACGAATTTATCGTTTTACTGGATAAATTGAATACAATAAATCCAGTATCCTCTTCTGTTCATATATAGTTTATTGGTAAAAAACTGCAAAAACCAGTATGGATTATTTAAGAACAATATCCATGTTGGCGCTCAAAATCACAGCACGACAGCTCCAATATGGCTGTTCCACTGTTTATCTTCTATAAAAGGTAATTTAACCGCACGACCAAATGGTCGCTCTTTATGAATCATTGTCATAAAGGTATACCTTTAAAATTCCATGAGGACAGATAAATGGTTGACCTTTAAACACGTTTGATGATATGCCAAGCTAACGTTAAACTGTTGTTAGACTTGGTTTTTCGATAGTTGGATACACTGAACAAAAAAGAGCGCAGCAACCGCATGGCCTTAGTGCGTGACAAGGACACAAAGCCCGAAATGATTGTTCGGCGTCTCCTCCACGGCCTTGGTTACCGATATCGATTGCATGTCAAGGACTTACCGGGAAAACCCGATCTCGTGTTCAAATCACGAAAAAAGGTCATTTTTGTGCACGGGTGTTTCTGGCATCGACATGAAGGGTGCAAGTTGGCGCGACTCCCAAAGTCACGGCTTGATTTTTGGCGTCCAAAGTTAGAGGGAAACAAAAACAGAGATCGCCGAAACCAAGTTGATTTACAAAAAATGGGCTGGAAATATATGGTCATTTGGGAGTGTCAAATTAAAGACCTCGATTGTTTAAAGGAAAAAGTTAATAAGTTTTTGACTGATTCCGATACAGGTGAAAAATGAAATCAGTTGAATTGTTTGCAGGTGGGGGCGGACTCGGCCTTGGGTTGAGTCTGGCGGGATTCAATCCCGAGATTGTAATCGAATGGGACAAGTGGGCCTGTGATACAATACGTGAAAATCGAAATTACGGTTATCCATTAGTGCAGAGGTGGAATGTTGTAGAGGGTGATGTCCGTGAATTTGATTATTCAAGTATATCGGCTAAGATTGATCTTGTCTCCGGTGGGCCTCCCTGCCAACCTTTTTCACTTGGTGGAAAACACAAAGCGTTTCGCGATAAGCGTGATATGTTCCCCGCAGCGGTTGAGGTTGTTCGTCAACTCGCCCCTCGGGCATTCATTTTTGAAAACGTGAAGGGAATCACCAGAACCTCGTTTTTAAACTATTTTCAATACATTTTGCTTCAATTATCGTATCCGGAAATCAAATCAAAAAAGAATGAAGATTGGATAGATCATCTTGCCCGCCTCGAGAAACACAAAACCAAGGGGAAGATCAAAGGGTTGACGTATAATGTCGTTGCTCGGGTACTGAATGCGGCGGACTACGGCATCCCACAAAAAAGGGAACGAGTGTTCATCGTGGGATTCCGAAACGATCAAGAAAAGGAATGGAACTTTCCGAACCCAACCCATTCCCATGACGCACTGATTCATGATCAGTGGGTAACGGGAGCGTATTGGAAAAGGCACGGGATTGGAACAAAGAACCGGCCCGAGATGTCGGCAAGACTAAAAGGCAAGGTTGAGAAGTTGGAATCGGGAAAACTGGAGCTTCTCAACGATATTCAACCATGGAGAACCGTTCGGGACGCCTTGATCGGCCTTCCGGATTCTCAAAACACAAAACAGGCGAAAAAGTTTCTGAATCACCAGTTTCAGCCGGGTGCACGGACCTATAAAGGACATACCGGAAGCCCGTTGGATCTACCCGCCAAAACTCTGAAAGCAGGTGCCCACGGCGTCCCCGGCGGGGAAAACATGATGGTGTTGCCCGACGGCTCCGTCCAATACTTTAGCGTAAGAGAATCCGCTCGACTTCAAACTTTTCCTGATGGTTATCGCTTTCATGGGTCATGGACCGAAACGATGAGGCAATTGGGTAATGCCGTTCCCGTCGCTCTTGCCCAAATAATAGGTTCAAGTGTGGCCACGCGCCTCCTTATGAATAAATGCGAGGAACTGATTAAATCCGAACAAGCCGCGAAAGGGAGGACCGCATGAAGGAAGAACTCCCTTACAATCCCCTGGACAAGAAGAATCTCGGGAAAAGCGTGGCGGATGCGCTCCTTTTGAAGGAAATGATCCCCCTTGGCGACCTGGAACAATTTATGGGGGCTGGCATATACGCGATCTATTATACGGGTGATTTTGATGCATATCGTTCGATAGCGTGCAACATCACAAGCGGTCCATCGGCGATTCCGGTTTATGTTGGAAAGGCCGTCCCACCGGGGGCGAGAAAGGGCAATGTCGGACTGAATGGAGGGAAGCCAACGCCTGACCTTCATAAGCGCCTTCAGGAGCACGCCAAGAGCATCATTCAGGCGGAAAACTTGAATGTTGACGACTTCCTGTGCCGTTACCTCGTGGTGGACGACATTTGGATTCCCCTCGGTGAATCTCTTCTGATCACGAGTCTATTTCCGGTTTGGAACAAGCTAATTGATGGATTTGGAAACCATGACCCCGGAAAAGGTCGGTACAAGCAGGCTCGATCAAGATGGGACACTTTGCACCCTGGTCGAAAATGGGCCGAGAAACTACCCAAGCGCGATGAAACGGTAACGATTATCAAGTCGGAGTTGAAGGCTTATTTTCAAAATTCTCCATGCTAATTAAACAGATTATAGTGCCGGTCAAATGACGTGATGCCAACCTTACCCTATAATAATAAGTAGCGGTATCAATTGGTCTGACCGGAACTATAATTAGCATGGAGATATGACACAAGCAGCCCCCTCCGGGGAACGGTATTCCGTTCCGGTGCCACAGTGACCTTTCAGGGATCGGACGGAACTGTTTTGGAAATACCGGCTACGGCTTCTGTCCAAACCATTTCTTTTAACGATGACAGTAACGTTGAAAACCTGGCCCACAGCGACTGGACACGCTTGAAATCCGGCGCAGGGGTTGCCCTTGCCGCAGTAAACGCCTTCGAGAAAACCACGGCTTAAATCACCTCCCATATGGCGGGTAACAGGTCACTTACATGCCTGTACCCGCCCTTCAAAACGCCCTCAAACCATTTGAAGCACTATGTTGAACATAAAAGAGCATAGTTTCAATCCGTTCAGGAGCCGGCTGTTTTTTTACTCTTTCTTTCCAGGTCCACTATCATGATCATGGTTCTGTAGGTATTGACCAGGATTTCAAAAAATCGTTTTTCATAGCTGGTTATTTTTGACTTGTAGTTAAAGGCGATGATGGACAGGTCCGCTTCATTGTATGTAATAAAATTACGGATGGGTACATCAATGAAAGCCAGCACCCTGGGATCAAGGGGATTTTTTTTCAGGAAGGTTGCCATGGAATCATAATCGCCAATGTCATCGGTTATGATTTGGGCTTTTTGCCTGGAGATATTTATGGGGGCGGCGGATTCATAGTTAATCACGATGGCGTCTGACTTCTCAATCCGGTTTAATGACTGCTTGAAGACTGACCCTACAAGATTATTGCCCTTATCCATCCTGGTGATGAAAACCGCTTCATAATCCTTTAAAAGAAAAGAGGAGAGGTGTTCGAATTCTCCACCGGTTTCAACAAGCTCTCCCAGGTCATGGATCAACGCCCCCGAGTACCGCAAAAGATCCTGGAGTCTGAGATCATAGGCTTTTCTCAGGGAAATATCCTGGAACCAGACCAATATCGGTCCGGAGCGGTCCTCCTTTTTCATCCGGGTGGCATTGATTTTGTACCATTTCATGGATATTCCGGAAAAGGCTTCTATGGATGGGGTATGGGATTTATCAGAAGGGGGGGTATTTGCTATTTTCACAATACCGTCCAGTGCTTCCCGGTTTAAAAAACCTTTGATATTACTGATCGCGTGTTTTTGAAAGAGATGGGATGTTTTCCCCACGGAAAGAAGAACGTTGCCCTTGAGGTCCATGATGAAAACCGGGGCCTCGGCCTGGGCCGGCAGTTCCACCAGGGCACTGAGGTGCCGCTGTCGATATTTGATGTTTGACCGGGCAATGACCTGGACAAACAGGGGGACGATAAAGGGAACCGGACTGTAATTTTGGGTAAAGAAACAGATGATAAACCCGATGATTGCGGCATTGATATAGATTTGCCCCCCGGAAATTTCTTTCAGGACAAACCCCAAGTATGTGCCTAACTCAAAATTTTTCTTTAGTGCCGTCATATTCAATCCATTATACTTGATCTATGGATAAAGCCCCCCCGCCTTTGCCGGGAAGACTCTCAAAGTTTTACATTTGCGATAACATAAGAAAATCTTTTAACTGTGAACATTTAAAAGATCACAAAAAAGACTATTTCCAATGAACAGCAACAAAAAGCTAAACCATACAACTTGAGATTGCAAGTATCATCTCGTCTGGATTGCAAAATATCGGAAAAACTCAATCTACGGCCAACTGAAAAGCTTCACCGTTTCAGAAAGAAATTGCCGGGGTGGGATGTTGCCATCAGATTATTTCAATAACACCATTGACAACTATACAATATGAAACATAGGATCAATAAGGCTATTAAGGGATATCCCCACCAGGTGAATGGGGGTCATCATTAGTATAATTGGGAAATAAAAAAAGGTGAGATATGTCCATTAAAAAATTATTTATTGCGGTTTTTTCATCATTTATTTTATTGCTTTTATTGCTTGCGCTTATTTTCATTCAAATGCTCCGGCAGCAGTCGGAACTAAATGCCAATCAGCAAATCCGCTACCAATCCTACATCGCCGCAGATGAATTGCGCCAAAGCTCAATGGATCTGACCCGCCTGGCAAGAACCTATGTTTCCACCGGGAATAGTAAATATGAAGCCCTTTATTGGGAAGTCCTTGACATTCGGAACGGTAAAAAAGCCAGGCCCGACGGAAGAACAATCTCGCTGCATAAAATCATGGAAGACCTGGGGTTCTCCGAGGATGAGTTCGATAAGTTAAAAGAAGCCGGGAAAAATTCAGATGGGCTGGTCTGGACGGAAACCATCGCCATGAATGCTGTCAAAGGGCTTTTTCATGATAGTAACAAGAAATTTACGATTAAAAAAGATCCCGATTTTGAATTAGCCAAGGACCTGATGTTTAATGATCAATACCATCAATATGTCGTCGAAATCATGGCGCCGGTAAATGCCTTTTTTGAGCTCCTTGACACACGGACCATGGGACAGGTTCAGTCGCACATTGACAAAAGCAGCAGGTACTTGTGGTATGCGCTATCTGTCATTGTGTTTTTAATCTGCATCAGCGTTCTTTCGTTTTTTGTAGTTCATAAAAAGATCAGCGTTCCGGTCAACATCCTTGTGGAAGAAGTTAAATTGATTGGCGATGGCGACTTGACAAGGCATATTCCAATGGATTCCAAGGACGAAATCGGAATTCTGGCCAGAACATTAAACAGCATGTCCGGTAATTTGAAAGAAATGCTTACCAATATCGCATCCGACACCCAGACGTTGACAGCCTCTTCCACCGAACTTTCAACCATTTCAGACCAAATCTCCGACAATTCCAATCAAACAACGGAAAAATCAAGCAGCGTGGCAGCGGCTGCCGAAGAAATGTCAACAAACATGAATAGTGTGGCTGCTGCAACCGAACAGACCACGGCCAATATTCAATTGATTGTTGCGGCTGCCGAGGAGATGACCAGTACCATCAGTGAAATTTCCGATAATACGGCCAAGGGAGGTAAGACAACAGCCCAGGCGGTTCAGAGAGCGGAAGAAGTCTCCAAAAAAGTAGATGACCTGGGAAAGGCGGCCAAGGAAATCAGCAAGGTCACGGAAACCATCGCCGATATTTCCGAACAGACCAATCTTCTAGCCCTCAACGCCACCATAGAAGCGGCCCGGGCCGGAGAGGCAGGTAAAGGATTTGCCGTGGTTGCCGGAGAAATTAAGGCCCTTGCCCAGCAGACGGCTGAAGCCACCAGCGAAATCAACGAAAAGATTTCCGGTGTTCAGACAACCACTGAGGAATCTGTCACAGCCATTGTCTCCATTGTACAGGTCATTACCGAAATCAATGAGATTGTCACAATGGTTGCATCGGCCATTGAAGAACAATCCGCCACCACCCAGGAGGTTGCAAACAATGTGAGCCATGCTGCAGCCGGTGTCAATGAAGTCAATGAAAATGTAAGCCACACATCAGCCGTGGCCGGGGAAGTCACCCGGAATATCGCAGAGGTCAACCAGGCAACCGAGGAAATCAGCTCCGGCAGCAGCCAGGTGAAGACCAGCGCATTGGAATTGTCCCGGTTGGCTGAAAATCTGAATGTAATCGTGGGGCAATTTAAAATTTAAATGGTGGAGCTCCTGCCGCAGTGGCAGGAGCTCAATTGGAGCATTCCTTCCGGAAATTCCGGGGCATCCCCGTCGCCCATGGCGCGGCGTTCAGAATGATCAGCTGATGCACTCCTCGATCTGGTCGATGAATCTTGATTTCACGGCAAACTGCCCTTTTCGGTAGCTTGCATGGGAGAGATAGAGGAACCGCTCCGCCCGTGTCATGGCCACATACATCAGCCGACGCTCCTCCTGGAGGGCCTGGGCCCCGGCGTCAATGGAACGCCAGTGGGGAAACAGTTTCTCCTCGCATCCCACCACGAACACCGTATCAAACTCAAGTCCCTTGGCCGAGTGGATGGTCAGTAGAGCAACCCCCTCCTCATCATCCTCGTCGTCCTTGGTATCCTCCCGTATCAGGGCGGCTTCCTCCAGGTAGTCGAGGATGGTGTCCTTCTCCCTTGCCGAGTGGATCAGCTGCTCCAGGTTCTCCTTTTTGGAGATGAACTCGGCCTCGGTCTTCACGGTTTTTCTCAGGTAGGTGTAGTAGTCTGTCTCATCGAGCACCCGCTCCATGGCCTGGGACGGGGTCAGTCCCCACAGGGATTCCAGAAGCGCCAGAAGGGCTGACAGCTTTTCATGTACCTTTGGGGAGAGCACCCGCTCCGACACCATCTTGGCGGCGGCCTGCTGAAGGCCCATCCCCTCCTCCTTGAGGGCCCCGATCTTCTTGACCATGGCCGGTCCCATGCCCCGCTTGGGGGTGTTGAGAATCCGCTCAAAGGAGACATCGTCGTTGGGAAACTGGGCCGCGCTCAGGTAGGAGTTCAGGTCCAGGACCTCCTTGCGCTCAAAAAAGCCCTGGGCGCCCATAAGGCGGTAGGGAATCCGGAACATCCTGAAGATCTTCTCAAAGGCAAGGGAACAGAACTTGGTGCGGTAGACCACGGCGATCTTGTCCAGGTCGATGCCCTCGCCCTTGCAGTGGAGTGCATTGAGCCGCTTGGCCACCCATTCGGCCTCCTCGCTTTCCGAGAAGAACTCGTGGATCTCCACCACCCCGCCCCGCTTCTTGGAAAAACACTTCTTGTCCATCTTGTCGGAGTTGAAATCGATGAGCCCGTTGGCCGCCTGGACGATTTCGTCGGCGGAGCGGTAGTTCTGCTCGAGCCTGAAGATCTTCGAGTTCTCGTACCGGTTGGGGAACTGGAGGAAATGATTGACGTTGCTGCCCCGGAACCCGTACACCGCCTGCCAGTCGTCGCCCACGCAGAACAGGTTGCCGTGGTCCCCCAGGAACAGCCGTGTCAGCTCGTCCTGGAGGTTGTTGGTGTCCTGGTACTCGTCCACAAGGATATGGGTGAACTGCTTTTTATAGCGGTCCCGGATATCCTCGTTGTCCCGGAGGATGTCCCGGGTCTTGAGAAGGATGTTGTCGAAGTCCACCATGTTGGCCTCGAGGAGCCGCTTTTCATACTCCTTGTAAAGGTCCAGCACCCGGATCATGCCCATCCTGGGGCGCTCATCAAAATAGCGGTCCGGGTTGGCCGAGTTCTTCGCCCTGGAAATCACCGAGATGAGGTTACCGGCGTGTTTCTTCTCAAAATTGTTGTTCACCAGGATCTCGGTCACCATCTTTTTCTGCTGGTAGACCGAACAGATCTGGATAGGAGAGCGGTAGCCCAGCACATGGCCGTGGGTCTTGAAGATCATGAGGCAGGCCGAATGGTAGGTCCTCACCCAGGGAAACTTGGCGTAACCGAGGCCCGTCAGCTTGTAAAGGCGACTCTTCATCTCCTGGGCCGCCTTGTTGGTGAAGGTGATGGCAAGGATTCTCTCCGGCTCAAACCCCTGTTTTATGAGGTGCATGATCTTTGCCGTGAGGGTCCGGGTCTTGCCGGAGCCTGCCCCGGCAACGACCAGGGCCGGGGAACCGCTGTGGTTGACAGCCATTTGCTGCTGTTCTGATAATTCCATGGATAGTGCTCTTTTAAGCCCCTATGATTTTTTTCAAGGCTGTCTCCACCAGACTTCTGATCTCGTCCAGCCTTGCTTCCGTTAATGCTTCAAATCTCAAAACCAGTGCGGGCTGGGTGTTGGAAGCCCTCACAAGTCCCCAGCCGTCCCCGAACAGGGCGCGCATGCCGTCGATGTCGATCACCTCATGCGTCTGCTTGAACTGCTCGGTGATGGTCTTCACCACCTCGAACTTGCGCGCGTCCTCGCACTCCACCCGGATCTCCGGGGTTGTGTAGGTGACGGGCAGGCCCTCCAGGAGCTGGGACACGGTCTTGCCCGTATCCGCCATGATCTCCAGAAGGCGGCAGGTGGCGTAAAGTGCGTCGTCAAACCCGAAATACCTGTCCTTGAAGAACATGTGGCCGCTCATCTCACCTGCAAGGGCCGCATTCTCCTCCTTCATCTTCTTCTTGATCAGCGAGTGGCCCGTGCGCCACATGATGGCCCGGCCCCCGTGTTTTTCAATATCATCGTACATGGACATGGAGCATTTCACCTCGGAAATAAAGGTGGCCCCGGGATTTCTTGAGAGAATCTCCCTTGCAAAGATCACCACGAGCTGGTCGCCGTATATGATCCCGCCCTTCTCGTCCACCACGCCGATGCGGTCGGCGTCGCCGTCATAGCCCACGCCCACATCCAGGTTTTTCTCTTTGACAAGGTCGATGAGCTCCAGCATGTTGGCCTTGACCGTGGGATCGGACTCGTGGTTGGGGAAGGTGCCGTCCATGTCGCAGTAGAGGTCATGGACCTCGCACCCCAGGGCCTTGAGGACCGGCAGGGCTGTAACGCCGCCGGTGCCGTTCCCCGCATCAATGCCGATGCGCATGGGCCGCTTGAGGGAGATGTTCTCCTGGATGTACGCCATGTAGGGGGGCATCACATCAATGACCTCGAGCGTTCCCTTGCCCGTTGCGTAGCCTTCGGACTCGATGATCTTCCTCACCTCCTGGAGCCCCTGGCTGTGGATGCTGTCAAACCCGCTCATGAGCTTGAACCCGTTATACTCCGGCGGATTGTGGCTGGCGGTCACCATGGCGCCGCCCTGGGTTCCAAGGTGGTGAATGGAGAAATAGAGCACAGGCGTCGGTGTGACACCAATATCAATGACGTCACATCCCGTGGAAAGGATGCCGTCGATAAAGAGCTTGGAATAGCGTTCAGAGGTGAGTCGGCAGTCCCGTCCCACGGTGATCCGCCGGTTGTTGTCCCGTTGCAGCATGGTCCCGTAGGCCCGGCCTATTTTAACGACATCCTCCTCAGTGATCTCCTCACCCGCAATGCCGCGTATATCATATTCCCTGAAAATTCCCGGATTCATATCTCCTCCTTTATAATATCACTCCCGATAGAATGGCGATTAATCCCGCTGCCCAGCAATAGGGGGCAAACATGTAAATTTTTCCCTGCCTGACGACCTTCAGCAGCACCCTCAGGGCAAAGAGCCCCGAAACAAAAGCGGCCAGGGTCCCCAAAAGGGTGACCGAATCGAGTCCGCCCCCTGCGGCAAACGACTCCCTGAGGCTCAGGATCTCGGCCCCGATAATGGCGGGCATGGAAAGCAGAAACGAGTAGCGTGCCGCCGTCTCCCGGTCAAGTCCGGAAAACAGCCCTGCCGCGATGGTCGCCCCTGACCGTGAAATGCCCGGCATTACGGCAAGGCCCTGGCAGAAACCGATGAACAGGGCCGAACCGAACCCAAACTCCCGGATTCCCCGGCCCTGGCCCGTCATCCTTTTGGTGAGCCAGAGAAAGGTGCCGGTGACCATGAGCATCGCCCCGACGATTACAATGGACGAAAACAGGGTATGGACATACTCCTTTAAAATGAGCCCAAGAACGGCCGTGGGCACCGAGCCGACGATGATGAGGGCGCCAAGCCTGACATCACGATCCTCTTTGAGAAGGGTTCTGACACGGCCGGTTGATCCCCCTGCCCGGGTAAGCCGGAGAAACGAAAGCAGCATTCCCTTTATATCGCTGAAGAAAACGACCACAACGGCAAATAGTGTCCCAAGGTGAAGGCTGATGTCAAACGAAAGCGCAGGCTCGGTAATACCGAAAAAATTCTGTCCCAGCACAAGGTGCCCCGAGCTGCTCACCGGAAGAAACTCGGTAAGCCCCTGGAGGATGCCAAGCACCACCCCCTGATATAGTTCCATACCCCATCCAATCTATTCTGAATCAATTAGTTGTTATCACAATACAATATTCGTTAAAACCTTCAATTAATATAGTTTATGGGAGAAAAAATCAAGAAAAACCACGGGGGGACTTCAGCAGATGGATCTCAAACACGGAGCCCTCACCAGGCTTGCTTTCCACCTCGATACGGCCCTTGTGGGCATTGATGATCCCCTTGACCAGGCTGAGCCCCAGGCCGAGCCCTTTTTCGCTGCGGCTCGCGTCCGCCCGGTAAAGCCGCCGAAATATCCGGGAAAGATCGTCCGGTGCAATGCCCGATCCGGTATCACGGGTTTTGATGATCACATGGGTGCCGGACCCAAAGGCTTCCAAAGCAATGGTTCCCCCGGCAGGGGTGAACTTGATGGCATTGTCCACGATGTTTGCCAGGGCTTGGCTGATGCGGCCGGCATCCACCTCCGCCCACAACCCGTCCTCCACCGAGAGCTGAAGAATAAGGCCCTTCTCTTCCGCGACGAACTGATACATATCGGCGATATTGACCACCAGGTCCGAGACATCGGCCCGCCGGATCTGGAGATTCATGGACCCGGTCTCGGCTTCGGATATGTCCATCAGGGTGTTCAGCATCCTAAGAATGTTGTCCGACTCCTCTATCCCCTTTTCAAGGGCCGCCCTCAACAGGGGAACATCATCTTTTTCCCTCAGGGCCATCTCCGCGACATTTCTCAACCGGGTCATGGGGGTTCTCAGGTCATGGGCCACGTTGTCCAGGGAATCTTTCATGCCTGCCACCAAGCGGTGAATATTGCCCAGCATCCCATTAAAAAGGCCCGCCAGTTCATCCAGCTCATCCCCGGTCCTGGTGCGGGGCACCGTGGCCGTCTCCCTGCCGATATCGATGGAACGAACCGTGCGGATCATATGCCGCAGGGGCTGGAGGGTTCGCCTGGAAAGAAAGAGCCCGCCGCCAAGCCCCAGAATAAAAAGGGGCACCATCACCACCAGGAAGATCCTGTGAAACTGCCGGAGCACCTTTTCCCGGCCCTGGCTGCTCATGCCCACCTGAATCCAGTGCCCCCGGCTCAGCAGGGTGGATTTGATGTCCAGCACATACTCCCCGTTGCCGGAAGCGATCTGAATCCAGGTCCGGCTGCACTCGGTGCTGCAAAAGTTGTTTTTTTCCAGCATGGAGAGATTGAAATCCTTCCACTTCCCGGGTGAAAAGAGATGGATGGTTTCATTTTTCGAGTTGGCGATCCGCATAAACAGGGGCTTTGACCTGCGGGTGGCGGTGTTGCCCTGCAAAAACGTATTAAGGGCATGGATGCCGCCGATCTCATAAAGGGAGGAGATCTCGGTCAATTCTTGCAAAATCTCTTCCCTGTCCTGCTCCACCAGGATGGAGGAGAAAAAATAGTACGCCATCAAAAACAGGAGCACCGAACTGAGAATAAAAAAACCGGCATACCAGAGGGCCACCTTAAAGCCCAGCCGTTTTTTAAGGTTAAGCACCTGTTTTAAGCACATACCCCAGCCCGCGGATGGTGTGGATCAGTTTCTCGGGAAAACCCTTATCCACCTTGTTTCTCAACCGGCAGACCAGAACATCCACCACATTGGTCTGGGGATCGAAGTGAAAGTCCCAGATCTTTTCCAGAATCATGGTCTTGGAAACCGGGCGGTCCACGTTCCGCATCATATATTCGAGCAGGGCGAACTCACGGGGTTGCAGATCGATGGAGACACCGTTTCTGACCACCTCCCGGGTCAACAGATCCAGGGAGAGATCGGCCACCGACAGCCCCGACGGTTCGGTGGTGCCGCTGGAACGGCGAATCAGGGCCTGCACCCTTACCAGCAGCTCGGAAAAGGCAAAGGGTTTGACCAGGTAATCATCCCCTCCCCGCTGGATGCCCCGGACCCGGTCGTCCACCGATCGCCTGGCGCTCAGGATCAGCACCGGCAGGTTGATCCGGCGCTTTCTCAAGGTCTCGATCACGGACAGCCCGCTCAATTTCGGCAGCATGAGATCGATCACGGCGGCATCATAGGATTCCACCAGGGCCAAGGCCAGACCCTCCTCGCCGTCTGCGGCATGGTCCACCACAAACCCCTCCTGGGTGAATCCTTTTTTGATGAACCCTGCGATCTCCCGGTCATCCTCGATAATCAACAATTTCATAAACCCCATATCCTTGGAAAAAGTGGTATCTGCAAACAGTTTATTCCCCAAACGGTCCAATGACCTGTTTTTGAAAAGATCATTAATACTGTAAGCCAAATCGGACAATGTCAACCCATGGGACAAACATTTCCAAATTGTAATGTTCCAGAAAGACTGGTGTAATTTTCCCCATATATAAATCCTGGTAAGCTTGAATCAGCAACCGGGACGTTGAAGGTCAACCCCCGGTCTGCCCGAGAAACGAAAAACACTGAAACCCATATGGGACAAGGGGAATGAATGGCTGAAAAAAAGGACCAGATAATATTGACCCGGTCGGCTGCAATGATTTTTGCGGTTATCATTTTTGCGCTGGGGTTCATCGGCGGCGCAGGTACGGCTGTATTCAAGGCCGGACCATCCGGAACAACTGCGCCCGGTCAGGTGCAGGAAGGCGATCTTGCCGCAATGACGGCGGCGCTGGTTTCCAGGGTTGAGGCCGATCCGGCAGACACGGCGGCCTGGACAAAACTCGGCAACATCTACTATGACACGGACCAGTACAAGAAGGCGATACATGCCTATTCCAAGGCCCTTGAAACAGGGGGGGAGAATCCCGCCGTCATCACGGATCTGGGGGTGATGTACCGAATGGCAGGGCAGCCGGGAATGGCGATCAAAACCTTTGACCGGGCACTGGCCCAGGACCCCGCATTTCAGCCCGCATTTATTAACAAGGGCATCGTCCTTGCCAATGATATGAATAACCGGGACAAGGCGATCCAGGTCTGGGAAGAACTGCTCAAAATCAATCCCCTGGCCATGGTATCCAAGGATCAGACCCTGGAAGAGATGATCACCCATTACAGGGATCATGCAGACAAATAGAACAGGAGAGACAATGAAAACCAATTCACGGCCCGGCGGCCTTGCCGGCCACGCCTGGGATTTCTTCGTATCGGTCAAGCTGACGGTGGCAACCCTGATCCTACTGGCATTCACCTCCATTTTCGGCACCCTGATTCCCCAGAACCAGCATCCGGCGGATTACATCAACGCCTACGGGGAGTTCTTCTTCAGGTTCTTCAATGTATTTGACCTGTTCGACATGTACGACTCCTGGTGGTACAGGCTCTTGATCATCACCCTTACGGTCAATATCCTGACCTGTTCGGTGAAACGGCTCTCCCCCACCCTTGCCATGGTGTTCAGGAAAAAACCGGCCTTTAAAAGGCTCTCCATCCGGGAAGAGATCACCTGCGACGAACCTGCCCATGGCCTGAAGACACTTGTGAAAACCCATCTGTCCCCCACCTTTAAAACCATTCATATCCGGGAGGATGACAAAGGTTTTTCCGCGTTTGCCGAAAAAGGAGCCTGGACCCGCCTGGGGTTTTACGCCATCCATCTGAGTATCATTATTTTACTGTTTGGGGCGCTCCTGGGTTCCCTCTTCGGCATTGACGGCCATGTGAACATTCCGGAAGGGGAAGCGGCCGGGACCATCCGCCTGAGAAACAGCGGCGTACCCGTCCCCCTTGATTTCAAGATCCAATGTAACGCGTTCAACATCAGCTACTACAAGACCGGTTCCGTCAAAGAGTTCCGGTCGAGCCTGGAAATCCTGGAAAACGGAAAACAGGTGTCAAAAAAAGATATCATCGTTAACGATCCCTTGAAGTACAAAGGGTACACCATCTATCAGTCGAGCTACGGCCGCCTGAAAGCAAAAAAGCAAAAGCTCGATTTCACCAACCGGGCAACCGGG
This sequence comes from Desulfobacteraceae bacterium, assembly GCA_024225635.1. Classification (GTDB taxonomy): domain Bacteria; phylum Desulfobacterota; class Desulfobacteria; order Desulfobacterales; family Desulfobacteraceae; genus Desulforapulum. The sequence goes on along the minus strand of JAAEMK010000446.1, from coordinate 14,385 downwards.
GAAAAAGCGCAGATGGACATATCCGTGGGCAGGACCATTGCCTTCCCGGAAGATGACAGGAAACTGACCCTGAAGAAGATCGCGGATAACCACACCCTCATGGGCCAGGATGTGGGGGAGGCCTATGTGTGCGAGATCACGGAAAACGGCAAACATCCAAAAGAGGTGATACTGCCCACCCGCTTTCCCTCCTATGACAAAATGAGAAAGGGAGAATGGGTTCTCAGTGTGGCCCCCCAGGAAAAAAGATTCTACACGGGACTTTCCGTGAAGAAAGATCCGGGGGTCTGGCTTGTATACACAGGCTTCATCCTGCTGATCGCAGGCTGTTTCATCTCCTTTTTCATGTCCCACAACAAGATGTTCATCCAGGTCAAAGAAGATCCCGCAGGCACCAGTGTTACCGTGTCGGGTGCTTCAAACCGGAACAAAATCGGGATGAAAAACAGGGTCAAAGAGATGGCGGCAATTTTTAATACAAAGGAAAATTCATGAACTCTTCACTGATTTTATCTGTCACCACATTTGTATACGGGCTGGCCGGTTTTCTCTATATCTCGGCATGGATTTTCAGAAAGCCCCTGCCGGGGAAGCTGGCCCTGTGGGCCGCCATTTCAGGCGTCATGGGCAACCTTGCGGGTTTTACCCTGAGATGGGCGGAGTCCTATGAAGCCGGTTTTGGCCGGATTCCCCTTTCAAACCTGTATGAATCCCTGGTGTTTTATGCCCTGGCAATCGTTGTTCTCTATCTGTTCATCGAATTCAGGCACAAAAACCGTACCCTTGGGGCATTTGTCCTGCCGTTGGGCTTTTTATGCCTGGCCTATGCGTCCCTGTCCCCGGATGTGGGAAGTCAGATAAGGCCCCTCATGCCAGCCCTCAAGAGCAACTGGCTGTCCGTGCATGTGATGACCTGCTTTGTGGGCTATGCGGCCTTTGCCCTTGCCTTTGCCTTTGCCATCATGTTTCTGCTCAAGGGAAAGAAGGACCAGGGCCGCCTGCTCCATGCCCTTCCAAAGCTTGAAACCATTGATGAGCTGACCCATCAGATGGTGATGCTCGGCTTTTTGTTTCTCACCATGGGCATCGTCACCGGGGCGGTCTGGGCCAACTCCGCCTGGGGCAGGTACTGGGGCTGGGATCCCAAGGAGACCTGGTCCCTGATCACCTGGTTTGTCTATGCCACCCTGCTCCATGCCCGGCTCATGCGGGGCTGGCAGGGAAAACGGATCGCGTTTCTCTCCATCCTGGGGTTTGGCGCCGTGATTTTCACCTATTTCGGGGTCAATCTGCTGCCCGGGCTTCACAGCTACGGCGCATAATCGTGGGGGGCATCGTTGACAATCTGCCACAATGTGGTATGTTACTTTCCAGTTAAGCTATCAATCAACCAGTAAATGGATGGATGCGGGACTTGACATATAAGGAGAAAAACCATGTGGGAATATACAGATAAAGTAAAAGATCATTTTTTGAATCCCAGGAATGTCGGACAGATGGAAGAGCCTGACGCAGTCGGCGAAACCGGTTCCCTGGCCTGCGGCGATGCCCTGAAGCTGTTTTTGAAGATCAACGACAACGAGAGGATCACGGACGCGAAATTTATGACATTCGGCTGTGCAAGCGCCGTTGCCTCCTCCTCGGCCCTGACCGAGATCATCAAGGGCATGACCCTGAACGATGCGGCCAACGTCACCAATGACGACATCGCGGACTACCTGGGCGGGCTTCCCAAGGCAAAGATGCACTGTTCGGTCATGGGGCAGAACGCCCTGAAAAACGCGATCAACGCCTACAGGGGAATCCAGATCCTGGAGAAACCCGGCACCATGGTATGCGAATGCTTTGATATCACCGACCTTGAGATCATAGATGCCGTCAAAAAGAACCACCTGGATTCGGTGGAGGATGTCACCAATTACCTCAAGGCCGGCGGCGGATGCGGAAGTTGTATTGACAAAATCGAAGAGATAGTGGAGTCTGTTAAAACACAAGCCTGAATTTAAGAAAGGGAACCCATATGAAAATCGTTTATACGGATAACAATGCCACCACAAGGGTTGCGCCCGAAGTGCTTGAAGAAATGCTTCCCTATTTCAGCGAACTCTATGGCAACCCCTCGAGTATGCACTCCTTCGGAGGCAATGTCGGCAGGGCCATCACCCGTGCCAGGGAACAGGTGGCAGCCCTTATCAATGCCGATCCCGGCGAGATCGTATTCACAAGCTGCGGCACGGAGAGTGACAATGCGGCCATCCATGCCGCCCTTGCCGCCAACCCGGAAAAGAAGCACATCATCACCTCCGGGGTGGAGCACCCGGCCATCAAGAATCCCCTGGAGGGACTTGAGAAAAAGGGATACCGGGTGACCTTTCTCCCTGTTGACGGCAAAGGCCGGCTTGACATGGACCAGCTTTTTGAGAGCATGACGGACGATACCGCCCTGATTTCCCTCATGTGGGCCAACAACGAGACCGGTGTCATCTTCCCCGTCAGGGAGATCGCCCAACGGGCCCGGGAAAAGGGAATCCTTTTTCATACGGACGCGGTCCAGGCCGTGGGCAAGATCCCCATTGACGTGAAGGATGCCGGGGTTAGCATGCTCTCCCTCTCAGGCCACAAGATCCATGCGCCCAAGGGAATTGCCGCCCTCTACGTCAAAAAGGGGCTGAAGTTCGCATCGTTCCTGAACGGCGGCCACCAGGAAAAAGGACGGCGGGGAGGAACGGAGAACACCGCCTCCATCATCGGCCTTGGCAAGGCGTGCGAGCTTGCGCAGGCGCACCTCAAGGAGATGGACACCCGGGTCAGGAATATGAGGGATTTTCTGGAAACCCGGCTGGTCGAACTGATTCCCGCGGCAACGGTGAACGGCGACACAGCAAACAGGCTCCCCAACACCCTGAACATCGGCTTCAATGCGGTGGAGGGCGAATCCATCCTGCTCCTCATGGACGAGGCCGGCATCTGCGCCTCCTCGGGTTCAGCCTGTACCTCGGGCTCCCTGGATCCCTCCCATGTGCTCATGGCCATGAAGGTACCCTTTGAGTCCGCCCACGGCACCATCCGGTTCTCCCTCTCCTGCTACAACACCCGGGAGGATATGGACCATATCGTGGCCACCCTGCCCGGTGTAATCCAGCGGCTCAGGGACATGTCACCCTTCTGGAAGCAGGAGGAGTAACCATGATAGACCTTGACTCCTGTGACCATGGACTGTTTTCCGCCGTTCACAGGAGTTCAGGGACCGACCTTGGGTCCTGCCTCCAATGCAGGAGCTGCGGCAACGGCTGCCCCTTTGTGGAAGCCATGGATTTCACCCCCAACCAGATCATCCGCATGGTCCAGTTCGGCATGGCATCCCAAGTGCTTGAATCCGCCGCCATCTGGATCTGCGTGGGATGCAACACCTGTGCGGTCAACTGCCCCATGGCCATTGACATCCCCGCCGTGATGGACGCCCTCCGGCACCTGGCCCTTGAAAGGGGAGCCGCCGTTGCGGAGCCCGATATCCTGGAGTTCCACAGGGAGGTGCTGAATTCAATCCAACGCTACGGCCGCACCCACAAGCTTGAGATCATGATGCGATACAAGCTCAAGACCCTGGATCTCTTCAGCGATGTCGGGGTGGGCCTGCAAATGCTGAAAAAACGCAAGCTCGACCTGACCCCTTCGAGGATCGGCGACATCCATCACCTTGACCCTGTTTTCAAAGGATAACCCATGGAATTATCCTACTTTCCCGGCTGCTCCCTCAAGGCCCCGGGCCATGAGAACAACCTTTCTCTTATCGAGTTTTCAAGGGCGGTTAATGTCGAGTTGATCGAGCTTGAGGACTGGAACTGCTGCGGCTCCTCATCGGCCCATGCCATTGATCCCACTGTGGCGGCCCTGCTGCCCCAGCGGAACCTATCCCTCGCGCCCAAGGGCAGACCGCTGCTTGCGGCCTGTCCCAGCTGCCTGTTGCGGCTCAGGCAGGCCCACCTTGCGCTTGTCCGGGACAGGTCGGAGCAGGCAAACTATGAAGAACGCTGGCAGGCCGAATTCGACCCGAAACTTGAGATCATCCATTTCTTTGAGCTATTCAGCAGAATCGACCTCTCCCATGCCCTTGGCAAAAGGAAAAACCGGCTGAACGGCATCCGGTTCGCGCCCTACTACGGCTGCATGCTGGCAAGGCCGCCGGACCTGAGGTTTGAGGCAAATTACCACGGCCTGATGGAACAAGTCCTTGCGCGCCTGGGGGCGGAACCCCTTACCTGGGGCTACGGCGCAAGGTGCTGCGGCACCTTTCTCTCGGCGGCCAAACCCGGTATTGCCACCACCGTTGTCAACGGCATTGTCGCAGGCGCCATGGATGTGGGGGCCGAATGCCTGGTTACGGCCTGCGCCATGTGCCATCTGAACCTGGAGATACGATGCACCCTGAAAAAGCGCATTCCCACCCTTCACTTTTCAGAGCTTCTCTCCCTGGCCCTTGGGAAAAGCGATCCCGAACGATGGTTTCCAAAGCATTTGGTGGATCCCCGGCCCCTGTTGAAAAACAAGGGCCTCCTCTAAAAATGAGCCCCCCAAAGGGGAGCGTCACCGGGAAGCCCCATCCACACTGCGGTTTTCACTCTCCCTTGTCCATGGGGAAAGGCTCCGCCTTCTTTTTATCATCCTTGCCCGCCACCTGGCAGGCATCCCTCATTCATGTATTTATGCCAAGTTTTGGCAACACATATGCCTGGAGCAACACCCAGACGCCCACGAACACCAGCACCATCAATCCTGTTTTCATACTTTCCTCCTTAAATGATTCCATTGTTCTTATCCCGGCTGATCCGGGATACACACACACCGGCCACACCGTTCACCATTAAAAGAACGGTCAGCCCCAGGTGAGTAAGATCCACGGCGACCAGCACCCCGGGGGAAAAATGATACCCGGGGAAATTTCTTATCACCAGCATCATCCCGGTCACCACAAGCCCTGCAAGGATCAGCCGCTTGATTTTCGTTGTACAGGCGCTTCTTTCGCACCATCTCCTTTCCAGAAACCAGGACATGCTCCGGTAACCAAGAAACGCCAGGAGCACCACGGCCAGGAGATAGTGGAGATAATGGGTCACGTAGAACTTCGCAAGCCACCCGAATCCGGGAATATCGGCGATATAGTAACGCTTGAAGATGGGCATCTGGGCAAAGCCCGTTACAGCCAGCAGGGCAATGGTGATGCCGGGCAAAGCGGTTGAGACGATCTTTTTCATGGACATCAGCCCTCCTTGGCATCACTCTTTTTTGTAAACCTGTAAAATTTGCCCAATGCCGCAAGTGCGCCTGCAAAAGGCGCGATGGCCATGGCCGCCATCAGGTTGTTTCCATCGGCCATGGCATCCTTTTTAGACTCAAAATCCGGGCGTCCGGGTCCCTTTTCCATGCTTTTATTCAGGGTTTCAAAGGGTACGGGTGAGAGATAGATGGTGTTTGTTCCCCCGTTCTCCGTATCGCCGTAGACAAATCCCTTGATCTCTTTTGCACGATCCCGGGCCAGTTTTATGATCTCATCCCTGGGCCCCAGGGTCTGGACCCCCTCGGGACAAGCCTCGATACAGGCGGGCTCCCCGCCCTTAGCGATCCTGTCGTAGCACCGGTCGCACTTGTACATCACCCCGTTGCCCGCCATGGAAGGCATGATATCAAGATAGAGGCCGACGCCGCTCTGGCGCTGGGGAATCTTCCATGGGCAGACCGCCTTGCACTTGGAGCCACCCAGGCAGATATCAGGATCGATCCGCGATATGCCGTTTGGAAACTGCCTGGCTGCTCCCCAGGGGCAGAGCTTTACACAGGGGGGATTGATGCAGTGCATGCAGCGCCGGGGAATGTTCAGCTCCCTCTCACGGCCCTCCACGGTGACCCGGGCCGTTTGAACAAAGAGCCAGTTGTAGGGAGTCAAGCGGTCGGTGATCTCCTGTTTATCCGACCAGTCCTCTGGTTTTGCCCGCTTGGGGATCATCTTGGGAAACGGCTTTTTAACCCTGGGATAGTTCTCCTGGTTCTTTTCCCGGCACGCCTCGACACAGGCCCCGCATCCCACACATTTTTCGATGTCGATCAGTGTGGCAAGCTGTTGATTCTCCCCGGCGCTTGCCACGGCGGGAAGGGCGGTTGCGGCGATGGTTGCGGCGGATGCCGCCCCCTGCTTCAAAAAGGATCTTCTTGAGATCGATCGGTCCATGTTTTTTTCTGACATGGAGCCTCCTTAATAATAGAATAGATACGATACACCGGCCAAGACAATATGACCAGTCGTCTTAGAAGCGGTTAAAAACAATTACCTGAGTATCACCTTGCCCAGCACCTCGAGGAAAATCTTCAAGGACTGCCCGCTCTTTGACGCCTTCATCCGCATGAGTGCGCCGAGCCAGCTGTTCTGGATGTAGACTGCAAGAATGGACGCATCGTAAACAATGGATATATCGCCCCGCTCACGGGCTTCCGCGAGACACGCCTCCACGGGTCCAGTCATCCTTGAAATGGAGGCTTCGGCGGCCCGACGGATTGTTTCGCTGGTATCCCCCATCTCCTGGCTCAGATTGGCGGCAAAGCAGCCGAGGCAGAAGGCCCCCTCCCGGAGATACTCGTCCACAAAGGCCTTGTACAGGTTTTCGATCCTTGCAAGGGGAGGGACGGAGGCATCGGAAAGAAGCGTCTCCTGGCGTGCCAGCATCTCCCCGGTATAATGGTCGAGGATCTCCACGGCAAACTGTTCCTTGTTCTTGAAATAGTTGTAGAAGGAGCCCTTGGGCACCCCTGCATTGTCAACGATCTCCTGGATTCCGGTGGCGTTGTATCCCTTCCGGTACATGATCTCAAGACCGGCGGCGATCATCCTGTTTTTTTTGTCTGTTTTCGATTCCATGCCTCCACAATATGACCAGTCGTCTCAAGATGCAAGCTTTTTTGAAAAAACTTTCAGGCCATTGAATGCCATATCCGAAAATCGCTTGCCAGACCGCCCATAAAAACTATATTTCATGCACAAAGAGTTGAAACAGAACCAATGAAACCGCTTCGGCATTTTACAGGGACAATGACAACCGGGTGATTCCCATATGAACAAAGAATTCAGCAGCGCCAGAATAAGAAAGGATAAAAACTTTGACAGAAAGTTTCTGTTTGGCGTAAGAACAACCGGCATTTTTTGCAGACCCTCTTGTCCGTCTCCTGTTGCCAAGGAGGAGAATGTCACCTATTTCAACTCCATATTCGAGGCGATTGAAAAGGGGTTCAGGCCCTGTTACAGGTGCAGGCCGGATGTGGAAGTCGAGTATTACAATGGGAATATAAATGGCGCCTCCACCGTGAACAACGCCCTTAAAAAGATCTATGACGGCTATTTGAACTACCATGCCATCCAGGACCTTGCGGAAGAACTGCATTTGTCGGACAGGCATTTGAGAAAACTCTTTGTTGATCATCTGGGCGTCCCGCCCATCAAGATCGCAAGGTATCACAAGTCCCTGTTTGCCAAGAAGCTGCTTTTGTATTCGGATCAATCCATAACAGATATCGCGTTTGCATCGGGGTTTGGTTCGATCCGGCAATTTAACGAGGTTTTTAAAACCATATTCGGCAAAACACCCACAATGGTAAGGGAAGACGCAAGAACCCAAACAAGCCCCCCGGACAACACCACGCTTTTACTCAAATACAAAAAACCGTTCAATTTCCGCCAGACACTATCCTTCCTGGAGCCAAGGGCAATGGAAGGGGTGGAAATGATAACGAAAGAAAGCTATGCCAGGACCTTCAGGACGAACAGTACAAAGGGATTCTTTGTTGTCAGGGACAGCCCGGAACGGTCCGCATTGGAATTACGAATCGGCTGTGACGACATAAAATGCTATATGGAGATCCATAACAGGGTTCGCAGGATGTTTGACCTTGATACTGATTTTACGGTGATAAATGAAAAATTCGCCAGGGATAAACATCTGGCCAGGGGAATGGTCCAGGGCCATGTGCCAAGATTGCCCATTGCCTTTGATCCGTTTGAATTTGTCGTAAGAGCAATCCTCGGTCAACAGATATCCGTAAAAGCCGCCACCACCCTGGCCGCAAGGGTGGCCCGGCAAGGGGCAATCGAAACGGATAAGAAATTTCCCCGGGGATTGGATTATTTTTTCCCTACTCCCTCGGAAATGTTGAAACTTGATCTCGAGGGACTCGGTTTGACCCGGACACGGCAGGCAACCATTCAAACAGCGGCCAAGGCCATTCTTGCCAAGGATGTACATTTAACAGCCAACCAGCCGTTTGATACGTTCTACCAGGATTTCTCAACGCTGAAAGGAATAGGAGAGTGGACCGTTAACTATGTTGCCATGCGGGGCCTTGGTATGTTAGACAGCTTTCCGGCCACCGATTTAGGCGTTATCAAAGCCCTTGCAAAGGGGGATAAAATACCGTCCAAAAAAGAGATAATAAAGTTGGCCGAAAAATGGCGTCCGTACAGATCCTATGCCACCCTATGTCTATGGAATAAGGATAACAGAAAGGAATCCGCATGATGTACTATACAAAATTTGAGACCCGGTTTTGTGAGATTATCCTGGTGGGAAACAAGGAAGGCCTTTCCCACCTCCACCTGAACACAGGGGAAGGAAAGAGATCTTTTGAGATATCCGACGAATGGATTCTCAACCATGATTTTTTTACAGATATCATCAACCAGATCAACGAATATTTCAGCGGAAAACGGATAAAATTCAATGTCCGCCTCAACCCAGGGGGCACCGTTTTTCAAAAAAAAGTGTGGCGCGAATTGACGAACATTGCCCATGGCAACCTCTGTACATATAAAGATATCGCCAAGGCCATTGGAAATGAAAACGCCGCACGGGCGGTGGGCATGGCCAACAGCAAGAACCCAATCCCGCTGATCGTGCCGTGTCACAGGGTTATCGGAGCAAACGGAAAACTCACCGGCTTCGCCCATGGCGTTGCCATCAAAGAAAAGTTAATACAGTTGGAACAAACAGGTTCCACGGATCAATAAAATTAGAACCAGGAAAAGGATCAAATATGTTTGCAGTCATTTTTGAAGTCAAGCCAACCCGGGAAGGAAAAGAAGAATATCTCAAGATAGCATCCGGTTTACGCAGGTTTCTGGAAAACAGGGAAGGATTCATCTCCATTGAACGGTTCCAAAGTTTTTCCGAGGAAGGAAAGCTCCTGAGCCTTTCCTTCTGGGAGAACGAGGAATCCGTGGAAAAATGGCGCAGGGTCATGGAACATCGAACAGCCCAGAAGAGTGGCAAAGACTCACTTTTCGAGTCATACAGGATCCGGGTGGCAAAAGTTGTCAGGGACTATACCGAATCGGACAGGACCGAAACGCCTGAAGATTCCTTGCGGTGACACTCTCCTTTTTTGATACCGTCTGTTCTTATTTTAGGGAGGCCGCGAAATCCGCCGCCCTGGAATTTTTTTCAAGGAACCGGTAAAGGGTGGCCCTTCCCACCCCCAGCTCCCGTGCCGCCTTTGCCTTGTTTCCCCCGGTGCGTTCCAGGGCCAGCTTCACAGCTTCCAGGTCGAGCTTGCCCGGATTACTCCTTGCGCAGGGCAGGTGGGGCACCTGGATAATTTTCGATACCGACCTTAGTTCCATGGGCAGATCCATGGGCATGATCTCGTTGGCTTTGCACCGGACAATGGCGAACTGGACTGCATTCTGGAGTTCCCTGACATTGCCGGGCCAGCGGTAGTCCATCATAACCCGGACGGCGTCCCTGGAAAATCGGGGCACGGGGACGCCGATCTCCCTTTCCGCCTGCTTCAAAAAATGAGTAATGAGCAGGGGAATGTCGTTACGCCTTTTCCTCAAGGGGGGAAGGTGCATGGGAATCACGTTGAGCCGGTAATACAGGTCTTTCCGAAACTTTCCGTTTGCTACCTCCCTGGCAAGGTTCTTGTTGGTGGCGCTGATGATCCTCACATCCACCTTGATACTCTTTTCGCCCCCCACAGGTTCGACCTCCCCCTCCTGGAGAAACCGTAACAGCTTGACCTGCATGGGCTTGGGCAGATCCGCCACCTCATCGAGAAAAAGAGTGCCCTTGTGGGCAAGCTCAAACCGTCCCTTTCTCTCCTTCACAGCCCCGGAAAACGCCCCCCTCACATGGCCGAACAATTCGCTCTCCACCAGGTTCTCGGGGATAGCCCCGCAGTTCACCGGCACAAAGGGGGCACCCGCCCGTTTGCTCTCCAGGTGAAGGGACGAGGCCACCCGCTCCTTGCCTGTCCCTGTCTCCCCATGGATATGGACAGGATAGTCGTAGGGGGCCGCATCCCTTATCTGCTGGAAGACCTGGCGCATGGAACTTTCCTTGCCGATGATTCCCGAAAACGAGAAAAGATCCCCGGCCCCGGCGGCAGTGCCAACGCCAGCCCCGGTGTGCCCGGCCATCTCCCTGAACGAGGCGATCACCCCCTTGAAGATCTCCCTGTCAAAGATCCCGGTGATGCTCATCTCCAGGTGCCGGGGGTCTCCGGTCTTTGTCTGGATGGTTACCGGAAATTCCAGCTGTTCCTTAAAATCCGGCACCATGCCGCAAAAGGAGCACCCCTCCCCGCAAAAAGGTGCGCCAAAGGCTTCATGGCAATCCCTGCCCATGACACCAGCCTTTGAATACCCGGTGATCTTTTCCGCCTCCTTGTTGAAAAATATGATTTTTCGTTCCAGGTCGTGGGCGATGATGCCGTCCTTAAGGTTATCGAGGACCAGCACAACGCTTTTTCTGTCAGCAATGAAATTGTCAATGCATATCATAAGAATCTCCAATAGCATCTTGGTCAATCCTTAAGATAGATCAGGGAACAGCTGTTTTCCCGGAAGCCTGCACCTATAGCCGATTCTGTTGGGTAAAGCAGTGTCGGATGCGGTTTGACGTGCTCTTCGGATCTATTGCGTTGTCCCGGGATTGAAGGGAGTCTCTCAGGAGTGACCAACTATGGGATTTTATCGATTCCGGCCGGGTTTGTAAAGCGTAAAACCATTGACAAAGCCTGTCACCAGGTCCTTCAAATAATAGCGATCACGGTAAGTGACAATCATGGCACCGAGTCCATACAATTGAATTTCCCTTTCATGGAGAAAGCATCCGTCGCCATGCTATTTTAGAATCGGGTTTATGATTGCCATCACAATGGTGATATTGTCTTTGCCCCCTGAATCCAGAGCTGCCCGGATAAGTGCCCCTGTCTTCTCCTCAATAGGGATGCTGGCATTTAATATGGATAAAAACGTTTTTCCGGGCACCATTTTGTGGAGTCCGTCCGTTGACAGGATCAACAAGTCATTTTTTCGTATTTCAAAGCTTGCTGTTTCAGGTTCGCACTCACCATATCCGACACATTGATCCAGAACATCACTTGAATAATGTTCCTTTGCCTGTTCCGGTGTAAGCTCCCCCTCTTCCACCAGAAATTTCGCAAGGGTCTGGTCTTCCGTGACCTGGACAAGTTTTCCATCCCTTAAGACATAGAGACGGGAATCCCCCACATTGACCCAGTGGATATGATCATCTTTCAGGATCGCACACACCAGGGTTGTTGCCATGGCTTCCAGCTCAGGTTCCTTTTGGGCCTTATCGCTGATAATGAGATCAAGATCCCTTGCCATCTGATCGAGTTCCTGTCTTTCCCTGCCGGTTGTCAGTTGTTTGAGACCGACCAGCCTGGCTTTGGCAATCTCGGCCGCATAATCACTTGACACACCACCGCCAAGCCCGTCAGCCACAGCCATAAGAATGGATTCATCCTCCATCTGCCGGATCATATACCGGTCTTCATTTGTTTTCCTGACCAACCCCAAATGGGTAGAGCCAAAGATGTCCACATTGCCAATGGTGAGCCGGGTCTGCCCGGCCCCCTTGTTCACCTCTTTATAAAATTCGCACTCCCTGCAGGATTCTATTTTTTCAGCATAGGTGCCGGACACCTTGCCGTCGCAAAAGGTTCCCGCAACCAGCCAGCAGGCCCTTCCGGCCCTCAGACCTTGATTAAAACCGTCAAGGGAGGAATGCAGGGCCGCGGGACAGGCTTCGCATTTTTCCCCTTTTGCCCCATCCGGCCCCCTGCCGCATTTTGTAAATTCCCAGCAATTTATCTTTTTTGATCCCATCTGTTCCGCCCAGGTTTAATCTTGTGTTTGCAACTCTTTAATCGCCTGTTTCATACTTGCATATCTTTCTTCCGGGTCCAGGCGGCAAGCCCTGGTGATAAAGCGCTGCAATGAACCGGGAAGGTCGGGCACAAACGATTTCGGATCCGGGATTTCTTTTTCGCAACGCATTTTCACAAATGCCGCCAAATCCGTTTCAGGATAGGGTCTTTTGCCCACCACCATTTCAAAGGCTGTGATTCCAAGGGAATAGACTTCGCTTCGAAGGTCCGAGACCCCGCCTTTGCAAATTTCCGGGGCCAGGTATGGCAATGCCCCGTCCAGAAGGTCATCCTCTTCATGGATATAACTTGCAAGACCGAAGTCCACAAGTTTTACTTGACGATTATCAATGACCATGAGGTTTTCAGGGTTGATATCCTTGTGCAGTACCCCCTGCCCATGGGCATAATCAATGGCCCTGCAGGCCTGAATCAAATAATTGGTTGCCTCATGGGGCAGGATTCTTTTTTTTCCGGCCAGCATGCTTGATATGGACTCACCATCCAGATATTCCATAATGATAAAGGCGGTTCGAAAGAGTTCCCTCATGTCAAACACCTTGATAATATTCCCATGGTTCAGCCGGGCGACTATTTTTGCTTCATTACGAAACTTCTGCAAGAAATCAGAATCCATGACCATGTGATGCCGCATCATTTTTATGGTCACAGCCTGGTGTGACAAGGAATCAAGCCCCTTATAAACGATTGAATACCCGCCCCTGCCGATGATCTCCGTCGCCACATAGGGACCGATGGTCCGATCGGATATGGGCCGTTTTGAATCAAACCTGTCGGCAACGATTTCGGTTAAGAACTCCCAAAGGTCAGGATCATTTTTCGGTATCTCTTCAAAAATCGATTTTTTCAACACCCATAGTTCCATATCGGTTTCAGCCTCCACATGGGTATTGACAGTCTCTCCGGTGAACAGGGCCGGCATGTTCAAAATATCGCCTTCGCTCCTGTGATCCACAGGATGAAGCGTTCCGTTTTTTTCAACCACAAGGATGCATGAACCCCTTCTGATGATATAGGCTTCGTCGGATTCATCCCCCTGGGATAAAAACCGCACTGATTTTTTAACGGTTTTAAGATCCAGGCTGTTCAGGATGGAGTGGCGGGTATGGGGCGGAAGAAATCGTAAAAATTTGGTCCGCAGATTCAAGGTGCCTTCCTCCGCGAGCACCATCCTGAAAAAATCGCAATCCTGGCAGGAGGTTCGCTTCTCAGCATAGGTTCCCTGGATTTCTCCTTCACAGAAAGTGCCCGCTACGGCCCAGCAAAACCGGCCTGCGCATTTTCCCGAGTTGATTCCGCCATAGGATTTGTCACTGGCAGCCGGGCAAACGCCAAGGTCAAGGGCATGTTTTCCGCCAGGTTCCCGCCCGCACCCATGATACTCCCAGCAATTAATTCTTTTTTTCCCCATAAAAAGCCTGCCTTTGCTCACAAAACACCTATTCGAATTCCATGGCAACCAATTTTTCCATCTCTTCCAGCTGCTCAAAACAGTTTGCCAGGGGCAATTTTTTCCTCAATGCTTGTTCCTCAAGTTGAAACTGCTCGAAAAGGGTTGTTTTTTCATCCAGGGACAACTCCTGTTCCACCATGGGAAAGAAGAGGTTGTCCTCCCGGAAGATATGACGGCCCAAAACGGCTATGAAAGAGGCCAGGTTTTCCAGAAGAGTGGTAACGGCGATCTCATTTTCCATTCCATACCCGTTGATCGATCTTTCCAGCCGTGTCAAAAACTGCCTCCCCTTTTCATGCTGATGGCGCAGGGCTCCGATTTCAAGGTCCAGCGTCCCCTCTTTTTTCCGGGCAAGAAACCCGAACATGAGGAACTCCTCTTTATAGTGATGGTATTGATCCGCGTAATTGCGAAAAAATGGAACCGCTTTTTCAAAAAACAATTTTGGCGGATGCCGGTTCCTTTCGATCTTATCCCTTGCGATCCTTAAAGCTTCCAGCCCCTTTAGAATCAGAACATGCTCATCAACCAGTGTCTGGGTAATATTCATAGAGCACCGATACATTTTTTGCTATAAAATTCCATAGCTTTCACTAAACTCTAAGTCCAGTGGGGGTATCTCCCAAAGCATAATTCTCGGTCAAAAACTTAACCAATATATTATGCGCTCCTATCAAGTCTCTATCTGCCATCGACCC
>JAAEMK010000445.1 GCA_024225635.1 Desulfobacteraceae bacterium | reverse complement strand
TCCCGGGGCACGCTCGCGTACGCGAACCCCTTCAAGTAGCCGCTGCCGGCCGTCAGCATCTGCGCGGCCAGGTCCTTGTGGCTGCGGGCGCGGTCGTCGGCGCAACAGTCCACCCAGGCCGACCCCAGGCCCACAGCGTCGTCGTTGGCGAGGTCCGAGCGGCCGCCGGAGCAAGGGTTGTGGTTGAACCATATTTGCAGGTCGCACCACGTCCAGCTGCTGGCCCTCTTCGCACACCACTGCTTGATTCCATAGAGACGCGTCAGCATCTGGTGGTCGTTGATGCCGGCGAAGCAGACCAGGAGATGGTTGCTGAGCACCCTCGCCAAGTCGTCGGGCAACTCGAAACCCGCCCCAGGACCCGCGTCGGGATGGACCAGGCCCAGGGCCCGGCCGCCCAGTCTCGCCCCTCCTCTGGCCGCCTTGTCTCCTTCTTTGACCTCGCCTCCTTTGGCGAAAACGCCCACCGAGCCGCGCTCCGTCCCGTCAGGGTACAACCTGAAAGCGAACAAGTCGATGAGAACGACCTCACCAGAAACCGTCGCGATCTGCATCAGGCTGCCCGTCGTGCCCCCAGGCTCGGCCGCCTTCGTCCGGTGCATCATCTCCCAGACTTCTTCTTCGATGTCCTTGCTCTTGTAGGGCACCTGGACTCCCTCCAAGTCGATGAAGAGGACCTTGAGGCCCGACTGACTAGTCGAGGCTTCTAGCCGATCCATGGCGTGCCTCAGCGCTTGCCGATCGCGAACCAGCTCGACCTTGTCGGTGCCGTCCAGGCCGCGTCCACCGTACCCCTTCATGGTTCCGATAGTGGCCGTCACTGAGTCCTGGACTCTGACGGC
>JAAEMK010000444.1 GCA_024225635.1 Desulfobacteraceae bacterium | reverse complement strand
TTCTTGCATAAAACTACCGTAACCGTAAATACTCCAATAAGCCCCCTACCTACTGTTGCTAGTCAGAGTCTTCTTGAAGCCCATGGGCCAGAAGTCGGACAACAGGAAGGGGGGCTTATTGGAGGATTTACAGTTACCTACTTCTTGCATAAAACTACCGTAACCGTAAATACTCCAATAAGCCCCCTACCTACTGTTGCTAGTCAGAGTCTTCTTGAAGCCCATGGGCCAGAAGTCGGACAACAGGAGGGGGCTTAGGGACCGTATCGAAATGTTTTGCACGGGGCGCCGATTCCCAGACGCGCACTGGGAGCGCGGGCGACAAATTGGCATACGCGCATTCAAGCGCGTACGTGAGCGCGTACGAAATCGCGGGCAGACGACGCCATCACCTCCACCAGCACAAAAGATGTTTATTTGCCGAATGGTTTATCGCGTCAACGCGCCTAGCAAGCCCCCTCCGCAGCGTGCTGCAATTATGTAATTACGCTGGTCAGCTTTTCCTTCAACGCGCGCCGTCGCTGTTGACATAGCGGCAGGAGTGGAGAAGGGAGGGAGTGAGGGCTTGTCAATGAAAGCGCGGACGAGTGCGCGTACGGCGCGCGTACGAGCCGCCCAATGGTCAGCCAGACGCGCCTTGCAATGCGCGTACCGGAATGGGCGCCCCGCACAAAACGTTTCGATACGGTCCCTTAGTGGAGGATTTACGGTACGTGCATTCAAGTGAAAAGCAAATGCGTATATGCAAAGTTTGCGTATGCGTACAATGTATAAGTGTACGCAGAAATACGGTATTTTCTTCGCGTATTGCGTACAGTTTGCGTACTATACGCATTCAATAAGTTATAAGTACGTATAGTCAAGTT
>JAAEMK010000443.1 GCA_024225635.1 Desulfobacteraceae bacterium | reverse complement strand
TGAATTCAATTTATTTTCTTAGCTGATTTCAAGAACTTACCTCGATCCGCACAAAAAAACGCACAAATTTAAGGCCCGGACAGAGAACCTGGCCCTGTTTTTGCTCTTATAGCAAGTGAAAGTTAAAGCAATGTTGATTATATCAATAACGAACAAACTTTAAATAAGGAGCATGACATGTCAAACGGAGAAGCAGTTTACGGATTTTTCATTCCTACAGTTTCACTTATGGGTATTGGTTCACATAAAGAGATCGCAGCCCAGATGAAAAGCCTTGGAGTGAGTAAACCTTTCCTTGTAGCGGATAAGGGTATCACCGCTGCCGGACTCACCAAGCAGATCTGCGACATGATTAAAGCCGATATGGGCGTGGATGCCGTTGTTTACGATGAAACGGTTCCCAATCCCACGGACACCAATGTCGCCGAAGGTGTCGCCCTCTATGAAAAGAGCGGCTGTGACATGATCATCACCCTCGGCGGCGGAAGCTCCCATGACTGTGGCAAGGGCATCGGCCTTGTGGCCACAAACGGCGGCACCATCCACGATTATGAAGGCGTGGATCAGTCCACAAAGGCAATGCCTCCCTTTATCGCCATCAACACCACCGCCGGACCCGGAAGCGAGATGACC
>JAAEMK010000442.1 GCA_024225635.1 Desulfobacteraceae bacterium | reverse complement strand
CCCATGCTCCTGCTGGCTGCGCATAAAACATGTACAACAATCACGCAGCAGGTGGAGAGCAGGATCATAAACCGAGCACGTTGGGTCCCTGCATCATGCAAGCTGCATCATGCAAGAAGTCGGAAACCCCAGCTGATATTGTTGAGTACCGATCACCTTATCTTCCCGACACATTCACACCCAACCGTGGAGAGCGGATGATGTATTGATACAAGCTCAACCCTGGGTCGCAGAGCCCGAGATTGCAACGGCTTTGCACCCTAGATGATTGATAAATGATCATCGACGAAGGAGCTCCTCGTTCTACGTGGCCGGTAGCAATAATCCGACACCGGCAAGTGGAGACGTGAGAACGAGGACCTCACCTCACAACGCCACATGGATACAATCAAGAGCCCGAACATGAACAAGACCCGGGAGCTGCAGCGTGAACGCAGACAATCTCCAGGTTCAACGAGCGATCTTCGTCCTGAAGCACCCCACATGTTACGACGTGAAAGGTGTCTGGGTTTCGGAGGGGACTACGCTGAAGATTGTCGGCGCACACGTGGGACTAGAGACTCTCTCTTGGT
>JAAEMK010000441.1 GCA_024225635.1 Desulfobacteraceae bacterium | reverse complement strand
GTCAGCAAGGAAGGCCGTTTCAAGATCCCCGTTTTGAACACCAGCCGTGCTAGAGTCTACCTAGACCAAGGAAGAGTCGTAGGTACACTGGTGCATGTCAAGGGTGCGTTGCCGTTGGAGGAATACCTGAAGCAGCAGCGCTCTTCCGAGACCAATGGCGAGACGGGCATCTCTGTCGCTGCGGCGACGGCGGCCGACGACGAACGCGATCGCTTCCACCTGGAGATCACTGATCCGGCAGAGAGGCGACGGCTGCTGTTGCAGCAACTGTGCTTCGACGACGAGTGCAACGAAGACGAGAAGAGACGGATCGCCGAGCTGTGCTGCAAATACACGTACACGTTTGCTGTTACAGAACTCGAATTGGGCCGGTGCAATTTCATGGAAGCGGCCATCGAGACCGGCGACGCGCCGCCCTTCGTCGAGCCGGCGAGGCGGACGCCCTTCAGGAAGCAGGCCATGATCGAGGAGGAGCTCGACCGCATGGAGAAGTTGGGTATCATCCGTGAGTCGACTAGCCCTTGGTCTTCGTGTCTCGTTGCTGTGCCCAAGAAAGGGGGGGAGGTGTCAGAATTGTGGCGGACATGCGTCGTT
>JAAEMK010000440.1 GCA_024225635.1 Desulfobacteraceae bacterium | reverse complement strand
GACAAAATCAATATTTGACCACCCCTATAGCACCATCAGGAGATGCTATTAAAAATATCTAGGATATTCCTCCGGATAGAATCCTTCAAATGACCACAACATTTGATCATTCACAACATTTGATCATCATGAAGAGGATTTTGGATCAAATGTTGTGATTTTGGATCAAATGTTGTGATTTTGGATCAAATGTTGTGATTTGGGGATCAAATGTTGTGTTTTGGATCAAATGTTGTGAGTTACAACATTTGATCATTATCACAACATTTGATCATCACAACATTTGATCATCACAACATTTGATCATCATGAAGAAGAAAGTGTGAGGCAAACATTTGGTCATGTTCAAGAAAAGACTGAAAACTTTTTTCACTTCCAAAAAACAGAATCTGTAATTATTGTAGTTTGGCGTTTTCGCGTGTGTATGAAAAAACAAATCACAACAAACTTCTCCTGTCAAATCCTGGATGAAACTCGATGTATAATAGTTCTATTATGTTGTTATGAATTTATGGGAAACGTTCAAGTATCCTACACTAATCAAATAGAAAAAACACATATTAATCAAACAAAGCTCGTACACAAGCAAGAGAAGTCAAAAAAGCAAATAAATCATATAGGAGGAAAAGCAAAAACAATATAAACATACTAAAAAAGATGGAAAAGTATACACAAAAACAGTCCAAACACAAAAATTACACCAAATACAACATTTAATTTATGAATTGGTAATGATTTATCATTAATGCCATTATTATTCTTCATATCATCATTATACTTCCGTGTAATATTTTAATAATGTTTTTATTTGTAAATATTGGATTCAAATATATATGTATAAATTTTCTTAATGCTAATGTATCAATAATATAATCAAGAATATCATTACCATTATCAATTGATATTTGTATTAAACATGTAATATCCAAAACATTATTAAATGTTTAGTAAAATTTAATTTACAATTTTCTAATTCTTTAATGTTTGCTGATGTAAATCTGAATTATTATTTCCCCATTATATTTTACAAATATTTGATGTAAATATTTTAGAT
>JAAEMK010000439.1 GCA_024225635.1 Desulfobacteraceae bacterium | reverse complement strand
TAAATAAGCCTAACGATTCAAATCCGATATCACTCCGAATTCGGACCCAGAATCGGCACCGGCGACGATTTGTGACTGTTCACTGCCGAAGCACCTCCAGACCACCTTTCCCAATCTAAATCGTCAAGTTCCGAAGTCATAAGGAGAGGACCGCAATTGCGAACTTTTGACCTTTTAGTCGGCCTGGTGGTCGAGTGGTCTAAGGCGCACGTCTCATGCGTACTGCTACTCGGCTATCAGGGGTTCGAGCCCTGGTTCCAGCTCGAACTCGAAAGTGACTGGAAGTTGCCAAGAAGGGATTTCCCTTTCAAGGCTTCTTCTGGTTGCAAGTAGGCGACATGTAGGGTGTCCCTTGAGCAAGGACATCTGAATTCTATGTCTCCGCCCCGGGAGATGGGGATTGAGGTGTGGGTTCCCACGAACGTGGTTCGGCCCCCCGAACGTTATGTCTCCCCTAGTGTGGGATTTGTTAATGTTATGTCTCCTCTAGTGGGATTTGTTGAGCCTATCAGGAATACCCCGCCTGATTTAGGACGGAGAACCGGGGAGTTCAAACCAAGCAAAGGTACTAACCCCCAGCTTCTCTAACTCTCCTGGCTGACCCAAGTGGTTGGTTAAGGAAGAAGCTGGGTAAAAAAAAAGAAAAAAAAAGGTTCTACTCGTATGACTTTATTGAAGGTGAAAATGAATGCCCGGATTATGAAGAGGACGAAGTTAAAT
>JAAEMK010000438.1 GCA_024225635.1 Desulfobacteraceae bacterium | reverse complement strand
TAGCTTTTAGCTAACGGCGTAACGGATAAGAATAACAGAATACAGCTAACGGATTTTGACAGGATTAACAGGATCTACAGGATAAGAAAACGGCCCGAGCGAGGCTCGGAAGTATGAAGTATGAAGTTTGAAGTATGAAGTTTGAAGTTTGAAGTTTGAAGTTTGAAGATTGAAGTTTGAAGTTTGAAGTTTGAAGTGTGAAGTCATCAGACATTTTATGGTGCAAAAAACAGACGACATTGGGACCCCGCGGTAACCCGAGAACGGGCCATTTTTCAGTGAGAGTCTTTTCCTTGGCATATGGCGTGAGATAGGTCGAGTCAAAGTTGACGTCCGTCCAATCCCTCGCAGACATATCCATGACGAGTGAGCTTTTGCCCGTCGGGCCGTCGTCCCAAAGGCGGCGGGCGCCGGTAATGGCAGAGGCGCTCGAAGTGTAGACTATCCTTTGGACGGAAGACCCCGGGGCGACGCACGCGTGAAAGATGTTTGCCATGCCTTTGAGCGCCGGTCTGAGGAAGTCCTCGTCGGAGAGAGGCCCTTCCCCTGTTTGCGCGTGCCTCTGACATGTGTTCCCAAGTGTTGTGCGCGCGAGCCGTGAGACAAGGCAAACGCACGGGTGTTGAATTCGAGTGAGACATGTACACACTTATTCACATTTCCGCCCAAAGCTCAGTGGCCCATGTCGATTTGAAGTGCCCCAGGGGTCGCCGTTAGGGCTTGAGTCACTCGTGCACACATGTATGGAAAGTGCACGCGCGCATGCGCGAAAAATCAATTTTCAAAAACCAAAAAAGAGACCCACCTTGTTTCTTCTTGTCGACTTCCGGCATGGGGTTTGCCGTATGCAGCACAAATGTGCAGCCTTTGACCGCCCCATCCCAGCCCTCGTCCTTTGACAGGTCGCATCGCACCAATTCAAGCCGCGAGGGGTCGTCCTTTGGACGCAAGGCGTCGAGAAAGGGGTACTTTGACAGGTCGCCGCGGACGGTCCCGCGAACCCGGAAACCCGCGTCAATCGAGGGACCGATGTGTCAAATAAAAAAGTGCTTGTCACAGCGATGATTTTGACATTTTCTCAAAAATCAAGTTTTTGGAAAGCTCCCGGTGTGTCACCGACTCTTGGGAAGTGATTTGCTGGTTACAGGCTGATGCCATGGCAAAAAGTCGATCAAAAACATGAACCCTCCCCAAAGTGGGACAGATATCGATTCTTCAAGGGTGGATTTGTGGATTTTTGTTGCACAGTGGATCGGCCACTTGCGAAACGATGTGCGATGCAATGAAGCCAGACGCGCCGCGAGGGGCGTCTCCTCGCTCTCTTTGTCCACGTTTTCAACTGATGACAAACAGCACTCTTTGACTGGATTGCATCGTGCCAAGCCACAGTGTGGAGCGGGGCGGCCCAGTCGGCGAGCGAGTGCAGGCTGTGCGGCACGCAGGCTCCTTCAGCTGTACCCTCTCGAGCAGGGCGCTGCCATCCATGGAGAGAAGGAGAGGCAAAACCAGCGAAGATGACTGGAAGATTTCCAGACATCTTGGGATCTGACGGCCATGGACAGAAAAGTCGAACTTCGCGGGACACAATCAATCACGAGCACCAGATTTGTACAAAAACATCTCTTCTCGTTCTCTTCCGGTGACCCGGGGGCCTTCCTCACTACGCTTTTCGTCCTCGACAGGAATCAATTCAACGCGCACAACTGTGTGGATGTTTTCATGTGACACACCCACTCCACTGTCTGTGCGCTCCAACAATCACGGGTCACAAGGGTGCCATGGATGGATGATCATGATTTGAGATGGGGTGACACAGCACATCACTGTCTATGCCAATGAAATACATGTAGAGCCTCGACTCAACGCGATGCGTGGCTGTGTGGATGTGTTGATGTTTGTGGCTAGATGAATGGGCCACAGTTGGACTGTGCCTTTTCCTTGATTTCACTTGTTTCCTGAGGGCGAGTGGCGCCAGGTCTGAGGCACATTTTCTATTCACCAAAGTCTTCCTTTTCTTTTGGACGCCTGGGTTTGCCTTTGAACCCGTGGGTTTGCCCGGGTTTGCACTTTGCTGTGTGCACCAGCCTTTGCACTAATCCCCCCTTTCTTACAGCCAACCAAGGGAGAGGACTCAGGAGAGCACGGAGTGCTCGGACGCGCAATGATGTGAAACATAATTGCTCCCGAAGGCCGACCTTCTGTGTTACGAAGCCCAGAACATCACACCTAGCTGCAGCAACCAAGTCGTGAACCACGGGGCTGATATCGTTATATTGGATTCACATGAGTGAGATGTGAGCATGCCACCTGTGAAGTTGAGATGATTTCGTTTTTTCAGTGTGAAGTCTTCTTTGATCGTCATTCTCAAGTGGGAAAAAATGAAACGAGTGGGGATTCCCGTGTGGAGAGTCCACTGAAATGGTGCCTCGTTTGCATTGGGCGGACGAAGCGCAGGCAACAAAAGAGGAGAGCTAACATCCATTACACTCTTGTTTTTTCAACTTGTTTTCACTCGCCAAACAAACTTTTCAAAGCCGCGGAGTCGAGGTATCCTTGCGACTGCATTAGCCAAGCCACGCCTCCAAACACAACTCCCCAAAACAGCGCCTTTTTGACAAACCTCGAGCCTTTCGACGGCGGGGCGTCGATATAACCGTTTGCAATCAAGTCTTTGCCGCCGTCGACTATGCTT
>JAAEMK010000437.1 GCA_024225635.1 Desulfobacteraceae bacterium | reverse complement strand
GAGACGTTCCATTCTAGGGGACCGTATATTAGGAAGATCAGGCCCATTCATCGTTCACGCCTCACTTTGACCTATCACTTCCCTCTGCGGCAGAACGACATAGACTGGCCGGAATTAGCAGAGTACTTCGAGAGAGTTCACGCAGAAGTTCGGCAAGCGGGATGGCAGAGATATCGAATCACAATTCAACTGAGCATGGCATTGACTGAGCACGAGGACGGCGCGTCGCAGATACGGTACTTTTATGTAAGTCGTTTTCTGCGTTTGCCCATTGCACCTGCTATCTCCCAACGCAAATTTCTTCGTCCTCTCAGGCCAGTGAGAACACAGCGCTGTTGGCGGCTCAGGTTGGCGGCGAGGCATCAGCTAGGCGCGTTATTAGAAAGATTTTGAATGGGTCTTATGAGCCTTCGGTTGAGGCCTTGATGGATGGAAATTGTGATGGCAGTAATACCACGTTCAATTTCTTCACTGATGCTAGATATCATTTGGAACGCTTGATTTAGGCACATCCGTGCGTCTTCCGGCGACGTACATTCAGTCGTGTTGACCATACGAAGAAGACGATCCGTTCCTGTTGGAGTGGTCTCATG
>JAAEMK010000436.1 GCA_024225635.1 Desulfobacteraceae bacterium | reverse complement strand
GAATGTGTCAAGCGGCGGTTCATTCTCGCGTCAGCTGTCTAAGAAGATACGACAGCTACACAACTTGTTGTCTGATCGTGGATGGGGAATATATCGGTTGAATGGTCAGGTCTCGATGGCGTTGGGTGAAGGATATGATGACAATGATATAGAGTTGATTAGATATTGGTACGGTAGTTTCAACTCGCAGTTCTTCAATGTTGTCGTCACTCCTCGTAATATTAAGAAAATTATACGTAAAGCTAAGAGAGGTAAATGGGTGCCGAATCTACTCTCTTTGATGGAAAATCCGCACGAGAATGACGATGGTGATTCTAATACAAATTTTCATTATTTCACTGATTATAAATTGACCGCCGACTTGTTGTATAGGTGAGAATTCTTCAACATCGTCGTCACTCCTCGTATTATTATACGTAGAGTCAAGAGAGGTAGATGGGCAACCAATGTTCGTGACCTGATGTCTGTCTCAACAAACGATGGAGATTCTGATTTCAAACTGACCTGTTGTATGAAATTTAGACCACTCGTATGAGAACGTTCACATGGAGCGGGACCAAACGGACACCCAATTGGTGGACACCAATCATCGCCGTCCTACCTCACAAACATCCGGCTCTGTCCACCTTGGACTTAATGAACAAAGCAAAAGCCTCCTGCGTGAGAATGCAAATTACAAAACTAGTCACCCAG
>JAAEMK010000435.1 GCA_024225635.1 Desulfobacteraceae bacterium | reverse complement strand
TTAGGGACTTTGTTGGTTTTCGGTTGGGGCTTTGGACTCGGGCTTGACAATAAAATTTGTTTTGTAGATTGATTCGAATCTCTCTTTTATAAGATTTGTGGCCTTTAAAAAGGCCGATTGTGTAAAGATAAATCCGAAACAAATGTTTAAGCTCTCTCTCCACGGATCCTCCTGGCGAGCTGGATGTCCTTGGGCATGATGGTGACCCTCTTGGCGTGGATGGCGCACAGGTTGGTGTCCTCAAACAGACCAACAAGGTAGGCCTCGCTGGCCTCCTGGAGAGCCATGACGGCAGAGGACTGGAACCTGAGGTCAGTCTTGAAGTCCTGGGCGATCTCTCTCACCAGACGCTGGAAGGGCAGCTTGCGGATGAGGAGCTCAGTGGACTTCTGGTATCTCCTGATCTCACGGAGAGCGACAGTTCCGGGCCTGTATCTGTGAGGCTTCTTGACTCCTCCGGTGGCGGGGGCAGACTTCCTGGCAGCCTTGGTGGCGAGCTGCTTCCTGGGAGCCTTTCCTCCGGTGGACTTACGGGCGGTTTGCTTGGTACGAGCCATGGCGAGTGTTCAGATGATACTGATGAGGCTCACTGTCCGGCCCCCGCTTATATTCCCTCCCCCGCCTGGCCAGGGGGCGACACTGCTCTGACCCCGGGTCACCACGGCTGGCTGATGCATCTCTACCTGACGCCACACTGTGCTGCTCTGCCAGGCGGGAAAATTCAAATCTGGCTGATTAATGCCATATAGATTATTCTTGTCTATTAAAGAATATATATTCATTTTGTTTAATGTAATTCTTTCTCTTACTTAAGAGAAGCCTTAAAAAAATGACGCTGAAAATATGTTTTCCCCGTGAAAGTGGAAAACAATTGTGGGGATAACGCCTAAAAATAGCTAAGTTTGGGG
>JAAEMK010000434.1 GCA_024225635.1 Desulfobacteraceae bacterium | reverse complement strand
GTGCCCACGGGGATGAACCGCGTCAAAAATATCTGTTCGACGATCCCACCAAGTGTTCCCCGTGCCCACGGGGATGAACCGGGTGCACCTTTGGTAAGTCGACCCTTGCTGATGTGTTCCCCGTGCCCACGGGGATGAACCGTGAAAAATCAATATGCGCGAAACTGTCATTATGTGTTCCCCGTGCCCACGGGGATGAACCGGCTTTATTGGTGAGCGTACCGGGTGAGGTTTGGTGTTCCCCGTGCCCACGGGGATGAACCGTGTATTGATTCCATTAGTGAAACCACGCCGAAGTGTTCCCCTTGCCCACGTGGATGAACCGCAAACTAAACCCACGGAGCCTAAGCCCATGAAGTGTTCCCCGTGCCCACGGGGATGAACCGGGATACCATGCACTGCATATTTGATAACCCAAGTGTTCCCCGTGCCCACGGGGATGAACCGCGAAACCGAAGAACCGCGCACCTGGGTGAACTGTGTTCCCCGTGCCCACGGGGATGAACCGTTTAAGCAATACATGGCCAGCTGGCCGAAAGGGTGTTCCCCGTGCCCACGGGGATGAACCGCCGACATGATTAACTGCAGTGTTAAAGAGCTGGTGTTCCCCGTGCCCACGGGGATGAACCGAAATGGAAGGTAAGTTTCGTATTGAGCATGAAGTGTTCCCCGTGCCCACGGGGATGAACCGAAAGCGGGCAGGATGGGCAAAGGGCTATTAGAGTGTTCCCCGTGCCCACGGGGATGAACCGTATCTTGCCACTTTTTAGCGTGTCTGGAATAGGTGTTCCCCGTGCCCACGGGGATGAACCGTTGGATCCGGGGCGTGTGGCGATTTTTAAACTGTGTTCCCCGTGCCCACGGGGATGAACCGTGATAATGAAAACAATCAGCGGAGCGATTAAAGTGTTCCCCGTGCCCACGGCGATGAACCATGAGGTTTGTCATACAAGAGGTTACTTAGCATGTGTTCACATTGCCCATGCAAGAGGATCACCATAAAGGGTTAGCTCATGACCTAATATGCCCGGTGGCTATTCTTAAAAAACTCAGGTTGAAAATCCTTAAATCTCTCCTGAGTCTGGGTTATGATGAAGACAATTCACTTATCTGATTGGCTGAAAGCAGGCTTTGTCTACGTTACCACCTCCTGCATGGGTACGTTCTGAAAACAACACCGCCGATGACGCCGCCGGATGCTCCCCAGTGGAGGTGTCTCAGCAGTACCCGGATGGGCTGGTCTGTACTACGCCACTCTATATTCAAATTGGCACTATTACGGAAGAACCCAGTCGGATAACTGGGCTTCTATTAAAAATTAAAACGTGCATGGCACGGGGGCGAAAACTACTGCCGCGCAGCGACTAATTTACTGCACCCAGTCCATCTGATAACCGCGGCTTTTCTTGCGCTTCATCAGATCTTCAATTAGTGGCGTTAAGATTAACTCCATGGCCAGGCCCATCTTACCGCCCGGCACCACCAGTGTGTTGATGCGTGACATAAAGGAGCCGTCGATCATTTGCAGCAGATAAGGAAAGTCGACGTTTTTCATTTCCCGGCGGAAACGCACCACCACAAAGCTTTCATCCTGAGTAGGTATTTCACGGGCGCTGAACGGGTTTGAGGTATCCACCGTGGGGACACGCTGAAAGTTAATGTGGGTACGGGAAAATTGTGGCGTTATATAATGGAAGTAATCGTCCAGACCACGCACAATGCTGCTCATCACCGCTTCCCGGGAATGGCCCCGGTCGGTGGTATCGCGCACAATCTTCTGGATCCATTCCAGGTTAACAATGGGCACCATGCCCACCAGTAAATCCACATACTGAGACACATCGATGTCTTCGGTTTTTACGCCGCCATGTAAGCCTTCGTAAAACAATAAATCCGTATCGTTAGGTAATTCCTGCCAGGGTGTAAAGGTACCGGGCATCTGATTAAACGGCACGGCATCATCAAAGGTATGCAGGTACTGGCGAAACCGGCCTGTACCATCTTCTGCATACTGGCTGAATAAGGTTTCGAGCAACGAGAAATCATTGGCTTTCGGCCCGAAGTAGCTGATGTGGCGCCCCTGCTCCTGTGCTTTTCGTATTTCTACTTCCATTTCCGGACGGGTAAAACGGTGAAAGCTGTCACCGCCAACATACGCCGCATCGATTTTGAGATTACGAAAGATATGCCGAATCGCATTGGTGGTGGTTGTGGTGCCAGAACCAGATGAACCGGTAATAGCAATAATGGGATGTTTTACCGACATGCGCACTCTTTTTGGGCTGAAGGAGATCCGAAATATCAGACTCTTAGTTGGTCTGTGTCAGATACTCAATAAGATAATCCCTATTTATAAGCTTGTGAGCGCCAATAATCAACCCTGATGCAAATCGGTGGGCTGCCTTGGAGGGAGTGATTTTCCGCAGTGAGGGCAGTACTGATAGGGGCTTGCGTGTTGATTATGCTGATTATATTCCTGTGCAATGTCGATCAATAAATTGGCCTGATCGTCGTCGAGCCCAAGGGTTTCCCGCAACTGATTCAAACGCGATAATTCATGTGGCGACAGGCTGCCATCGGCGATGACCTCCATTACATGCTTACGAAAGGTATCGCGCCGCAGGCGTAATTGCTCGGATAAACGGGAAGCCAGAATACCTGCTGGTAAAGCAAATATCCCAACCCCTAAAATAGTTATCGCACCGCTGAATATCTTACCCAGCGGCGTAATGGGCGTTACGTCGCCGTAACCTACGGTGGTCAGCGTATTGATTGCCCACCAGAGTGCAGCCGGAATGCTGCCAAAGGCTTCTGGCTGGGCGCGTTGTTCTATGTAATACATACCGGTGGCGGCGAGCACCATTACGATAACCAAAACCGACACCGCGGCTGCCAGCACGCGTAGCTCTTTACGAATCACGGTGTACAACAGATTAACTGAACGGGAGTAACGCCCGAGTTTAATCAGCCGGGTAAGCCGCAATAACCGTAAAATACGCAAATCGAAAGCAATGAACATGCTCAGGTAAAAGGGCAGTATCGCAGCTAGATCCACCAGTGCCATGGGCGTAAACATATAGCGTAAACGCTGCTGCCAGGATTTGCGGTATGGTGCCTGGCGATAGCTGACGGTTTGCGGAGCACTGGTGGCGCTCCATACCCGGGCTAAATACTCCAGGGTAAACACCAAAACCGAAAAGATCTCAAATGCATAGAGTTGAGGGTGCCATTGCCGGTGTAGCGATTCAACCGTTGATGCCATAACAGCCACCGTATTAAGCAGGATAAGAATGATCAGGAACAGGTCAAACAGCCGGCTAAGGTGATCGCCTTTTCGATGGGGCTCAAGAATATGATAAATACGGTTGCGAATTGGCTGGTCGCTCATTAAAACTCCTTAGTACTCCTGTTTTACTCTACCCGCTAGCAATTATGTTGAGCAAGCCTGGCCGGAGAGAGGGCTTGAGCTATCACAATTTTTTGGTATTTAGCGAAACAGTGTAATTTTTCTGCACCATGGAAGACTACCTGTATAACCCTCTTACTTACAGGATATAGGATAAT
>JAAEMK010000433.1 GCA_024225635.1 Desulfobacteraceae bacterium | reverse complement strand
TCAAAGCAGATTTCCAAATACGCTTTTCCAAGTTCGTGGTTAAAAGGCAGAATAATCTTCGGGCCATCAACCTGATGGCTGATAGAGTGTTGCTTTCCGGAGACAACCACGGGGGTTGCCATACCAAATTCAAATCCTTTCTCGGCTAAATCCCGTTTTGCGTTGCCACAAATCATATTGGTAACCTCGCCCACGAGATCGGCCACTTCTGCGTCAACTTCCTCCGGCGCCTCACCAACCATCTTTAACATGATGTCCAGAATCAGTTTTTCTTCGAAGGTAATTGACATTGAACCTTTGATGTCGGGGCCGACCATACCAATTAATCCAGACACATCTCCAGAGGCGACATCGGAATTTTTTCGCTTCGGCTTGCCCGGAGACAGCGTGGTTTGTGCCATCGTCTCAAGAACATTGAGTAACCCTGCAATGAACGGGTTAACAAACTCAGCATTCATGGTGTTCTTCTCCCATCTCCAATGACTCGCTTTCCTGGCAATCAGCGCAGAGTCCGTGAGCTTCAATTGTTTGTTTGGAAATCTTAAACCCGTGTTGTTTGGCCTGGTTGTCGAG
>JAAEMK010000432.1 GCA_024225635.1 Desulfobacteraceae bacterium | reverse complement strand
CTTCGTCTCAGAGTACGCCCTGATGTCTCTGGAAGAACAACAAGACTTTGCCAGAGAGGTCTACTCACGACAGGAGGAGGGACAGAAATTGCCAATCCGATTGTTCTACGAATTCATCAACTGCCTCGATTTCGTACCAACTGCCGACTTACCGGAAGATGACGAGTGGCGAAACGTCGCGCCCGCCATCAGGAAGAAAACCGGCTTAGACATGATGAAACAGTTTTTCAACGAAGACAAGGTGACCTCCACCCCTTTGATTGTCGACGTCCACACCAAGGTCCACAAGTACCTGAAGGAGTGGTATTTAACGTGGAAAGGCTTAGGGAAGTACACGGTCACGTACTTAACAGGTCTTCGCAACAAATACAACGCTCTGTACGACAGAAAAATGCTCGAGTTACAAATTGAAGGGAAACCCTATCCACCGGAAGGTCGGTACGGATGGGACGTCAATCCGAAAGGACGATCTTTTCTCGTCCTCGATCCCTACAAGCAATTCGAAATGATCCGTCGACAGATCGACAACGGAAGCCTGCCGTCGACTGAAGGAGAGGAAGAGCCTCCCCCAGCCGCCGGCGGTAACCTGGCTGACGATTTGACGGCAGCCGAACTAGAAACGATAGCTAGAATCAACAAGAAAATCGACCAACGATTACAAAATCAAGCTGCTGCCGCAGCAGTTCCAATTGATACTGCAGCGGAAACAGCAGTGAAGGAGGTAGCTAGTTCCTCACAGCCCAATGAGACGACCGAAACTCGGGACGACCAGCAATTGGCACCTGCCAATAGCACACCGGTCGAGGAGGCTCTCTCGAATAGCCGCGAGCCGACGAAAACGCCTTATAGAGGTGGGTCACAATTGAGCTGCATCGATTACGAACTCAACTTGATGAATCGAAAAGCAAATCAATTGGCAGCCCAAACGGGCAAACACTTAGCTCGCATGGCGGACGAGAACGCGAGTCCGTTCTTGATTGCTACAGCAATTGACGTGCATTCGCAAAATCTAGCGAAATTAATGACAAAGATCAAATCACTAGAAAGCGAAGCAGAACGACTCCGTAGACTCCAAACTCAAGGGGCCGCGAGTGGACAAGCACCACCGGCGGAAGAAAT
>JAAEMK010000431.1 GCA_024225635.1 Desulfobacteraceae bacterium | reverse complement strand
CAGTGCACACACACCCACACCTATGTACGACTTAATAAAGTAATAATGATGACCTTGCATATCCTCTCAGAAAGAAACTCATCCGATCCTAAATGCCCAATCATACTATCCTCCAAATCCCTTGATTGGCCATTTCTCACCCCCCCCCTCTTGCGAGTTTCTTTCCTTCATAATTTCACCGCCAGAGGCGCTGCCGGGGCCACAAGCCCAAGTCCAGTCAACGTCCTATATCCAGAGCGTGCAGATCCAACTATCTTGAATGTACTTGTAAAATAAACTAGACTTCCATTCGATATTGTCTCTCAATTCAAGATAGTGGCAAACAATGCCAGTGTTAATGACGTTATCATGTCGGATAAAAGGAAAATCAGATTCCTAAGTGAAGAGGAAGTGGCCGCAAAGCTCAAGCGGGATGGTCTCCGTGCCAAAGAACGCGATTATGCGTCAGTCTCCTGCCCACTTAAGTTAAAGCGGTTTGTCAAGCCCGGCAAGGGGGCCCTCGACACCAACTTTGGTTCCAACCTCCCCGTCTCCATCGGCCCGGGCATCTTCATCGACACCTTCTACCTTCACAACCACGACAACTATCATCTTGATGACCGCCACGTCCTCGTGTCCGGCAACCAGATCCTTCAAATTACACGTGTCTTCGAGAAGCCTAGTGGTGAGTTTCCTCCACGCAGTCTCCACGTGTTCACGAGCCAGCAATTTTTAGGCGCAAAAGCTGGCTTGTAATATGACCCAGCGTCTTGTTTCACCCGGCAGAGTTTCCACTCACAGCCGTTACAACAAATTACTTATTAGGGAAACTAATGCATTCTTCTCATAAAATTCTTCACAGACTCTTCTTTGGTTCACAAAACCATTCCAGGTGCGCTGTGCAGTGATTTTCTTGCTCCAAATATTTCTTGGAAAGAAAACATTATGGCCTCCTGTCAAAACAGCCCTTTACCTGCGGATGTTACCTGTGCAGCTTTCCCCATTCTTCCTAGACCCGGGGGGGCTACAGGCATCTTGGCCGGGGTTGTCGGGAGTTATTAAAACTATTTTTAATCTCCTATTAGCTTCTCAAAGCTAGTGAGCTTTGGCCACGCCCAGCCACTCACGTCCTGCACAAAGCTGCCTTGATTCTTCTATGCAGAGCTCTGCCCCGTCAGGGGACACTCTATAGAACATTAAGCAGTGAGCCTCCTCTGACAACAAAGAAGCAGAGGCGCTCAGCCCCGGGAAAACTACCTTAGCTTGAGCCTGCCAGTTCCTACTCGCAAGAAGTTGTACTCCGTTACACTGAGGCAAAGAGTCCCGAGGAAGTGGGGAAGACCGGTGCTCCCAGTCTAGACGCAGCATTCAAGAAGCTCGTCTGAGGAGCGGATCAATTAATAATTTATTTTTATCATTTTTGTATAAGACTGATTATTTATTTGCTCCATCCTCATCCTAAACCTTAAAACCCCTTCCTAGCAGGCGAGGTCATCTTAAGTATCCCCGGGCCCGGGGTGTCCCCCCCAGGCCCCGTGTGTCTCTTGCAGACATCGCACTGCACCTCTCACACCAGACACAGCTTGTCATCATTCTCACTTTCCCTACTTACAGGTGTTTTTCACTAACGAGATCGAGATCGAGTCGAGATACTAACTGCCTTGTTCCTCCATGTAAGTACGAATTAACTGATTTGATCATGACTTGCAAACCAGGAAACTTTATCAAAATGTTCACTTTCCTTTTGACCATGGTATTTTTGTCACACACCCTTTCTCAATTACCACAAAAAGTCAATTGCATTGCTCCATATTTCACCCAAGCTCATTTCAATACAACTTGCAGCAATTTCGCCATGTCCGAAGACAGTGAACAAATCAAAATTCAAAGTGAAGCCGACAAAGTGGCTACAAGTGATGTTGTTGATCAGTCCTCCTCAAGTGATATTGACGCTCAAAAGGAGAAACCAGCAACAAGTGATGACAACAACCCCTCCCCAAGTGACAAAGACACTGATGAGGGGAAGACCAATGATGAGGAGACCTTCTGCCCTCACCCATTGTGGAATCAGTGTGAAGACCGAGACCACTGTCCCCGCAACTCTTCTGGAGGAAAGGAACGATGTCCAGCTTGTGAAGATGTCATCAAGAACTGCCCTCAGTGCCAGGTCAAGGTCTCCCATTCTGAGCCTCCCACCAACATCAACAGCGAGGTCACAATCAGGGAGTCTTCAATGTGGGACCACAGAGCTGATGTCCACACCGCTCAACATCCTGAGAACACCGCCGGTGAGGACGGGATTGTCCTCGCTCCGTCCTCCACCCCAGTCAGGTTGAGAGTTAACATCAACAGGACCGGGGTCGGCAGCCTAAGGAAGTCCATTGTCGGGAAGGCCGCAGTGGCCGCGGGGCTGGCCAAGTTCACCAGGAAAGCCAAACAAAATCTCACCAGGGAACCCTGGCTCCTCCAAACTTTGAGATTGGTTTGTGAAAGCTTCCATGTTGAGAACAGTAATGAGGAACTCACTAGATGTGACACCGACCTCACCAGGAACATTGACGATGCCTGGAGCAAGCTCATGACGGGAAGTTACATGCAGAACTCTATTGAGGTTGCCGCCGACCTCAATGTCTTCGTGCCCATTGACCTCAAGCACTCCAAAAATGCTATGACCTTCATCATTAACATCCTGGACCGCTATGACACATCAGAGTCAGAAGTCCTGGAGTGTCAGCATCTTGCCAATGGTCAGGACGAAGCCGCAGAGCATCGCAAGTGCGTGGTGGATAACTTGACCTACACCTACGTGCAGGCCGAACTGTTATCCTTGGAAGGAGACATTGGGAACCTCCTGTTACCACCAACCAATCGTCATTTGTTCAGAGCCCTGATGCAAACCTTTTTCCAAAATGTTCTTGATGTCCATGAGGCACTTGTTCAGCAAAAGAGAATAAAAGCTAAAATTAAAACAAGAGTAGACTCAATGGTTGACCTCTCTAACAATTACATCCTCGCCATTGATGAAGCCTCTAGCCTTGCCCAGGCTCAGGCTGTCAAGACTGAGCTGCTTCGCGACATTGGAGACAACTATGATGTCATCGCGGGGCTCCTCCTCGAACTTCTGACCGGGTGGTCAGACAGGCTGTCCCATGATGTCCCGGTCTTCCTGTACACTCTCTACCTGCACAACGGAGTCGAGGCAACGGATCCATCTCTCGACAGAGCAAAGTGCCCTGTTAATGGCTCCAATGGTGACGGGATCATCAACTATCCCCAGGAGGGAGGAGACATGGAGAGGATGACAAATGAGATCATTGATACTCTTCAGGATCTGGTTCCTGAAGTCAACAACAAGATCCGGTACCTCATGGAAACCGAAGCTGACAGCTCCTATGATGTCGCGGCCGTCGTTGCAGTCAGTCACGATGTGTCAAGGGCTGAGATGACCTACAACGAACATGAGAGTGAACCCAATGACCGAGGAGTCAATGCAAGTGCCACTCCTTATACTGGTGGAGTTGGCCAACAAGAGAACCCAGAACCTGTTACTCCTCCAGACCAGCCAATGGTCGAAGCTCCTGTTACGGTCACTGATCCACCAGTGGTGACTCAGCCAACCATCCCCCCGCCTCAACCAACACCTGCCAGTGTGAGCCCACCACCAGCTCCACCAGCTCCTACAGACACAGGCGGAACCTCAACAAGACTAAGGAATAGCAGAGTGTCCTTCGCTGCTGACCTCCAGGCTGACCTCCAGGCCAACGCCACGAGAATCCTCAGTGGCAACTTAGCTGGAGCTGGACCGGGACGGCTGGCACCCAATGTGCCAGGGCGCCCAGGAGGTCCAGGAGGCAATGGCCCAGGTGGTAATGGCCCGGGTGGGCCGGGAGGCTCAGGAGGTCCAGGAGGCAATGGCCCCAACGGTCCCGGAAGATCAGGAGGTCAAGGCCCAAGCAGGCCTGGAGACCCAAATGGACCACCAGGAGGACCGCCAGGTGGACCAGGAGCAAGCGGGCCACCAGGTGGACCGCCAGGTGGACCGCCAGGAGGACCAGGGCCAAGTGGGATAATACCAGTAGACCCAACCAGCAATGAAGGGGTGAAGATCCAGAATCTTGTATGTGGTGTGAGATTCAACATTGCTGACTGCAACGCCCTGATCCGCGACCTCCCACACTCTGACTCCATTCACGACATGACTCTGGACGAGCTGATCATGCACTGCGCCACCATCTCCGGGATTGAGAACGCAATGAGACTGGTGCAGTCATCATTGACGGAGATTGTGAAACTTGGGGGACGGCCTCCCCGTGTCTGCCTCCCTGATGGAAATCCTTCTGAGGCTGGAAAATGGTCCACTCAAGCGCAGATCACCGTGACAAAAATGAAACTACTTTTGGAGCAGCAAAGAAAAACCAATGAAGGAGCCGTCCAAGCACAAACTAACGAGATCTTGAAAGATTTCTCTAAAATAAAACTCTCAAAACTCGAGCCCAGAAATGCCTTGTCCTGGCTCCGCGATTTTTACGCCAAGCTGGGTAGAGATCCCAAAGTTTTGACAGCTGCATCAAGCGCAGCAGGATTCAAGCAGATGTTGCTTGACTGTCTCACCAACAATGATCTCGAGAAGGCAAGATTCATGAACACCCCCGCCGAGATCATCTCCTCGTTGCAGGAGACGTATATCAAGAACGGCCTCGGAGTCATCCTCATTTTCAATGTGACGCTGAAAAACCTCACTGATCCCTCAACTGTCTCAGTAAACAGCAAAGATACAACAGTTTTTCACAATTGTCAAGTCTTTTATGAGAGTTTTCAGTCAATCTGGGATACCGGCACCATCGCACAAGTCCAGATTGAACAGATCCAGACAGCCATGAGAAGGATCCTGGACTCAGACACCTTCAAGCGCTGGATGACAAGATTGCGTCTCTTCAAAAACTCTGATGCTAGTGACAGGGTCCAGATGTTGGCCATGCCGGTCTACGATCTGAACGATTCCACCGTGACCGCCGTCTCCACCGGGGGCGGAGTCAACTCAAACCACAGCTTCATCTCAAGAGACCCCGCCTACAGAGGCCAGAGCAACACCGCGCTGATCCCATCCATCACCGCCCACAGGGAGGAAGTGACTGGCACAGAAATGTTCAAATTGGCATCGATCTTCATCAACAGTGTCCGTCAAAATCTAGAGTTCATAAGAATCGAGGAGGTCAAAAATGGTTTGACCAACAAAGATCGCAATAATAAAAGATTCAACAACAATAACAGCAGCAACAATGTGGAGGAGACTGGACCCAGTCCCGCAGAGAACACAGGTTCCGGCATCATTGTCAACAATACAAACAGAAGAGAGAAAAAACCTCTCTTCACTTGTTTTCTCCCTGAGTGTCAAGATCGGGAGTTCTGCCCGGGCTTAAGAGAGGACAGTCTGTTCTTCTGTAAAACATTCATCAAGTTTGATGTTGACAAGAGGCACCGGAGGGCGGAGCAGTTAGGCCTGGCTATGTGCTGCCTGCAGCGGACCTGCAACTGCAGAGGAAGAAGCAAATGCTAAGTTTGTAGTGGACCACATAATACCTTTCTCCACGACCACTTTGCAAAGAGAAATGAAGCAGTCGACAACTTTACCGAAGACCCCGCTGAT
>JAAEMK010000430.1 GCA_024225635.1 Desulfobacteraceae bacterium | reverse complement strand
TTAAAACTCTTGCAGGAGGATGCGTTACCGAGATTGCAGACAGTAACAATGTTAGTCGGAAGTTTATTTACAAGCAAAAAGAGATAGCCAATAAAGGCCTTGATCATGCCTTCAACCCTGTACCAAAAGATGATGCGGTTCTTTTCTATCTTCCTGTTACTAAAAAATGGATACGGCAATTTGTGCTGGCACTTATACTGATTTGCCACAGTCCGTTCAGAGGAGTAATTGAGATACTTGATTCATTGTTTGACTATCGGAATATCAGCCTCGGAACGATTCACAACATTGTGATGGCGGCATCCCAAAAAGCTGCTACGATCAACAAGGGCGAGGATCTCTCAAGTATACGATACGGTGCACCTGATGAAATTTTTCAAAAATCCAAGCCCGTCTTGGTGGGTGTGGACGTGGAATCCACCTATTGCTACCTTCTCTCAGCCGAAGAACACCGGGATGAAACGACATGGGGTGTTCACTTGCTCGAACTAATGGAACGTGGTCTTTGTCCCATTTATACTGTTGCCGATGGTGGCAAGGGCCTGCGTGCCGGGCAGGCCGCTGCATGGCCAGATGTCCCTTGCCCTCTCCCGGCAAAAAGAGGAAAAAGCTTCTCTACTGGCCGATGATATCCGGACTATCTCAGATTGGATGCGTGATGATATACTCGCCTTAGCCGGTCCAAACCTTGAGAGCCGACGGGAACTTTTCAATTTTATCATTGAGGAGATTGAAAGTCGTGAACCTCTTTATCCCTATAAAATTCGCCCGGTTCGTCGTGCACTACAGAATCAACGCGATACTCTGTTGGCTTTTGTGGCTACACTGGAAAAACGGTTTGCCGATCTTGCCGATCAATTGGATGTTCCCGTTTTTATAGTTCAAGCTGTTTGTCAACTTCAGGGAGGTAATCAGATTCACTCAGCCCACTGGAAACAAAAAGCCAAACTTCAAAAGAAACTCGGTCGTAAATTTTTCATGATAGAGCAAGCTGTA
>JAAEMK010000429.1 GCA_024225635.1 Desulfobacteraceae bacterium | reverse complement strand
GCCCGGTATCGTATCACCTACAAATATATCGGTTTCAAAAGAGATAGGGCTAGTGTTGCCTAACCAATTCGAAAACCAGACAGTTTCAAAGTCTAAAATAGTATCATTATAAGTTACCTCAACATCAAATCCACCGAGAGAGGGTGGTCCGCCTACAGTCAATCCGGACACTCTTAAATTTAAATAAGCAGACTGTCCCGGATTTACTACCGAAAGCCACGGTTCCAAGGTTAATGAGATTGCCA
Source organism: Desulfobacteraceae bacterium (assembly GCA_024225635.1). GTDB lineage: Bacteria > Desulfobacterota > Desulfobacteria > Desulfobacterales > Desulfobacteraceae > Desulforapulum. The sequence goes on along the minus strand of JAAEMK010000429.1, from coordinate 1,439 downwards.
CCGCCTTTCCCGGAATTATTGCAACCGAGCAAAGCAGAACAAATACAAACATCAGCTTTTTCATTTTCCTTCTTCCTTTTGTAACTAAGGTTATCATAATATGGTTCCCATACACTGGGAATTGGATAGAAATTTACCGAAGTCTACCTCTATGGACAAGGGGCCCCCCGGTAGTTGGTAAATCGCGTAACCAGGTACCGGACATCGGCTATGTTTACATCCCCATCGTCATTGAGATCAAAGTTTGCATCCCTAAGGAGAGGGTGACGGACACGGCGGATATGGTTAAGTATCATCTCCAAGTCATCCCTATCGATACATCTGTCCCCGGTAAAGTCCCCATGAATTTTCAGATGAACCGGAAACGTTACCGGTACCTGAAACCCAGTCATGTGGATAATGCATGGCTCACCAATTGAGCTGTCACATCCTGCAAGCCGAACCGGTAAAGGGTTATCATCGTCAAAAGTGCCATCCCCCTTGCCTTTGAGAAAAACAAACCTTGAGTTTTCATCAGGATCATAGATTTCTTTAAGTTTATAGGCAGAAAGGATGTCCAAAATGCCGTCCGAATCTGCGTCATATGCCTGGAATTTGCCGGCGCAAGGTTGATCCGTGCCAGACTCGATGTCCTTACAAACATCAAATGCCTCAATGCCGGTTTGATCAAATGTTCCATCCCCATGGCCTAAAAACAGAAATGCTGCTCCGGGATCGCCATCATCGTCTTGCCCGACAAGAGCATCGACCTTTCCATCATTGTTAAAGTCTCCGAGGGTGATGTGAGTCGCCGGATGGTGGTCTGTTTGGAAAACATAATCGTCTGTTTTATCAAACACGCCATCTTCATTTGCATCAACCAACTCAAATTTTCCGTTTCCAAGCCCTTTAAGCAGATAGACCTTTGAACTTACCGCTACGCCCCTACTCTGTTCACTGGCTAACATATCCGGATAACCATCTCCATTGATGTCAACAATGGTGCTGCTCATCCCCAGGGTCCATCCGGTTGAAATCATGTGAAAATCAAAAGCGTCTGATACTTTAGTAAAGTTGCCGCTGCCGTCATTAAGGTGAGCATTACCTTTTGCGATCCAGAGCTTTCCACCACCAAAGTCATAATTGATGTTCTCAAGAAAGTCCATGTCGCCATCATTGTCGAGGTCAGCCGCGATCAAACCGAGCCCATAGTCAGGGGCAAGCAGAGGTCTATCCCGGCTCAGATAGTAAGCTGCTTTTGGATCATCATCAAGATATCCAAGAAAAGTACCACAGCACCCCATCGTGTAATGATAAAACCGGGCCGGATTCTCATTTGTCGAAACAATATAATCCAGGTTGCCGTCACCATCAAAATCGGCAATGGCTGATTCCGCATAATTAACGCCCAAATCATCACCGACAGAAAAAGGAATAGAGAATGTCCCGTCCATTTTGTT
>JAAEMK010000428.1 GCA_024225635.1 Desulfobacteraceae bacterium | reverse complement strand
CTAGCACGAACGGCCGCGCATGCGCAGAATCAACAAATTTGGTATTCAGCATTGACAATTATCTTGTACACTCAAAACTTGTTGTTGTTGTTAGAATAATTCTATTAAATGTTCCATTGTTGTCAAAAGTTCCGAAAATAATTGTTGTCAAATGTTCCTATTGTTGTCAAAAGTTCCTATTATTAGTTTGTTTATCTTTGTTTTATTTTGTACAAAAAACCTGTTACAGCTCATAGAACATTTGGAATATGATTGAACTTGTGGAATTGTTGTCAAAAGTTCCTATTTGAAGTTAAAAGTTCCTATTATTAGTTTGTTTATCTTCGTTTTATTGTGTACAAATAACCAGTTACAGATAATAGAACTTTTGGAATATGACAGAACATTTGGAATATGACATAGAACGTTTGGAATATGGCTATAAAATGTAAAAAAACAAAAGTAAAACAGTGCGAACTTTTGATAAAAACAATCTATGTATTGTTTAAATAAAAACCTTTTTGCCTATACTTTATAATATCTGTACCTGTAACCTGGACTGTACATTAAGATTCATTTAATTTTCTATTCATCTGATTCAATGTATTTTTAATTACAAGATACAATGTTTAATTTTGGAAGGGAAAAAATTCTTAAAACAAAAATATTCTTATT
>JAAEMK010000427.1 GCA_024225635.1 Desulfobacteraceae bacterium | reverse complement strand
TATTATGCACATACATACCTAAGCCTGTCATGTGTAGATATTTTGGTACCAGTACTGGGATTGTACTGTAACAACTTCAAGTTGCCCACTGAAACAGATTTGGTTTGGAATTCTTTTTCAAAGGTTACGTGACTAGAAATGCAATAGACTTGGAGTGATTTCGGACAAATTGTACCAGAGAATAGTGTAGGTGCATAAGTTACAGTACGTACATATACATACCTACATGTATGGTAAGTCTGTACAAACCTCATTGTTCATAGTTACACTTGAAACTGTCACTACGTGATGCCTCATGGCTGCCAGTGTGTACCTAGAGTATGTACTACGTGTACTGTACTGCGATATGTAATGACTGGTACTCCTGCATGACTACGTAGTTTGTATGGATAGGGACTACGTCGCAGCATAATATCCAGTGTAATATCCACTTATGCGAACTAAAGTATCAGTTGGTGCCCAGAAATCACATCCACTTAGGCGAAATATCCACTTATGCGATATCCACTTATCCGAACTCAAAATGTACTGGAATGGTTCAAATTTAGCCGGGGACGCGAAATCTTATCCACTTAGGCGAAATATCCACTTATCCGATATCCACTTATCCGAATTTGACTGTACATACATTGTACCTACCTTGCAGTCCACCCCTTCTATGTAGATGTTTATGGACAGTGACTCCAGTTCCACTGACTCCACAGCCACACAGTGGTGAAATGGGGTGCGCGAGACTTTCTTACTTCTGCAGTAGTACTACATCGCATTTTTTCGCTTGATGTGGACACCTTGGAGCACCGAAAATGTGCTATTTATTCTTTTTGACGAGTTTACAGGAGTTCAACTATGAAGTAGGGGGGCCAGTCTGGGGCGAATGGGGTGGGGCGGTCG
>JAAEMK010000426.1 GCA_024225635.1 Desulfobacteraceae bacterium | reverse complement strand
GCAGAGTACTTTTGAACCTCAACTCTATGGTATAAGCAGAGCTTCAACATCAACACGAGAGGGTAATATGATGTATCGTTTCTGTGTATATTAAACCAATTGAAGCCTGTAAATGGGCCTCTTCTATTTGAAATTGGCCACCTGTCAGCAGAGAAGGTCACATTTCCAAATTGTGTCATAGGCTTACTATTGAATTCAGCTTCTATTTTCCTCATTGCTTCCCACTGCTTCTTCCCTAAATCATACTTTTCTTCTGGTGATATAGAATCATAGAAATCACTGAATTGAACTTGCTTGTGTGCGAGTGAGGCGGGCATCATCTTACTCTCGTTGTTTGTATTACATTTAGATTATTGATTCTTGAGTGTATCAGCGGAGGAAGTCGCTGGACTCGTTCATCTTCCCAATCTGAAAGCGCAATTTTAAAGGCATCGGCATGTTTTTGTTGACCGTTTTCTGCCTTTGATTTATACCGCTCAAGAGCCTCTATTGCTATTTCATGCTTTGT
>JAAEMK010000425.1 GCA_024225635.1 Desulfobacteraceae bacterium | reverse complement strand
CCTCCGATGAACCGGTCCCCGAGGAGCAGCCGAAGGCCCCGGAGAAGAAGGTTCGACGGGGTTGGAATGTGGGGCCCGCGAAGTATGGAAATCCTATATGGGGAGATTAGGGGCCGCTTTTATTTTAGTCGATGATGCTAGTGCATCATGAGGGGGGAGGGGGGACCCCCCAGGGGCCATGATGCTTTTCGTTAGGACCCCCCGCAAATTGCAGATTTTGCATTTTCGAACACAAGGTACCTCACAAGGTACCCCATAAAGTTTTTCCCATATTTTATGATCCCGGACGAGTTAGAAGCCGTGCTTACACGCATCAGAAAGCGACGAATCTCAGCTTTCTAACGTGTGTAAGCACGGTTTCTAACTCGTCCGGCATCGTAAGATATGGAGCAATCTTTGGTGCCCATATTTTGGTGTTGAATTTTTTTGTTGATATTTGGATGAGCTGCAAAAAATGCAAAATCTTCAATTTGTAGGGGGGCCTAATGAAAAGCATCATGGAGGGGGAGGGGGGGACCCCAATGAGCCATGATGCACTAGCATCATCGACTAAATAAAAAGCGGCCCCTTATGGACTCCCAAGAGTTACGAAGACTACCTTCACAGAATTAGAAAAATAGGAATAATTGTGAGCGTGCAGCAATCAACATCCCTCCCTTGGAGTGACCGGAGGATAGCAGGACAT
>JAAEMK010000424.1 GCA_024225635.1 Desulfobacteraceae bacterium | reverse complement strand
GAATATTGTGTTGCTGCGACCATCCGCAGATGAGTGCAGGGTTGGTGGTCACATGATAGCCGTATCCGATGTCCATGGGTGTGACATGCCAATCGATCTGTTTCCACTTCAACTGGTCCATTCCTCTAGTGTTCGCTGTATCCGGCAATCCCCAATTAGGCATGTTTCCGTTCAACATAATCACCTGTGCCATTTGCACGAGGCGCGCTGTCTTATATGGGGCAGTTCCTGCCGGAACTTCCGGTGTCGAACTGACTTCCGATACCGGTCTCGGGTTCTCGACTATGGGCAGGCGGGGATATTCTTCCTCCGCCTGCTGCTGTTCCGCCAACAGTTTCTGTTGTTTATTCAATCGAATCGTCTTCGTTTGAGCTATCCATTCCATGTGTCGTTCGCCCGATTCCTTGAACGTTTTCGTTTTTGTATCCACCATCAGTTCTGTCGTCTTGACCACCATAGGGTTGGTCAGACGCGGCACCGACCTTTGCTGCTCCACTTTCGTGGGCAATTTCGAAAGTGACGCCGATTTCCTCGGAATCGTTGGCGTCCTCTTGTTTCCTTCATCGTCCATCGTCAATCGTTCAAATGGATTGTTGACGAGTGTAATCCGTGGCGGGGCCACCCCTTTTGGGTCATATCTCTGGACCCCCCGCCCTGGTCCTTGGGGATAGGCGAACCTACCCCCCCTTCTGGGTCCCCTTGGGGTTCTCCAGTACTGATCCTCGATTCTTGGATCGTACGATCCACCGACTCCTTCATAAGTCCCGTAGTAGGGGCTTTGCTGTCTGTATCCGTACCCGTAATCGCTTCCGTATCCGTATCCGTATCCGTACTGGTTATAATTGTATCCGTACTCCCCACCTCCCCGACTATAATAGTCGTCGGCCGAGGAAAAGCTTTGCTGAGCGTAT
>JAAEMK010000423.1 GCA_024225635.1 Desulfobacteraceae bacterium | reverse complement strand
TCATGGGGTGTTTGGCGGCGTCGCCCGGATACAATGGTGGACGGTACTGACCGGTGAAAGTCCCACGCCGTCCCGGTTCGTTTGGGTAACGCACACCTATAAGCCTCTGGCGAAGTGGTGTGTGGATGCGGTGGCGAGGGGAAGGGTTGCCCCTGTCCTCTCCCTCCTTGGGGATGGCAGCTCCTCCGGTTTAATCCGCGTTGCGGATGATAGGAGGAACCGTTTGTAGAGGGGCGTTGTCCCTTTCGGACCATGAGAACAGTTAGCTCACCGGGTGCGGCCACAAAATGGCTCGCCCTGTTCCTCTTTGCAGGATACCCGGTGGCCGCTAAGAAACACTCTCCACGGGCCGGATTGGGAAAACGCTCCGGTCGAATTATTTTGTAGGGGCAAACAGGAAAAGATTTATGGGAGTCAAACCAAAAGTTCATTCTCTGACCGGCAGGATTACTCCGGACCTGATGCGCAAGGCGTTCAAAAACGTCAAGCGCAATCGGGGCGCTGCGGGAATTGATAAGGAGAGCATCCTGATGTTCGAGGCCAACCTTGAACAAAATCTGGATTCTCTCATGCGCCAGCTCAAGCAGAGGACATTTGTTCCGAAGCCGGCGAGGCGTACTTACATTCCCAAGGGCAAGGACAAATTCCGGCCGCTGGGCATTCCGTGTGT
>JAAEMK010000422.1 GCA_024225635.1 Desulfobacteraceae bacterium | reverse complement strand
CCAAACATTCTTGGGTGACCCAAACAGGTTTGGGGCACCCAAGAATGTTTGGGTCACGCAAGAATGTTTGGGTCGCCCAAGAATGTTTGGGTCACCCAAGAATGTTTGGGTCGATCGCGACCCAAACATGTTTGGGTCGCTTTCTCGAAGGCGGGGCAAGCGTTAGCTATATCCTTCAACGTTACAGCTGGCGGAGTTGCACATTCTTGTTCCTTATGTATTCTTGGTATCACGTGTCGCCTTGGCAGCGAAGAGACAGATGTCGCAATTCGGAGTCTTTGAACGCCTAGAAAGTTCCACTTCTGTTCGAGAAGTCGACATGTGAAAGATCAGAAAAGGGTAAGTAGGAAATACGCTGTTCCATTTGAGGTAATAACTGGAGGCAAAGTCCCGCACGTCTTCCCTTTCGGCGGTTCGAAGAATGACCTATGTTGATCTCACTCGGAGCAGAGCTAAGGTAATATTATTCATTGGGTCGGTGGGCAGCACTAAGGTGAAACTGGTGTGGAGCAGAAACAGTCTAGTCTAGTCGTGCGACGACAGAATGAGATAGCAACGAATGGTCGCGTTTGGGAACGTTTTGCGACATTTACGCGTTTGTTGGACATTGATCGATTAAACTAGGCCGCACGGTCGTCGCCGTAAAGTGTTTGTGTTGCCTTCTCATTCTGCCTGTACTCGTTTGCTTGCCGCAGTAAAGCGCTCCGCACACGGAGCTGGGGCTGGGGCTGGGGCTGGCGCAGACTTTTCTCTGCACACAAAACATATAGACTACACACACGGAGCTGGAGCTGGGGCTGGGGCTGGGGCCGGGGCTGGCGCAGACTATTTTCCTTCAACTTCTACATTCACGCGTGACGCACGCACGCACTCTACACAAAACATGCCACGTTGCTCCAATGTCTGCTCCAATGTCTGCTCCAATGTCTGCTCCAAAGTTTGCTCCGTGTGT
>JAAEMK010000421.1 GCA_024225635.1 Desulfobacteraceae bacterium | reverse complement strand
GTACTAAAATATTAGCGAAAAAAATTTTACTGCTCCCAACTATCCTGGGTGCGAGAGCCAATAAACTGATTTTCGGAAAGGCATTTTTTTTAAAATGCCCTAAAAGTGCCCAAAAATTGCACCTGATAAAAAATCGGAAAGCACCATTGGATTCGCCGTAAAAACTGCGTCGGATAGGATAGCAAAGAAATTTGAGTCGCTTTCGCATCTTTGCAATTAGCGTCTTGAGTAAAGTAGGGCGTTTTCAAAATTTAGAGGTCCCTCCCTCCCAATGGGGGGCAGGCAGGAGAAAAAAATTCGGGGAGGGAGGTCCGCTCATATGCCCCCACAACATATAGAAATTTGAGCGAAATCGGTGAGGGTCGACCTGGGGGGTTATCCAAATCTTATTCCAAAAATCTCGATTCTCTCAGAAATCGTCTTTTAATACAATACAATACATATTGACCTATACAATGTACATTAGCGAATCTTAGAACTAATACCTTCGGTACTTCCTGCCTCGCAACAAAGTAGCTTCGCTTGTCATTCGTATGTACTTATGCCATGCAGTTGAGCGACGCTGTACGTATGTACAGTGTACGTGCCTAGAGCTAGGGATTCC
>JAAEMK010000420.1 GCA_024225635.1 Desulfobacteraceae bacterium | reverse complement strand
TGTTTTTATAAACGATACACGTATTACAATTAACGCACAGGTGCATACCATTAGCGGTTACAGCGCACACGCAGACCAAAATGGATTAGTTAAGTTTGTAACCGGCATGCGTAAAAAGCCAAGCCATATAAAAATTGTGCATGGTGATGATGAGGCAAAAAATACATTAGCCACAAAGTATAAAGAGGTATTAGGTAGTGAAATTAAAATAGAGATAGGAACTTAGTAGGCGTGAAGCTTGCTCACGCAATGTTGGTAAATATGCAAAAGCGTTGCTTTTAATGCGCCAGTAAGCAAGGCGCCTACACCACAATATACACCGAGTATAAAAATCCACGTAGCCGTAAAGCTTGCTCACGCAATTTTGGTAAATACGTAAAAGCGTCGCTTTTAATGCGCCAGCAAGCAAGGCGCCTACAACCCAATATACACCGAGTATAAAAATTCACGTAGGCGTGAAGCTTGCTCACGCAATGTTGGTAAATACGTAAAAGCGTTGCTTTTAATGCGCCAGCAAGCAAGGCGCCTACACCACAATATACACCGAGTATAAAAATCCACGTAGGCGTGAAGCTTGCTCACGCAATTTTGGTAAATACGTAAAAGCATTGCTTTTAATGTGCCAGCAAGCAAGGCGCCTACAATAAAATATACACCAAGTATAAATATCCTCGTAGGCGTGAAGCTTGCTCACGCAATTTTGGTAAATACGTAAAAGCATTGCTATTAGTGCGCCAGTAAGCAAGACGCCTACACCACAATATACACCGAGTATAAAAATCCACGTAGGCGTGAAGCTTGCTCACGCAAAAAGCACTTAAAAAGGGAATAAAACTATATGGTTAACACACAAAAACGTTTAAAAGGTAGGTGCCCTACCATTAATGCTTTTTACTCTATAACTTTATGTTGCGACTTC
>JAAEMK010000419.1 GCA_024225635.1 Desulfobacteraceae bacterium | reverse complement strand
GATCGCTTGATGCCACCCACCAGTGAATCAAGCCACATTGTCAACGACACTCTGTTTGGAAATGGACGACCATAATTATGCGCATTAAGTCACAATGTCATGAGAAAACCACCATTGGTACCTAGCTATAGGGACATCATACTCACAAAATTTCACGTCTCCTTCTCGTATGTGGCATATTGATACTGTCGACCCCTTGACGCCACCCACTAGTGAATCAAGCCCCATTCTCAACGACACTCTGTTTGGAAATGGACGACCATAATTCTGCGCGTATAAGTCACAACGTCATGAAACTTCCACCATTGGTACCTAACTATAGGGTCATCATACTCACAAAATTTCGCGGCTCCATCTCGTATGTGGCATATTGAAACTGTCGATCCCTTGACGACACCCACCAGTGAATCAAGCGCCATTCTCAATGACACTCCATTTGGAAATGGACGACCATGCGCATATAAGTCACAACGTCATGAAACTTCCGCCATTGGTACCTAACAATAGGCTCATCTTACTCTCAAAATTTCACGACTCCATCTCGTATGTGGCATATTGAAACTGTCGACCCCTTGACGCCACCCACCAGTGAATCAAGCCCCATTCTCAACGACACTCTGTTTGGAAATGGACGACCACAATTCTGCGCGTATTAGTCACAACGTCATGCTACTTCCGCCAGTGCTACCTAACTATAAGGTCATCATACCCACAAAATTTCACGACTCCATCTCGTATGTGGCATATAGAAACTATCGATCGCTTGATGCCACCCACCAGTGAATCAAGCGCCATTCTCAACGACACTCCATTTGGAAATGGATGACCATAATTATGCGCATATAAGTCACAATGTC
>JAAEMK010000418.1 GCA_024225635.1 Desulfobacteraceae bacterium | reverse complement strand
TTGTATGCAGTTACAGTAGCTTGCCTGCAGTTACAATAGCTTACATGCAGTTACAGTAGCTTGCATGCAGTTATAGTAGCTTGCATACAGTTACAGTAGCTTGCGTGCAGTTACAGTAGCTTGCATGCAGTTACAGTAGCTTGCATGCAGTTATAGTAGCTTGCATGCAGTTACAATAGCTTGCATGCAGTTACAGTAGTTTGCATGTAGTTACAGTAGCTTGCATGCAGGTACAATAGCTTGCATGCAGTTACAGTAGATTGCATGCAGTTCCTGAAGGTTCCTGAAGGTTTCTGAAGGGTCCTGTTTGTTCCTTTTTTAATCTTTTTGAATCTTTTGTCCTGAGCAGCTCACAAGAACTTCGCAGTGCTTGTTTTTTTTGAATGATAGCCTCCCTAGAGATTGGGACCCTGCTGGAAGGGTCATGCTCTAAGGCACATGTGATATCCTGGTAAAGATCTTTTCCTGACAAAAGAGCCAACTGATCATTTTCATAATATTCATAGAATTCTGGCAATACATGGCAAACACAATTGCCTGTTTTTTGCCCTCTTTTGTAATCCTTAAGACTGATGGCCCTGGCAGCAAAGTAACATAAAAAAAATAATATGTAGGTAAATAAAAACCTTGCAAATAGTTTTCCCTAAAAAAAACAGTTAATGTTTAAAAAAATCAAACACAAC
>JAAEMK010000417.1 GCA_024225635.1 Desulfobacteraceae bacterium | reverse complement strand
GTGGAGGAACGAGAAATGGGGCACGGCCTGGGACACGTGGTCGCCCTCCTGAGGATAGATGAGGTCTTCTTCGGTCAGGGGAACCTGCTCCAGGTCTTCCCGTCCGTCGGCGGTGGTGATCGCGCGGTAGCGATAGCCGAGGCTGAAGGGGTCCTTGGCCACCGGCGACGCTGGCGGCGCTGTACGTGGGTGCCGGGCGGGGGTCCAGGGGCCGCGGGCGGCGGCTGTGTCGCCGATGGCGGTGGTGGCCGTACGGGCCTCCATCTTGGGCGGAGGTTCCATGAATAACAGTCTAGAGGTGGCCGACTACGAGGTCAAGTGTGCAATCTGGACTTGCCCACGGTTGGCTCGCGGCATGGCCCGGCGAGCTTCTTGTTCGTCGAACAGAGAGCGACGACGCAGGTCGCCTTCCGATCAGTAGGGCGACGCAGGTAGCCTACGACGTCAGTTCGAATCTCCCTCCTGTATTTGTCGAAGCCGTGCCTTGAGGCGCTCCACTTCGGCCAACGCCTGGAGCCTGGCCTGGGACTCTTGGTCAGCCCGATCCTCGGCCTTCTGCCGCGCCGCCGCTTCCATCTTTTTCTCGGCCTCGGCCTTCTGCCGCGCCGCCGCTTCCATCTTTTTCTCGGTTTCGGCCTTCTGCCGCGCCGCCGCTTCCATCTTCCTCTCTGCGGCCTCCTGCTCGGCCCGCTCTTCGGCCTTCTGCCGTGCCGCCTCCTCCTCGGCGAGACGACGCTCCGCCTCCACCCGCCCCGCTTCCTCC
>JAAEMK010000416.1 GCA_024225635.1 Desulfobacteraceae bacterium | reverse complement strand
GTTTATTTATGAATCGAAAGACGAACAAACAAAGAGTAAACAGATGTAGCAAACAAAGTGGAACGACATAGCACCTTCACAAGGCCGCGCGATAGTAACACTCATTTCCAAATCCACCTAGCACAATTTTTAATCGACACGATAAAGTCGGGTTGTTGTGCTGTTTTGTTAGTTCCTGGACACATGTCATCCCGGGCTTGTTCCGGGACCTATTCAAAAAGGCCGTGATTTAAAAAACAACCTTTGTAGGGCGTTTCCCAAGATCCCGGACATCCGCTGCGCGATTCTGGGACGACAATGTGTGAGTACGCCCCTCTCCGTCTTCCCGGACTTGTTCCGGGACCTTCGGGAAGACAGATGTGTGGGTAAGCCCCCTTCTGCGTCATCCCGGGCTTGCCCCGGGACCTATTCAAAAAGGCCGTGATTTAAAAACTACCTCTACAGGATGTTTCACAAGATCCCGAATATCGCGGAGCGATTTCGGGACGACGGGGAGTAGATTACAAGATCCCAGACATCCGCTGCGCGATTCCGGGACGACAACCTCTCCGTCTTCCCGGACTTGTTCCGGGATCTTGGCTAGACCCGGGAACTACGGGACGACGGGTGGGGGGTAATAAACACTACTCAAATACAGTTACGTCAGGGCGTTAACAAAACATATTCTTTATCACATCTACTAATCAGGGCTTGGCCTGCGACACGATGAAATCATTCGTGTATGTTCACCTTACAGTGTGCTCGTTGGC
>JAAEMK010000415.1 GCA_024225635.1 Desulfobacteraceae bacterium | reverse complement strand
GATCATCAGATAGAGCTTGTAGGGCGTCTCGCGGATCGCGGCGAGGAGGTTGGCGAGGGTATGGCGGCCGCTCTTCTCGACTTGAATCGGCTCGGGCAGGAGCTCGGCCAGGATTTCGCGGTAGTCGCGTTTGAAATCCTCGACGGTCGAGATCACGTAATCGTCGAGCTCGGCGGCGATGCCCGCCACCGGATCGCTGGCGCCGGCGCCGAGGGGGTCGATGACGGAGAAGTTCCACTTGAGGATGAAGAAGCGGTGGGCCAGCGGACTCGGCTCACGGCCTGCTGCCAAGTCGCCGAAGAGCTCTTCGTGTTGGTCCTTGCGCCCCAGGTCGTAGTAGGCCGAGAGGGTCTGCAGCCACAGCGACTTGCCGAAACGCCGCGGACGCACGAAGAGGATGGAGCGTCCGAGCTCTTCGAAGGTGGCGATGTGGGCCGTGCGGTCGATGTAGACGTGGCCGTCGCGGCGCAGGCTGGGGAAATCGGCGATGCCGTAGGGGAGCTTCATGACCGCTCTTATC
>JAAEMK010000414.1 GCA_024225635.1 Desulfobacteraceae bacterium | reverse complement strand
GACTTGGTCGAGACGCACTACTCTACAGTGGAACGACACTTCGGTGCTCCACCTCATCCACTACAAGGACGAGATCCTCTTCAGTATCGATTTACTGATCTGCCAAAGATATGAGATAATGCTCGATGTGTTTTCTCTATGTTTCGCAGTATCACCATTGCTGAGCCTCTATTGTGGGTGTGCAACCATAGGTAGCCTAGGCCTTAGACTAGTCCTAACCAGGGAGAGCTACCTAGAGTTTTCGAACTCTACCCCTTGTCCCAGAGTTTACGAACTCTGAATTCTGTCCTAGAGTTTTCAAACTCTAATTATACCACTATGGAACTTTACCCCAAATACGGTAACCTTTCTGTGCCCGACCCTACCCTACCTTCGAGTAAACATCTCCTCGGTGTTGCAGATGTGTACTGTTGACATCTGTAATTACTGATGGGTGTTATAAGATGCCAGAGTCGAGGACGTTCTCTGGATTGTGTTGGCATCTGTAATGATATCCTAATCAGGTTATCCTTGCAGCTATTTCTCTGCAACTATCCCATGTGGTGTAAAAGAGACCACATTAGGGATTGGTCGCTTTGTCCGCTCGAATTCGGATTAGCGACCCTGTCAGTGCTGGATTGCGATCCAGCTACTGTAAAGAGAATTTGCCTATAAGGCACACATTCAAAAGTGACGCCGACTGCGATTGCGTGGATTGCATATCAAGGAAACGCCTTGAATGGTTT
>JAAEMK010000413.1 GCA_024225635.1 Desulfobacteraceae bacterium | reverse complement strand
TGGTGTGAAGTGTGGTGCCAAACTTCATGATGGCCGGGTGCCTTGAGTCGCGATTCTGACTGAAATTCCCAACCATGCATCATGAAAAATCAACTTTTTTCGGACTGCGGTCAACGTTTCAGCACGCCCAAACAAGTCTTTCAGTCGTGGCAAAAACATTTTTTCTTACCTATGAAAACTCATTTGCTAATGTCGGAAATTATGCCACATCCGCCTGTTGATTCCCCATTTCTTGACCCCATGTCACCACAGGCCGCCAGCCTTCGGCAGGCCGTGCTCACGAGCCCAGGATTGGGCCACCAATGACCCGTTGGAAAGCCCCGCACGACGCTCCAAGTACCCCCCTCCATTTGACATTAATAGGAATTATTGGTCGGTTGAGCCCTCATGGGAAACCAGGAAAAAATCATATTTAGATCAAAATCTTTTTGATATAGGCTCGTCCTATTTTTTGGAAGTGAACTGAAACAGTCCCAGTTCGTTTTTCCGACCCCCGATCACCGACTTCAGAATATATATACTCTCGCTCCCGGGGCATGAACTGCCATGAAGTCCTGTGGGCAGCCCACCATTGCTGCGCTGCCGCCGAAAAGCACTCGCACTCCTCCGCCTTCTGCCAGGCCTCACTCCACCCACACCCGCCCAGCACTCTGC
>JAAEMK010000412.1 GCA_024225635.1 Desulfobacteraceae bacterium | reverse complement strand
TATAAGAGGAGATGAGCTTGAAGACAAGGTAACCAGTAATCCTACATTGAGCTTTGCGCAAAAAAACGGCATGCGGTTTAAATTTGTTTCAAGAACGGATTATAGAAATAAAACATCTGTAGTATTTATTGAAGACTTAAAAAATGAGTTTGGAAACTTTTACTTAGTTCCTGAAGGCGGAACAAATACTTTGGCTGTAAAAGGATGCCAAGAAATTTTACAATGTTATCAACAAAAGGTTTATTCATGGTCCCAGGAATAAGAAAGTGCTGCAATGTTTTCCTTGCCTTGTCCTCCACTATATGCTGTTTCTCTCGGAGCCAAAACGAGTGTCATGTTCAGCCCTGACACCGAGGATGGGGATGAGAGGTACCTTGAGACTTGACACGATCTTAGCCGGAACAGATAACTCCGTGTATCAACTTTGGTTGGAAGTTTTATTCAGCTAGAGTCTAAAATACTATAGATAGAAATTTATACATACATTTTAGGCGATAGTTATACCTGACGATCGGATGTGGGGGTCGAGTCAAGATCTCAGAATGGCGACAAAGCTACTGGGACAGTTCTGCAATTAGCAACCAATCATGATAAACTCAAGAAGCATGAGGGGAAGCTATTTACCTTGCAGGCGTCAATACCAATCCTCTTGGTGGTCTGGAGAGTCTTTTACAGGCAAGTGAGGGCGGGCATATAGCTCCTCAATCTTACTCTTCTCGCAGGCGGGTACAAAGCGACCTGAGGTATCGGTTTTAGTTGCAGTCATTTGAAATGGCAATTGAGACTCACCGGCTGTGAGGCACGAAGGAAGCAATGTCTTCTTTACCAAGGGCGAGGCTGGGTTGAGCCAGGTGAGTGCAAATGAACTAAATGAGATCGTTGATTACAATTGACTTGGTCATTTCAGATAAAATACCTGGGGAATTCCACGGAACAACTTTGGGCCAGGGTTTGAGCAATGTTAAAATGGTAGTCTAAATCGATTGATAAAATTACTTCTGAAAGTACATGAAATATAAGTCATGGAATAATACGAAGTCTTGAGGATTTCTTTTAGCACGTGGTTCTTGACAATCACTAAGAGAGACCTGAGATCACTTGGTCTTGCCTCTTTAAAGGTTGGATGTGTAATGGACACAAGTTTGACAGGCGCCGCTCCAGCTGAGAAGCTGCGCACCCATCTGCAGACGGACTGAGTTTCTCCTCGCTGCACATTGCCGCACCGAGGGGAACATTCCGCAAACAAGAAGAAAATTCATCGTACCTCCCCGGGAAGGCGGGCCAGTGCGGGGTAATGAACTGCGTAGTATCCCGCCCGTTACCGTGAGAGTGTTGGTGTCCAATAGTGCAAGTCACAAACTTGATTTCCCGTATTTCCAGACCGCTCTGACCAATGGCAAGACAGGACACCGGCGTAGCTCCGACCGCAGCAGCAGTCAGGAGGAGGCCCAGGCCTGTACAGATCAGGATCTGGCGGAGGACGGGCAGGCTGTGCCGGGCTGAGACCCATGGTGGCCTGACCAGGTGGAGGCGTGATGGGAGGCTGACCTCGGAGGCCGGTATCCCCTGAGCAGTCAAGTCGGACCTCAAGCTGATCGAGCCCTGATCTGGACTTATCTCAGCCCGAGACTTGACATTGACAGCGTTTCCGCTTTCAGATGATGACGGCCTCAGTTTGGCCTCCTGACCTCCGGCCTCAGTGTAGAGGTCGTGAAATGGATCCTGGACAGCGGGGGAATACTTAGCTTGGACTCCACTCGGTAAGTGGGTATAGGGAAACCTTGTCATCTGCATGTGCATGGTGTGGCATGTCTTCTTGAGCTCCTTGGGGGCGGTCCTAACCTCAGTCATCTTTGTGTCGGCGTGCATGAACTCGTTGACCTGGCCCTGGTGTATCTTGACCTGGGGGTCTGCGTGTGTGTAGCTCCGGCCGCTCAGCGTGTGAGAGGTTACCTTGTGCTCCGGGGGTGTAGACATTGTACCATCTGATCTCCTTCTCCAACACCACCAGTCCCAGACCTCCGGGGAAGGAGGAGTTGTATCTACTGACTCATGTGGCCAGCCCCGTCGAGTTTTTGTACCCGGCGATGATGAAGTATTACTGCTCTCCCCGGGATATGGGTCCGATGTCTTGCAGTCTTTGGAGGAGACTGCCTCATGACCAACCAGCTCAGGGTCTGGAGAGTAGCGCCAGGAAAGAGCTCTCTTCTGTTGGCCTATGGTTGGGGGGGGCCCCAACGTTAGCGGAGGTTCCCTGCGAGCCATCTCGTAGTCAGAATGGAGGTGGTGTGGTCTGAGAAACTGGTGACTAGATGTTGTGTCACCAGTGCCTAGTGCGGGATGTCCAGACCGGCCACCCTCCGGAGACCGGGGCCTGGCTTGACCCCGGCCATAGAGGGTGGCAGGGTCAATAGTCCCGCTGACTCTCCAAGTGCCGGGGCCAGGACGGCAGGAGCTTTCTACGGCTCCTGACGTCATATGGCCGGCTGCGGTAGGACCACTCAGGTCTACCTCATCCTTGTGGTATCTGAAATCGGGCAGAACATGATTGAGATAGTCGGCTCTCTTGGAGATTCCATTGTGACATGATCTCAGTATGTCCAGAACATCCTGTCCAACACCTGCTCCAGCATTGCCTTGACCTGGATTTGGATCCAGTGGGCGGCGGTCGTGGTCTGGTAGCCCGTCATGAGTGTGATGTATGACCTGAGCTGCCTGTGGACCTCCTTTGGGTGGATCCACTTCTCGTACCAGTCCAGGCAAATGCGGACCCGGTTGACGAACATCCTGACACAGGCCACCCAGCGGCTGAACTTCAGAGTGGTCCCGATGCGAGCCTGGAGGAGTGTGACCTTGTGGTTGGCGTCCTTGAGGACCTTGAGGCTCCTCTTGATCTCCATCATGTAGCGAGCCAGGTACGCGTCGTAGAGCTCGCCGTCCTTGCGATCCAACCTCCTGACCTCCTTCTGCATCTTCTTTGCGATCAGGTTGATGGGGACCTTGCTGCTGTGCCGGTTCCTCTTCCTCTTGGCCCTCACGGCGAAGATGTGCTTCATCTGGGTGGAGAACTCCTTCCTCCTGGCGATCCTCCTCCTCCTCACCTCGAGTGATTCCGAGCATACCTTGAAGTCGATGCAGGTGTGGACATGCACCATTGTGGTGATCGTTGTAATCCTGTCTGAAAATCATTGGATAGGTTTTATG
>JAAEMK010000411.1 GCA_024225635.1 Desulfobacteraceae bacterium | reverse complement strand
CTTCTGCAGGAACGCCAGAGCCGCGGATTCCGGGGAAGACTTTTACCGGTTCCGCCAGAGACGGGTATTCACCCTCCTCCTCCCGGTCATAAACAGGTCCCCAGCCGTACTACTAGTGCTGCCGCAGGACAGTACTATGAGGAAGAAGACGACGATCGTGATCGCCGCACTCCCTTTGTGAAACCGCTCGTTACGACGACGGCTAGCATGGGAAAACGCCGTCCCCATCTTTTGGATTATCACGAGACCCAAGAGGCGGCGGCGAGACAACGCCGGCTGACTGCAGCGAGACAAGACTCCCTTGCTCTTGCTGATAAGCTAGCGGCAGTTAATGCTGAGGCCGACCGTCTCAGGCAGAAACTTCAGTTGCGCGAGTCTGGTCAAGACCAGCCTTCTGCGGCTGAAATTCCTGAGGAAGAAGAAATGGAGGTGATCGAGACATCCCCTCCTTCCCAACGTTCTTATCCTCGAGGCAGAGGAGGAAGAGGAGGACGTGGTGCGGGAGCTGCATCTTCTGCATCTTCCGGCCACTGAATCTAGAAAATGTTCCTCCATATGAGGTTCAGATTGGGATTGCGATCTCAAGACTGAAGACTCAATATCTGAAAATTAAAATCCAGTTATTGGATTTCAAAGGAAAAAAAAAAAACACAAT
>JAAEMK010000410.1 GCA_024225635.1 Desulfobacteraceae bacterium | reverse complement strand
GGAGCTCTTGTCCTCGTTTAGTGCGTGGAACAGCCGTTCGGCCTTGTAGGGGTCGGCGTAAAAGGCCAAAGAGAACAGAAAACAATAGAGACCGCAGACGTTTGTTTGTTGTAGCCGGCTCGAATCCGCCAGCAACAGCCGATCGCCTAAACAACCGAACAGGGTAAAATGAGACTGCTCGTAGATGAGGCCGATGTAGTCGCCGTATTCCGAGGGTAATTCGGTCGCTTCTTCATATAGCCCGGCGAAGGGAATGGGTCCGAATCTCAACAGCTTCGACAACAGATTACTCTCCATCGGAACGAGAATGCTTACGATGGTGTTTCGCCACGAATGTTTATAACTGAGACAATGTCATCAATCAACTTTTATTCAACGAGTTTCAACATGTCTAAAAATTCCCGGGTATGTACATGAGGCCGATCATAGCCGAGCGATCCAGGGTAATGGTATCGGAGAAGACCCCGGCGACCATGACGAACAGCCGTCGAGACAGGGGTTTCTTGAAGTCT
>JAAEMK010000409.1 GCA_024225635.1 Desulfobacteraceae bacterium | reverse complement strand
CGCCCGGCGAATGGAATGCGCTAAATAGCGCCCCGCTGAACGCGTCTTGATCGACGTGAGTTCCTTTTTCATGTGTGAGACCCCTGTAACTGTTTTTGTAGTACGGCTTACACCGCTTATGCTCAACTTTTAACCTACAGTTACCCCAAAGGTCAGGAATAATTTTTTCTTATTTTTATTTTTTTAAGAAATATTTTATCTCAAATTATTTCAATTTATGGCACTGAAAATGGAATTATTCCAAAACAATACAAAAGTTTAAGTTTTCGTTGATTTCGATGAGTGACGCCAAATGAAGAAAGCGGCCAAAACACAACAATAAACTACTGTTAAATATGAATTATCTGGCATCAAAACCAATGAAACAACATATAACTATTTTCCATAACAGCCCGACGTTTTATGCAGCCGCCTGGCGTATTATTACAAAATAATTTTTATTCAAAAAAGAATACGGAATAAAAATTATCCACATGAATAATAATTATTCTGGTTATTCAGGAGGAAAAACACAGTGCTATTTGTGATTAAATCAATCCCAATAGCACTGGTTT
>JAAEMK010000408.1 GCA_024225635.1 Desulfobacteraceae bacterium | reverse complement strand
TAATGTTCCAGATCTAAACCATTTTTTATATTTTCAGAACTCTGTATTCGGCAACATCGTGCTAAGGGCTGCTATGGAGAAGCTGCAGCTGAAGCTCATCAACCGGGACTACTTCGACCCCAAGGCCGCCGTGCCGTTCTCCCAGCACAAGCTCGAGCTGTGGCCGGGCTACGTGACCAGCATCCGCCAACACGAGCAGAAGATGCAAACTTCCAGCTGATGAAGGCCCTCGGCAAGCACACCAGGAAGGACCACAAGACGAGGACCGAGACCCTGATGAAGTTCCATGAGAGGATGGGCTCGATGCCGGGGATCAAGCAGGACCGACACCGTCCTCAACCAGATGGAGGAGATCGTGAAGCGAGGCGGAGCAAATGCCAGCTTCCGCGCCACTTCCGAGAAGGCTCTCCTTGGCGCTATTGCGATGACTCGGTACAACAACAAGACCTACAGAATCAACTAGATCGCCTATGACAATCACCCCGACGACAAGTTCAACTACAAGAACGGGAAGAAGCTCTCCTACGTTAAATACTACACCGAGAAGTACAACAAGGCCATCCGCGACCCAAAGCACCAGGGCTGTTGTCCAGGGAGAAACTTTCATCTCCGAAACAAATCTAGAAGCTGCTTAGGTAACAAAAAATTCTTTCTAGAAAGTTATCTTGTTCTTTGACGACTTATTAATTTCCAGGTTCCAACGGAACACGAGGAGGATCTTAAGTCTGTGAAGAAGATCAAGGAGGAAACCCTTAAGATGGAGATCATCGTCTACAATGGGGTCGGCGTTGAAGTGTTTCAAGCAATGGTGTCACAAAAAATCCTTTTTCTGTTTTAGATTGTATTTTCAAAATGATTTCTTGTTATCGTACCAATATTCAATGTAGGAATTTGCAAAGATGATAAAGCTAATGTTGTGTAAAGGATTTGTAAATTTGCTAGATCATCGAATGCGAATGTGAGACTTAATTGTCGACCCTCTTGGGCTTGTGGTCACCAACCTCTACCACCTGTTCGATTCCGACTGCGTGGCCGGCAACAACCAGGAGGTGTCCGTGATTCTCGCCGAGACCCTTAAGTTCGAGGTCGCCTACTGCAACAACGACTATCACAAGACGCTTGATTACCTTGACACAGTCGCCCAGCCGGGCCTGAACCACATTGAGCTCAGGCCCAAGGTCCTCTACAAGCTCGAGCAGTTTGAGAAGTGTTTATCTGCTTGCGGAGACATAATGAGGCCAGGTCAGAGCTTCGGTAGTCAAAAGAATGTTTTATAACGTCTCCGCCGTGACTGCGCATCTTGTGGACTCGGCCAGGACTATGGACACCAGGGAGAGCTACGAGCAGACCTACAACACTGAGTGCAACTACGCCAACGTAAAGGACCGGGCCTCCGTCGAGGAGGCCTTTGCCAGCGCCGGTATGACTGCCAGGGAGGACAAGGAGGTTCAGACTATCTACAACCAGGTGCTTTAAAACAAGCCCAGCAACATTGGGCTGACGGCCGTGGCCAGCAACAGCCTGATCGCTGTCAACCAGGACCAGAACATCTTTGACAGCAAGAAGAGGAACAAGGCCGCCACTGCCACTGTGGAGAGTCTGGAGACAAAGCTTAACCACTCCCAGAGGTCAGCCATTGCCCGCAATAACGCCTTGCTGGTCACCGTCCAGATGGACCTTTGCAAGCAGCTGCTGTCCACCCTGGATCTCATTATTGCTGGGGCCCTCACCAAGGCCGGCAAGCACCAGGAGGCGGTCAGCGCTCTGGACACCAGTGACCCGGTGAGGCGGCTGAAAAACCTTGTCCTCGGCTCCCTCAACGGCTACAGTGCAGTTTACTCTATTGAGGAAGATTACAGCTGTGATGTGATGCAATTGACATCCTGTTCCTCACCTGCCGTCAAGCAAGTATGTTTACATTTTCCATCATCAACCACATTAATTCAAACATTTTCGCTTTTTGGAATTCTCCAATAATTCGTAATTATAAAACTTTTCTTCCAGATCATGATGCAGCTTTTCAAGGCACATGAATGTACTCAACATGGTGATTAGCATTAACAGCAAGTTCATAAATCGTGATGGAGGTTTTACGAGAGGACCGTTATCGAGGGAGACACTTTTATCT
>JAAEMK010000407.1 GCA_024225635.1 Desulfobacteraceae bacterium | reverse complement strand
CGAGTTCGGCGGCCACCGTTGGTCCCTCGCGCCCATCGCTGGGGGATGACGAATAGCGGGTCCTCCTCGCGAAGGTTAGCCAATATCTGTATATTTGCAATTGGTGATTGTTTTCCCGCTAAAATGTCCGGTCGCGACGCCCAAAACTCCCTCCCTTTCCCGGGAAAATAAATCAAGCAAATGTGGACAAAAAATGAAAAACCAAAAAGAATCGTTGGTAAACAGAGCAAGCAACCGCAAACCTCGGTTGGCCTGTGTTACTGTCCTTCAATCGACAGCCTGCAATGTTCAGCCCACCGTGTTTCATCCAGTGCGTTTCTGAATCAATGCTCACATCCTTCAATCGATGCGTTTCCGAATGCCAGGCCCGCCTTGACCCCCATTTCATTCGCAGACAGCATGGGCCCTTACACAAGGGTGCATGCCAACTGTTTTTCGTCAGTCTGCCCGTCAGCAGTAGACTTGGTGTGGATTGATCAAATCCAGGTTTGAACGTGAAAATACGATTGGCGAAGTTCGCTCAACGCCTGAACGCGACTGCCTCTTTGCAGAGCCACGCTTCAATCCGTGGGAACAGAACAAAAACACTCCCTGCAATTTTGAGGACTTGACCCCTCGTTTTGCCGTGTCAATGCTCTGTTTACTTGCGTTTTTTGGTTGCACCGGATCGCCCTGGTGTTGAGCCGAAAGGGTGGCGACTGACTGCCAGCGCGAGGCCCCAGGCTCATTCCCGGCATGGGCAT
>JAAEMK010000406.1 GCA_024225635.1 Desulfobacteraceae bacterium | reverse complement strand
TTGGGTGGACTTGTCGCAGCAGCGGGGCAGTGGGCGGACGACTTGGACGGGGACGGCTGACATCTTCTGAAATTTTTTCGGAATTTTCAAATGAAGAAAAGAGAGAAGAGGAAGAAAACTGAACTTTGAGTGAGCGAATGTTCCAGATTTCTCAAAGTTTTCGGCTTTTAAAGAGAACATAACATTGCCAGCACATTAATCACGGCTGGTGCTGTCAAAGCGTTCGACAACTCGACATCAGTGCTGTCGACGCAGTCAACCAATTAGAGTCAAGACCAAATTACTGTCAAAGATGCCGATGCTGTCGACGCCATCAACCAATTGAAGCTTGCTACTACATTACTGTATGTTGCCCTTCGAGACACCTGTTCTTGTCCTGACGGCGTCCGTCATACCTATCGACGACGGCGTCCGTCTTACCTAACGCCTACTGCATTCGTCTTACCAAAAATTCACAAGAACATAGTACGTACACTGACAACTAACTTCTGTTCCTCGACTTGACGATTCGGTGTCATCCCCTTCGAAGTCTTGAGTCCTCAAATATGAAGCTACATAGTAGTACGTAGTACTCAGTCGCTTTCAATCAAATTTTTCTCAAACTCATCGAGACAACATTCAAGCAACGGCACAGAACAACATAAAAAATTCACTTTCAAATCCTATCGAATTTGTCGTTCCTGTCGCACTTGTCGTTCCTGTCGCACTTGTCGCCGCTCACCCCGCCGCCGGGTCCTGAATGTGGAAAATGGTGAGTGGGGGAAGACCGAGGTGTGGCTCGTCCATGACGCCCCAAGTGAGGATGCCGTTAGCGGCCATCTTCTTGAAGAGACTGATGGCGGCGTCTCGCCAGGTGATGTTCGTCCTCACCTCTTGCATCGGATCGAGGGAAGTGAGAAATTCCAGCGTCGCCGCTCCTCCAATCTTCGCTCGCAGCTTGAGAATGATGATGGCCCTTGGGGTGGTGGTGAGGAAGTGGTCGGCGAGGATGTCGATGTCGTCGTCGTTCAGCTGGCCGGCGGGGAAG
>JAAEMK010000405.1 GCA_024225635.1 Desulfobacteraceae bacterium | reverse complement strand
GTTATAAAAGGTGATCAGATCTTCCCGGCCCTCGCATGTCCGCCATGAACCTCGTCCTCGTCCTCCCACTGGCCACTGCCCGAACCTCCTTTACTTTGACCCAACGCAGCTCCTCTCCCAACTCAGCTCGTCTGCCAAAGGACCAGACCGTGAACCAACCCTTTTCGCTTGTCTCCCTCGGCCAGCCAATGGGCTTGATCATTGCCGCTCTGCTCCTGTAAGGGGAGCTCCAGTGCTTGAAGATTGGGCGAGCTGGTTGGCGGGCGGTTGAAGCACCCACAGTTTGCAGCGCGCAGGTGGAGAAGGACAAGGTGGACCTGGTTTGGACGCTGGCAGGCGAAGAAGGCGACATGCGAGGGCGAGGGCGGGAGATGATCAAGTTGTTAACAGATATGGTAACAGCCCGGGCCGTTTTGCCATTACGGATACCTCTACGGACTCCCCGCGTTTTTCTGTCGCGGGTCCGAAATCTGCACCCAATATCGCAGGGTCCGAATCGACCAAAACGCCTGGAGTGATGTAGCGTGCCACATCAGAGTGACAAAAAATCGAAATGTAGATCTAATGATGGTGTACATTTTGGTCGAAATTTCAGAACGGAGTGACACAAAATTTTGGCTTTCTTGTGTGTCTGATTTTTCTACACATTTTCAATTTTGTCACTCTGAAATATCGGAGTGGGCGTTTTGGTCGATTCGGACCCGTGACACGAGATTTGGGAAAAAAGACCAGGCGTTTTGGTCGATTCGGATCGTGACAGCAAAACAAGCGAAGTCCGTAGAGGTATGGATGAGTGCGATTCGGTTCGCGACAGCAAAACGGACGGAGTCCGTAGAGGTATGTGCAGCAGCTTCACAGCAAAACGCGTGAAGTAGACTGCAGATACCCAACCCCCAAACCATGGCCGCCCAACCCACCGTCGCCCTCCAACTGACCAAAGACTATCCCCCCTGTGAATACACCATCCCCCACGTCTTTAAGTCGCACGGGGAAG
>JAAEMK010000404.1 GCA_024225635.1 Desulfobacteraceae bacterium | reverse complement strand
TCTGTATCGATGATATTTGTATACTTACCTAAAATTTTATTAGCACTACAAAATGACATTGGTTATTTTGGTGCGTCTGCAGTGGCGTTTTCGTTCTTTTTATTAGTGTTTTTTGCTGCGATTACTTCGCTTGTATCAATTGTAGAAGTACCTACAGCGACCCTTAGCGACCGCAAAGGGATCAGCCGTAAAAAAGCCTTAGGTATTTTAACGCTAGCCACCGGTGTGTTAACTATATTGTGTACTATGTCGTTTGGTATGGTTGATAGCCTAACGTCGTTTACTAGTTACGGCAGCGGTAATAAAAGCTTTTTTGATATTGTTTATGATGTATTTTACGACACTATATTGCCACTGAATGGTTTAATGGTGTGTTTATTTGTTATGTACCGCTGGAAAAAAGCGCGCCTAACAGATGAGCTAAGCCAAGGCTCACCAAATTACGCCGGTAGCTTTATGGAGAAATACGTTAACTTTTCGCTTTCTACGTTTATTCCGGTTATTTTATTAGCCATATTTATTAACACAGTAGCGACTAAGTTTTTTGCCTTTAAGTTATTTGGATTTTAGGCTAAAAGAAAGTTTTCAAAAGCCGCGTATTAACGCGGCTTTTTTGTGTTTA
>JAAEMK010000403.1 GCA_024225635.1 Desulfobacteraceae bacterium | reverse complement strand
CCTACGCTTTGATCACACCTGCACCATTAGGGCTGCTCACCTGTGTGACTTCTACTGCTTGATGATGAGCTCTCTTTCTATGTGGCGCTCCTTAGAATGATTTTCCTCTCCATCGCAATCTGCTTTTTCAGAGTTTTGAGTTTTGTCTTGAGCAGCAGCTTTTGCCTCAGTAGGTCGTGTAGCCTGATGGAGCTGTCATTTGATCTTCGCCAGTCTTTTCCTGACCTGCTTCCCTGTCTTCCCATTCTTGAGTGTCTCTCTTGAAATGTGACCTTATGTGTAAGGATTCCCATTCTTCTTTTCATCTGAATGATTGTTGGATATCTGTGGCCGCCTTTATACCTTTTTGAAACATTTTCTTTCATCATTCTACCTTGATCCAACCCTGATCCAACCTTCTTCCAACCCTGATCCAACCTTCATCCAACCCTTGATCCTACTCTGATCCTGCCACCATACCTGCTATTAGGTGAAACATTTGTTGGTGCTTATGCATGACCTAAATTGATTCCACTCTGATTCTCCCCTGACCCTACTCTGATTCTGTCTTGGCCTATCTGCTATTAGGTGAAACATTTTT
>JAAEMK010000402.1 GCA_024225635.1 Desulfobacteraceae bacterium | reverse complement strand
GTTGCGGTAGTGCGTTGCTTGGCGTCGCGCGCGCGCGCGCGCGCACGCGTCGGTGCGGCGATGCTGAAGTGCGGCATCGCGCACCACGCGCGCGGATAAATAGGTGAGAATCTTGTCGAAAAAGTATGAGAGTTCGGCAAAAATCCGAGCGAGATGCTTGGATCGCGTCGAAAACTTGACGCGTTGGCGATAATTCTTGCGGCGAGAGCTGAAAGTTGACTGTTGACAGCGTCTATCGATGCTGAAATCGACTGAATGACGCGAGCGCGTCCTCTTCAACCGAAGCCGTTTCACATATTCGGTGTGTGAATGGTGAATCGGCTTCGGTTCGCGCGCGCGCGCGCGCGCGCGTCGGTGCGAAGTTGCGGTAAGCGATAAGCTTTTGCGTGAGCGAACGTTATTGGAAGAGTGCGTTGCTTGGCGTCGCGCGCGCGCGCGCGTCGGTGTGGGATGCGGTAGTGCGGCGTTGCGCACCGCGCGCGCGCGCGCGCGCGCGGATAATGAGGTGAGAATCTTGGATCGCGACGAAAACTTGACGCGTTGGCGACAATTCTCGCGGCGAGAGCTGAAAGTTGGCTGTTGACAGCCTCTATCGATGCTGAATGACGCGAGCGCGTCCTCTTCAACCGAAGCCGTTTCACATATTCGGTGTGTGAATGGTGAAATGGCTTCGGTTGGAAGTGTTGAGGTGAGTGTGATAG
>JAAEMK010000401.1 GCA_024225635.1 Desulfobacteraceae bacterium | reverse complement strand
TTATTACATATTTGTTGTTAGTCCTTGTAAAGTAAAGATAATGGCAATTGAAATATTACTAATTATAATATTATTATTAATGAATTTAACATTGTTAATAATTGACAAATCTTTATTAAGGAATAAAGAAAGTGCATACAAGGATGAACACGTATAACAATGACAGAGGTGAGAAATTATTCTTACTAATAATAATGTCAATATTATGTATAAAAATAAATACTCTACCTGACACTGATCAGATGAAAAGTATTGATCCAGGTGATGACAAAGAAACATCCCATAGACTCATGGCTGTAAACTGCTCACCTAAACAAATAAGGGTTAGACCGAGTCAATGCAGTCAATATGAGTTGAGCAAAGGGCAAATTCAAAGCTATCAGCTCATACAATATGTAGAGAACCCCACAGTACCAGGATTTAAATGTGTCATTAGACAAAGCATTAATAGCTGGTACTGCGGGCGTTACTCTCATCTTCATCTGGCAAGCCCAGCAGTAATCGACCAGCCAATGTTAATATCAAATCAAGATTGTAAACAAATGGTCGATACTAAAATATTCA
>JAAEMK010000400.1 GCA_024225635.1 Desulfobacteraceae bacterium | reverse complement strand
TGTCGAGAATGCTCATCATTCCGACTAAAACAATCAACCCCACCAAAAACAATCTGATCAACGCTGTCTTAATCCCGTATCAATCCGGTCCATGATTCCGACGGAACCCGAACCGGATCCGGTGGTGAAACCGCCGGTGGAGGTCTTAATCCCGTATCAATCCGGTCCATGATTCCGACCTCGTCCTGACAATCTTCAAACCGGACAACACCTTGTCTTAATCCCGTATCAATTCGGTCCATGATTCCGACCAATACTGGCGATATCTATCTCTCCGAGATCAAATCCTTGTCTTAATCCCGTATCAATCCGGTCCATCATTCCGACGAT
This sequence comes from Desulfobacteraceae bacterium, assembly GCA_024225635.1. Classification (GTDB taxonomy): domain Bacteria; phylum Desulfobacterota; class Desulfobacteria; order Desulfobacterales; family Desulfobacteraceae; genus Desulforapulum. The sequence continues at coordinate 2,912 of JAAEMK010000400.1, read as the reverse complement.
AACAAAAATCGGCGCGCGTGGCAGGCCTGGATGTCTAAATCCCGTATCAATCCGGTCCATCATTAAGGACTCTCGACATCATATCCCTCTGAATTAATTGCATTATTTCAGGCATTCCTAAATTTGTCAATCCTTTTTTCAATCGCCAGGGGCAGCTCTCGACATCTTTTCCACCCGCGGGTCCGGCGCGGCGCCGGTTGCGGGCCGGTTGCGGGCGGCGGTTGGAGGGCAACGGCTGATGGCGGCATGGCTCGCGCCGATATATGGACTTGCTTGAATCGATTTCAGGAGACGCTTCGCCGGCCTGATATTACAACGCCAACTTAAACCAAGCCCCCAACCTGACTCGAATACCCACCTTTAATAATGGTATGAGAGTATTTTTTTCCGATTTCCTGATTTAGCTCTTGCGTTCTACCCGTTGATGGGGTAGGATGAGTACATGGAACTCGATATCAAATACAGAGGCCGGACAGCAACCACGCAGGATGTGGAATTCATCAACAAGCTCATCGCCGACAATCCTCATGACAGCAGGCGGGCATTATCCATAAAGATTTGCCGGCAATGGAACTGGGTTCAGCCAAACGGCGCGCACAGGGACATGGTTTGCAGAGGCTTCATGCTTGCGCTTCACCGCGCGGGATACATTCGCCTGCCTCCCCCGCGCATTCGTGTAAACCCATCGATTTATCACAAAAAACCACCCAAGGTCGAGGTCGATGACACGCCCATTGAATCCACCCTGAAACAGGTCATGCCACTGGAATTCCGGCAGGTGCGCCGCACGAGGTCCGAGCCGGTCTTCAACAGTCTAATCGAGCAATACCATTATCTCGGTTATTGCCAACCTGTCGGAGAACATCTCAAATACATCGTCTTTGCCGGCTCGAGGCCGCTTGCCTGTTTATCCTGGTCGTCCGCTCCACGCCATATCGGCTGCCGGGACAAGTTTATCGGATGGCCGATGTCGATACGCAAGCAGAATCTTCATCTGATCGCATATAATGCCCGGTTTCTTGTCCTGCCCTGGGTTCGAATCAAGCATCTGGCTTCCCATATCCTGGGACGGATGACAAGGATGCTGCCCGGCCAATGGAATGCCATGTACAATCATCCGGTGTATTTCGTCGAAACCTTTGTCGATACCGAGCGATTCAAGGGGACCTGCTACAAGGCCGCCAACTGGATACATCTGGGCAAAACCACCGGCCGGGGAAAAGATGACCAGACCCACATTGCCAACCGTTCCATCAAAGCCGTTTTGGGGTATCCCCTGTCCAGGAATTTTCGCAAACATCTGTGTGGGAGTTTGAAAAATGACCAGCCCAAGAGCAAAAGTCGATCGCCCGGAGAGCGATGAAGCCACTGTTTCGCTCAAAAAAAAGAATGAGCCAATGAACCATGGCCGGTACCTGGAACATCTCGAGACGTATTTGGGTTCCTGGCCGGATGATAAGCTGCAATTTTACGAAAAGCAAATCCACATTCTCAAAAATCTCGATCTCGATCCGATAATCCCGAGCCTGATCTCGCTCTACTCACCCGGCAAACTCGAGGCTGCGCGTGATCCTCCGTCGATGCTGCGTTCGTTGATTCTGATGACCTTGCTCAGAATCACTGGCATTACCGAGTGGGTTCGCCAGACAAAGAATGATCGGTTTCTCACCGTGCTCATCGGTTTTGAGCCCGGCCAGGCTCCCGAAGTCGGAACGTATTATGCTTTCATGAAGCGCATGATCAACGGCCCCTATCGTAAACCATGCCGGTGCAAGGATCAGGTGAAGCGTTCCCAATACAATACCGGGCCGCATAAGCGGAATCTGAAACAAGAAAAAAAAGACCGGAAAGCAAGGAAAAATGATTTCGACCCAAATCATTCCCAGTCGGAAAAACTGGCCGGGTCACTTCTGGCCAATGCCGAATGTGCCCGTGCCGGGGATTTTAATCAAATCCTGGAAGATCTGAGCATTCAACTGGGCCTGATTCCCAGCATCCGCCAGGGACTCATCTCGAATCTGAATAATCTCGTTGTGTCCGGCGACGGTTCCATTCTGCAAACCGCGGCGTCTTCCCGGGGCAAACCCACCTGTAATTGCCGGTCCGAAGGGATATACAAATGCGATCATGACCGGTATTACACAAGCCCCACGGCAAAATGGTGTTACGACCACGTCCGGGACGCTTTTCTTTTCGGTGACCGTTACTATCATCTGGTCACCACCCAGGACGGCCATGACTACCCCTTGCTGACCTATATGCCCGGAGGAAACGAAAGTGATTATACGCTTTCCCTCATGTCTTTCGACCGCATGGAAAAGGCCCTGCGTGAAAACGGCCTGGATATAACGGTATCCACATTTATAGGTGACGGCCATCACGATTCATATGCCCATTATCACTATTTTGGAGAAAAAAATGTCATACCCATCATCCCGCTTTCAAAACCATCACAAAAAGCGTACCCTCATTTGCCAGATGACGGAGATACCCGCCTGGATACGGATGGTGTTCCTCTTTGTCCGGCAGGCAAACGGATGCGGCGCCATTGTTATGACAAAAAAAAGAACAAGCACGTTTTTAACTGTCCGGCCAAACGCAATACACATCGAAACGGTAAATCCGAGTACGTGTTCCACGAACAGGATTGCCCCAGGCAGGAGAACTGCGATCCCCAAAGCAACCTCGGTCCGTTTGTCTATTTGAAATCATCGATGGACCCGAGGCTGTTTCCTCCGTTGCCCCGATTCAGCCGTAAGTTCAAGGATCTCATGAATCAGCGCAGCGCTTCGGAGCGTTGCAATTTTATAAATGATTCATACGGTGTCGAGGGTTCGAGCAGGAACGCGGATTACGGCCTGATCCGGCTTACACTGGCCAATATCGCTCATCATTGTTCCACCCGATACAGG
>JAAEMK010000399.1 GCA_024225635.1 Desulfobacteraceae bacterium | reverse complement strand
TCCGTCCCTTCAAATGGAGAACTTATGTATAGACTATGTGTAGAGATCTAAGACTATGTGTAGACATGTACAATATGGCATGTTTGTAGGTAAAATTGGCGAGCTGTATTATTCAAATTAATTTTTTATACAAATTACTTCATATTATTATTATATGTAAAAAAACTATAATTTTAGAATGGTTGATTTCGAATGCGGACTTTGAGGAATACATTGTATGATGCAGTTGTTTACAGTAGGTCATATGTACTATGATAATTAGACAATTTTTTCGCCCGGCCCTCAGGCCGAGGCGAAAGCCTACGCATGGCTGATGTTAGTGGGTGTGTGTGTTTGTGTGTCCTTCCCCCCCCCCTCTAACTCGCTCGTCCGAAGAGCTAGAGGGCTGAAATTTTGTACACTTACTACACTAGTGCTCAAACTTGGGGGAAATTGCTTAAAATTTTTATGCGGGTTACGGTAAGGTTACTGTAGCTCCCGACGCGGACACGTGATAATAGCTTATATCCGCCGTCTGGGCCGTAGAAAAGTGCTGAAAACGTGTAGCAATGGGCTTTCGGCTATGGCGGAGATGATGGCATCCGGAAATTTCAATTTGACCGCGCTACAGTAACGCGTTGGGTTACTGCAGAGTACAAAATCGCCGATATATGTTGCGTGTGAGGCAGTTATATTGGTGCTGAAAACGTGTAAGAATA